>CAYWEJ010000061.1:0-1676 GCA_964457465.1 uncultured Gammaproteobacteria bacterium | reverse complement strand
CGGGGTCGAGCTTGCCCTTTTTTGCTTTATCGCTAAAGTTGATGGTGTAAAGCTCTAAAGGGTCTCCCTGTTGTTGTGGTGGCTGGTAATTCATTTGCATATTTTGGCAATTAACATCTAACTCTGCTAATTATTATAACTGATTATTGATTTGGGGACAATTGCATTTATACTAAAGCAATGGATAGTATACCCGGTCAACATGATCAACCAGTGCCAGTGCCTTCAGACAAAATTGTTGATTACTCGTTGACACCACTGGCTGATATTCCTTTGGAAGAGATAAATAAAGGAGGAATCAGGTTGCCAGGATTTATCATGATGGAAGATGATGAGGATAAACCATTCTTTGAGGGCGGATATCCTATAGAAACAGGTGTATTAAATCTTTATGAGGATATGCGCACGTTACTTAACGATCCTATAGTTGCAAATGAATTCACCGGAATAGGAAAGTGGATGTCAGAGGTAGATCTCAATAGCTTTACTGCTGAGCTTAAGGACTGTAATAATAGACTCACAAAGGGCGAGGATGTCTACCCCAACGAGGAATTTATGAGACAGGCATATGCTCTCAATAAGGTGCTTACGCGTTTTTATAGAGAGACAACTTTGAAAGATGCAGGAATATATTTGGAAAAAGCTCAATCGCAACTGATGAGAGACTATGACTTATCAGCTGGGGGATTGACAGATAAAGTGCGAGCAGTGATTGAAGTTTTAAAAACGAACCCTGTGAGTCTTATCAGTCCGCTCAGATTTGGAGAAGAAGGTGGGACGGTGATCGAAGCGAAGAATCCTCCTATACAATTTGAAACAAAAACAGCTTTTCAAGGAGATAACAATAGTCTCCTGGAAGCTATACGAATGATAAGGGATGATCTTTCGAGACATTATTTTCGTTCACAAGAGAGTACTGACCCAGAGTTTGGCAGATTCATGGCTTTGGTTATCGGCAAGATTCTTGGGAGAGAAGATACAGAAAAAATACTAGAAGAGTATCAAAGTGAACCACAAGGATATTGTTCTAATCACATCGGCGCAGCACGTCCAAGTAGAGGGCTCAAAATTCATACCCCGTTTGATTATAGAGAAGAGAAGTCACTTGAGATGTTGGAAGTATTAGCTCAAAAAATGCTCAGAGATAATATAAGAATGAAGGTACAACACTACACAACTCAATTTCGCAATGATAAAGGAATCACTATTTATCCTCCTTTTGACGAAGGTATAGCTGACGCTGAAGCGGAACAAGGGAATTTTACAACAGCAATCCAAACCGCAAAGGAATTAGATGCATTATTAATGCCTTATAAACAAGCAAGACCAACGCCGTATCATACGGATCTTCCGGTAGGGACGCTGAGCAATCGCGTCAGTATGCGGTATGGTGAGTTGAAAGCAGACAAAGGATCAAAGAAAGTAACAGGAAGATATGGAGATGTTGAGGGTACAAAAGTATACCCTGATGGTTGGCAAGATTCACGAAAAAAAAATTTTCAACAAAATTTTCCTTCAAAAGACACATATAAGTCATTTTTGAGTACAGCTCAGGAGCAAGGGCTCATCGTGGGATAGTACTATAAAGTAGTAAATATTACTGTTTGTTTTTTTTGCTTTTTCGCTAAAGTTGATGGTGTAAAGCTCCAAAGGGTCTCCCTGTTGTTGTGGTGGCT
>CAYWEJ010000060.1:0-1720 GCA_964457465.1 uncultured Gammaproteobacteria bacterium | reverse complement strand
GATCAAGAATTCTTGATGTTGATGTAAGAGGATCAACAGCAGGGTAGAGGCCTTGTTCGGCAAGAGATCTCTCAAGGGTAATGGTTCCGTCCATATGAGCAAATGTTGTTGCCGGAGCAGGATCTGTATAGTCGTCTGCTGGGACATATACAGCCTGAAGAGAAGTGATTGAGCCTTTTTTGGTACTAGTAATTCTTTCTTGAAGTCCTCCCATCTCAGTTGCTAGTGTTGGCTGATAGCCAACAGCACTTGGCATACGACCAAGAAGCGCAGATACCTCAGAACCAGCTTGAGCAAAGCGGAAAATGTTGTCAATAAAGAGCAGTACATCTTCGCCTTTTTCATCTCTAAAGTACTCGGCCATAGTCAGTGCAGTAAGAGCAACGCGAAGACGATTTGCTGGGGGTTCGTTCATTTGGCCATAGACCATCACTGTCTTATCAAGAACACCAGAGCCTTTCATTTCAATCCAAAGATCTGTACCTTCGCGAGTTCTTTCCCCAACACCTGCAAATACAGAGTGACCACTATGCTCGATTGCGATATTACGGATAAGCTCTTGTATGATAACTGTTTTTCCAACTCCAGCACCTCCGAAAATGCCAATTTTTCCTCCCTTAGTAAATGGAGCAATAAGATCGATGACTTTGACACCTGTTTCTAGTACGTGAGGTTTTGTTTCTTGATCCACAAGTGCTGGTGGCTGAGCGTGTATAGGGTGATATGTTACTCCTTTGTCATCAAATTTTTGGCCATCAATTGTTTGTCCAAGAACATTAAAAATTCTACCCAAGGCTTTGTTTCCTACAGGAACAGAAATAGGGGAGAAAGTTCTTTTCACCTTCATGCCTCGTGAAAGACCATCTGTTGATCCAAATGCCAGCGCTTTTACTTCCTGACTTCCAGTCTCGAATTCAACTTCAAGAGTAAGTGTCTTACCATCAGATAGCTCAACAGTGAGTGCCTCATAGATACCTGGTAGTTCATTTTCAAAATAAACGTCAACAACAGGCCCAGCAATACTAACAATTACTCCTTCTTGATTTTTATCTGTTACTTTTTTAGGCATGTGCTTCACTCCTTCCTCCAATAATATCAAGCAGCTCACCGGTGATCTTTGCTTGACGGGTCTTATTATACTCTAATTTCAAGCCATCAATAATATCTTTAGCATTATTAGTAGCATTTTGCATCGTCATCATTCGCGCCGCCTGCTCAGATAGATAGCTTTCAAGGAAAAATTGATAGAGAGTCATCTCAAGATGATGCTTAAGAAGACTTGGCATCATTTCTTCTAGTGATGGTTCGTATAGAAAATCTGTCTTATCAATTTCACCCTCTGGCAAAGCGATTGGAAGGAGATCGATAACCTTTGGCTGTTGGTTAAAAAAGCTTACGAAATCAGTATAAAGTACTTTTACTGACTGTACTTTTCCAGAAAGATAATAGTCATTAATAAGATTAACGATCGGGAAGACTACATCAAATGTCGGCAGTGTAGTGCCAAAATGAAATGATGCAATTACTTCGTTTTGAAGTTTTACGATCTGATTTTCTAGCTTCTTGCCAATCACGATCATTGAAGTATCTTTATTGTCTCGTGAATGGATATAAAATTCTCGAAGGATATTCGTCACGAGTCCGCCACAAAGCCCTTTGTCTGGGGCAATTGCAATCAATAAAGATTTATTCGTAGTCGTATTTAGCTTCATATAAGGAT
>CAYWEJ010000059.1:0-1841 GCA_964457465.1 uncultured Gammaproteobacteria bacterium | reverse complement strand
ATATGTATCTGATAAAAAGAGGAAAAGGCCACGCCGTAGTACACAAGTATCATAACTCATGAGGTAAAAATCTTATCTGCTGAGGAAATCACTGCATTGCTTATCGATCTTCGTAAAAGACCTGACAACACTTCTCCTGATCCAACTTCTACATAGGACTCAACACCTCTTCTTTCCAAAAGCTTCATCGTATCTAACCACCGCACACTACCTGTCAGCTGATCAACCAACCCTCTTTTTACTTCTTGAGAGGTATCTATGTAATTCCCTGAAATATTTGCGACGAACGGAATCACGGGATCACCAAAAGGAAATGACTGAAGGAGAAAATCCATTCTTTGCCTAGCAGGCTCCATGAGTGAACAATGTGACGCTATACTCACATTGAGCCCTATCACTCTCCCTTTTTTATCTGTTGCGAGCTGTGTTGCATATTCAACTGCATCATGTTTTCCTGCGATCACAATTTGTTGCTCTGAATTAATATTGGCTATTTCTGCACCTGATTCCTCACAAATTTCTTTTATCTGTTCCAGAGGTAGTTTGAGGACAGCTGCCATTCGCCCTGGATTTGTCTCTCCTGCTTCCTCCATATACTCTCCTCGTGCTCTTACTAAGCGCAATCCTTGTTCAAAGCTGAGAGCCTCAGCAGCAACAAGTGCTGAGTATTCACCCAGACTATGTCCAGCTACTACATCTGGTCTACGCCCTTGCAGCTCTAACATCCGTAATGCAGCTATACTTACCAGAAGCAGAGCGGGTTGTGTATAAATAGTTCTATCTAGCTTTCCCTCGGGATCAGTCAGGCATAGCCGAGAAAAATCTTCATGAAGAGTGTCACTAGCCTCTTCAAAAGTTCTGACAGCAGCTTGTCGCAGTTGAGGATCTTTATGAATAAGAAGGTTCTCGCCCATTCCTACCTTCTGACTTCCCTGCCCTGGAAATACAAATGCTTCTTTCCCCATAGCTAGTTATGCGACTGAATATATATAAGCGCTTCAGGAAGTGTTGCTGCAAAAAAGTCTACAGCAACTGAACTAAAATCCTCCCTTGTTCTCAGCCCACTTTCCAAAATAGCGATAAAATGAAGTCCCGCTGATTTGGCACTCACCGCATCACTTATTGAGTCGCCAAGGTAAATTGCTTCATTAGGCTTAATAGAAAAATCAGACAATACTTTATCAAAGACACGTGGATCTGGCTTGAGATACTCGGAATTATCTTTGTGATAAATCTTCTCAATTCTCGTATTAATGTGATGGTCTTTTTGCAGTAAGTGCTTTACTTCCTGAAGCGAACGCGAAGTTACAATTGCCAGTCTAAGACCAGATGACTTGATCTTGTCTAGAAATGCTAAATTTTCTTCGTTAATAACGTCTATCTTTTTTGAAGCTATAAATTGCTGATGGACTCTTTCATGCTCCTGCATAAATACTTTTGGATCGATACCCTGTATCCGCTCAACAATTGCTTCCTCAACTGGCTTTCCCCAATTTTTCTGATGAGTCTCTCTCGTCATCGAAGGAAATCCAAGTCGACCGGCAATCTCATTTTCCATATAGAAGCATGCCTCCTCAGTCATCGAGAGCGTATCGTCAAAATCAATAATAACGAGCTTGATCATTAGGCAATTATACCAAAGGATATCCTAGACAATGTCTGTATAATCTTTGATCATTGAGAGGATGTGAATATCTATGGCAAAAATTAATCCATATATGGGCTTTAAGGACAATACACGCGAAGCAATGGGTTTTACAAATCTGTTTTTGGCGGTGAGCTTTTTTGTGACCCCACCCTTCGGCTCCGCTCAGGGTAAACTGTTAGTTCGATTCACGAAT
>CAYWEJ010000058.1:0-1894 GCA_964457465.1 uncultured Gammaproteobacteria bacterium | reverse complement strand
GTATCGCGATCAAGCCGAAATGGTCCGCCTATCAAGTCTCCGTATAGCTCAAAAACATGATCTGGGACTCTATCTCCCAATTTTGCTTTCATCGCACCAACAACTCTTTCACATGCTCCATTTACCTTTTCCCAATAATAATCAGGCTCTTTATGTTTCATGTCGATCATCTCTCTTACCGTTGGCTCAACAGGTGGCAATGGCATCACAGGAATACGCGAGACCAACTTGTGACCGGGGGGGGGCTCTGTGAATATGCGAATCAAGCGGAATGAGATCAGCCATAATATTACTATACAGAATTGTTACCTATGATACAATTTGTCCATGATAAAGCCAACGATTGTCTTTTTCGGAACGCCATCATTTGTCATTCCAGTACTTAGAAAGCTTTTTCAAGACTTTGAAGTAGTCGCAGTTGTTACTACTCCCGATGCACCTCAAGGCAGACATCGCGTCCTCACTCCAAGTGCTATCAAACAGTTTGTCCAAGAAAATCACAAGAATATTCCTGTCTTTACTCCAGAAAAATTAGACGAAGAAGCTAAAAACAATCTAGAACAAATAAAACCCGATCTTTCTGTCGTTGCTGCTTATGGAAAAATTATTCCCCAGACGATTTTGGATATTCCAACATATGGAAGTATTAATATCCACCCATCTCTTTTGCCAAAATACCGAGGCACCTCGCCTATCCAGACTATGCTCCTTCATGGTGACAAAGAAAGCGGCGTTACCATCATGCTCATGGATGACAAAATGGATCACGGCCCAATACTTCTGCAATGGAAAATCGAAATTAGCAAGGAGGAGACTTTTGAAAGTCTTCACAAAAGCATGTTTGAAGATGCAGCAGAAAAATTACCCGGTGTCATAAGAGATTTTTTAGATAATAAAATTTCTCCGATCCCACAAGATGACACACAAGCAACTTACTGCGAAAAAATCGCTCGCGAATCAGGTTATTTCGAGATCAACAATCCACCATGGACTGAAAAGCTCAACAATATGATAAGAGCTTTTTATCCATGGCCAGGCGTGTGGACCCGCCTTCATCAAGATTACGGCGGACAAGCCTTGAAAGGGAAAATAATCAAGTTTTATCCTGAAGGGAAAATACAGATGGAAGGGAAAAAAGTAGTAGATCTTGGGGAATTTTTGAATGGATATCCTCAGCTTAGGCAGCAACTTGAGCAACTTCTTCCGAAGGAGTAGTCATAGCCTCAGCTACCTTTTTGTACATACGAAGGCATTTGGTACAAAGCTTAACTCGCTGGGTTGATCCACCAATCACAATTTTTGTACTATGAAGGTTTGGCTTAAAAACACGAGATGTTCTGCGCTTTGAATGAGAAACATTGTGCCCATACTGGACACCTTTGTGACATAGTGTGCACTGCATTGCCATAGGTTCGTATGATATCATATAATTCACTCTACGACAATATGGGCTCACTATTATCACCCATCGGGATAGCAACCATCATTATTCTTGTTTATTCTGCAATTCTTCATGAAATTGCTCACGGGTATGTTGCGGGCAAATTAGGAGATCCTACTGCTAAATTACTTGGGAGACTGACTCTAGATCCACGACCTCACATCGATCCATTTCTCAGTATTATCTTGCCTCTTTTGTTATTTCTATCAAATACAGGTATCATTTTTGGAGGAGCAAAGCCTGTCCCCGTTGACTCATTCAACCTCAAAGATGGCAGGAAAGATATCGCTCTTGTTTCACTTGCTGGTCCAGCGACCAATATTCTCATCGCTATCATTGCAACGCTTCTTTTCAAACTTTTTGGAGCAACTTACGAGGGAACGCTCGGGATGCTTGTTATCTTTTTAGGCCTTGTTATTAAAGTAAATCTCTCTCTTGCCATATTTAATCTCC
>CAYWEJ010000057.1:0-2008 GCA_964457465.1 uncultured Gammaproteobacteria bacterium | reverse complement strand
CTTACTTTTGCACCATTAATATAGCTTTTTTCAAGTGTATTCCCATTTTTAAGATTTTTGACTTTGACCTTGATATTTGCGCTTCCCCTACCCATCTTAATATGCTCATACGAAACAACCATCAACAGTTGACCTTCCTCTTGATAGGTTGTTCCGGCGCGCAAATCTGTTACTGAAATCATCTACTTTCCTCCTCAATATATTGTAACACAGCACGAACCCCAAAACCTGTTCCGCCCTTTGGACCTAGGGAATGTGGCTTGGAAGCAAAAGCAGGCCCTGCGATATCAAAATGAATCCATGGAGTATTTGAGACAAATTCTTGAAGAAAAAGTGCCGCAGTAATAGTTCCACCATATCTTGAGTGAGGAATATTAGCAATGTCTGCTATCTCACTTTTGTTCATACTTTTATAATCCTCCTCCAGTGGCAACTCCCACACTTTTTCCCCTTTTTGTTTTGCTGCTCTTTTAACTCTCTCTCCAAATTTTTCATCATTTGCAAACATCCCTGCTATCTCCTCGCCTAATGCGACAAGACATGCCCCAGTTAATGTTGCAAAGTCCATAATCTCTGTTGCCCCATTTTTTACTGCATATGAAAGACTGTCTGCCATAGTAACTCTTCCCTCAGCATCGGTGTTAAGAATCTCAATTGTTTTTCCGTTATATGCCTTTACCACGTCTCCAGGGACTATCGATTTTCCTGAAATAAGATTTGGGGTAGCAGCAATCACTCCCATTACCTCAAAAGATGGCTTGATAAAAGACAAGACAGAAAATACACCAAGCACTAACGCAGCACCGGACATATCCATTTTCATATCCTGCATATGATCACCAGGCTTCACATTAATGCCACCACTATCAAATGTTATTCCTTTACCAATAAGTGCAAGCTTTTTCTTTTTTGAAGATCTTTTAGGTTTGTATGTGAGAACAATAAATTTAGGAGGTGTATCTGATGCTCTCGCAATTCCCAAAAAAGCATCAAAGCCTAATTTTTCAGCCTCTTTTTTATCAATTATGCTACAGGATATCTCAGCTGATGATTTGGCAATATCGAGTGCTAGATCTGCAAGAAAAGTTGGTGTAGCAACTGATGACTGCTCATTTACAAGGTCCCTTGCCAATATAGTTGCCTTAGCATATTGCTCACCTTTTGCAATAGCAGAGCTCACCTTTTTTGTGTCTTTTCCAGATGTGATCATACAAAGCTCAAATACTCTCTCTTCTTTCTTTTTCTCCTTATATTTTGCAAATTGGTAAGTACCAAGCATAACCCCCTCAACCATACTGGTGACTACATTTTCATCTACAGCAACCTCAGGGACAACAAGAACGGCTGAAGTAATTGCATTTTTAGAAGAAGATGCAAATGCTCCAATAATTTTTCTCAAAACTGAGGTATCAAACTTTTTTTGCTCCCCCAAGCCAATAACTATTACTTTTGTTGCAGGGATCATGCCTGAGGTGAAATAGCTTACTTTTTGTCCTGATTTACCCTGAAATTTTTCTGCCTGACAAGCAAGTAACAACTGACCTTTTACTTTTTTATCGAGTTCCTCAAAGTCTTTAGTGTGTACAAACGCTGTTTTTTTGCTATCACCTTGAAAGACAAAAAGAACTATAGAGTCAGTTGAAACGAGTTTTAGAGGCTTTGACAAAACTTCAAACTTCATAGCAGATGCTATTGTAGCATCGAAGGAGGAAAAAAGGAACATTTCTTGCTATAATTGAGTCCTATTAGGGCGAGTGGCGGAATGGTATACGCGATAGTCTCAAAAACTATTGGTTATAATGACTATGAGGGTTCGAGTCCCTCCTCGCCCACAAGTTTATCCTGAACCTGTCGAAGAAAGCCCCTCTCCCGGCACCCCTCTTAAATCTTCAGCATTTTTATAAAAAGTCACTTCTGTTATAATCCCACTGCCAAATGTATTGGCAGGTCCCACATGCGTGGGAGCACTTTCACAATCCTAAAACCCCTAAGTCGGGGAAAGGAGAAA
>CAYWEJ010000056.1:0-2359 GCA_964457465.1 uncultured Gammaproteobacteria bacterium | reverse complement strand
TTTTGGTAAATTTACTTTGATTTGCTATAATCACTCTTACTTCTACATGAAGCTGCGGGGGTAGTTCAGTAGTAGAACGCTTCCTTGCCAAGGAAGAGGTCGCGGGTGCGAGGCCCGTTCCCCGCTCAAGGAGTCTTACTCTTTTGGAGAAGACTGAAAAGTCCATGAAATGGATTATCTATGTTCTGCTCACCGTCATTATTATCACCCTTTTCTGGGTCTTCTTGTCCCCTCATGGTACAATGCAAAAGAATAAGAACAAGCCTCAAGCGATGATTATTACCAGCACAGCATTTGAACATAGCGCATCAATTCCAAGTCAATTCACCTGTGATGGACTCAATCATAATCCCCCCCTCTCTTTTTATAACATTCCTTCTAAGGCAAAAAGCCTGGTTCTTTTGATGGATGATCCTGATGCTCCTCGTGGCACCTGGAGGCATTGGAGTGTCTACAATATGACTCCAGACATTCAAGGTATCCAAGAACATAGCAAGCCCTCAAGTGGCATAGAAGGTATTACTGATTTTGGGACAGCTGGATATGGAGGTCCGTGCCCACCTTCAGGAGTGCATCATTATCGATTTAAGCTCTATGCGCTCGATCTCATGCTTGAATTGCCTGAAAAGGCTACATTTAATGAGATTGAGAACGCTATGCAAAATCACATCATCTCCAAGGCAGAGCTCGTTGGAACATATACAAGACCTCGCTAATTCGTTGCAATCCTATTTCTGCTTGACTATAATCCCTTCATGAAAAAGAGTGTTTTAGGTCTTGCTGGCGGCGTATTTCCCTATCTTTTTGTATTCCTCTCAAGTATTTTCCAGCCTTTTGATCCTGATCTTGGATGGCATCTAAAGTATGGTGAGTACTTTTTTCAGCATTTTAGTATCCTTCGTGACAATACTTTTTCATCAGATATGCCTTTTTATCACTGGGTAAATTTTTCGTGGGGAACTGATGTTTTGACCTATTTCTTTTATCATATCGGAGGATTTTTTGGCCTCTCACTTGCAGGTGCTGGAGTAGTGACCCTTACTTTTTTCTTTTTTGCAAAAGCTTCAAAGCTTGACTATTTTGAAAAAGCACTGCTATTTCCCTTGGTTCTTTTTTTAGAGCAGATGGTTATCAGCGTGTCTTTTCGAGGGCAGCTGATCAGTATTTGTTTTATGGGAATATTGTGGTATCTGGTCAGCTCGTACGAAGGAGGAAAATCTCGTAGTTTGTATCTCACTCCCCTGCTCTTTTTCTTGTGGGCAAATCTTCATGGACAGTTCTTTGTCGGCCTTGGCATTTTCTCGCTTTGGATGGGAGGGTTTTTAGTCAAAAGATTTTTTGAAGAGAAAAAACAGTTCAAAAAACTTATTCCTCAGATGCGATTTTTTGCTGTAATAGCATTTCTTTGCTTTGTTGCCACGTTGGTAAATCCATTTGGAGTCGGCATCTATCAAGAGACATTTAAATATATTCACAACCCTCTTTTGCAGGATGTGACTGAGTATTTGGCTCCAGGTGATTTGTCACGAACCTGGTGGAATCATATTTTGGTTGGTTTGCTGGTGGGTGTTGGTATAGTGCTTCGCTTTTTTAAAGACAATGTGAAAGACATAATTAGCCTTTTTGGGATATTTGGTATTCTCTACGGCTTGTCATTTATCATTCGTCGCTATTCATGGACGATGTATTATTTTGCTATTCCATTTCTCAAGCCCGTTGCAGCATTCCTCAAGCCTGATAGTAAAAAAGCATCATTTACCGCAGCGACTGTTCTTGTTGCTATCTCAACAGGGATTGTTCTTTTCACGAAAGCTCCTTGGTCTCAATATACTGCTATGTCATGGGATACATACTGCAAAAAGTATCAAGAGTGCTCACCTAAAGCTGCTGCTTTTTTAGAGAACATCCAAAATAAAGGAAATATTATGAATTTGTATGCTTGGGGTGGCTGGCTCATCTGGAATTATCCTGATATCAAGCCAAGCATCGATGGAAGGATGCATCTTTGGAAAGATAAAGGCGTGAGTGCTTTTGAGATCTATTATGATTACGAGCAAAATTACAAAGACGTTGACGATTCGACCTATGATACCGTCTTTATGTCCAAGACCAAACCTGTCTATAGCCGATTACTTGTCCTCACCCAGCAAGGTCGCTGGAAACTTGTCTACCAAGATGATACCTCAGCAATTTTTACTCGAATTAACCTTCCTTCTTCTCAATAGTGAATTAAGCTCGCTCGTATGGTAAAATAAGCACGTGCTCAGTGGGCACATTTTTCATTCATTGCGGGATCGTCTAATGGTAGGACTCAGGACTTTGGATCCTGCTATCATGGTTCGAATCCATGTCCCGCAGC
>CAYWEJ010000055.1:1218-2472 GCA_964457465.1 uncultured Gammaproteobacteria bacterium | reverse complement strand
CTGGCGCGACGGCAAATCCAATGGCAAAGAAAACAAAATAGAGAAGAAAAAAAAGCGATGAATTAAGTCCTCCTGTTGAGATGACAAGGAGCACAACGATACTTGAAAGCAGTAGCACCAGATAATGATCAAATGGTTTTCTCTCGCCACCTTTTTGCTTAGTAGCTATCTTTGATGCGATAAGGTAGATAAAAACTAAGACTCCAATCAGAGGAACGGTGAGATTTTCAAGCGAGAAGAATTGCCATAGCCACATGAAAATACCAATACCTACAATGGGAACAGCTTGCTTGGTAAAAGACATATGCTTTTACTATAGCAAATTATTGAGTGGTTAGTAGCTAGTAGTTAGGGAGTGGATGTTCAAAAGCAAAAAGCTTATACATTACGAGAGTGTGTTATACTTTTAAGATGAAAAAGAGTGATTTACAAAGCGATTATGTTAAATATTTTCCTCAGGACATAGAGCAGAAATGGCAAGCTGTTTGGGATAAAGACAAAACCTATCAGCCCCGATTAGATCGGGGTCAGTCAGATCTGAAGTCTGCTAAAAAACCCTATTACAACCTCCATATGTTTCCATATCCATCAGCTGAGGGTCTTCACGTTGGTAACGTCTATGCATTTACCGGAGCAGATATCCATGGCAGATTTAAAAGAATGCAAGGAAATGATGTCTTTCAGCCTTTTGGCCTTGATGGATTTGGGATTCACTCTGAGAACTATGCATTAAAAATCGGCAGTCATCCCATGGATCAGGCTAAAAAAAGTGAGAAAAGATTTTATGATCAGGTCAGATCTCTTGGAAGTGGGTACGATTGGTCTCATACGCTTGAGACCTATGATCCAGGCTACTACAAATGGACGCAGTGGATTTTTATAGAGCTTTTTAAATCAGGCCTCGCCTATAGAGAGAGTGTTGCAGTGAATTTTTGCCCATCATGCATGACAGTCTTGGCTGATGAGCAGGTAATTGACGGCCAGTGTGAGCGATGTGGAACGCTCGTTGAGAAAAAAGAGCTTAAGCAGTGGATGTTTCGTATCACTGAGTATGCAGAGAGCCTTCTTGAAGGATTGGAGAAGATCGATTGGACTGAGAAAGTAAAGATAGCTCAGAAAAATTGGATAGGGAAAAGTGTAGGTGCACGAATAACTTTTAAAGTTGCCGATACCGATATTGATCTTACGGTATTTACTACAAGGCCGGATACCCTGCATGGTGCTACTTTTATGGTTGTTTCGCCTGAACACCCA
>CAYWEJ010000055.1:0-1118 GCA_964457465.1 uncultured Gammaproteobacteria bacterium | reverse complement strand
GCCTATGCAATCAATCCAATCAACAATCAGCAGATCCCTATCTGGATTGCTGATTATGTTCTCATGGGTTATGGAACCGGCGCTATTATGGCAGTTCCTGCACACGATGAGAGAGATTATCAATTTGCACGTAAATATGAACTACCAATTGTTCAAGTAGTTCAGCACAAGTCAGCAGACATTGCTAAAGAAGCTTATGTTGGAGAAGGAAAACTCATCAACTCAGGTGAATGGAATGGGCTCTTAGCTCCAGAAGGAAAAGAGCAGGTGATCGACTTTCTTGAGGAGAGAGGCATAGGGGAAAGATTTACTCATTATCATCTTCGTGACTGGCTAATATCTCGCCAGCGATATTGGGGCCCGCCGATACCGATGATTTTTTGTCAGTCATGCTTTGAAAACAAAAAAAGTTGGTTCAATACTGAGGAAGCAAAATCTCACAAGAAGTTGTTTAGGCATCTAGACGACACGCTTGATCAGGTTGCTGGTTGGTATCCTGAAGAAAATCTTCCTGTTGAGCTTCCTTATATTGAAGACTACAAGCCGATAGGGGTCTCCTCAGGAAATGAAGCAGTGTCTCCTTTGGGAAATCATCCTGAGTTTTATAACGTATTGTGTCCTGAGTGCGGAAAGCCAGCTCGCAGAGAGACAGATGTTTCAGATACATTCTTAGATAGCGCTTGGTATTTCTATCGCTATATTTCAACTGACGATAAGGATCATGCGTGGAATGACGAGACCGGAGATAAATGGCTTCCTCCGACTATCTACACAGGCGGAGCGGAGCACTCTGTCCTGCATCTGTTATACGCTCGTTTTATGACGAAGGTTTTTAGGGACTTGGAGTTAATTAGTCATTTTGATGAGCCTTTCCCAAGATTCTTTGCTCATGGTTTGATCATCAAGGATGGTGCAAAGATGAGTAAGTCTAAAGGGAATGTGGTGGTGCCAGATGAGTATATTAAGAAGTTCGGGTCTGATACATTGCGAGCATATTTGATGTTCTTAGGTCCTTTCAACATGGGTGGAGATTTTCGTGACAGTGGCATTGAAGGGATGTTTCGTTTTATGAAAAGAGTTTGGGTTTTGTTATCAACCCAATCAATTGTTAGCAAAGA
>CAYWEJ010000054.1:0-2479 GCA_964457465.1 uncultured Gammaproteobacteria bacterium | reverse complement strand
TAGATCTCGAATCGTTTGAATTCACGAAGAGTGATGTTCTCACCCAATTTTCCAATCACACTTTTAATAAGACTCTCAATAGTCTGTGACGCATCTCTGATATATTCTTGACTAAGAAGACTCTCAACTGACTCAGGGTTCATAGCTGCAACTTGCATGCCAATTTCTCTTGCTAACCCCTTGAACTCTTCAGTTCGTGCTACGAAATCTGTTTCGCATTGCAGAACAATAAGTGCTCCAACTTTACCACCATTATGGATATATGCCTCAACGAGCCCCTGATGAGTCTCTCTGTCTGATTTTTTTTCAGCTTTTTCAAGGCCTCTTTTTTTAAGCCATTCCTGTGCTTTTTCAAAATTGTTATCTGTCTCTTCAAGAGCCACTCGACAATCAGCGATTGATGCTGAAGTTTCATTTCGAAGTTTTTTAAGAAGATCAATATTTGCCTGTGCCATATGGATTATTTTGCTTTTTCTGTCTTTTTTGCTGGAGTTTTTTTAGCTTTTTCTTCTTTTGGAGCTTCTTTTTCTTTGACTATCTCTTTTTTCTCCTCAGTTTTTACTTCAGCAGCTTCCTGCTCTTTGTTCTTTCTGCCCTCGATCCATGCCTCGACAATATGATTGAGGATCAGCTCTACTGAACCAACTGCGTCATCATTTGCGGGAATTGGGTAACTAATAATAGTTGGGTCAGCATTGGTATCAGTTATACCAACGGTGGTAACATTAGTTGCCAAAGCTTCTCGGACCGCCAAATCCTCAAGGTGAGTGTCAATAATGAATACCGCGCTAGGAATATGTTTCATATCCTGAACACCCCAATAAAAACTGTCAAGTTTTGCTCTTTCCTTTTCCATAAGTGAAACTTCTTTTTTAGTGAATCGAGCCTTTTCTGCTGGTGTGCTCATGAAGGTAGTCAAGTCTTTTAGTCTTTTAAAATTCTTTGAAACTTCAGAAAAATTAGTAAGAATTCCACCAATCCATCTGTTGGTAACAAAGTAAAGACCATCCACATCAGCTTCTTTTGCTTTTTGGGATGCTGCTTTAACAAGTGGCTCTGCCTGTCTTTTTGCACCAAGAATGATCATTGTTGAGCCGTCTTTCTGTGCAAGACTTTTAACAAAAGCAGCTGCTTCATCAAGACCTTCTTTGGTCTTTGCAAGATCAATAATATGGATATTGTCGCGAGCTTCAAAAATATAGTCGCGTGCTTTAGGGTTTTGGCGGGTTACTTGGTGGCCAAAATGACTACCAACTTCCAATAATTCTTCAAGTGTAACGTTTTTCATAATGTGTCCCTTGCCCGCAGTAGCTTTACGCGAAGGCGGGTTCCTCCATCCGATAATTTATGCAGGAACATCAATCGGATGTGTGTAATAAAGCTATTATAGCCAAAATGATCTCAATATGCAACGGTTTGAGAAATTAGTTATAATGACTTCTCTCATGGTCAAGAAAAAAATAACAGTTGGGGTTATCTTTGGAGGCAGATCGCAGGAGCATGAGGTATCCATCCACTCTGCAAAAAATATTATTGCCGCTCTTAATCCAACTCACTATAACCCCATCCTGATCGGCATAGATAAAAATGGTTCATGGGCTTTCCAGGAAAAAGCAGTACCGCTTCTCGAAAAAACTTTTGCACTTCCTTCTACTACATCTTCGAAAAAAGAGGTTCAAACATCATCGCTTCCTCCTGCTTTTAATTTCAATCAGATTGATGTCTTTTTTCCTGTCCTCCACGGACCATATGGTGAGGATGGAACTATTCAGGGACTGCTCAAACTAGCCAACAAACCTTTTGTCGGAAGTGATATTCTCGGATCTGCAATCTGCATGGATAAGGATGTGACTAAAAGACTTCTCAGACAAGCAGGTCTTCCTGTTGCTGATTATAAAGTTTTTAAAAAATCAGACAAAGGAAAAATAGACTACAACAAACTTGTAGCCCAACTTTCATCGACTCTTTTTATCAAACCAGCAAATCTCGGCTCATCAGTTGGGGTAACAAAGGCAACAGATGAAAAAACATTTTCTGCGGGAATTGAAGAAGCATTTTCCTATGACAACAAAATTTTAGTCGAGAAAGCGATTGACGCTCGTGAGATCGAGTGTTCAGTGCTAGGAAATGATAGTCCTGAAGCTTCAATGCTTGGAGAAATCAAAGCACATGATGATTTTTACTCTTATCAAGCAAAATATATCGATCCCAATGGTGCAGAGCTTATTATTCCAGCGGATCTACCAGACGAACTTACCAAAAAGATACAACGCTGTGCGATTGAAGCATTTAAGACACTTGAATGCAAGGGAATGGCAAGAGTAGATTTTTTTGTTGAGAAAAAGACAAATACTATCTATGTTAATGAGCTCAATACTATCCCTGGATTCACTAACATAAGCATGTATCCAAAATTATGGGAAAAAAGCGGACTTTCTTACTCAGACCTCATTACAAAACTCATCACCCTCGCTCTTGA
>CAYWEJ010000053.1:0-2566 GCA_964457465.1 uncultured Gammaproteobacteria bacterium | reverse complement strand
ATAACATGGAGGTCTCTCTCGTTTCTGAGGCTGGGATGCCGCTTGTTTCTGATCCAGGATTACTCCTTATTAAGGAAGCTCGTAAGCAAACAGTAGATATAACGTGTATCCCGGGTCCAACTGCGTTCGTAACAGCATCTGTACTTTCAGGATTTGATACATCTAAACAGCTTTTTATAGGTTTTTTGCCTAAAAAAGAATCAGAAAAAAGAAAATTGTTTTCAAAAGTTGCTGAAGTTGGAAAATTAATTCAAGGATTAACAGTAGCTTTTTACGAATCCCCGCAACGACTGTCAGATACTCTTATGATAATCAATGAAATTTTACCAACTAGTACAATAGCTATTTGTCGGGAACTTACTAAAAAGTTTGAGGAAATCACCATCGATAACATTCAGAATATCACCCAAAGAAGCTATAAAGGCGAAATTACTGTCATTTTAACCTGCTGAGAATATATGGCAATACCTGAATTAGACTACGTTGAACAATTTGTTGATATTCGAGCATCATGCAGTGCTTGTGGATGGTCTGGTCAAACATCATTTAGGGGTGGAGATCCTCATCCTGAACAGATGTTTGCAAGTGCAGTATCTGATCTTGAAGTATTACATAAAGATGAGTCTCCAGAATGTAGATCACCTATTCAAGTATCAAAATAAGTTAAAATAAGTGTGGGAATCGTTGCCTAATGGAGGCTGCCATTTTTGAAGGACTGTCTTCTTTTTTACAATTGAGATCACCCCAGTTTTGAGTATTTGCGCTTAATGAAATTATTGCTACTGCAAGGCCAGAATCTCGAATAGCTTGTGCAATCACAACACCAGTTCTTCGCTCTCTATCATTGAAATTATCATCTATGATAGCCATGTTTACGCCTCGACCTCTGAGCGTGTCTGGAATATATCCAAGCGCTTCATCTATAGTGTGCGCTTGTAAAACAACATTGCCAAGCTCGAAAGGTGCAAGTGCAGCAAAAGATTGTAATACTACATTGGTGTCATCAGCATGGAATATGCGTGCGTTGTATTCTGACATGCCCATAGTATACATCAATGAGGTTAAATTGGCAATATCTTAGAATTCCTCTAGCGTTGATGTATCACCTATTGGCAAGCCCATTTCTTGAGCTTTCAAAATTCTCCTCATGATTTTACCTGAACGGGTTTTGGGGAGCTTTTCAACAAATTCTATTTCTCGTGGATAAGCGTGACCAGCAAGATTCCTTTTTACAAATTGTGATATTTCTTCTTTTTTCTCATCTGTTGGTTTTATACCTGGTTTTAGCACAACGAATGCCTTAATGATCTGTCCACGGACATCATCGGGTTTGCCGATAACACCTGCTTCAACAACATCGCCTTGTGAAACAAGCGCAGATTCAACTTCAAATGGTCCAACACGCTCTCCAGACGTTTTAATCACATCATCATCTCTTCCAACAAACCAAACATAGCCTTCTTCATCAAGATATGCTAAATCACCTGTAACATACACTCGTTTCCCTGAGTCTTTTATCTTAGTAAAGTACGAGTTATATTTATCCGGCCTTCTCCAGAGCTTCTTCATAAGTGAAGGCCAGTTTGGCTCTAATGTGAGTTGTCCAATTTTGTTTGGACCAAGCTTTTTACCATCATGATCTAATATGTGAACTTTAAGTCCAGGAAATGGCTTTCCCATGCTTCCAGGCTTAATATTCATTGTTGGATAATTTGCAATAATAATGCCGCCGGTTTCTGTTTGAAAGTAATTATCGTGGAAAGGGTGTTTAAACGCTTTTTTGCTCCAGTAAATAATTTCTGGGTTAAGTGGTTCACCAACACTTGCCAAATGTCGCAAGCTTGAGAGATCGTATTTTTCATGTAAATGGGGTTGTTCAGCTGCGAGCATTCGAATAGCAGTTGGTGCTGAATACCATACATTTACTTTATATTTTTCAATTATTTGATACCAGCGCTCCGGATCAAATCGACCACCATGTACAACTGTAGATGCACCATTTGCCCATGTCCCGAGTATCTCATATGCAATGCCTGTAACCCAACCTGGATCTGCAGTACACCAATAAACATCATCTTCATGAATATCTAATACCCATCGAGAAGTTAAATACTCATGAATTATTGCCTTATGGCAATGGACAACACCTTTAGGTTTACCTGTTGTGCCAGAGGTATACAGCATAAATGCATCATCATCTTCATGTGTTTGAGCAATTTTCAAATCAGTTGATTGCTGCAGAACGTCATCCCAAAAACCATCGTCAACGAGCAATACTTTTTGTAGGTGTGGTAATTTTTTTCTAACAGATGCTAAACGTTTTGCCATATCTTTTGTTGTTATAAGGACTCGAGCTTGCGACTGGTCAAGCCTGTCAAAAAGTGCTTGAGGTCCAAATGCTGCAAAGAGCGTTCCTGCTACTGCACCGATCTTAAGTATTCCAAGAAATGAAAAATAGAGCTCTGGTACTCGTGGCAGGAAAATAAATACCCTATCACCTTTCTCGATATTAATTGATTTTAAGTAATTCCCTACTTGGTTTGATAGCTCCTCTATTTCCTCAAAG
>CAYWEJ010000052.1:0-2672 GCA_964457465.1 uncultured Gammaproteobacteria bacterium | reverse complement strand
AGTAAATTGACGCCTTTTTTTGGCTTTTTTTTAACAGGTCTGAATATGTCTGTGTCTACTCCACTGTAAAAGACCTGGATCTTTTTTGCATCAACTCCCTCTTCAAGTAGAGCTTTTTTTGCGCCTTCAGTTGTGGGGAGGAATAAGTCAGCATTTTTGTAGACTATTTTTTTAAATTGCTTTCTTCCTGGTATCCCTTCGTTGGCGTGAGGAATGTTTTCAAGGACAGTAACTACCACTTTTTTTACATAACCTTTCTTCTTTGCCTCTATGCATTGTTTTGTGTAATGAAAGTATGTCTCGGCAGTATGAGCTAAGTCAAAGCCTTTTAAGTCTTCTTCTAGACCAAAGAGTGCGTGCGCGTCTGTGAACAAGCGATTCAGAAGTGGCATTTTATACGGGAAGTTTGGAAGGTCCATGGGACTTGGGAGCTTTGTTATGGGAAGACTATACTCACTGCTTGGAGAAGCGAGGGAGGCAATTGCCCTTACGTCAAATCTGTGAGGAAGATATTCAAATGTCTGTATTTCACATTTATTGAGAAATTTTCCCCTTACTATTGCTATCTTTTTCTTTTTCATACCGCGCTATTATCTCATACAGCCCTTTCCCAAATTCGCTCCAGTTGTATTGCTTTGAGATTTCTCCTGCGGCATGGCTCAGTTGACTATATTTTTTCTTATCCGTTACGAGAGTGTGCATTGCATTACTAATAGATTTTGGCGACTTGGGATTTACAAAGATGCCTGCATCACCAATGATTTCTGATTGGGATCCCCTTTTTGATGCCACAATAGGAAGCCCGTAGCTCATTGCTTCTGCGTGAGTCAGACCAAAGCCTTCATAAAGGCTTGGTGAGACGAAAGAATGTGAAGTGCTATATAGACTTGAAAGTTCTTTCTCTGAGGCAAAGCCTTTGATTTTTATTTTTCTTTTTGTCTCTGTACTTATTTGTGATAATGCTTTCTCTATTCCTGTGTCAAGCCATTTGTCTCCGCCTACAATTATTAGTTCAAAGCTTTTTGTGTAGTAATTTTGAAACAAATTGAATGCTCTAATGATGTTTGGGACATTTTTTCCTCTTTTAAGCGCTCCCACAAACAGAAATTGATTTTTCCTGTTTCCTTTGGCTAGATGTTTTTTGACACCAGGATAGAGAACGGTTATTGAACTCTTGAGTTGATATCTTTTTTTGATGTCATTTTTTACAGCTTTGCTTACAGTTACTATCTGGTCTGAGTCTCTTGCAAGTAACTCTGTTCTGGTTTGTAATTTTTTTAGGCTTCCGATGTAGAACTCGGGATACTGAAAAAAGGCGAGGTCATATATAATTCCAATCTTGTGAACTTTACTTGATAGGAATGGTAAGAACTGATTGAGACCGAGGAATATGTCTATATTGTCTTTTCTTACTCGAAGCGGCAGCCAGACGGTTGCCCAACCTTTTGTGGGTGTGACAACTATATTGTGAAAATTTTTCCCTAACTGCTTTAGAGTAGATCTTTCTATCTTTTCAAATGAGTAGAGATAGTAGGTATTTTTTTTGTCTAATCTTGCGAGTTGTATCAGCGTATTGAGTGCAACCGTATAGACTCCTACTTTCAGTCTCTTGTCGTGTGTTCCGAGGCACCCTGCATCTACACCAATTACTAGATTTCTCTCTTTCATTAGATGATGATTACCTCTTTGTCAATTACGATGAATTTCCCACCGTTCTTTTTGAACTTTTCATTTTTTTTCATGATCTCGTCTTTGAAGTTCCACGCGAGAATTAATACATAGTCAGGTGTGCTTTCATAGATCTTGACCTCATCATGAATAGGTATGTAAGTGCCCGGAGTGTAAAGTCCCTGCTTGTAGGGGGTTGAGTCGACAATAAATTTTATCTTTTTGTTTGATAGACCGAAATAGTTGAGTGCTATATTGCCCCTCGCTGATGCACCGTACCCTGCGACTGTTTTTCCAGACTTTGATATCTCCCGCACTGTCTTTCGTATGTCTTTCTTCAATTTTAGAATATCTTTTTGGAATTTTTTGTACGTCTTTGAGTCATAGCACCCGTATGATTCTTCTAGCTCAAGTTGTTTTTGAATCTTTTTCTCTTTTACCTTTATGCTTTTATTTTTCTTCTTCTTCCAAAATATTTTGATTGACCCGCCATCAAGATCACTTAATTCAAAATCGAATATTTCAATATCAGACCCGTTCGCAAGCTCTATAAGTGGCTTGAGTGAGAAGTATGACAGGTGCTCGTGATATATAGTGTCAAATTGCCTTTTTTCTATTAGATCTATAAGGTACGGGAAGTGTGAGATAAATATACCTTCGTTGTCGAGAAGAATCTCAAGTGAGACAATTAGATCTTTCAAATCATCTATGTGGGCCATAACATTTGTAGCTGTTGTGACGTGCGCATAACCATGGGTCTTTACAACTTTCTTTGCTATTTTGGGATTTATGTAGCCATGAATAGTCTCAATTCCATTTAGTTTTGCTAAAATGACTAAATTTTCTGCAGGGTCTATGCCCAGGATTCTTGCTCCCATGGCTTTGTAGGCTATCAAGAGGCTTCCATCGTTGCTGCCAATATCTACAACTAGAGTCTTGTCATCTATGGGAATTATTTCGTGAGTTCTTGATGCTAACTCTTTGAATTTCTCAACTCTGGGACC
>CAYWEJ010000051.1:0-2762 GCA_964457465.1 uncultured Gammaproteobacteria bacterium | reverse complement strand
GGTAACTTCTCCTTCTACCTGCTTATTAACCTGGTCATTGAATGCATTAATAGCATCCATTGCAGGGTCATACCACTGGGCACCATAACATAGATATGCCCACTTAATATCTAGTTGCTCTTTAATTTCATTAAGCTGCCTTGTTGAGACATATTTCTCAAGAGCCTTATGCGCCTGAATTATGACATGGCCTGCAGGCATCTCATAAACTCCTCTACTTTTTACACCAACCAACCTATCTTCAAGTAGATAAGTTATTCCTACAGCATGATTGCCAGCAAGCTTATTAAGATCGATGATAAGCTCAGCTAGAGACATTTTTTTGTCGTTCAAACTAACAGGAAGTCCGTTTTCGAAAAAAAGTTTTATAAACTCGCCATTATTTGGAGCATTTTTAACGGAGTTATATGTTGTTAAAAATTTCTCGATTTTGGGGACTTGATTTGGTTCTTCGATTTCCCCACCCTCCCATGTCATACCCCACATATTATCATCAACACTATATGGAAAATCTTTCTTAGCGGGAACCGGTATATTGTTACTTATTGCATATTCAATCTCCTCATCCCGATCCATATTCCACTCCCTCACCGGGGCGATTATTTTAATTGTTGGATCATGTGCCAAAATATATCCCTCTATCCTAACCTGATCATTTCCTTTCCCTGTACAACCGTGTGCAATACAATCTGCACCAACTCTTTTTGCTGCTTCAACAGCTTTTTTAGCGATAATTGCTCGACCCATCGGCGTTGATAAATGATAGTCCCCTTGATAGCAAGCATTCGCTTTGATACCTTTTGCAATAAATTCGTTGGCAAACTCATCTTTAACATCCAATACCATTGCATCTTTTGCACCCAATGAAAGTGCTTTCTGTCTTACTGCTTCAAGATCATCATGCTGTTGTCCAATATCCAAAGTAAGAGCATAGACTTCTGCTTTATAATGATCTTGAATCCACTTAAGCATGACTGATGTATCAAGACCACCTGAGTATAAAAGAAGAACTTTCTTAACCTCGCCCAAAACCCCCTCATAAGAGGCTATTTTTTTATATTTGCTGTTATCGTTCATATTTTTATGGTAAGAAGATGTGCTTTTGCTTTAGTAAAACTACTCCTGTGTTTCTTCACAGTAGATTTTCTAGAGAGTAGTTTTTTAGAGAGACCATCTAGCCCTAAGTTGCCCGTTGAACCAGCATGTGTTGACTTTTTTATAGCTGCATCAGCATCAACATCAGACAAATTGGCAATATTGTTGCCTATATGTACATAAGCATCCCTAAATGACCATCCTTTATTCACTAACGCAAAAGCTGCATCTGTAGCAAAAAGTTCTTTTGTCATAGAAGATTTTAACACATCTTTATTAGGCTCAACCGATTTAACAAGTTCGTTTGCTACTATAAGTACGTCTTTTGTCTGCAATAGTGATTCTATGAAAGGTTTTTTGGTCTCCTGAAAATCTCTATTATACCCAGAAGGAGTATTTAAAACTGTAGTATAAACTTGCAAAAATTGTCCAAGCATAATATGGATTTTACCCCTTAATACTTCTGCAACATCAACATTCTTTTTTTGAGGCATAATACTACTACCAGTGGTAAACATATCATCGACCTTGAAATAATTAAAATCGCTTGTTGTGAAAAGTAAAATGTCTGAAGAAAATTTAGAGATTTCAGAAACAATCTGCATACAGACGAATAACAAACTTCCTTCAATCTTTCCTCTACTATTTTGTGAATAGAGTGAATTATTCTGAACTTTTGCAAATCCTAAAAGATCAGCTGTTTTCTTTCTATCAAGGTTAAGTGAAACCCCATAACCAGCGCCTGCACCAAGAGGTGATTGATCAACCAATGTATAAACGCCCTCTAGAAGAACCATATTATCTTCTAAGGCTTCAGCAAATGAACTAAACCACATACCAACACTGCTTGGCATAGCTTTTTGCATGTGAGTAAACCCTGGCATAGGAATAAACTCATATTTTTTCGCCTGATCAAGAAACGTTTGGGCTAGCTTGAGAGATAAATCCCATATCTCCAAAAGCTCTGATTTCATAAAAAGTCTAAGATCTAGAAGTATTTGGTCATTTCGAGATCTACCTGTGTGAATCTTTTTACCAGCTTCTCCAATATTTTTCGTTAAATAGTTCTCGACCTTTGTATGGATATCCTCATCCCCAAATTCCATCACAAACTTTCCTTCTTTATATAATGTGAGAATTTTCAAAAGTCCTTTTAGCAAATCTCTGCACTCATTTTTTGTAATAATACCAATATCACACAACATTACCGCTTGGGCGATTGAGCCATATATCTCAAACTCAACCAAGTAATTATCCAAGATGATATCTTCCTTCGTAAGAAAGCTCTCAATTAAGTCATTTTGCTTATAATTATTTTTTTGCCACAATTTTTGCATAAAAAAACCCGTCCTTATCTATCATAGGGACGAGTAAAAACCCGTGGTACCACCCTGCTTCTTACAACTACTTGCTGTAAGCACTTATGCAGACTCAAAAAGAAATCTGCTGTTACTATTACGGTTAACCTCCGTCGTAGTTGTGTTTTTCAACTTTCTCCTACGCTGCTCGTCTACTGCGGTAGACTTTTTATCCCTCGTAGCTCTAAGAGCGAAGTGGGACAATCGCATTTATCCAATAATAGCATTCTGACACAAAAATGTCAAAATAGTATTAGATCTCGAATCGTTTGAATTCACGAAGAGTGATGTTCTCACCCAATTTTCCAA
>CAYWEJ010000050.1:0-3140 GCA_964457465.1 uncultured Gammaproteobacteria bacterium | reverse complement strand
TTTGGATAGTCAAAAGAGTTTGGTTTTCTGGAGAGGTCGCATAGTGGTCTAGTGCAGCGGTTTACTAAACCGCCGAGTCGCAAGATTCCGAGGGTTCGAATCCCTCTCTCTCCGCAACGCAATAAATTTCTTCGAAATTTAAGCGTTGCTGAAACGTTGAAATTTTTGAAGAAAATTTCTTACGTTTCGCCATGTTTTACTATACTTACATTCTTCAAAGTCTCCAAAATGGAAGTTTTTACATTGGGTACACTTCAGATTTGAAAACCCGGATTAAACAACATAACAACGGAGAAAGTTTAGCAACAAGACCATTCAGGCCTTATAAATTAATTTTTTATGAAGCATTTCTTGATAAAGCAGACGCTAAAAATAGAGAAATTTACCTAAAAGGTGGCTATGGGAGAAAAACAATCAAAAACTTGTTAAATAAATACTTACATACAACTCCAAGATAAAGAGCTCTTTTGTGTTAAGCGTGATTGTGGCTAAGCATAGCATTTATTTCTTCTTGTGTTTTTTTGGACCGGATTTTATGCTTGATATATGGCTCAAGAAAATGTTGTTTCAATTCTTAAAAAAGACTTCAGAAAACATCATGTCCTTGTTTTGTTGTCCTTTATTATTGCGGTAATTTTTATTCTTTTAGTTACTATTTCTATTGATATCGTGCACACCGATAGCTCTCTTGAAAAAAATACCTTGTCTCAAGATGAGGAATTTGTCCCATCAGACATGCAGACAAAGATACATAGTAATCCTTAGTTCGAGGTGTTTTCTTGGGGAATTGCGCGGACAACAAATCTTTTGAGATCTGCAAATCCGTAGGTAGTATAAAGAGTGAGCGTTTCTTTTTCTGTATCTCTCATTGCATTAAGCTCAAGAGGAGATACGATATCCAGAGCGTCAACGATATAGGTATGGAGATTGCCATTGAGTGTGGTAATAAAAATTTTATCTCCATGAGTCAAACTACTAAGTCTTTTGAATCCATCTTCTGTATTCGGAGCATACATAATAATATTGCCATTTTCACCTGGGACTGCAGAGCTTGCTAAATGTGATGCTTCATTTTCTTTAACTTCCCACACCCCAAAATTAATTGATGTTTCATCAATCGGCATTGCAGTCTCAATAATCGGGATGTTAATGAAGGTAGGAAGAGAAATTGCTGTGTTTTCAGCGCGAGCAGGCGAGGCTACGTAAGAGATGAATGAATAGGCAAATGAATTGTATAGAGATTTGAGACTAAAAAGCATGCCAAAAACGACAAGTAGAAAAAGAAGATTTTTCGTTGTAAGGAGTGATTGCATAAGATCGCTTGAATCTAAATTAGGCCTGTAGTATATATTAAATGAGGCAGAAAGTCAAGAAATGGGGCGTGAGGAGAAGCAAGGCGTCTCCTCACGCTAAGGACTGTGGTCTGAAGACAGTGTTACGTTGTCAGTCTCTGACAAGGCGTGTACCCGCTCTCTTATGAAAGCTTGTGTCATGATGAGATCGATCTCAAGAAGCGATGCTCCCAGAGCCATCTGTACAGGCTTGATCCTCGTCTTCTTAGAAGAAGACGGGGTGTCCACCTGTGGATTGGGGATAGAGCGAGGGGATCTCGCACACATCAGGACAAGATGTAAGAACCGAGGAGATGATCTGCTCAAGGCGCGCAAGCAAGCAGGCGCTTTCTGGCTTCTGGATTTCCTCTCTCTCATGCGGTCTGAGAATGTCAAGAAGATACTTCCTGCATTCCTCAAGAGTCGCACAGCGTGGATTTTTGACCAGTTTCCAGTCGGATGGGACCCAGATTTTCCACCAGGTGGCGATGTTTTTTTCATAGTAGACAAACCTCCTGATGATATCCTCAATCGATAGTTCGTAACCAGCGCGAGTAAAAAAGTGACGAACCGTAAGATCAATAAAGGACGTAAAGAGCTCTGGATTTTTCATGAGCGTTCTCCTTTCAAACCACGTTGGCAAGGTGCTTTTTGTCAGTATATCTGACAAATTAGGCAGAGTATACAGAGAAATAGGTGGAAATACAACTGAGGTAATGTTTTATCTCATTATTAGGGGTACTGCCTCAGAAGTTCGATGACTGCAAATTCGGTTGGCTTGAGATCTTGTGTGTTTTTCCTCTTTTTGTACGTAGCAATATGAGGGATAAGAATATTTTTTTCATAGGTTTTAAAAATTGACGGGTGAATATAATAATTTCGGCAGACGGTTGCTGTATTGCCTAGTCTTTTTGAAACGACTTTGCAGGTATTGGAAATATTTTCTTTAAGACAAGTCTTGCTCTCCGGTTCTCCAATTTGTACGAGTGTTTGAGCCGAAATAATAGTTCCACCCCATGTTCGAAAATCTTTGGCAGTAATTTTTTCACCGGTTATCTCCTGGAGATATTGGTTCACATCAGCTGCGTCGACTGTTCTTTTATTTTTTTCTTCATCAAGATATTGAAATACTTCATAGCCTGGTAATTCGATACATTTTCTGATGGTTCTTACCACAATGGGATTGGTAATTTCCTGCTCGTGCTCTATGCCACTTTTACCCGTAAATGCAAATCGAACTCTATCTCCCTCAAGATCGACGTGTTTATTCCTAAGAGTAGTAAGGCCAAATGATTGATTTTCTTTTGCGTATTCTTCGTTACCGATGCGAATAAAGGTATGCTCTAAGAGCCATACAATTGTCGCAAGGATTCTTCGCTCTGTCAGGCCGCGTTGGGTCATATCCTTTTCTAGCGCTTCACGAATAAGAGGTAAGTGTTTGCCAAAAAATTCCACTCTATCAAATTTCGCTTCCTGACAAAGACGCTCCCATTCTTTATGGTAGACATATTGCTTTCGGCCTTTTTGATCAATGCCAGTTGCTTGAAGGTGGGTATTGGTTCTAGGAGAAATCCATACGTCTTTCCATGCTGGTGGAATAACAAGTTCTTTTATTCTTTTGAGAGTATTTTTATCTCTAATTATTTTGCCATGTTCGTCTTTATAGACAAATCGTGTTTTGCTCCCGGTTCTTGTAATGCCTTTATCTGATTCTTTGATATATCTTAGGTCTAGATCTTCTGCTTTTTCTATAACCTCCTCGGGTACATGTACAGAGTCATTTTTGGTAGGCATATAGAGATTGAATCA
>CAYWEJ010000049.1:0-3346 GCA_964457465.1 uncultured Gammaproteobacteria bacterium | reverse complement strand
ATAACTTTCTTTTGATTTTTTAATACATTCTTTTGATTGATAATAGTGTCAACTGCGATTGCGGTTTTTCCAAGTCCTCGGTCACCAATAATGAGTTCTCTTTGACCTCTCCCAATGGGAATCATGGCATCGATTGCTTTAATTCCTGTTTTTAATGGGGTATCTACGCCTTCTCGCTCAACAACTCCCGCTGCGATTCTTTCAAGAGGCATGAGTTTCCCTTTTTTGATTGCTGGTTTGTTATCAAGAGGTTTGCCAAGAGGATTAACAACTCTTCCAAGCATCTCCTCAGACACAGTAACGCCAAGAAGCTCGCCAGTTGTCTTTACTTGATCTCCCTCTTTAATATCTGTTGCTTCATCAAGAAGAATAATTGAGACCGAGTCTTCTTTGAGATCAAATACTACGCCATTTGCGCCATTTGCAAAAATAACCCTTTCTCCCATGACAGCTTTTGAAAGTCCTGAGGCTAAGATAACGCCATCGTGGTTAACGTCAACTGTCCCGACATTTTCTGTCTTGGCATCGTAGTGGAAGCCTTTAACTTTGTCTTCTAATTGTTTAATAATAGTGTCGCTATTAATCATATTGTTCTTTGATGTGCTCTGTTATTTTATCAAGTGTATTTTTGAGACTATACTCAAAAATATCGTCATTATCTTGAAATCTCATCCCAACTAATAATTCTGGATCAACAGTAAGTGAAATTCTCTTATCAGGAAATAGCTCCTGAAGATCACTCTCATCGATTGCATCATGTGATGGAACTTCGACGAGGATTGTATTCTGTTTTTCTGAATTTTTCAATGCTCTAATGTATAACTTCAGTTCCTTCTTCGTTAACAAATCAGATACTTTATTTACTTTTTTCGCATCTAGCTCTCCATCGGTATAGCTTGCTAGAATAAGCTGTTTTAATGTTTGTCTGTTCATTACTTAGTCTACCTTTTTCTTCAAGTTTTTAAGTGCATTCTCAACTATTGCCGACTGATCCTTTTGAGGGAAAAGTTCAGCAGACGATTTTTGAATAATCGCAATTGCTAGGTCGGTAACATGTCCCGTCAAGCGTTTCTCTGTTTCTTGAGCTTCCCGAGCAATTTGTTCTTTCGCCTCTTGGATCATAGTAGCAGTTTGTACTCTTGCAGTCTCCTGAGCTTCTTTGAGAACAGAATCTTTTTGCTCTTTTGCTTCATCCAAAAGCTTCTTTGCTTCAGCTTGAGCTTTTTGCATCATTACCTTTTCTTTTTCCACAGAATGCTCTAGAAGCTTTTTTGCTTCTTCTGCGTCTTGCAAACCTTTTGAAATAGTTTCCTGCCTGGTCTTTAGCATCTTCATAATCGGTTTGAGAGCAAACCGCTTAACAATGTAAAGAATAATCAAGAAATTAACTATTTGGGCAGCAAGCAAAATTGGATTTATGCCGAATTTTCCCAATACTTCCATAGTTTTACTTTGTAAACGCTAAGATAAGTGAGTAAATAGCGATAGCTTCGGCAAATGCCATACCTAAAAGCATGGCAGGAAGAATTCTTCCTGATGCTTCAGGATTTCGTCCGATAGCTTCCATTGCTTTAGATCCGATCATACCGATTGCTAATGCAGGGATAATGCCTCCTGCTGCAACAATAAGACCTCCTGTTACAGAAAATTCCATCAATGACTCACCTCCTTAGCTGTATGTTCGTTTTGATGATGCGATGTCATAAGAATACTCATAAATACCATTGTTAACATAGAAAAGACCAGCGCCTGAACAAGTCCAACAATTATTTCAAGGGTAATAAAGGGCAAAGGGAATATAAAAGCAAAAAGCTTGGAAATTGTCCCAAGCACTACTTCTCCCGCAAATATATTACCAAAAAGTCGGAAAGAAAGCGAGACTATTTTTGTAAATTCAGAAATAATCTCAAGAACACCAACAAAAAGAAGGATAGGGTTGAGCGAGAAAAACTTCCCTAGGTACTCTTTAATACCTAGTGTCTTGATGCTCATGGCGTGAGTTGCAACAAGTGAGATAATTGCCAAAGCAAGTGTTGCATTAAGGTCGCTTGTGAGATTTCGGTTAAAAGATGCAATTTCTATTCCTTCGTGTCCATGGTGTAATAATCCTAGAGATTCTCCGCCTGGGAGAAGCCCACTCCAATTTGCGATAAGAATGAAAATGAAAAATGTGAAAAAGAAAGGAAAAATTTTCTTTGTATTTTTTTCACCAGCAATTGATGTTACAAGGCCGTGAAATCCATCAACAACGAGCTCAATGATGTTTTGAAAGACTCCTGGAATTTTTTTAATATTTTTATTAACAAAAATTACGCCACTCACTATGACAGTGTCAACTAGTGCTGTGTTGAGAAGTGTGTTGGTAATTGGGACTGGCCCAATTTGCATGAGAATTTCTGGTGCTAAAGCAGCCATAGTGTTGTAATTTTACGAAAGATAAGATTGATGCGTCAAGCCATTTTATTTATGCCTCACGTATGCTATACTAAAAGATAGTAAATTTGCACTAGAGAGCAGCTTTTGCTGAGGAAATTCTATTAGCAATTAGTATCATTTGTTCGTCCTTCGTATCTAGCCTCCCCTCAAGAATAACCACGTTATCAGTTATCAAAAGTGACTTTGACTCCTCAAATACTTTAGGAAATACAACACACTCAATGGTAATACCTTTCTCATCTCCAAGTGTGATGAAAGCCATTTCTGCATTTGATTTTTTTGTGATAATTTTTCTCATTGCTTCGATAATTCCACCAACTTTGATAACAGCTCCTTCTTTTTCAGACTCAATGAGCTCGATTTCATGTGTTGTGAGCAGCTTGATACGGGATAATGTTTCCATGTGTGGATGTGAAGTGAGATAAAACCCTAGATATTCTTTTTCAAAGCCAAGTTTTTCTTCAAGAGAAAAATCATCAACATCAAGATATGTATCATGCTGCATGTCATCACTGTTTTCTTCTTCACCAAAAAGTGAACCTTGCCCTTGAGATTCACTTTTCTTGTTTTTAGCTATTTTTGCAACGATGTCTGGCATGGTAATCAAAACTGATGCTCTGTTACCAAAGGTATCAAAAGCTCCAGCTTTTATAAGGCTTTCAAGTGTTTTTTTATTTACTTTACCTAGATCGACTCGAGAACAAAAATCTTGAAGACTTACGAATTTTTTGGTTGAACGAGCCGAAAGAATGCTGTCAATTGCAGCGCTGCCAACATTTTTTATAGCTGAAAGTCCAAATCTAATAGCAGTGTTATCTTCAATACTAAAGTCCGATTTGGATGCATTGATATCTGGTCTAAGGATCGTCACATCAAGTCTCCTGCATTCAGCAACAGCTTGAGAAATTTT
>CAYWEJ010000048.1:0-3373 GCA_964457465.1 uncultured Gammaproteobacteria bacterium | reverse complement strand
CTTTGTTCTAGTACGTATTATTGACAAAAATACACGAAAAGTCGTATATTTTTTACATACAGTTTTCTTCGAAACGGGAGAACTGCTCAACTGTATGGCAGGTGTATTATATAGAAAAGAAAGAGAACTTCTTACTTTTCTTGCGCAATTTCAGTCTAAGAATGGTTACTCCCCAACGCTTCGTGAGATGGCAGATGCGACGGGTCATAGAAGTGTCTCAACGATTCACGCAATCATCAGAAATCTTGTTGATAAAGGCTATATCCAAAAAGACGATGGCAACTCTCGCGTTCTTAAAATAAAGGATGAGAGTGCTGTCCCAACGCTAGCCAAAGAAATAACCCCTTCAGTTGAACTTCCTTTGATGGGCTTTATAGCAGCAGGGCAACCACTTGAGCCTCATACTGATCCCAATGCGACATTTCAAGTCTCAGCGTCAATGCTTTCTGGAAAAAATACCTCCTATGTACTTCAGGTAAAAGGTGAGTCGATGATAGAAGATGGGATTTTGGATGGAGATTTTGTGGTGATAGAAAAAGTCAGTACTGCTACCAATGGCGAGATCGTTGTTGCACTCGTTGATGATAATCTCGCAACTCTAAAGAAATTTTATAAAGAGAACGGAAAAATTGTCCTCAAGCCAGCAAATGCCAGAATGGATCCTATTTATCCCACATCTCTTAGGATACAAGGAAAAGTCGTCGGACTTGTACGCAAATACCATTAATTTGTCTGATAGTTGTCATGCAACTATTTCACATAGCCTGCTACGATAAGCTTTATTAATGAGCCTACCTAAAGATTTTTTAACACACAGTCCTGAAATTACCACTGCAACACCACACCTTAATTTGTCTGCAAGAGAACTTCAATACGATGCTGTTAGTCGTCATGAGGGAGTAGAGACATGCGATGGTGTACTCGTGATTGACACCAAGCCTGATACTGGGAGATCTCCTAAAGATAAGTTTACTGTTGAAGGAGTTGATGGCGTTGATTACGGATCTGTAAATCAGCCAATATCTCGAGAAAATTTTAACGGCGCACTTCTTGGCATACAAGATCATCTTGGAAAACAAGCGAACGTTTATTTTCAGGACTTAAGAGTTGGCGCTGATACAAAGCAGAGTCGAGGAGTAAAGCTTGTTACAGAGCAAGCCAGTTCTGCGCTATTTGCTCAAAATCTTTTTCTTCCGCCTGCTGTTTTTGGTTATATTGGAGATCAACGACCAGGATATACCATATATCATGCACCATCATTTCACTTTAGAGGTGAGGTGGATGGCGTGAGGTCACACAAGGGTATTGTATATGACCCAGTTACAAGAACAATTATCATTGGTGGAACTGCGTATGCTGGAGAAATTAAAAAATCCATTTTTGCAGCAATGCAGCAAGATTTACCAGAAGATGGGATTGCGACAATGCATTGTTCTGCAAACATGGCAAAAAATGGAGAGGTAGCACTCTTTTTTGGACTATCCGGTACAGGAAAGACGACGCTGTCTACAGATCCTGAGAGAATGCTTATTGGAGATGATGAGCATGGTTGGACAGATGACGGAATTTTTAATTTTGAAGGAGGATCATATGCAAAGTTAATTAATTTGTCAGCAGAGACAGAGCCTCTTATTTATAGAGCAGTGCATAAAAGTGGTGCACTACTTGAGAATGTTGAGCTTGATAGTGATGGTAGGCCAATTTTTGATAGCGGAGAAGAGAATATGAGAGGAGCATTTCCTATAGGATTTATTAACGGAGCATCTAGAACCGGTGTTGGCGGGCACCCAAAACATATTATTATGCTAACTGCTGACGCATCAGGCGTGATTCCACCTGTTGCAAAGCTTTCACAAGAGGAAGCTATTTTTCAGTATCTTTCAGGCTACACGTCCAAGGTTGGTGGAACAGAAGTCGGAGTCAATACCCCTGAAGCTACTTTTTCTGCGTGCTTCGGAGCGCCATTTCTTACAAGACATCCATCCGAGTATGCAAGACTACTTGAGGACAAGATAAAAGAACATAATCCAACTTTATGGCTTGTAAATACTGGTTGGCCTGGAGGGTATAAGCCAGACGGCAGGATGAAAATTCCTTATACCAGAAGTATCATTAATGGTATTTTGCAAACAGGTCTTAATGGCACTTCTTATGAGCAGGATGGCCTTGGATTTATGGTGCCTTCGTGTCTTGACGGAGTGCCATCTGAGGCTCTTCGCGCTGAGAATTATTGGGATGATCAAGAGGCTTATCGCTCAAAAGCACAGGAAATTGCTGGTAGATTTGCAGAAAATGCACAAAGTTTTGCTGGCAAAGTCCGAAGCGATATTTTAGATGCAGGCCCTCATACCTCCTAGCTCATGTTATAATGCTTCTGATGATTAAAGCAGGAATTTTTGATATTGGTGGCGTACTTTTGAACTGGAATAATGCATATCTATTTGAAGATGTTGATAATACGCTTCTTATTGATGAGTCGCAAAGACACGACGCTTGGAAGAGAAATATGGATCTTTTGGAAATTGGAAAGATAACAGAAGATGAGTTTTGGAAGAATTTCACAACACAAACAAAGGTAGCAGAAAAAGTCCCATCAAATCTGCTGAGTAGAGCACTTGAGCAAAAATCCTTTTTGAATAACGACGTTTTGGAAATAGCAAGAATGATGAGAAAAAACGGATTTAAAACAGGGATTTTATCAAATACCAATACGCCTCATGCTCGATTTCTTAAAAGTCTTAAGCTCTTTGAATATTTTGATACTGTAGTTCTTTCTCAGGAGATTGGACATAGAAAGCCTGAGCATGAGATTTATCATTATACACTCAAGAAATTAGATGCTATTCCTAGCGAAACGTTTTTTGTTGATGATCTTCCAGAGAATGTTGAGGCTGCAAATGAGGTGGGGATTCACGGCATATTATTTCAAGGCGTTGAAAAACTTCGATCAAACATTGTCGGGCTAGGAGTACCATTATGATGGGAGTGCTGTATTTAGTTGCTACACCTCTTGGAAATATTGATGACATTACTATTCGAGCTATCAAGACTCTTTTTTCTGTTGATGGGATTGCGTGTGAGGATACGCGAAAAACAGGTTTTTTACTTCGCGAGCTCCAGAAAAGATATCCAGATCTGGCAAAGCCATCAAATGGTGAGAAATTTCAGCGCATGCTTTCGTATTACGAGGAAAATGAGCAGAAAAGAATCCCAGAAATTCTTATCGCTTTGAAAAATGGCCTCAATATAGCGCTAGTCTCAGATGCTGGTACACCAACTGTCTCTGACCCTGGATTTAGATTGGTTAGAGAGTGTGTCAAAGAGGGGATAATAGTTGAGTCTATCCCTGGCCCATCAGCAGGAGTTCTTGCAC
>CAYWEJ010000047.1:0-3421 GCA_964457465.1 uncultured Gammaproteobacteria bacterium | reverse complement strand
GCGAACGATAAGAATAGCGGATCTTTCGCGCAAGTTTTTTCATATATTCCATAACACCATATCAATTGTATCGAAATTAAGCACATGATGCAAAGCTACTCATACCTAAGTGCCTCAATGGGTGAAAGTCTTGATGCCCGAATTGCCGGAGCAATTCCAAAAACAATACCAACAGCTACAGAAAAAAAGAATGCGAGAATAACTGACCATGGGGTAATATCTGCAACAAAAAATTGTGACACAATAAGTGACACAAAAAATCCCAATACTATTCCTGTTAACCCGCCAACAAGAGAAAGCGTAACTGCTTCAAGTAAAAACTGGAGCAGTATATCAATTCTTCTTGCTCCAAGAGCTTTTCGAAGGCCAATCTCTTTCGTGCGCTCTGTGACCGATACAAGCATAATATTCATAACACCAATACCACCAACGAGGAGAGAGATTGCAGCGATGCCTCCAAGTGCTATAGTCAAGACGCTTGTGATACTTGTGACGGTTTGAAGTGTTTGTTCTTGAGTCATGATGGTAAAATCATCTTCTTCAAACCTGCTAAGTAGAATTTCAGTTGCTTTCTTTTTGACAAAATTTACGAGCTCAGGCGACTTTGCCGAAAGGTAGATATAATTAACTGTATCTATTGAGAACTGTTTACGAGCCGTCGAAAAAGGAATGATAACAACATTGTCCTGATCCTGGCCAAACGAAGAACCTTTCTTAGCGGACACACCAATCACTGTGTACCTTCCTCCTGAAACAAGTATCTTTTTCCCTATTGGATCAGACGTTGGAAACAAATTCTTAACAACTGTCTGCCCAATAATAGCCACCTTACCGCCACTTTTTTCTTGTGCTAAGGTAAAAAAACTTCCTCTTACTAAGTCTGTTTTTATGATATCTGGAAATGACGAAGACGTTCCCCACACCTGTGTATTTTTGTTGGATTTATTTTGAAACTTCACAGTAGTAATTTTTGAAATAAGAGGACTAACAAGGGCAATACTGTTTATACGGCTTTCTAGATACTTCGCGTTTGAAACAGTTAATTTATTAATGCTATCCCCCGGCCCTTGTGTTCCGCCCACTTTTCCAGGGAGTACAAAAAGAATATTTGAACCAAGACCTGATATTTGGTCTGTAATATATTTTTGTAACCCGTTACCAAGCGCAACCAAAAGAATAACTGAGAACACACCAATAATAATGCCAAGTGTGGTGAGAGCGCTACGCAACTTGTTTGACTTTAGTGACGACAATGCTAAATTGATCAACTCTCTTTTTTGCATAAAAATTTTATGAATTCTGAACCCTTCCGTCTTTAATATAAACTACACGCTGAGCTTGATCTGCAATATCTTTCTCATGCGTAATCATAATAATAGTATTCCCCAAAGAGTTGAGCTCTTTAAGGATTTTCATGACTTCCTCTCCTGACTTTGAATCAAGGTTTCCTGTTGGTTCATCAGCTAAGATAAGTGATGGAGAATTCATAAGAGCTCTTGCTATCGCGACGCGCTGTTGTTGTCCGCCTGATAGCTGATTTGGCTTCTTATGCATTTGCTCCTCAAGTCCAAGACGAATTAATAAATCTTTAGCATTTTTAATTCTTAAGGCGCTATTTAGTCCTGAATAAATTGAAGGGAGTATTACATTATCTAAGACAGTCATTCTCTTGAGGAGGTTAAATTGCTGAAAAACAAACCCAATTTCTTTATTTCTAACCCGAGCAAGCTCATCCTCTGTCAAATTGGTGACATCTTGAGAGCTTAGCTGATATGTTCCAGCTGTTGCAACATCAAGTAACCCTATTATGTTAAGAAGCGTAGATTTCCCAGAACCAGATGGTCCAATTATTGCGATAAATTCCCCCTTCCAAACCTGCAAAGATACATCATGAAGAACATGAGTTACTACTTCATCAGAAATATAATCCTTTGAAATATTTGCAAGCTCAATTACCAAATTTTTTTTCTTCATCTTGCTTCATTTCTTCTTTGCAACCTGCTTACTTGCTTCTTCTGGTTGCAGTGCGACTTTTTCTCCTTTAGTAACGCCTTTGACTACTTCGATTTCTGTGTCTGAGGAAAGACCAGTAACAACTGATCTTTTTTCATATCCGTTTTTACTTTTCACATAAACATATTTCTCATCTTCAAGACTAACAATTGGAACAATAAGAGTATTCAATTTTTTGGCAAGAACAATATCTGCATCGCCATTCATTCCTAAAAGATAATCGAACTTCGCACTTAATGGTAGAGAAGCAGTAACCGTGTATGCATTACCACCTGTATCTATTTTGTGGCTTGCAAAATCTTTAGAAAGAACTTTTGTAAAAATGCGATCATTTGGATATGCTTCTAAAATAACTTGAACTTCATAGCCATTATCTACTTTTGCGATATCTGTCTCATCAACATCTATTTCAAATACTAATGACTTAGGATTTACAATGGTATACGTAGTAGTTGCACCGATATTAACACCTGGTGTTGTAGCATCAGCTCTTGTTACAATTCCATCAATTGGTGAAAAAAGCGCAAGGTTTTGCTTGGTAAGATCATAGAGTTCAACTGAGTTCACTGCCTTTTCAAGATCGTACTGGTTATCTTGCAAAATACGCTTCATGGCATCACTCAGAGCATCCTGGATAGACCTCCCACCATTATCTGATTTTGTTTGTTCAAATGTACTTCGCTGTTTTGCATAATCAATCAGAGCATTTTGAAGGTTAACTTGTGCGCTCTTCTGATCAACAATAGCAATTGTTTGACCTTTTTTAACAACTGATCCTTTCTTAACACCAACATAAGACAACTTACCACCTGCTAAAAAAGAAAGAGAGACTGATTCTTTTGCTTGAATACTGCCCGATGAGGTTAAAAGCTCAACAATTTTCCCTTGTCTTACTGTTTCTGTAGGAATGTCAGGTGGTGGCTTTGGACGAAAAAAAATAAAGAGAATAATAACGAGCAAAAAAAGCACTGCTGAAATCCACTTATGTTTTCTAAACCAAACTATTTTAGCAATGTGTCTTTTCACCTTTTAAGTATCTCAATCTTGTAAAATTTTGGCAAGGAGTTTCTGTACGTAGAATTGTTTGAATTTGAGGCCAGATCTCTGCTACAATCAAACATAGTTATGCGCCTGTAGCTCAGCGGATTAGAGCATCTCGCTTCGGACGAGAGGGTCGGGGGTTCAAGTCCCTCCAGGCGTACTAAGAAAATTAAAAAATCAAAACTTAAAACTCAAAATAATTCTGAATTCTTAATTCATAACTCTGAATTGTTTTTTGGGGCCTGTAGCTCAACGGTAGAGCAGTACCCTCTTAAGGTATTGGTTAGAGGTTCGAATCCTCTCAGGCTCACAAAAAAAAAGAAGACACACAGATGCTGCGTGTCTCCTCTTGTGCTATAAACTCTTA
>CAYWEJ010000046.1:0-3430 GCA_964457465.1 uncultured Gammaproteobacteria bacterium | reverse complement strand
CTCTAGGAGCAATAAAAAACAAGAAGACTAATAGTGGCAATATCCGCCTCATATGAGGATATTGTGTACACCTTTCTCAACATTTGTCAAGGATGTGTATTGTTTTGCTATACTACTTAGTACCTTATGACAGCAACTGGCCACGCAATTCTTGGAGTTACACTCGCAGCAGCAATCTCGCACCCTGCTATTGGTATTCCAACCGCCATCATTTCCCATATCGCAGCCGACGCTTTTCCCCACTGGGATACAGGAACAAATGTAAAAAGAAATAACCCAAAGTCTAAAAAGACCAAATCTGAATTTGTAGTTCAATCTTTTTTTGATCTTGGAATAAGCATGATCATTCCTTATTTACTTGTTCAATTTCTTTTTCCCCATCTCAATCTTTTTTACACATATAGCATGGTTATCGCTGCCCAACTACTGGACTGGATGGCAGCACCATATGTTTTTTTAGAGTGGCATTTTCCACCTTTTTCGTGGATCTCGTCACTACAAGGACTTTTTGATCATCGCCTTGATAAACCTTGGGGAATAATTGGACAAGTAGCTATTCTAAGTATCTTAATCTATATTGCAAAACTCTGGTAATATTACTCAACTTTTTTAACATCTTCTAACTTCTCCTGCTGATCGTTGTCAGCCGGGATTTCGCTTCGCTCAACATGCTGCGAAGATTTTTTAATATCTTCAAGCTTCCATGATGCAAATGTGCACTGAGGATAATTTGAGCACCCGAAGAACTTTCGCCCTTTACGAGTCTTTTTAACAATTACTTTTCCCTCATCTTTCGGACAAACTATATTTGTCTCTTCAACAAGAGGTTTGGTGAATTTACAGGTCGGGAATGTGCTACATGAAACAAATTTTCCAAATCTCCCTGTTCTGATCACAAGATCAGATCCACACTCAGGACACTTTTCACCAGTTTTTTCGGTCTCAATTTTTACTCTCTCAGCGCCTTTAACATTGATAAGCTTTTCTGAAAAAGGTTGATAAAAATCCTTCATCATAGCAATCCATTCTTTTTCACCACTTGCTATCTGATCAAGCTCGGATTCCATTTCTGCAGTAAAAGGGATATCATCAATAGAAGAAAAATTAGTCACTAGAAAATCGTTAACAGCAGAACCAACAGATGTCGCCTCAAATCTTTTCTCAACTCTCTCTACATATGCTCTATCAACAAGAGTTGAGATGATAGAAGCATATGTTGATGGTCTGCCAATTCCTTTCTCCTCAAGCGTTGCGATAATCGAGGCATCATTATAACGAGGTGGTGGCGGTGTCTCATGATGCTCGCCATATACCGAAGTGGCAATCAATTCATCACCTACTTGAAACTTGGGGAGTTTGTTATCTTGCAAAGCCTGAGGATTGATCTTGAGAAATCCATCAAAAAGCAACACTGATCCACTTGCTTTAAAGGTATACTCGTGATCTTCTCCTTTAGCTAAAACATTGACAGTTGTTGACTCGATAAGCGCATCGCTCATCTGAGACCCAACAGCTCTTTTCCAGATAAGCTCATATAATTTTGCGCAGTCTTTCCCTACTGTGTTCTCAATTGATGCAACATAAGCACTATCAAGCGACTCAAATTTTGTTGGACGGATTGCCTCATGCGCTTCCTGCGCTGATTTCTGCTTGGCTGTGTAAAGACGCGGGTTGTCAGGAATATATTTTTCTCCGTATGATTTTTTAATGTAGGATCTTATTTGATCAACTGCAATTGGCGATAGAGTCGTCGAATCAGTTCTATGATAAGAGATAAATCCTTCCTCATATAATTTTTGCGCAAGACTCATGGTTCTTTTACCAGAGTACCCGTATCGTCGTGATGCATCCTGCTGTAATGTCGATGTTGTAAATGGAGCATTGGGACTTCTCCTTGCTTGCTTTTCAGCAATATTTGAAACAACATATTTTCCTATCTTAAGGTCATCAATAATAGTTTGAGACTTTTTTTCAGTATCAATTACTGTTTTGGAAATTTTATACGTTCCGTCATAAAGCTCGAATGATTTTGAGGCTTCAATTTTTTCTTTATCAATCTCTATGAGGTCAAATGTTATGCTATCTCCTTTTTCTCCATCCTTTACAAGCTTTGCGTGAATTGACCAGTAATTTTCTTTAAAAAATTTTTCTATCTCTCTTTCTCTTTCAACAATGAGACGAAGCGCAACGCTTTGTACTCTTCCCGCAGAAAGACCTCTTCTTACTTTTTGCCAAAGTAATGGTGATAATTTATAACCCACCAAACGATCCAAAACACGTCTTGCTATCTGAGCATCAACAAGGTGTGTGTCAACTTCTCTTGGATGCTTAACAGCTTCTTGAATTGCCTCTTTTGTGATTTCATGAAAGACAATACGAGAAAACTTTTGAGGAGTTTTTTGCTTTTTATTTTCAGAAAGAATTGTCTGAATATTTGCAGCAATTGCCTCTCCTTCACGATCAGGGTCTGTTGCCAAAATAATAGCATCAACTGTTTTTGCAGCAGATTTCAACTCAGTTATCAGCTTTTTTTTATCCGCTATAACAGAAAGATCTGGCCTGAAATCATTATCTACATCTACGCCAAGGGTGCTTTTTGGCAGATCCATAATATGTCCCATGGAATATTTGATAACGTACTCATCTCCAAGATACTTACTGATAGTCCGTGCTTTGGTTGGTGATTCAACAATGACTAAATTTTTCATATAAAAAAACAACAAGTCTTACCAAAAAGATTTAGGCAGCAATACAATCTGTGTCAACTTATTGCTTGAATATTGTAGTCTTCATTATACAAGTAGTGTCAAGTCTTTGTTATATTTCTAACAAATAATACTTACCTTCCTCGGATTTTTTCAATATTTTCTTGATTTCCATCATTGACAAAATGATGTTTAATTTTGAAGATTCGAATGAGATTCTTCTTGCAAGTTCGTCAAAAGATAATGATTCCAGATTGAGCATGTCTATAATTTTTTGCTCATCTATAGAATCACTTTTATGAGATGCTATCTTTTTTCTCACAATATTTTGACCAAGTGCTGTGATAATATCTCCTCCCGAAGTAATAAGAATTCCTCCTTTTTTAAGAAGCTTGTTAGGACCTTTTGAAAGACTTGAAGTAATCGGACCAGGAACTGCAAAGACAGGTCTATTGTTCTTAAAACAATCTTCTGCTGTAATCAATGCACCGCTATCCTCTGATCCTTCAGTGACGACAATTGCTTTTGAAAGCCCTGCGATAATACGATTTCTTGAAGGAAAAGAGCCTTTGGTTGGTTGCGAACCGGGCGGATATTCAGAAACGATAAGACTTCCCTCATCTAAAATTCTTTCATAAATTTTTTCATTCTCTTTTGGAAAACAGAGATCAACACCACATCCAAGCACTGCTATTGTCTTACCTTTAGTATCTAATGCGACTTGA
>CAYWEJ010000045.1:0-3484 GCA_964457465.1 uncultured Gammaproteobacteria bacterium | reverse complement strand
ATCTGGCACAAAATGCTCAACTTTATTTGGATCTACAGGCATCCCGCCCATATATTCTCTTCGTTCTGACATATATTTCACCTCCCTTCTCCGCCTTCGCTTACGCTACGGCGAGACAAGCATAAAAAAATCCCCTTTCGGGGACGGTAACGATTTTTGGTGTAAGTCTCTTAGGTCCTTACCACGTCGCTACCGTCCTTCCGAAGAAGGGCAATAATGACTGATAGGACGAGACTTCTTTGCATATATTTATAGTATCATGGAAATAATATTAGTCAAGTGATTAGCCGGTTTGCGTAGCGACTGATCGTTCATTTGACATACTAAATGATGTTCCGTGTGATTTGGCTTGATCCCAGTATCCTCTTTTTCCACCTTTTCCCTTAGCAGATGCCAGCCATGCTCCTGAGTCTTCAACTTTTTGTCTTGCAGTCTGGATAACGATCAGCATCCAGCTGAGAAAATTGGTATGGTATTTCCCAACAGTTTTTGGAGCACTTGCGACGCTGAGGTCGGCATGGGCCATCTGTATCACTTTGTCTGAAGAATCGATGAGTCTTTTGAGCTCAAGCATGATCTGTTCGATCTGGCACTGAATCTCGTTATTTTCTTGACTATTTCCTCTTTCACTACTGCGTGCGATTTCAGCATGATAATCAAGTGCAGCCGATGCTTTTTCGACAGACTTTGCGTGCTCTTTTACTTTTGGAGTAAGAGAAAATTCTTGTCCAGGGTACATATCATGAGTATCGCGAGCTCTTTTTACCTCATGAGATTGAGGCTCTCTACCCAAAATTTGATTCATGAAGTCATCAGCACCAAGTGCCACATTTTGTTTTACCTGATTACCAAATTCTCGAGTAAAATCACCAACAGAAGATTTCCCTGTCTCTATAGGATTGTTGGACAGGATGTGTTTTCGAAGCTGCGATGTGAGTTTTGAGCCTGCCATCTTAGGCGCACTCTATCACAGATTTTGGAGGAAATCAAGCGTTTTTTGCTGTCTTATAATACTTGCTAAAAGGTACGCATTTGCTTCAAGACTTTTTCTTTCCCCTTCGTCTTTTGCTTTTGCTAATGCCTCTTCGATCTCTTTGTCTCCAACGGTTATTTTTTCTTCTTCAGCTACTTGTGAAAGCGTAAATTCTACCTTCATGTCATGTGTTGCTTTTTCAACGTATTCTTTTCGAAGTTCTTCTGGAGTTTTTCCTGTTGATGAGAGATATTGGTCAAGACTAAGGCCAAGTCTTTTGATCTCATCAAGAGTCTGCGCCAAAAGCCTGTCTGCTTCGTATTCAGTAAGAATATTTGGGATTGTGACTGTTGCGTGATCAACAACGATCTTTAAGATCTCATCAAGTGGTGCTTTTTCTGGATCTTTGCCAGGGATGGCAATCTTGCTTTTAGCAGTCAGAGATTTAACTTTTTCTTTGTATGCACCAAGAGTAATTTTTGGCATTTCACAGGTAGTTGCTGTAAATTCCCAGTCTTTTCCCTCTTCTGCTTTTTCGACATTGATGCGAGGATTGATGATTGGTTTGAGACTATGTTCTTTGACAGCTTCGATATACTCACCAGGGATAAGCTCCTTGAGTACTTCTTCTTGTAATTTTGCTTTATCCACTGACTCTTCAACAACTTTTTTTGGAGCTTTGCCTGGTCTAAATCCTGGAATTTTTGCGGTGCTCACCATATGATCAAGCACCTTTTGTGAAGTCTCTGCTATTTTTGTTGAAGCGATAGTGATGTGAAGATCGATGGTGCCGTCTTCATGGCGTGTCAAAACTGATTTCATAGCGGTTATTATATCACACTGTGTGCGGATGAAGGGACTCGAACCCCCATGCTGTTTAGGCACTGGTTCCTAAAACCAGCGTGTCTACCATTTCACCACATCCGCTCGAACTACCGTTTGGGACAAACCTCGCGGTTTTTCCCAACGATTTCCCTTTAAGGTTGCGCTGCTCGGGTAATTCCCAAGCGAGCCTCGCGGCGCGCAACTATAAAGTGTTGTTAATTATACGCCAATTAGATGGAAAGGGAAAGAGTTGGAGTGGCTAATTGTTTTTCAAATCTCTCAATATCCCTCATAAAGAAACTTACTCTTTGAGCCCATGTAGGACTTGCAGCATAGATACGACCAATACTGTTAATATCAGTTGCGCCTTTATCCATATAGTTCTCACGTAGCCCCTGAGAAATAGTCTGAATAGCTTCATCCCATGAAGAAAATCTCATGACATTATCGCCATATACTCCCCAACCCCATCCGTTGTATGAGTTATAGGGAATATGTTTTCCAAAGCTGGACTCAAGCCCCGCAATAGCGGCAACGAATTTCCAGTCAAGATTGTGTTTATCAGCTTCCTGTACAAAAGTGTCGGCTGAGTCAACCAGAGGTGAATTTTTCTTTTTAAGATATTCAGTGAGTACAACAATACGAGTATCGGGTTTGTTTTTCTCAACAGGACTGATGAGCGCAGCAGAGGTAACTGCAGTCTCGTCTTTTGCATAGGAAGAAGGAGTAGCGAGCATGAGAAGTATTGCTACCCCGATAATGGCAAGAATTTTTTTGATAATTTTGTTATTCATAAGCTTTGTGAGTGAGGAGTTATAAGTCTTCCTCGCTTACAAAAATATGAATGTATAAGAAGTTTAAGAAGTACAAGAAGTAAATTGAAGTTAAAAAAAATCCTAATGAGTTGTCTCATTAGGAATCTTTTGTATCCTGACGTCTGTGTTGGAAAACAAACCTCAGGATCTGTTGCGTAGTATAGCAAATGACTATAGGTTTGTCAAGAGGTGTATAGAGAGATTTCTAGAGCGCTGAGGCTAAATGAGTATTTTTTATGCTCAAATTATTCAAGAGTATCCATGAAATGATTGACTCCATGAGCCCATGAGCCATTACTCGTTGGTGTGTACATACGTTGTATCTCATCTGGAGTCACAAGTCCGTTGCGATCTCGATATTTTTCGGCCAGCGTTTTGGAAATGGTAGCTATGGCCTGTGGATAACTATCAAAATATTTGTATTTTCCTCCATACACACCAAAACCCCAGCAGTTATAGGAGTCTGGGTTTGATTTGTGGCAGAGGTTGGTCTCTTGCATAGCAATTGAAGGTAAAAGACGATAGTCGAGGCCATACTCAACTGCATTGGCTACAAAGTCTTTAGCAAAAGGCTTGAGGGGAGAGTCATATTTGTCAAAGAATTGCGTAAGCATCTCTACTCTCGCGTCAGCTACTGTTGTGGTGTCGCTGAATATGTTTTGTGCTGTTGGAAGTGCGGCAAAAGCTACTTTGCTTTTTTGTGCAGCTGCATGGGCTCGCTGATCGGCGTGAGTAGTTACGTAAAAGAAAGCACCAAGAATAACAATAAGAAAAACAGGTGCAAAAGTAAAGAAAGTTGTGAGCAGTAATAACTTTCTCATGAGTACTCTTCATAATGACAAATTGAACTTTTGTTGTCAAGTTAGCCTCA
>CAYWEJ010000044.1:0-3551 GCA_964457465.1 uncultured Gammaproteobacteria bacterium | reverse complement strand
TCAAGAATCTTCTTTCTCATTCTGACATTTTTTGGAGTAACTTCAACCAATTCATCGTCTCCAATATACTCAAGCGCTTCTTCAAGTCCCATGACATGAGGAACATTGAAATGCTCCATCGTTCCCTCTCCTTTTGATCGCATGTTGGAGAGCTGCTTGGTCTTACAAACATTTACCCTCAGGTCATCAGGCCTGCTATGCTGTCCAACGATTTGACCTTTGTAGACCTGCGCTTGTGGACCGATGAAAAGATCTCCTCTATCTTGAATACCTGTCAGACCGTATAGCGTGGTTACACCACTTTCAAAAGCAACAAGAGACCCTCTATCTCTTGCCCGAACCTCCCCAATACTTTGCTTATAACTGTCAAATGAGACATTCATAATGCCAAGCCCTTTGGTATCTGTAATAAATTCAGATCGGTAGCCAAAAAGATCCTTTGTTGCGATCAAAAATTCAAATGAAGTAATACCATTCTCATCAGAGTGCATGTTTTTGAGCTCACCACGTCTCTCCCCAAGTCGCTGCATTACTACACCAGAATACTCATCTGGCACTTCTAAAAATAGCTGCTCGTATGGAGTCATTTTTACACCATCAACTATTTTTTCGATAACTTGAGGACGTCCTACCTGAAATTCATATCCTTCACGACGAAGCCTCTCAATAAGAATTGCAAGATGCAGTTCTCCGCGCCCAGAAACATTCCACTCTCCTGTAGGAAGATCCTCAATACGAAGTGCCATATCAGTCTCTAGCTCTTTATAGAGACGTTCCCTGATCTGTCGAGAAGTCTTGAATTCTCCTTCTTGTCCTGCAAAAGGCGATGTATTGACGCCAAATGTCATTTTTACTGTTGGTTCTTCAATATCAAGGAGTGGCAACGCAATTGGCTCTGCCACATCAGCAATGGTCTCTCCGATCGTGATATCAGGAATTCCTGAAATAGCAACGATATCTCCAGCCTCAGCTTCTTTAATATCAACACGATTAAGACCTTCAAAGGTCATAAGTGAGACAAGTCGGTATTTTTTCATCTCTCCTTGACGATTAATATGCATGACATCTTGCCCTGCTTTGATACTGCCGTTGTAGATACGACCAATAGCAATTCGACCCTTGAATGAGTCACTACTCATCGTTGTCATAAGCATCTGAAGGGGTTTTGTTGGGTCACCGCTAGGAGCTGGGATATGTTGTAATATTGCATCAAAAACAGGAGCGATATCAGACATAGTTGCGAGATCTGCCTCAAGACCTGCTTTTCCTTCCTTTCCACTCGCATAGACGATAGGAAAGTCAGCTGTCTGATCATCTGCTCCAAGCTCTAAAAATAGATCAAGCGTCTTGTCCAAGACATGATGGATTCGTGCATCAGGTCTATCAATTTTGTTCACAACGACGATAATTCGAAGTTTTTTAGCCAAAGCCTGTCGAAGCACAAATCTTGTCTGAGGCATTGGGCCTTCTTTAGCATCAACGAGAAGCAGACAACCATCAGCCATGGTCAGTACGCGCTCTACTTCTCCGCCAAAATCAGCGTGTCCTGGTGTGTCGATGATATTAATTTTTGTACCACTCCAAACAACCGATGCATTTTTACTAAAAATAGTAATACCACGCTCTTTTTCAAGCTCATTACTATCCATGATAAGATCTGAGCCCTCAATCTCTTTATCAAGCTTTGTCTTTGACTGGCGAAGCAAAGCATCAACAAGTGTTGTCTTTCCATGGTCAACGTGGGCAATAATGGCAATATTTCGTATATTATTCATAATCAAATAAAAAACTCTGCCTAAAACCCCAGCAGAGTCCTATATTATTTATTCATTATACCTTCTTTTCTCTCATAAAACAACTCTCATCTTGTTATTTCCCTTCTTCTCAGTATAATAAGTTCATCCCGATTCAATCGGGACTCAAAATGAAGATTTCATCAGTACACGCCCGTCAAATCCTTGATTCTCGTGGCTTTCCCACCATTGAGACAGATGTAGTTCTTGATGACGGCTCAGTTGGTACTGCAGCTGTTCCCTCCGGAGCCTCAACCGGCACCCATGAGGCTCTCGAACTTCGTGACAACGATCCTACACAATACAACGGAAAAAGTGTTCATAACGCTATCAACAATGTGAACTCGATCATTGCCCCTGAGCTAGTAGGTAAAAATCTAGCAAATCAAAAAGAGCTCGATGAAATGATAACCCAGCTAGATGGGACAGATAATAAATCACACCTAGGCGCAAATGCCATCCTTTCGGTATCGCTAGCAGCAGCAAAAGCTGAGGCGCTTTCCAAAAAAATACCTTTCTACCAACATATTGGAGAAATCGCTGGCAATACGACATTTTCTCTTCCACTTCCTATGATGAATATCATCAACGGTGGCAAACACGCTGCTGGATCAACGGATATTCAGGAGTTCATGATCCTTCCTCTCGGAGCAGGAAATTTTTCGCAGGCTCTTGAGATGGGTTCAAACGTTTTTCATGTTTTGGGAAAAATCTTATCTGAAAAAAATTATGCTACTACTGTTGGGGATGAAGGAGGATATGCTCCTCATGTTAAAGATGGCAACAAAGAAGCACTCGATCTCATCTCTCATGCCATTCAAAAAGCTGGCTACGACCTTGGACACGATATAGTTCTTGGGCTTGATGTTGCTAGCTCTGAGCTTAGAGAGCAAGGCAATTATATGCTCAAAACTGAACATAGATCTCTAGATACCGACTCATTTATTGGATGGCTAATTGAACTGACAAAAGACTACCCACTTGCCTCAATTGAAGATGGGCTCGCTGAGGACGATTTCGACGGATGGAAAAAATTAACATCTCTCATAGGGGACCAAACACAGTTGGTTGGCGATGATCTTTTTGTGACAGATCCAAAGAGGATTGAAAAAGGCATTGCAGAAAAAGAAGCAAATGCAGTATTGATCAAGCTTAATCAGATTGGTACACTCACTGAGACCATTAATGCTGTAAAAACAGCTCAACATGCTGGATGGAAGGCAATTATTTCTCACAGATCAGGCGAGACAGAAGATACGACCATTGCAGATCTGGCTGTAGGACTCAATACTGGACAGATCAAAACAGGCTCACTCTCACGCAGTGAAAGAATCGCCAAATACAATCGTCTGCTTCGAATTGAAGAAAAGCTTGGAGACAAGGAGGTCTTTGCAGGCAAAAATGCAGTATTAAGATGAGAGTACCATCATTTTGAATTTTGAATTCTAAATTTTGAATTAACTTTATGTCATATCTCGCACTCATCCGCCACGGACAATCAACATATAACGAAAAAGGTATCTGGGCTGGCAAAACAGATGTCCCACTCACTCCTCAAGGAGAAGAGGAAGCTAAAAAGGCAGGAGAAGTAATTAGTGATCTATCATTTGATATTGCCTATACATCAGATCTTATTCGTGCACAAAAAACTCTTGATATCATCAGGTCCACAATGACACATAGCGATATGAGAGTCGTTATTGCTCCTGCGATATCAGAGAGAGACTACGGTGATCTCACAGGAAAAAATAAATGGGA
>CAYWEJ010000043.1:0-3615 GCA_964457465.1 uncultured Gammaproteobacteria bacterium | reverse complement strand
AGTTGGTCTAGATTCAGATATATCTCATTATACCTTTTTTTACCACTATAAGTCTTACCAATTGAAGCAGAAATTCAACTGTGTACAGTTATTGTAGTCATATGCAGTATTTTAAATTTTAATCAGAGCAAGAGGTCAACGTGAAGACTAAGAAGAAACTTATTTCTTTGTAGGCAAGGATAAAGAATTGGTTTTTTGCAGGATAATATTTATACAATTTTTCGGCTATGTCCTGCACCTTTTTGATATTATGGTATCAATTTCTGGTATTCATTTTAAGCATGCTCACGCACTCTTTTCCTATAGCGTTTCCATATTTTGATGCAATACTATGATCATTTGGGAGTGATTGGGGGTTAACCTTATGTGCAACACTATGCATGATTTTGGTTCCATTTTGAAACATAATTTTCGCAAGACCGGTTTTCCAATTTGATCTTGCAGGCAGTGCCTCGTATATAACTGAAGCGAGTGCGTGTGTCCATGCATAGTATGTGTCACCTGCGGTGTCTTGTGGAATAGTTGTTTTACATGCAGCGAGTGAATCTTGCCATTCAATCATTTTTCTTTTCTTATCAATCTGTGTAAATTGAGGTAAGTTTGGTATCGATTTTCCATCGAGCCAGCGGGCGTTCATCCTAGATGTGATAAAAAGTCTCCACAATGCTTCTGGAAGATCACCCTCTGCCTGATCAAGTGCAACATTTAGTTGCTCAGAAAAGGAGAGCGGCTTTGAAGTTTCTCTGGCTTTTCTCGTGATTCCTACCGTTAACGCTTCTACATGTTCATGTGGTGTTCTTGCATATATTTGTAACGAATCTGAATAATCCGTAAACTGCATCAGTACCCCAGCTATATGAATGAGTTCCTTGCCTTTTAATTTTCTTCTCTTTTTGGGTTCAACCAAGTCTTTTGTAGAAGTTCTCAGGTCATATTCAATATCGTAAATGGGAGGTTGAAGTGGTTGGAGAGCCTCTTTTCTTATTTCCGCAATTTCCAAGTGCGGAGTGTCATGAGTGGGTGATTTAAAAAGAGTATAAACAGCTTGTTTTATTCCAATTACCGCTTGAATATGGGTTGTATCCTGAGGACGCATAAAGAATTTTCTTTGATTTTCGGTTCCCATTTATGATTTTGGGTGAATTATAACAGATAAAGATTGATATCTCACGCATTTATGTTGACACCCTATAGTTAAGTAGGTATAATCTTCATTTATGGTAAAAGCTGAAAGAGTTGGGTCGAGTGAAAATTCTGAAAAAAGAAAATTGTACCCCAGTGTTTTTATACGTTACTTAGCAGGAAAAGGTGAAAAAGAATTTGAGATATATAAAAATCCCGCCATGTATGACAGTGGAGCACAAGGCAGAGTATACAAAAGAGATAATTTAGCAAGAGGAGTCGCTGACGTTGTAGAGTTAGTCAATAATAATCCTGAGGGTAAAAGCGTTTTAGAAATTGGAGCAGGAACCGGATTTTTATCACTTGAGCTAATGAGAAGAGGATATGAAGTTACAGCCCTTGATTTGTTCCATGAACCTTTAAGGTGGATGAAAAAGAAAGAACAAATGGAAAGTCAACAGGTTTCCATAGTAGCTGTTCAGGCAGACATGAATAAAGGATTGCCTTTTGAAGATAATTCTTTTGACACTGTTACTTCCTTGAGGGCTACAAGGTTTATAAAGGATTTTGACTCATGGTTATCAGAAGCCCACAGAGTATTGAAGCCTGGAGGAGCATTTGTGCTTCCTGTATTTTTAATAGATTCCATTCCATGGAAAAGGCATTCGGATGTGGGTTTATCTCAGACAACAAGCTTTAATGGAGTAGTAAATTGCATTGAGAAAGTCGGATTTTCAATTAATACAGAGCTAAGCATTAAATACTCTGACTTAATTGATGCTAAAGCAAATGAAAGAAAGATTCCCTGGTACTATAAGCCTAAATTTGCTGTTGCAAGAAAATAATATAAAAAATTCTTATTCTTGACACTAATTCACTTAATATATACCATGAATCAATATTTATGAAAATATTTGATGACTTTAAAAAGGCGTACGATCCTCATTGGACACAGGTTACCACGGGAGGCGGACAGTTGGAGATTTCCAATTCTATTCTTAGAATGTTTTACGAAAGTGCACAAAAAGGAAAATACACAGATGCCCAAATAGATGACTACACGATGTTATCAAAATCGAAATACCTGTGGAAGCCTCCTCTTAAAATGGAGGTACGCGCTCGCTTCTCGCATCCTTCAGCAGATGTAAATAGCACAGATAAAAGTGTTGGGGTTTTGAAGGGGACTGCAGGGTTTGGGTTTTGGAATAAGCCCTTCTCAATGCAGGGGAATATTTATACCATGCCTGAATCTGTCTGGTTTTTTTATTCAGCACCTCCATCTAATATGTCATTAGTTCCAAAGATTCCTGGTTGGGGATGGAAAGCTCAGGTAGTTCATGCTATGCGACCTGGTGCTGCCATTCACTCTATACCCTTGTCAGCAACAGCACTTCTAGCTCGGGTATCAGGATACACACAGCCGGCTCAGTATTTTATGCAAAAATTTGCAGGTGCCAGTGAGTCACTCATTGCCGAAGATATGACCAAATGGCATACCTATTTGTTAGTATGGAGAAAAGAAAAATGCGCTTTCTGGGTTGATAATAAGCTAATTTTGGAAACTTCTCTTGTTCCAACTCGACCTCTAGGCTTCGTTGCGTGGTTAGATAATGAGTTTGCAGTAGCAACTCCTAAAGGGGAGCTGCGTTTTGGTAGCACAACGTCTGGTCCACAATGGCTAGATGTTGATTATGTAAGAATTAAAAATCTGTGAATTTGAAATAAAATGAAATTATTGGCTTGGGTTAGTGTTAATGAATTGGTTCCCGTTCCTCAAACATTCTTTGAGCGTATTATAGAAAAATTTGATAAAAAACATTCTATATATGAGAGCACTTCCCATAGGCAAATTTTTCAAGAGTTAAAGAAAGCAGGTATTGACGGAGTAGAGCTATTGATATCAATGCATAGCTCTGAAAAAAGTATTGCCTTGGCAAGAAAAAAACTTAAGTCATATGACGTGCCGGTAATGAGCATTCATCAACCTCTTTATTATGGAAGAAGAGTTGTGATATCTGATATTGAAACCCTTTGCAAGACAGCAAACAGTTTTAAGTCCCAAGTTGTTGTACTTCATGTCACTACATTAAGACAGCAACTATTAGATCCTGAATTTGTGAACGGTCTTAATGCGTTGCAAAAAAAATACAATGTTATATTTGGAATCGAAAACATGCCAAAGAAAGCGTTCAAATCTGACAGTCCTACTTATAGGGGAAAAGATTTTTCAAATCTAGTTAAGAATACAAAATTACATATGACTTTTGATACGACACATTTGGCGCAGGCAGGGGAAGATATTCTTAGTTTTTACAGAAAAAATAATAAAGAAATTATAAATATTCATCTCAGCGATTACAAAAGAAATTGGGTGAATGTTCATTTAGTTTCTCAATTTTATTCTCACTTATCACTTGGGGAAGGTGAATTACCAATGGATGAGTTTTTAAATTTGTTACGAGAAGTTAAGTATGAAGGACTAATTACTCTTGA
>CAYWEJ010000042.1:1231-4084 GCA_964457465.1 uncultured Gammaproteobacteria bacterium | reverse complement strand
TCTCCATGGGCAAGAGCAAGCCCATAAACTTTTTGATACCCTTGCTTTTTTAACACTTCTGCTGCTTCTGCAAATGTTGCTCCACTCGTCACAACATCATCGATAAGAAACGCAGTATTTCCTTTCCTAGCTTTTTTGTTTACGAGAAGGAATGCATCTTTGATATTTTCAAGCCTCTGTCTTTTACCCAGCCCAAATTGTGGAAGCGTTTGTTTGGCTCTTTTTAAAAGTACATGTGTTGGGTTACCAAATCTTTTTGAGAGCTCTTTACTCAGTAACTCAACCTGATTGTATCCTCTCTGAAACTTTTTACTTTTGTGAAGTGGTATGGGAACAAAAATGCTTTCTTGAGTAAGAGTATGAAAAAATTGCTCCTGAGAAAGCAATCCTTCATAAAAAAGCTCGCCTAGGACTGTTCTCAGATCTGATAAAAAAGGTTGAAATTTATACTGATACACAAGTTTTTTACAAAAATGGTTATACATAAGGCTTGGGAAAATACCATCAATACCAAATTTTCTTTTACATCCTGGGTGCGTCAACCCATCAAGAGTTGATCGTCCGCATATCCCACAAAGACCCCCTGTAGCAAATGCGAGACGAGAAAAACACGAAGAGCAGATATAAGAGCCAAACGACTTACACTGAACACATTTTTTGGGAAAGAAAAAATCTCGAATATCCACAAGATCAGTGTAACAAATCACTCACAAATGCTATAATGTTCTCCTTATCTTTGCTGGATCGAAATACGCTGTATTTTGAAGAGGAGGAGTCGCATAGTTGGTCCATTGCGGGGGCATGCTAAGCCTCTGAGCCTCTAAAAGGGCTCGCGCAGGTTCAAATCCTGTCTCCTCCGCAGTTCCCCTGACTGGATTTGAATGCCGGACTGATGGTAAGCTTGCGAACCAGAAGGAGGCGGGGTCGCGAGGCTCGCGTGAGCGAGAACTTGTGACCAAATCCTGTCTCCTCCGCCAATATTTTCATTGATCTTTATCACTTACCTCCAGCTATAGTCTTGCTATACTGAGACGATGACATTACGATCTTTTTCTCAAAATTTTCGTGACCCTCTTCTTGTCCTGCTAGGTATCAGTCTTTATGGCCTGTTCTCTTTCTTGCACATTCCGCTTCTCGCCCTCTTCTTTGTCGCAGGTGCAATTGTTATGGGAAGTTATACTCTCTTTCTAGAAACTTGGGTCAATCTTTTTAAAAAGCAATTTGCTCTTGACTATATAGCGATTCTTGCCGTGGTAGTCTCAACTCTCACTGGAGAATACTTAGTAGCTTCAATTATTGCTCTTATGATCTCAAGCGGAAGTACTCTTGAAAAATATGGAGCACAACAGGCAAAAAAATCACTCACAGGACTAGCTGAAAGAATTCCTCAACGAGTCCTTCTCTGGGAGAACAATGCTCCGGGTAAAACAATACCAATTTCTCAAGCAAAAAAAGGCCAAAACATTTTTATGAGAAAAGGAGAAGTCATTCCGCTTGATGGATTTCTCTTGACAGATCAGGCATCAATCGATGAATCCTCGCTAACTGGAGAGCCCTACCCAGTAGAAAAAATGAAAGGTGATCTTGTTCAGAGTGGAACTATCAATGTCGGTCAAACAATGGTGCTTACCATAAGCAGAGAAGAAAAAGACTCTACCTATCGAAAGATTATCACTATGGTGCAAGATGCCCAGACAGAAAAAGCTCCACTCATTAGACTAGCAGACCGATACAGCACATTTTTCACACTTGTCACTCTTGCAATTGCGGCTTTTGCCTTCTTCCATTTAGGAACCCTCAAAGGAGCGCTTGCTGTGCTTGTCATAGCAACTCCCTGCCCCCTTATTATCGCAACACCAATAGCCTTGCTTGGAGGAATTAATGCAGCTGCTAAAAGAAGAATTATTATTAAAAGACTTGCTGTACTTGAGTCTCTGGATCGAGTTGATACGCTTGTCTTTGACAAAACAGGCACAATAACACTTGGCCAACCTCTTCTTCACAAGATTGAAGTCTTTGACAAAAAGTACACAAGGGATGACGTTCTTGCAATAGCGTCTTCAATTGAGAGAAGCTCTCTTCACCCTCTCGCAAAAACTATCGTCCAGGCTGCTCAAGAAAAAAATCTTCCCGTGCATCATGTATCCCACATTCACGAAGAGCTAGGCAAAGGAATCTCAGGTGAGATAGACAAAACATGGTATTGCATCAAAAAAGCAAAGAGTCAAGCTCAGGATATGAAAATAGAAATAGCTACACGAAAAAGAACACTAGCTTCATTTACTTTTAAGGACGCTCTCAAATCTGATTCAAAGACAATTGTACAAAAGCTTCAAAAAGCAAGTTACGGACTATTTATCTTTACAGGTGATAAGAAAGTTGTCGCTGATGAGATTGCTTCACAGCTCAATAATACGGTGACAGTTCGCGCAGAGATGAGCCCAGAAGACAAGCAGCAAGGAATTGCAGAATTAAAAAAACAACGAAAAACGGTTGCCATGATTGGCGATGGCATCAATGATGCGCCAGCCCTTGCGCTCTCAGATGTCGGCATCGTTTTTAGCAACGATGAACAAACAGCTGCGTCTGAGGCAGCTGATGTTGTACTGCTAGGCGGCGATCTTACTCTTGCATCTCAGGTTTTTGATATCTCACAACGATCAATAAAAATTGCCAAGCAAAGTATCTTGTGGGGAATCGGTATCAGTATCGTTGGTATGATATTAGCTTCATTTGGCCTCATTCCTCCTCTTTTGGGAGCAGGCATTCAAGAGGCAATTGACATCGCGGTGATCCTCAATGCCCTTCGCGCCAGTCGCATCTAGCCACACATCTTGACAAGAATTAGCACTT
>CAYWEJ010000042.1:0-1131 GCA_964457465.1 uncultured Gammaproteobacteria bacterium | reverse complement strand
CTCCCACAGGGAGTTGTTGCGGATCAAGAACCTAAAGCAGAGCTTGATAATGGTATTCTGCATCTTACTTTCCAAAAAGTACAAAAGGCAGAACCTAAAAAAATCAAAGTAGCTAAAAAAGCAAAAGCTACTGCCTAACTCTTAGGGTAAAATAAAAAAGCTCCGTATCACCGGAGCTTTTTTAGTGCGGAGAGAGCGAGATTCGAACTCGCGGAAGGCGTGAACCCTCAGATGTTTTCAAGACATCCGCACTAGACCACTATGCGACCTCTCCAATTGCTAACAGATACAAAGTATATCAGATCCAGATTGATAAAGAAACGTTTTTACTTGACGCAAAGCTACCCCTTGGAATACTATAAATACATATGGATCAATCCGAAAAACTTCTGCCTCCCCCAGATGAAAAACTTATTCCAGAGCATGCCGGTGAGATGTTTCAGTCTGACATTAACACACAAACTATGCTTTCATGGTCAGCACCAGGTAGGCCTTTTCAAAAAAGATCAAAAGAGTTTTTTCTTAATATTCTTATCATTCTTCTTTTGGTTGAGGTCATCCTTTTCCTTTTTTCTCAATATCTGCTCATGGTACTTATTGCGACACTTGCTTTTCTAGCCTATGCGCTCAACAGCATCCCGCCTCATGACTTTCACTATAAAGTAACAACTGAGGGCATTATGGTGCAGGACCATTTTTTCCTTTGGCAAGAGCTCTATGATTTTTATTTTAAAAAACAAGGAGGCATTGACGTGCTTATGGTAGGAACCAAGCAATGGTATCCAGGCGAACTCACTATTGTTCTAGGCGATATGCACAAAGATCATGTCAGAGACATCCTCTTACCTTTCCTACCATATCGTGAATATATCAAACCAACGTTTATTGAAAACGCATCTAATTGGCTTGAGAAAAATTTTCCTCTTGATCGAAAGAGAACCACTATCTAATAATTTGCTTCGTTTTTCATAATTAGATACAATACGCATGATTAATATCCTACAACCTATAGAACACTTTTTTGTTCAGTTTTGTTGTCTTTCATTGTTTTTATAGGATAAAATCGTTTACCATTTTGCTCTCGTAGCTCAGTTGGATAGAGCGCAACGTTGCGGACGTTGAGGTCGGAAG
>CAYWEJ010000041.1:0-4394 GCA_964457465.1 uncultured Gammaproteobacteria bacterium | reverse complement strand
ACCAAAACTAATTCGTACAATCGCATAATGTAGGCCTAATGATATCAAATTTGAGCCTCCCATCGCAAGTAGTAATAACTTTTTAATTACAACATCTATAATTCATCAACATCTGTCGAGAATGAATTCTCAATAATAAATTTTGCCACTCTATATAATCAATACTTGATTCCTATAAGGAAACATCCTATAATTATTATATTGGAGCTTTGCTCCACTAGCACATTAGAAAGAGGAGGTTCATAGGTGACTAGCAAACTCCCGCCAATCATTACTGTAGATTCGCTTAAAAATGAAGGGGTGCCTTCTAGCCTGATAAGGCACTTTAGAAGGCTCTTTCGTAAGCGTGTAGAAATCAATGCTCAAAACCTTTTGTCTGCTGCCTCGAAAGGAGGAAGCCCTACTCCTCTGGCGAAGCTATTTCTCGGACCAGAGGATCTTGATCGCTTCCAAGCTGCAGCCCATGAAGCCACAGAGATCTATGATCGAACCGTCGACCATGCCTATGAAATCTGGCAAGGAAAGATCGAGAATGCCGAACGGCATTATAGTCTTTATGGCAGCTTGGAAGGGAGAGATGCCCTCACCAATCTTCGAGCAAGCTTTAATGCTGCAACTGCAACTTACAATCGAACCGTCAATGATGCATGGAGGACCTACTGTCGAACATTAGCTAAAAAAATCATCCAACTTCTTGACCTGACGTAACCATATGTAGGGGCACATTTTCTGTGCCCCTATTTTTTTCTTCTATTATCCAATTCTCAAATAAAATAAAATAGCTCACCAAACTTGTGAACAGCATCTGTCATAAGCGGTAGGATTGAGGCTCACATGGCAAGTAGTAATACCAATTATCCTCATAATGCAACTTGAAGATCTGCTGTAGGTTATTTTTGTCCTATGATAAAATGCCAGACTATGGTCGCTAGTAAAGAAAATGACATGATACCTCAGGAAAATCCCGCTAGACTTGATGCTGTAAGAAAGATTGCGCCTTTTATCTCACTCTATGGTGAAGTAATAGAAAGAACTGGCCAAGTGCTCCCTCAACAACAAGAAAGAGCAGCAATTGCTCTTGCAGTGATGACTCATGATCCACAAAATCTTCGTCATTTGTCAGAGCTTTGGGGTACTCCAGAAGAACAACTTCGTGTCAGCATTCGAGATAGCTACTATGACCCAGTCGTCAAACAAGTAGGTTTTGAAATTTTTGATAGACAAAAAGCAAAAGAAGATCAAGAAAAACAAGAAAGAGAAAGATCAAAGGTAAAAATTAAAAAAGAACGAAAAGAGAAAAAGCCCGTTAAAGAACTTGTCGATCACGTCTTTTCAAACCTCCCAAACGATCTTATATCACCACATCAACAAAGAATTCTAGAATATACCAAAAGCGGTATGAGCAATGAAGAAATTGGGGAAATTATTGGTATTAAAAGTAAGTCTGTTGCCGTACAGCTCGTCTTTATCAGAAGAAAGCTTGAGCCATTCATCAAAAATGCAGGTCTTGTTCGAGTAGCTTCCTATGGCATAAATACCCTAACGAGCGCAGCAAGTGAAAGAGCACTCGAGTCTGAAAAAATCTTAAGGATCTACTACACAAGACCAGATATAGCAGAGGCATATCTTAGAAATCGCAAACTGATTGATGAGCACATCCTCAATCAAGGTTATATTCTTCTGACAGACAGAGAAAAAGTTTCAAAAAGAGAATATTTTACTCTTCTAGGAGCTACACACAGAGAAAATATCATCAGAAAAAATGGCAGAGCATATGTATCCCCGGATTATTTGGAGAAATTTAAAGCAAAGCAAATAAAAAAAGCTACCCGTGAAACACCTCCAACCCCTGATCATGTCCTACTTGCTCGATGCAATCCTCTCCCACCTGATCATCCTGATTATGGCAATTTATACCGTGGTGTTCTTCGATTGCTAAAATTGGGTCGTATACCTTATGAAAGAAAAGGAAGAAGATGGTATGTAAAAAAAGAAGATGTCCAAGCAGAAATCGAAAGATTTTTAACAAGAAAGGGTTATGAAGAATTTTTACCTATGCTCCGATCTTAAATTCAATAACACCTGCCCGCCACCAGCTATTGCTGAAGGCAATTGCAGGCGGGTCGCCACTAAGAACCAATTTTAAACTCAATAACATCACCATCAACTACGATATAGTCTTTTCCCTCAAGTCGAGCCTTGCCTAACTCGCGAGCTTTTTTCCTCCCGCCAGTTACTATGTAGTCGTCAAAGCTGATAACTTCGGCTTTAATAAATTTCTTGGTAAAATCTGTGTGGATCTCCCCTGCTGCCTCCGGAGCACTACTTCCCTTTTTGGTAGTCCATGCTCTGACCTCTTTCTCCCCTGCTGTGAGAAACGAGATCAAACCGAGCCGCTCGTATGCTTTTTGAATAAGACGCTCCAGCCCCGATGCACCAACACCTAGCTCTGCCAAGTATGTCTGCTGATCAGACTCGTCCAAACCTGCCAATTCTGCCTCAATCTTTGCACAAATAACGACAAATCGATCCTCTGGTAGCTGCATTGCTTTGGCATAGGATGAAATTCTCTCAAAAATAGTTGTTTCGTTATATTCAGACTCAGTGACATTGAGAACAATTACCTCTGGTTTGTTGGTGAGGAGAAACATATCTTTTACTGCCTCTCTCTCCTCTTCAGTGAGTTGGACATCAAATGCACGGGTACCGTTATTGAGAGCATCTACCAATTTTTTAGCAGCACTCAACTTTTGAGGCTCTGATTTTCGATTATCAAGTGTTTTTTGCAGCGTCTGAAGATCTGAAAATATCAGTTCCATCTGAATAGTTTTGTAGTCTTCATCAGGACTGACACTTCCCTCCCTCACCACATCAGCATCTTCAAATGCTCTCACGACGTGAGCGATGACTGATACTTCGCGGATATGACTTAAAAACTTGTTTCCCAACCCAGCTCCCTCTGAGGCACCTTTGACGAGCCCTGCAATATCGACAAATTCCACCGTTGCTGGCTTGAGAGGTGGCAACTCAGACATTTTTTCTTCCAATTTGGTAATTTCTGCGAGCTGAGTCAAACGACTATCAGGAACAGGAACTATCCCGACATTTGGCTCAATGGTCGCAAAAGGGTAATTTGCAGCCAAAGCCTGCTGCTTTTTCAAAAGCGCATTAAAAAGAGTAGATTTTCCTACGTTTGGTAACCCAACAATGCCTACTGATAGATTCATATCCTACATTTTGTGCCTGAACAGATATAGGTATCCGTCCATTTACAAGTGCTTTTCTCCTTTCTTCAACATAAATAGATACTATAAGATTCCTGATATATTCCTGTTTTTCTGAAGCTACGGAATGCTTTATAGAGTAGTATATTGTATCACAGACAGATTCAAAACCATCCAAGCTTACAATATCATCTGGTGATTTTTCAGCATTAATCTTAATTTGTGATTCTAGAGCTTGCTTTTTAGATTTAATATCTTTCATGCTTTCCTCAAATTGATTAAACTCTATAATCCTAGAGCCATATGCTTTCATATATCTTTTCTCCTCATCTCTAAGCTTCCCTAATGCCTGTAAAAGTAGAAGCGTTGATACCAACAACCCTTAGCTCTTTAGCAACAGGAACCGCTGTTCAATCTATTGATGCATCGGGGACTGTTTCACCAGATAATTGGTTCAAAAAGTAGAACCACTTCAACTACCTCCCTTTTTCAAAATCATATCGCGAACTTATTCGGGGTCTTACCGTGTTCGGAATGGAGAAAAAAGGGGTGGTATGGGGTCTTGTTGAGGATATTAACTTTCTAAGAAAATAATTAGAGCAATGGGAAGAAGTGCTGCAACAACTTGTAAAGCTAGAATCAGAATTGATTGTTTTGGATTTTTAGGCAGCCACTTAATCGCAAAATATCCAATAATCACAACCTGAACCAGTAAGCTTAATTGAAAAAGACGTGCTGGTGCTCCTTCATCACCTTGATTCGATATACCATTTATTGCAACATGGCCAAGTATAGCCACCAAACTTGTAAAAGACATTACAACCGGAATCCATGCGCTAGGCTGTTTTAACAGTAGCTTTGTTGTAGACATAAAACTATTATACCAGTTTATTCATTTCTCTATCAATTTTGGTCTATGTGTCTTCACGTAGGGAGCACGAGCTTTTACAACTTGCCCCAGCCTATTTCTTTCTATTATTAGACGGGCTTTTCTAAGAGGTGGAAGGTTTATTCTGAAGCTAAATGGGACAAATACTGTGTTTGGGTCTCGCAAGTTCCTACAGATAGATTCATAGAGGCTCATTATACCAAAAAATTTGATGCTATAATGTGCCTATGCCAGAAATAGGGATTGGAGAGCCGCAAAAAATACTCACCCCCGACCAAATC
>CAYWEJ010000040.1:0-4543 GCA_964457465.1 uncultured Gammaproteobacteria bacterium | reverse complement strand
AAAGTATCTATCAGAGGCTAGGCACCCATTTTACCCAGCTTTATTTTGAGAGTGATGCTGGAGCAATTGGTCTTGATATCGTCAAAGAATATCAGGAGAAAGGTGTCTTCGTAAAAAGTCAGAATGCAGTGATTTTTCCAGGAGAGGAGCATGGGCTTCATACAAGAGTGTTTATCAATTCACTTGGACTACCAACATACGAGGCAAAAGAGCTGGGTCTGGCTGTGACTAAATATCAGGATTATCCTTTTGATCTTTCGATTATGGTGACTGGCAATGAGATTAATGAGTATTTCAAAGTACTTCTTAAAGCGCTCTCGCTTATTAGGCCTGAGATTGCTGAGAAAATGAAGCATCTGAGTCATGGGATGGTAAGACTTCCTGAAGGAAAGATGAGTAGTAGAACGGGCAATGTTATTACAGGGGAGTGGTTGTTAGATGAGGCAGTCAGCCGGTCCGAGGAAAAAATCAAGAATATCGCAAAAAAAAGCGATGGAATAAATGGGCAAACGACAGAAATAATAGGTGTAGGTGCGGTGAAATGGGCGTTACTTCGATCAGGGATAGGCAAAGATATAGAGTTCTCATTTGATGAGTCAGTAAGCTTTGAGGGTAACTCAGGGCCTTATTTGCAGTACACGTATGTGAGGACAAAAAGTGTTTTAGATAAAGCTGGAGAGTTCAGTTTCGCAACTTTTGCTGGTGAGCTTTCGCACGAAGAAAGGCAATTATTAGTATATCTAAGTAGGTACAAGGATATCATTACTGAGGCTGCAGAGTCAGTTTCACCCAAGAGTGTCTGCACGTATCTCTTTGAGTTGGCACAGCTTTTCAATCTTTTCTACCAAAAGCATCCTATGCTGAAGGCAGGCGAGGATTTTAAGAATTTCCGTCTCGCACTCACAAGACAGGTTGGTATCATCTTGAAAGACGGGTTGCATGTTTTGGGCATAAGTGCACCAGAGAGCATGTAGATTATGAGTGAATATTTATCACGATATAAGAAAAGACCCCAGTCTCGCAGTGAGGAGATGGAGCGGCATGAGCAGGCAGATAGAAATCTTGCAAGAAGATTGGGCGAAATACCTCGACAGCAAACCATATTTGAGCTTATTAAGCATAGAGTTGGCAACACAGTTCGTAATTTAGGTAAGTAGTCTATTCGACATTGGTAAATACTCATTTTTTTTGAATCTCTAGAATTTTTTTCACTCCTATGTTAGAATAAAAATCCTTTATGAAGTTTTCAAAAACAGCCCTCCCTAACGGTCTTCGAGTCATCACTATTCCCATGCCTTCTTTTGAGTCCGCAACAGCACTTGTCATGGTCGGAGCAGGAAGTCGTTATGAGACCAAAAAGAATAGCGGCATCTCTCATTTTTTAGAGCATATGGCTTTCAAAGGGACAGAAAAAAGACCAAGCGCTTTGGATATCGCATCTCTTATTGATGGTATTGGAGGAGAATTTAATGCATTTACCGGAAAAGAATATACAGGCTACTACGTCAAGGCAGGTAAAGGTAATGTCGAGACTATTTTGGATGTCCTCTCAGACATGCTCAAGCACTCAAAATTAGATCCGACTGAGATAGAAAAAGAAAAAGGAGTCATAATCGAGGAGATCAATCTTTATGAGGATATGCCTATGCGAAAGATAGGCGATATCTATGAAAATCTTTTGTATGGAGATACACCAATGGGATGGGATATTGCCGGGGAGAAAGATATTATCCGTGCCATCACAAGAGAAGATTTTGTCTCCTACATGCAAAGTCTTTATAGTCCGCACAATATGACTGTTGTCATTGCAGGCGGGATTGAAGAAGCTCAAATGCGGGAATTAGTCGGGGAATATTTTGGTGATATGGCAAAATTTGAGACTATTAAAGCAAAGCCTCTCAAAGAATCTCAAAAAAAGCCTCAAGTCCTGATCCGCAACAAAAAAACAGAACAGATCCATATAGCTTTAGGTGTCAGAACAATTAACCTCAATCATCCTGATAAGTACCCACTCTCTGTTTTGTCCTCAATACTAGGTGGTGGTATGAGTTCACGTCTTTTTAACGAGGTGAGAGAGAAAAGAGGGCTCGCGTATTATGTTCGCTCAAGCTCAGATGAGTATATGGACTGTGGATCGCTCGTCTCAACAGCAGGGATAGATCCAAAAAGAGTCAAGGATGCTATATCAGTCATGATCGAACAATATCAACTCGTGGCTGAAGGCAAATTAAACATTACGGCAAAAGAGCTTCAAAAGGCAAAAGAGTATATGAAAGGCCATTTGGTTTTGGAACTCGAAGACAGTCGGTCTGTCTCGACATTTTATGCTCATCAGGAGCTTTTGGAAAAAGAAATTCTCAATCCTGACCAGATCCTCAAGCTTATTGATAAAGTAACCAAAGAACAAATCGATGAGGTAGGAAAGAAATATTTTGTTAACACAGGTCTCAACTTAGCACTCATTGGTAATTTCGAAGATAAGAAAGCACTTGAAGAGTTAGTTGTGCTATAATCACTTTATGACTGAAAGAACACTTGTCGTCCTCAAGCCAGATGCCATTCAAAGGGGAATTATTGGAGAGGTTATTACTCGATTTGAAAGAGCAGGACTCAAAATAGTAGGAGCAAAGCTCGTACAGCCTGACTACGAACATTACCACAAGCATTATGAGGGAATTGGTCAGATGATTTCACGACGCGGACAAAAAGCATTTGATATGGTTTTGGATTTGATGCAAAAAGGACCTGTGCTTGCTATGGTTCTTGAGGGAGTTGAAGCAGTAGCCCTTGTTCGAAAAATGGTTGGTACAACAGAGCCGAAATCCGCTGCTCCTGGCACTATACGAGGAGATTATGCACATATTAGCTTTGCGCACGCAGATGAGAAATCAGTAGGAGTTGGCAATCTCGTCCATGCTTCAGGTGATAGTGCTGAAGCTGAAAAAGAAATCGCGCATTGGTTTTCAGAGCACGAACTTCATGACTATCCAACAGCACACGAATACTTTACTCAGGGAAAGAGTAAATAACCTCCTCATTGCCTCTTGAAATTTCCTTTTCAACTTGGATAGTATTATATTATGCCCGTAAAATTTCGGTCGTATCTTGTTTTGTTTGTTTTTCTCTGCTTAGGGATGATTTTGCCGCAGAAGATTCATGCCGCTTCGCTTTCAAACGCCTCTGCTAGTGCTACAACATCACGTCCTTCAGCATCGGCGCCACTGTCAGCTGACTATTCAGCAAGTGCTGCAAATGTAACGGTCATTGATAATTCATCGACATACCTTTCATCAGACTCTGCTGTCTTTTTTCGCAACGGCACACAAGAATATGTTCAGGTATCAACAACATCAGCTAATAGGCTGACTGTTTATTTTACTGGCAATACGAGTTCAGCTCATGATAAAACAGGGGTGCTAGCTGTGCCTATTACCGCAATGCATCAAATCGTCTTTACTACCCAGACAGCTATTCCATCCGGTGGCACTATTGAGATTTCTTATCCTACATCATCATCTTTTACTGGGCAGGATACGGTGCAGGCATCGCCATCGGCAAATACCTGGATGTTTAATGGTCTTTCAACTAGCAACATTAAGCAAAAATTCAGTCAAGGGGCAGCAACATGCTCATGGGCGCTCTCAGGAGTTACGAATGGCTCTAATGGTCAAACTCCAAAGGCTGTCTGTACGACATCTGGAGGAACTATTCCTGGAGGTTCAACAGTATGGATATGGCTTGGATGTTCCTCCTATACCAATGGCACCGCTTGTGCAACGCAAGCACCCACAATCATCAATCCAACGCATAGTTCAAGTGGATCACGAGGACTGGCTGATGTAAAATCAATCGGTGTTGCTACGTATGATTCGCCTGGTGGAAGTCAACTGGACACATCGACACTTAAGATGGGGACGATAGAATCTGTCTTTGTTGTTGCTCATATTGATCCAACATTTAGCTTTAATATCGATGGGGTTGCAGCAAGTACTGATATGCATACTAGCGGTACCTGTAGTACCAGCTATGCAAATATTTCAACCAACTCTTCATTTCCATCAACAAGTACCGATGTTAATATGGGTACCATTAGCAGCGCAGGCAATACCTATGCTGCACAAAAAATGACACTCCAGTCCAATACGGGATCTGGATATGTCATTACAGCAACATCGTCAGGGTTTTTGATGAATCCTGCATCAGGCCAGTATGTTGTAAATGCGCAAGGAAACGTTACTAATAATAATACTCCTGTCCCCACGACAATCAGCAGTACAACAGGTGGCTATGGTATCAATGCGTGTGATGCGAATAGTAGAGTAAATACCACGATTTGGGGACAGGCCTCGCCAAACTTTGCAAATCCTTCATCAAGTTATTATTATACGCTTGTTAATTATCCGTCAGCGCCTTCAGCATCAGGAGGAGACGTGATTTTTGTAGTCTATGGTGCAAGAGCGGGAAGCGCAACTCCTCCTGGAGATTATTGGCAGATCATGACATATACAGCCTCAGTAACTTTTTAATACAACTTATAGTTTGC
>CAYWEJ010000039.1:1403-4566 GCA_964457465.1 uncultured Gammaproteobacteria bacterium | reverse complement strand
TTATCATCAACAGGAAGCTCCATTCCTTTCACTTGATCGACGGCCTCGCTGTACCATTTTGCCACTCTTTTCATATCTCGCTCCTTTAGTCCGCGTGTTGTGATAGCAGGCGTCCCAAGACGAATTCCGCTAGAAAAAAGTGGGGGCATTGGATCTCCAGGAACCCCGTTGTAATTCAATACAATACCTGCTTTCTCAAGTGCAATCGCAGCTATGCGCCCATTTACTTTTTTGTTACGAAGATCAATAAGGATAAGATGATTGTCTGTCCCACCGCCTACAAGATCAAAACCATAACTCTTAAGACTCTCTGCGAGTGCTTTAGCGTTGAGCACTATCTGCTCGCCGTATTTTTTGAATTTTGGAGTAGCAGCTTCTTTCAAACACACTGCTATAGCTGCTGTCTGGTTATCGTGAGGTCCCCCCTGAAGACCAGGAATTATTGCTGTCTCAATTTGCTTTGGCAGATCAGGATTTTTTTTAAGACCCTTCTGAGTTACCATAATAAGAGCTCCTCTTGGTCCTCGAAGGGTTTTGTGTGTCGTTGTAGTAATAATGTGAGCATAAGAAACTGGTGATGGATGGACTCCCGCAACAATTAGGCCTGTGATATGAGATACATCTGCCATCAAATAACAGCCTGCCTTGTCAGCAATTTCTCCAAACCTTTTAAAGTTTATTTTTCGAGGATAGGCAGTAAATCCACAAATAAGAAGTGCTGGTTTTTCTTTAAGAACTTGAGCTTCAATCGCATCATAGTCAAGCGTTCCATCATTACCAAGATCATAATGAGCAAAAGTGAAAAGTCTTCCAGACAAACCCAATTTGTGTCCATGAGTGATATGTCCTCCTGATGTCAATGACAATCCCATTAATTTTTCACCATTTTTCAGAAGTGCCATATACACAGCAGAATTTGCAGGAGCGCCAGAAAGAGCTTGGACATTGACGTATGGAACGCCAAATAACTTCATCGCACGCTCTTGTGCTAGTGACTCAATATCATCGATGACACTATTTCCCTGATAATATCTTTTTCCAGGGAATCCCTCTGAGTATTTGTTGGTAAGGACAGAACCAAGTGTCTCAATAATACTTGATGAAGCGTAATTTTCAGAGGCGATCATTTCCAAGACGTCTTTTTGACGTTGTTCTTCTTTTTTTATGAACGAATAAATTTGAGGATCTGTCTTTTTAAGATTCTTCATTTTCTACACTACACCCTAATAACTAGTAACTATAAACTGAATAGAAGTATACAAGTCTCATTTTAGCTTGACAAGATAACAAAACATATCAATTTTGCAATCTTTACCAATCTCATTTATAATGCCGCTGATGATTGATCATGAACCAATTCTTCATAAAGAGACTCCTCCCTCACCCGAAAAATTCAGACCTCTTGTTGATGTGATCACTATTTCAGGACCTGCCGGAACAGGCAAAACCGTCGTGGGAGAACGACTTGCAAATTTGTATGGTATGGATTTTGTAAAAGCAGGACAAATTTTTAGAAACGAGCACAGAAGTAGAACTGGAGAAGAAGTTATTGGCTATGCAGAGCGCGACATTGACATCGATCGAAATCTTGATGAGATGCAGGCAGACATTATCAGAAACGCAGCAAGCGCTGAGAGAAAAGTCATACTCGAGGGTCGACTGGCCCACGTTATAGCAACTGAAGTCATTGTAGATGACGTGCTTCACGGGAAAAAACGTCCCGACATTTTTAGAGTTCTTTTTACAGCAGATCCCATGATAAGAGCACTCAGAGTGCAAAAAAGATATCCTGGCCTTACTCCTGAGGAAGCGCTTGCAAAAAATGCAGAACGTGAGCAAGGAGACCTAGAGCGATGGAGAAGTCTTCATCCAATCATCTCAGACACAGACGACGTCTATGACGCAGGACTTCAAGACGAATCAGGATTTCATCCATTCTTTGACTACATCGTGGACACAACCGATATGACACAAGAACAAACAGTCGAATCCATCCATCAATATTTTCTTGAGAATGATGTTGTCGCTGAAACTCTCACAAAAGATCACGCACTTGAATTATTCCACCATTCATTTACCTTTTCCCAGGGAAATCCATTTCTTCAAAATAGCCTTCTTCAATATATATCAAATGAACATCCTGCGTGGAGAATGACCGATGAGGTATTTCAACAAGTACGCAATGACATGATCAAAAAAGCTACAGCTTATTTATCTTTCACACAGATAAATGGCTCTCCGATTGTTGCTCATCCTAACTATTCAGGAGAAATAGAAGAAGAAATAACAGATCGCCTGTCAGAGTGGAAAGATATTCTCAATAGTCCACGATTACCAGTAGACATAAGAGAAATAACCAAAACAATTATTGAGAGAGATTTTAAATTCCTTATCGATGAACAGTCAGGAATCCCAATTGGAAGACCAAGAACTCATGAGCGAAATAGATTTCTCAGTCATATTTGCCATTATGCCTGGAAAGGCACTCCAACGGGATCGGCAGAATATGATGAGCTGTTCAAAGATATCAGAAACCTCGTCGATCGTGGAGGGTTGGTAGATCTTGACTGGGATGAAGATGCTCGACTCACTAAAGTAATTGACTGCTATAACAGTCTCCACCCAGATGGAGTAGAAAAACCAGCTTTTATTTCTCAAGAGTAAGGTACGTATAACTTAGACCTTCGAACTTATGCTCTTCTCTCTCTATTTCTTTCCCAAACATGGAATAATCAGGAAAGTATGCGTCACCCTCTACAGTTTTGTGAACTATTGTTAGATATAATCTGTCTGCTAATGCAATTCCTTCCTGATAGATTTTTCCACCACCAAAAATAAATATTTCACTTTGCCCGTCGAAGCCTTGCTCGTCCATCGAAGCTTTAGCGAAGTTGGAGCGAAGTCGGGTCTCTTCCACATCTGATGCAATTTTTATTGCTTCTTCCAAAGAATAAGCAACCATCCCCCCATCAACTATATAATTTTTATCCGTCGTAACGACAATATTCAAACGGCCAGGCAAGATCCTGCCAATTGCCTCATGTGTCTTTCTTCCCATGATGAGTGGATGAGGAGTCGTAATGTCTCTGACTCTTTTTTGCTCACCCGGAATATTCCACGGGATCTCCCCTTTATTTCCGATAACACGATTGTCAGACATTGC
>CAYWEJ010000039.1:0-1303 GCA_964457465.1 uncultured Gammaproteobacteria bacterium | reverse complement strand
TTCTTTTTACCTTGATAGAGGCCACCGGCTATTGTCAGTTCTCCTTTGAGAGCCGGGTGAGGATCATAATTTTCCAAAATAACATGTTCTGGTCTGAAATTATCAATTGATGTTACATTTTTATCAAGTGTTACCGTTGGAAGAGGTCGAGGTTTTCTCTTGAGCTGTTCTTTTACTTGATCAAGATGATTTTCATAAATATGACAATCACCAAAAGTATGGACAAATTCCCCCGGCTCAAGCTTGAGGACCCTTGCTAGAATGATAGTCAAAAGGGCATAACTTGCAATATTGAATGGCACTCCCAAAAACATATCAGCACTTCTCTGATAAAGCTGCAAATATAATTTGCCATCTTTTTGTGAAACCTGATACATATTGTGGCAAATAGGAAATCGATTTGCGTCTTTTTTAAGAGCCATCGTATAAAGATATTTTGGATCCCATGAGGTCACTATCGCATTTCTAGCATCTGGATCATCGGTTAACTCTGTCACTACCCATTTAAGCTGATCTATTGTTCTTTTTGTCCCCGTTGGCCAACGCCTCCAACTCTCACCGTAAATATGTCGCAACTCTCCCCATTTTTTGGCGAATTTTTTGTCATTTGCGATTTTTTGGATAAATTCGTCTTTTGTTAATTTACTAGAGGAATTTTTTTCTTTAAAAATTTTGTATGGATAATCATCCCAAATATGGACATTGTTATCGACGAGATATTTGATATTTGATTGACCTGACATGAACCAATATAGCTCATGCAAGACTCCTTTCCAGTAGACTTTTTTTGTAGTTAAGAGAGGGAATCCTTTGGAGAGATCATAGCGAGTCTGTCTACCAAAAAGACTGTAACTAACAGCGCCTGTTCCACGATCTACATTTTTAATACCATGGTCAATAATCTCCTGAAGCAAATCAAGATACTGGTATTCGGGGTGCTTTTTAGTTGATTGCATCTGTTACTTTGTACTGTTTTTACAAGATAATTTCAAGATCACAAACTGTATCATTTTCTATCTTTTGGAGCGGCAAATTTTTCATGCGCCACCTGATGCCAATAGGTAGGATTTACTGTTTGAATCTCATCCCACATGTATCCTGCTGTCTTGGTAAAGAAGTTTTTTCTGACGTTAAGTCTTTTCCATGGCTTTCCTTTTTTAATATTATGTCCTCGATAGACAATTTCAGATAGCTCAAAATCCACATCTAAATTATCAGCATCTTTAACAATTTTTGCCTCGATTGTTTTTCTTTCTTCATATTCTCTAAATAGCTCTTCAAATTCTTTTGCAAAAACAGTATC
>CAYWEJ010000038.1:0-4832 GCA_964457465.1 uncultured Gammaproteobacteria bacterium | reverse complement strand
CCTGTGGTTACGAAAGATCCTATCCCATCACCATCAACTGCACTTATTTATACAATTCGTGGGCAAGTTTATCTGAAAAAAGGATCATCCAAGCAAAAATTCACTAATGGAAAAATGAATATTACGGCCACCAACACGAATAACCAACACAAAACTGTCAAAATCAATACTGACGGTTCATATGAAATACCAAATCTTACTCAAAAAGAATATACAGTCTCAACAACTGCGCCAACCAACACCGCATTGACATCTGCGAATAATGTAAAAGTGACATTCAATACCAACCAGTCAGCATCTGTTGATTTCACACTTTCCGACACCACCCCATCCCCAAGTCAAAATCCATCACCAAGTGTTTCACCGTCCATCTCTCCATCACCTAGTGTCTCACCCGTTATTTCTCCATCAGTAAGTCCTTCAGTCGAGCCGAGCACTGGACCATCTGGGTCTCCAAGTCCATCTCCATCAGTCAGTCCATCACCTATTCCAGCTGATAAAACATCACTCAACTTTACTTCTATTTTCCTACACGGTATTGGAAAAGCTGGAGACGTTGCATCCCCTGGAACAGTAGCCAACATGCATCCAAAAAGAACTACTCGCCAAGTAAAAGTTGAGCTGACAGAAACAACCAATGACAGCAATATCATCGCATCGGGACAAGGCACAATCTCATATCAAGAAGGACCCGGACTCTTTATCGGCACTATTACACTTGATAAAAAGGTTGCAGCAGGAACGTATAGCGTCAAGATTATGAGTGACCAATATCTTAAAAAGAAATTCAAGAACGCAATTATTATCCAAGATTCAGACACGATCGTTCCTGTAACAGAAGCTGCATACGTAGAGACAGGTGACGTAAATTTCGATGGACTGAGAAATATCCAAGATTATGACATCATTACAGGGTGTGACGAATCAATTGTTGGCAATCATTGTGATGCGGATAGCGTATTAAAAGCAGATATCAGCGATGATGGAGTTGTGGATTTCTATGATTATAATCTTTTCTTAAGAGAAATTTCAATTACCAGAGGAGATAGCTAATGGACTTGCATGACGAGCAAAAAGGTACCTATAATGGACATACGATAAAAAATATGTCAAGAAAAACAATTTCACTTATTGTAGTTCTTCTTATCCTTACTATTGTTCTTGTAGCAGTAGCGATTCTTGCAAAGCCACAAACATCACAACAAATCTCGATCGATGAACCTACGCCCACACCAACACCTCTTGTTCCAGGACGCACATCTCTTACTCTGACACCAGACCCACTTACAGTAACTGCATCAGCACCTTCAACTCTTGATATTATCATTAATACGGGGGGGAACAACGTACGATCAGTGCAGCTTGAGATAGCGTATGATCCAAAAGCAGTAACAAATGTCAGCCTCAAGCCAGGAACATTCTTTACCAATCCAAGCGTGCTGCCTATCGGTGGTGTTAATCAAAATTCTGGACGTATTACCTACGCGCTTGTTCCCAACTCTTTTACTGAATCAAAATCAGGAACAGGCATCGTTGCTACCATGACATTTACCCCACTTCTCACTACAGCAAATCCGCAGACTGAAATTACTCTTCTTCAGAAATCACTTGTTGTTGGCGAAGCGCGAGGACAAAATGTATTGATCAAAACATCAGGGGCAAAAATAATGCTAAAAAATGCTACTTCTCAGTAAGATAGTCTCTCATCTCCCCAACAAGATAAAGTGATCCCGTAACAACAACAACTTTGTTTGAATGTTTTTCAGCTTCATCTAATGCTTCAGGTGCTGTTGCTTTAAAAATTATCTTATCACTGTAATCTGCAAAAGCTTCTTTCAACTCTTCAAGATTCATTGAGACACTGATTGCATAATCTGCTGTTTTATGAAATGCCGTCACTATATAACTCGCATGACATTCCATAAGAAGAGAAATCATGCTGTTAATATCTCTTCTTTTTTTAAATCCAAGAATAAAAAGAATGTTTTCCTTTGGGTAATATTGTTTTAATGAACTGAGAAGAGATTGCATCTTTTCCTCGTTATGGGCACCATCAAGAATAAATTCCTTTTCCTTGAATGAAATACGTTCAAATCTTCCAGCAAAAAATGCTTGCTGCAAGCCTGCTCTTATTGCATCTTCAGAAACAGAGAAGCCTTGATTTGATAATGAACGAACAGCTGCAAGTGCAACTGAAGCGTTTTGAACCTGATGTTCACCTAGTAATGATAAAGAAAGATTTTTTAATTCTCCGTGCGTATCCTGATAATCAAACAGGGTCTCTGTAGCTCTCTGTGATTGTATCTGATACTGCATATCTTCATTCAAAAGAAAAAGCTTTGAGGCAGCCTTAACAGTTTTTTCCTTAATTAAGGCTTGTAGCTGAGGCTGATTAACACCAGAAACTACGATAGGTGTATTTTTTTTGCCTTTTCTAATAATTGAAGTTGCTTCACGCGCAATAGCTTCTTCTGTCTCTCCAAGGATCTCTGTGTGGTCTTTAGATATTGTTGTGAGAATAACTGCAATGGGATCTAATACGTTGGTTGCATCCCAACGCCCTTCAAGTCCTACCTCGACAACTGCAATATCAATTTTCTCTTGTGAAAAATAATAAAAGGCTATAGCAAGCAATAATTCAAAATATGAGGGGTCTCCGACTGGCATCGTTTTCATTTGTTGTGCTGCCTTCTGAACTGTATTTACAAGAGAAACAATTACCTCATCAGATACTGTTTCCATATTAATTTGGACACGTTCGTTAAGACTTTGAAGATGCGGAGAAACAGTAAGACCTGTTTTATAACCTGCTTTAGTTAATAAATTAGCGGTAAGATAGGCGGTTGACCCTTTCCCGGATGTACCAGTCACTTGGATAGACTTGAAATTGTCATGAGGGTTTCCAAGTAGATCTAATAGTACTCGCATTCTATCAAGCGGGTCATAGAGCTTACTATCGATTTTTATTCGTTCAAAAACAGTAGGACGAATAAATGATTCTAGGTACGCCTGCGCTTCAGATAAGGTTTGGATCATGAGGTGATTATACGTTAATGAGATTGAAAACCCAACTTCAAGAATGGAACAACGAAAAAATTCCTTCTATTGCTTCCAACAATAAGCGGAAGTGCAATTTTAAAATTCTGAACAAGATGTCCAGATGTTGGCTGTTGAGGATTGTAAAGCACCATCATTCTTTCTCTAAGCGAATTTATTGCATTAGCAACACTGATTGGCATATTTGCTTTTTTTTGAAGGTACTCAAAAAACTGTTTTGTAGAAAGTGTATCCCAGTCTCCTGGTAAATCACCCCAGTCAATCTGAGACAACTTTTCCCATTCTCTCTCTTCAATTTTCTCACGAACAATTTCTTGAATTACTACTGGAACGGGAGCCTCTGCAAATTCCTGTTGTGAGCTGTAAGTCTTAGATCTATCAAGAACTCGCCCCTCTCTTCTGTTACTCCTTACCAAAGTCGCAGCGAGCTCAATATTGGCAGGAAGATTGTCATTGTCAAGACTAAAAACAACAAACATTGAAATATCATATGGAGGATATCCACCTTCTGAAACTTTAACACCTTCCTCTCGATGGACACCAAAAGGATAGTGATAGTGCTCTCCTACTTTTTTCTTCTGTTGCATGTTGTTGCTTAGAAAGCCGCTATACGCATTCGTTAAAATAAGCATTGCCCTCTCGGTAAGCTCGTCCTGCACATCTATTCTTTTTGAGGATAAATAAGGATATATTACAAGAAGTTCTTTTTTGATAAGTGGGAGTGACTCACTTTTAATTTTTGAAATAGTTGTCCAAAATTGCTTGGAACTTTGTAGATATTGTGATTTCCAATCAAGCATAAAAGAATATTTTGAAAAAAGAATATTAAGACCTATTTTTTTTATAAGATCTTCTGTCGAAATAATTATCTTTTTTTCAACAAGTTTTTTTAATATTTCATCTGTATATTCATTCCCAGCTTTCTTTGCATACCATAACGCTTTCTCTGTCTCAAGCCCCATATACATAAATCCGTTATGAGGATCAAAGCTTGTCTGTATTGGAATGACTGAAAAGTCATTATTTAAATGTTCTTTGACAAAATTGACCGTTGCATTTGCCATCTGCTTTTTATAAATAACGTCCTGAAGTAGCCCTGCATCGTTAGGTAATTTCCCGTGAGCCATCTCTTCTGCTTTTCGAGCTGCGCACCCAATATGACTGTCATATATTTCAAAAATTTTCCTCGTTCCAAATTTCTTAAGAGCTCTATTAAGAATAAATGCATAGTTTGAATTTTCTAATAAAAATATATCGCCATTCTCACCATACACAAATTCACGAAGTAGCCCACCAGGTACCCTAACACTACTTCCAACACCAGCAGATGCTCCATTCATAAGTACTGCTAACACCCGCCCATCCATGCACAAATTCCAAAGAGTGATTGAGGGAAATTGTGCATTGGCAATTTTTTTGACTTTTTTGTATTCTAATGAACTCACCTCATCTGCTCTTTTATTCCTATCTTTAATAAATTGAACAAAAAAATCTTCTAAAAAGAGATAGTCTTTTTTATCACGTGGAAATTGTCTTTTTTTATTGTATGATTCGAATTGCTTGATAAATGAGTGGACCTGTTTCTTTAAATTTTCTGGCAATGTTTTTGATTCGCTACTTCTTGACATAGACTGGCATTATACCAAAAAAAGAGCCTAGACTCCAAACTTGCATTGAAAAAAAATTGGAGTATAATACCCTTCCTGTTTAAAAAAATGTCAAGACTTTCAGAATTAGGATTATCACCTCAACCATTTGAAAAACAACATGACAAT
>CAYWEJ010000037.1:0-4853 GCA_964457465.1 uncultured Gammaproteobacteria bacterium | reverse complement strand
AGATCTTATTCGTGCACAAAAAACTCTTGATATCATCAAATCCACTATGCAAAATCGAGACATGAAAGTCGTTGTTGCTCCTGAAATAACAGAAAGAGACTACGGCGATCTCACAGGAAAAAATAAATGGGAGATGAAAGAAGAAATTGGTGAAGAGCTATTTTTGAAATATCGAAGAAGCTGGGACTTTCCTCCTCCCAACGGCGAATCGCTCAAAGACGTCTATAACCGAGTATTCCCCTATTTTAAAGAAGAAATCCTCCCTCAGCTGATCGCTGGAAAAAATGTCTTAGTCTGTGCTCATGGCAATTCACTACGAGCACTTATCAAGCACCTTGATAACATCTCAAGTGATGATATTCCAAAATTTGAGATAGCAACAGGTGAAGTCTATCTCTATAGCCTTGATGAAAAAGGAAATATCCTCTCAAAAGAAATTAGGTCCATAAATACGAACAAAGGCAAACAATAATACCTCCTCCACATTGCAATCTCTCCAAATGAGGCTATAATAACTGCAAAGTTCTCATAAAAAGAACTCCGAACCTTGACAAAGCATATAAGAAAAGAGGTCAGCATGACCGACGAAGAGATTTTTCAACGACTCGTTGCATGTGCTATGGAAGTACCAAATGATGCTGATTATGCCATGGCAACTCTACGAACAATCGTCCCCGGCAGAGTAACCAAAAAATTCTTTAATGAATTTGACAGAGTCGATTTCATCATCAGAATCGAAAACAGTTTTGGCATTAAAATCAACATGGACGATGAAGCATGGTCAAACCATAATTTTGGAGACTTTGCTTCTCTTGTCCGCAGCAAATTACAGCAAGGAGGCTGAGATGAAAAATGAAAAGAAACCTCTTTCGAGTCATATCAAGAATCAATTGATTCTCTGTCTTGGAGCTGCTGTTACCATCGCAATTATTACCGTTATATCGACGTTTTTCTATCTATTACTACGCAAAGCTGAAATCCAAGAAAATCGGAGCTTTCTTTCAGCAGTAGTATTTGGCATAGCACTCCTCTTTATCATCAGAATTTGGGCAACATGGTCATCCTTCAAGGATCACAAGGAGGAGTCTGATGGATCAACTACTTCTTCGTGAGCTTGTTGATGTCGCCCGTAGTATGGGACATCCCATTTCCTACGAAGAGGTGTCTCTTTCAACAAAACTCCCTGAAGACTGGCTTCCTGAAGTCTCTGATGCAGATGTATCCTTTCGGAAAGCCTTCCTGTATGTCGTTGAAGACCGAATGCATATCCCGTTCACAGATGAGCAGATCGACAGTCTTGAATATTCCGCAGATCTGATACTCTTTGTAAAAGAACATCGCGCTGAGGTAGATCGGAGACTCTCGGGTCGCGCTTAAGCGCGACCCACAACTTATATGCTTTGTCTTATTCTTTGAAGAACTTCTTCCCCTTTAATTTTTCTGGAAGAAATCCTAGATCTCCTTTAGGCCCGCCTTGACTCGCATTAGGCGAGACAGGCCCTACTTTTTCCTCTGACCATTCATACTCTTTTGCATACCCCAACTCTTTCATAAGCTTTGTCGGAGCGTTACGAAGATGTAATGGCACTGGCTCATTAGGATATGAATAAACAGCTTCTTTTGCTTTTCCCACAGCATTTGGGACTGCGCGAGATTTTTTGGAAGTAGATAAGTATAGACAAATATGAGCCAAGATGAGCTGCGCCTCTGGCATACCAATTTTATCAACAGCTTCAAAGCCTGCATTAGCCTGAATAAGCGCTCCACGGTCTGCTAAACCAATGTCTTCTGATGCTAGAATGATCATCCGACGAGCAATAAATTTTGGGTCCTCACCATTCTCAAGCATCCGCATCAGATAATAAAGTGCAGCATCAGGATCTGACCCTCTGACTGATTTGATAAATGCTGAAATGATGTTGTAATGCTCCTCTGCTTTTTTATCATAAAGTCCAGCTGTTTTAGTCTGAAAAATCTCTTTAATGACTGCAGAAGTTATAGTTTTCTCTTGAAAATTTGTTACTGCCATCTCAATAGCGTTGAGAACTACGCGAGCATCTCCTCCTGAGAGGCGGATCAATAATTCTTGAGCATCTTTTTTGATCGTTTTTTTATATGCACCCATACCCTTTTCTTTATCTTTCAGACTTCGATCAATAATTTTGATCAAATCTTCTTGAGATAATCCTCTGAGTACAAAAACTTTACACCTTGAAAGAAGAGCGCTATTGACCTCAAATGAAGGGTTCTCTGTTGTCGCGCCTATGAGTGTTATCAGGCCTGTCTCCACGTATGGCAGCAATACATCTTGCTGAGCCTTATTCCATCTATGAATTTCATCCAAAAATAGGATTGCTTTTTTCTTGAATAGCGTCTGTTCTTTTGCTGCTTTGATGATTTTTTGAAGATCTTCTTTTCCTGTTGATACAGCAGAAAGCATATGAAAATCACTATCAGTCTCATGAGCGATAATTGAGGCAAGAGTTGTCTTGCCGCTTCCTGGCGGACCCCAAAGAATAATACTTGAAAGAGTATCTGACTCAATCATTCTTCTAATGAGCTTTCCTTGTCCTACCAATTCTTCTTGGCCGACATAATCAGATAGAGTCTGAGGACGCATCCGCGCTGCGAGGTTCATGGTGTGATTCTATCACAAAGAATTTATTTAACAACGGAGGTAACTACCTGAGTAACTGGCGGAGTCGAGCTTGCTGCTGCTGGATTTGGCGTAGTAGGCGGAGGATTTGTAATGACTACTTTTGGATCAAAGTTAGTAAAAATCATACCGCAACTTCTACCGCTACATGCAGTACATGCATATTTCCAATTACCCAAAAGCGCTGCTCTATGAACTGGAGAATTCAACCACCAGGTAAGCGCTTCTTGTTCTGTTCTCATACTGATCACATTTTCAGTAGCGAAGTAGGGAAGATTTCGAGCATGAAATCCTGCATGCATTGTGTGCGTTACCCAAATCTCACCATCTAACTCAGGCGCACGAGAAGCTGCAACGACACAGATTCTATCATCTTTTTGAAAAGGAGAAAGTCCTACCTGTGCTCTATAGGCATTCACCATGTTAAAAAGCATATCTGCATTGAGACTACTACCCGATGCTGTTGGCTGAGAGACCTCAGATGTTGCTATCGGTAAAACAGCAGGAATAGGTGAAGGAGTCACGGTAATTGATTCCTCCTCGTCTCCAGGGCCTACCTTCGTCATAATTGTTTGAGTAGGAAAGAAAGATCTTACTAACCCATCTTTTGGTTGAGAAATGATAACCGCATTTGCAATAGGTGTCTCAACTCTCCTAAATTGTGCTGGAGCAAGGCTCAACGGCAACATCTGAAGGGTATCAGGAGCTCGATCAAGACAAATTTTTGATTCTAGCTGAGAGGGAATGGGAGAGGAATAGAGAAGATCTACTGAGCCTGCAGCTGATACTGTCGAAACCACAGGAAGAGCTATAAACATTGCCCCGAGCAGGAGGGACACGGCCAAGCGTAGACTATGTGCGCTTTGTCGCATTCGAAGTTTCAATTGTACTAAAAACACGCAAAAAATACAAATATAGAGGGTTAAAATAGACAACTCAAGGCTAAATATGAATACAAATAGTATTCATTTACTCTATAAACTTCGCTTGTAAAACAGTATATAATCAGGCGTATGGGAATTATTAGATTTCTTCTAGCACTCAGTGTGGTCACATTTCATAGCAATAATTTGAGCCATTTTCGCCTCTTTCACCAATCATTGGCTGTAGTATCTTTTTTTATTATCTCAGGATTTTATATGTCTCTAGTTCTCGATTCCAAATACCGACCTCTCAAAAAAAGATATCAAACATTTATCTCAAATCGATTTCTGAGGATATACCCACTCTATTTTGTCGTCCTTTTCCTAACCGTTGGGTCAAGTGCAGTAAAATATTTTTTTCATATCGGCACTCCTGACAATGCCATCTCACACTATCTTTTTTATCTTCCTCAAACAACTCACGAAGGACTTGAGACCATTAATTTTTTAGTACGAAATATAACACTACTTTTAACAACTGACTATTTCTTTGTAGGATCAAGAGGTCCTGGATTTTTGATCATTCAACAGGCTTGGTCTCTTCAAGTTGAACTGATCTTTTATCTTATTGTTCCATTTCTTTTTTATATGAAAAAGAAATTCTTAGTACTACTTTCTATCGCCTACGTCCTAGTATTCTTTGGCTACTTTCATCTCTATCATCACATGGAACAGCCAACGCTCACTTATAGATTTTTTGAATATTTTGTCTTTTTTCTTTTAGGAATTCTGTCTTACTACTGGTGTAAAAAAGTTGAGAGGCTTTCGCTACCATTGTTATTTCATAAAATAGTTGCAGGAATTATTATTCTTTATATTCTTTTGTATACTTTTCTCCCCCAAAACTCTCCTGCACATATTTATGACATCACCACTTTCCCCTATTATTTTTTCTTAACATTATCAATTTCATCAATTTTTATTGTTAGTAGAAAAAGCGTAATCGATAACTTTATCGGTGGTATTTCCTATCCTCTTTTCGTCTCACATATTTTCGTTATCAAAATTTTTCAAAATTTTTCTTTTTTACCACAAAGTGTTTCTTTCTATACTGCCGTTCTCTCTAGCATCATCGGGTCAATCATATTAATGAGACTTATTGAAAACCCAGTTGATCGCTATAGAGATAGACTTTTTCAAAAGGAAAAATCAAAAAAGAAGACAAACTAGTAATTGTGCAGGTATATTTGGTAAAATTGTGAGACTCAATATTGCCGAGTCGTCTAATGGTAGGACAACGGATTCTGGATCCGTTTATTGGGGTTCGAATCCCT
>CAYWEJ010000036.1:0-5359 GCA_964457465.1 uncultured Gammaproteobacteria bacterium | reverse complement strand
TGTCAGCGCAGATAGACTGAAGATTGCTCTCGCCAATAACAGACCTATCTGTCCAGTCATGCCTTAGCAATGTCTGCATAACAAAAGCCCAGACCGAGAGGACCTCATTTACACTCAGATACGTTTTGGTGAATGGAGGAGTGTCGGTAGGCAGAACGAGGCCTCGTTCATGAACAAGGCTCAGAAAATCATCAGCATCGTTGACCGGAAAGGGCACACAGCCAGAGCCGTAGTGTTCAACATAGATTCCGAGTCGGTGTTGATAGTTGCCAACCTCAAAATCTCTGCCTTTGAATCCGCCAAGATAAGCGTAATTAAAGTCCAGCCCGAATTTAAAACGGGTGTAAAGATTGCAAAGAGTTCGAATGTTGCTCAAGGCTGGAGTTCTCCGTGTACTAGGAATAGTCACAGACTTGACGCAGCCGTTCTCAATCCGGATCTGCATGGGGATGGACGGTTGGTCCAATAGTCTCAGTGGTGAAGCGTCAAAATTGGGGATCATACCTGCTCCTTTCCACTTGTTGGAGACTGAAATACCCCATATGTCGTAAGGGAAAGATGTTGGGTCAGCCATATTGCCCCTCCTGAATTTTAATGAACAAAACAAAAGCAAATAAGACTTGCTTATTTGCTGATGTTGTGTAGTATAGCGTATTTGAAACATAGTATCAATGTTATAGGACCTATATTAGTCCCATAGTGGTAAAGTAAAGCTTTTTTTGCTATGATTACCGTGTCAGAATTCCTGACAGCACTTTTCAAAGAAAGGAAATAGACGTGGCGTTGCATCTAGACGCGATTACCGGTGGTCCTTGCGCTGGTAAGACCACTGTTATAGAAGCTATCAAGCGTGAGTATCCTCAAGTTGCTATTGTTCCTGAGTCTGCAACGATGCTTTTGACAGGAGGTTTTCCTCCTCTTGAGAGAGTTCCAGCTGACAAAAAGGATGAGTGGCTGAGCAATTTTCAGCATGTCATTGTTCCTAGTCAGACGACGATGGAGCGTGTTTTTCAGATGATTGCCGAAGCCAACAATGCTCGACTTATGGTGAGCGACCGAGGCCTGATGGACGGAGCAGCGTATTTTCCGGGTGGAAAAGATGCATTCCTTGCTGCCATTGGACAGACCGAGCAGCAGGTATTCAGCCGGTATCGCAGAGTAATTCATTTGGAGAGTACCGCAACCTGCAATCCTTCTGTCTATGGGAAGGCGGGTAATGCGACTCGTTATGAGTCACTCGATCAAGCAATCGCGCTTGAGATCCGTACTCGAGAAGTATGGAAGAACCACCCGAATTGGGTTTTTGTTTCAGGCGCAGCGGGTATCAACGACGTTGTAGCGCAGGTTCTCTCCCTCATCAGTGAAGATATTGATGTTGAGATCGAGAAGAAATTCCTGATCCGACAGCCTTTTGATTGGGGCTATATTGAGCGACATGCGCTTAAAGTAGTCGATATCAGTCAGGGCTATATCGTAGCTGGAGATGAAGGAGAGCTTCGTATTCGACGGTTTGGCAACGAATATTTCGTTGCATCAAAGGGTACAGGGACTATCAGGCGGATGGAATGGGAACGACCATTCCCCAAGAGCGCTTTTGATCGTCTTTCCCGACTTATCATCGGGTCGATGATCAACAAGAAGCGTTATTTTCTCCCGCATGGTGACTACCTTGTGGAAGTTGACGTCTATGGAGGTCCGTTAGTTGGGCTTATTACGTTTGAGTGCGAGTTTGCAACCGAAGCTGAAGCGGAGGCATTTGTGCTTCCAGACTGGGCAAAAAGTGCAATTGATGTGACTGATGAGTCGGCTTTCAAGAACAAGAATCTTGCCCTTCGTGGGCTACCTGCAGACTGGTAGGAATTCGATCATATGCGCCCGTCCTGATTTTTCGGGACGTGGCGCTTTTTTTGAGGTTTTTAAGCGATTTTACTAATTCAGAAAAATACATCTTGTCCATGATTCAGATCACTGACGCTTTAGGATTATTGCGGTAATTTATGGTTATGAAGGATCATGCTGGATCAGGCGCGATATATGGACTGGGGATGCTAGGAGCTTTGGTGTATTTTATCTCTCACGCATCATCCTTTATAGACGGCGTGGTTGGTATCATTATGGCTATTTTTTGGCCAGGGGTAGTTGTCTATAAAGTTTTGGAATTACTTCGATTATGAAAAGGAAGATGAGGTTTTGGGAAATTTCGCTTGCTCTCTTACTATTGTATATTGGGCTTAAGTCAGTAATTGGAGCATATGGTCTTTTGTTTCAAAACGGGCTTGGTATCCCTGTGTCAGTATTGTCTGGATCTCCTTTTGATTCATTTTTTATTCCGGGAATTATCTTAGGAGTTATTATTGGAGGGACTCATCTCATCGCATCTGTATTACTTTTGAAAAAACATCGTTATGCTCTTGAGGCATCTGCAACTGCTGGATTTGGACTTTTGATATGGTTGTTTGTTGAGCTATACATCATGCATAAAGGACACACCATTCAGTTGCTTTATTTTGCTTTTGGGATAATCAATCTTGTCAGCGTGTTGATCATGGTTGATAAAAGGAAGCGAATTGGTTGACAGCAGGAGGCAATCTTGTTATGGTAATTCTATGCAAAAAGACTATGCTTCTATTGCAAAAGAAGTCCGCAAAAAAGCCCTCGAAATGATCCACAGAGCCCAGACAAGTCACATAGCTAGCAATTTTAGCGTTACTGATCTTGCAGTGGTTCTTAACGAAAATCTTAAGCCTGAGGATAGGCTTGTCTGGAGCAAAGGTTGGGCGGCAGCTACTACCTATATCCTTCTTGCAAGACGTGGAGTAATCCCTGAAAGCGATCTTGAAATTTTTCCCAAAGCTCCCTATATCAATTTGGTTGAAATAGGCGTCAAGGGTGTTGAGACGACAGGTGGATCTATGGGGCATGGTGTGCCTGTGGCGCTTGGTATTGCTCTTGGGCAAAAAATGGCAGATACCCCTGGAAGAGTATACTGCATCATGTCAGATGGTGAGCTGAATGAGGGTACTATCTGGGAGACAGTCATGATCGCACCGCAACACAAGCTAGACAATCTTACTGTTCTTATCGATCGTAATAAATGGCAGGCAATGGGGAGGACTGAGGAGATCATAAAGCTTGAGCCACTTGAGGAAAAATGGAAAGTTTGGGGATGGGAAGTACTGCGAGTTGATGGGCATGATTATGAAGCGTTGGAAAAAGCTATTCTAACCAAACCACATGCGCCTCAAGTAATTATCTGTGACACTATCAAAGGCAAAGGTGTATCATTTATGGAAGATTCACTCGTATTTCACTACAAAAATGTCGACGATGAGACTTATGATAAAGCAATGAAGGAGCTAGCATGAGAAAACCTTTTATTGAAAAAATGGAAGAACTGGCAAAGAGAGACCCTCGAGTTATTTTGATGATTGGTGATGTTGGTTTTACCTACATGCAGGACTATATTGATAAATATCCTAAGCAATTTATGAATATTGGCGTTGCTGAGCAGACGATGATGAGTGCTGTGTATGGTATGTCCAAGGCAGGATGGAAGCCCTATGTGTATACCATGCTCAATTTCATCATTTTCCGCCCTTACGAGCAGCTGAGAAATGACATTTGTCATCAAAATGCGAATGTAAAGTTGTTTGGTGTTGGCGGGGATGTTGGCTACAACTTCATAGGATTTGGTCACAATGTTGAAGAGGGTGAGGAAGAAAAAGTGCTTGCCCATCTGCCAAATCTCAATAGGTATTATCCAGATACTGAGGAGATCACCAAAGAAATTATGGAAAAAGAGTATCAACGCGAAGGTCCTTCATTCATGAAGCTTTAAATTTGCTTTGCCATGGTACAATACAGCCATGGACGAAAAGATTTTTAGAAAAATTGATAATTTTTTTATTCAGTATAAGCTGCAAATTTATCATAAAGGCGAAATCCTCATCAGAGCGGACGATGACCCATCAGGGATTTTTTATATGAAAAAGGGTGTCGTTAAAGAATATGCTATCTCCAAAAATGGCGAAGAGCTGATAGTCAATCTTTTCAAGCCCCCAGCATTTTTTCCTATGTCATGGGCTTTGAACGGAACACCAAACAAATTTTTTTTTGAGGCTGTAGACCAGGTCGAGGTATATAAAGCTCCAAAAGATGAAGTAATTGCACTTGTGAGGAAAGACCCAGACATCCTCTATGACTTGATGAAGAGGTTGTATCGAGGCGTGGATGGATTATTGATGAGGACTGTATATCTCATGTCAGGAGATGCATACCATCGTTTGGTAGCGGAACTACTTATTTTTGCCAAGCGCTTTGGGGTAAGAAATGAGATGACAGGAGAAATTATCTGTAAAGTGACAGAAAGGGATTTAGCAGCTCAGGCAGGATTGACGAGAGAGACAATTAGTAGAGAGATGAAGCTTCTTAAGGAAAAAAAACTTGTTTTGTTCAAGAATGCCCAGCTGTCTATTATGAATCTTTCAAAACTTGAAGATGAATTGGTGGGGGAGTTTAGTGGGTAGTTTTGGTAATTACTTCGTCAGTTGGGATAATTCTATTTCTTTTCTTTTCTTCAGTAGGTAACCCATTTGTTAGTAAATAGCCTTGCCATGTCCCGTTTCCAAGAGAGAGTTCAAGGTGTTGCAAATCGGTCAAATCAGGCTCATCAATGACATCATAGATTCGATATTGTCCTGCTGCCAATGTACAGTCTTTGGTATGTTTGGCGTGAGAAGTTACAAGAATTTCTCCAATACCTTGTGCGTGTATCCATGCAAAGCAATTTTTTTCATCGAGTAACAAAATTTTTATTTGTTTTTTAGTCTCAAAGAGTTGATAAACCCCTTTTTGCAATACTTTGATCATAGTGAAAGTGTAGTCGCCAGCTGAATGGATGTCATTGATTTGGATCAAGGATTTGATAACTTCTGTTATAATCACGCTACATGCGACATTTGCACAATAAATTTATTTTACTTGGGGTTCTTATTTTTTCCTCTTACTCCTTTTCCCCTTTGGAGGAGGTTTTCAAAAAACAACATCTCAAAAAGTAACTCCAACTGTGGCAAAAGATTCTCTTTCTAGAACTTTTTACGGCAAACTTCCTTGTGATCAGATTTGTACGGAGGATGAAATGACATTGACGTTGACGAGAAATGCAGTAGGCCAGGATGAGGGTACCTATCACTTACTTGAGCAAAGAATTGGACAGTGGAATACGCCGCTTGAATTTACCGGCAATTGGACGATGGCAGAAGGACTCGATCATGATCCTAAAGCCAGGATTATTGTTCTTGATCCAGAGGACGAAGAAATAATACTTGGATTTTATATGATCAGTGATGATGAAATTGAA
>CAYWEJ010000035.1:0-5370 GCA_964457465.1 uncultured Gammaproteobacteria bacterium | reverse complement strand
GCCAATTCTGAGATGAGCAAGGCTATCAAAGGCGTGACAGAAGATATTGATGCTTTTCGCTACAACACAGCAATTGCCAAGATCATGACATATTACAACTATCTCTCAGAGCAAAAAGAGATCTCGTTAACTGAAGCAAAAGTCCTTTTGCAGCTTTTTGCTCCTTTTGCTCCTCACATGACTGAAGAGCTATGGTATCGTCTTGGCGAACAGAGTTCAATTCATATTTCTCATTGGCCTGAATTTGATCAAGCTCTGATTGAGAGCGGTGAGACAATTATTGCTGTTCAGGTAAATGGTAAGCTTCGTGGAACATTTGTGCTTAATGATCCTCAAGCAAGTCAGGATGAGGTTGAGCGTATTGCGCATGAAAATCCAGGAGTTCAGAAGCATCTTGAAGGAAAGAAAATTATGAAAGCTATTTATGTGCCAGGGAAAATCCTCAATTTCGTAGTCTCATAGTTTAGAAATAATATGCTATAATCTCCTCAACTGAGCCAAAAAAGCTTGGTCAGCTCTTTTCAGTCACAAGGAGGTAATCATGACGCCTGTTGAAATGTTTAATAAGATCATCTCATTCTTTCAGCAGCTCTATCATGATGTGATCAATTCTTTTCAACTTGATTTGATCAACTTGATTCATGAGCATGATTCCTTATTGATCGGGATTTTCTTTTCTCTGATAACCCTGTTTATCGCTTGGGGAATGTTTGGAGTAATCGGAATATTTATTGGTTCGCTTCCTGCAGTCGTGGCAGGAGTTTTTTTGGGTCTATTACGAGACCTAGGATATTCTCTCTCAGAAGTTTTCTTTGCGTATACAACCTTAATGTTGCTTTTTGCTATTTTCGTCGCTTTAATTTACGGCATAGAAGATCCAAAGGCAGCTAGGTGACTCTCAGCCAGATCTGATTCAGATCTGGCTTTTTTATTCTTTACAAATATTTTCTTCAGCAGTACAGTAATCTTGTGGAGACACAAGAGGATTTGCTGCCACAGTTTCTCCGAAGCAACCTCCTGCTTATATTTGCTGCAGTGGGTGGTTTGATATTTTTAGGATATGGTCTGTATCAGATTTCGATACCCAAAGACAGCGATGAGATTGTTATTCAAAAAGCCTCAGAGGAAAAATCTATAGCTCCGTCACTCAGCTCAAATACAACAGTAATCATCGATGTCGAAGGTGCAGTTCAAAAGCCTGGTGTCTATACGATTCCATCAGGCGCGAGGGTGCAGGATGCAATTGCAGCAGCAGGAGGACTATCAGCAAAAGCAGCAAAAATCGAATTAGCAAAAAATCTCAATCTTGCATCTCGCGTGGTTGATGGCATGAAGCTTTATATTCCTTTTCAAGGAGAATCGGTAGTGCAGGCAGGCTCTCAGGCGGTTGCTGGAGCGCAGTCTGGGGTGGTTAGTGTAAATACGGGATCTGCTACACAACTTGAGGGATTGCCAGGTATAGGTGAGGTGACAGCGGAAAAGATTATCAATAATAGGCCCTATGCGAGTCTTGAAGAGCTGGTTAGCAAGAAGGCAATATCAGCTAAGATGCTTGACAAGATTCGTGATCAGATATCTCTTTAGTATGAAGGTTGTTTTCTTTTGTTATATTTTGATTGGCATAGTAGTAGTTTTTCGTATCGCTATCTTCTCATATGTAAAACCATTTCCCGATGGGAAACTCATTTCTTTTCAGACTCGAATTCTCACAAATCCTACTGTGCAAGGTAAAACAGAAAGATTTAGCGTGGTAGCTCAAGGCAGGAAATTGTCAGTTACACTACCACGATTTAGCGGCTATGGATATGGTGATGCTATACAAATTACTGGCAAAGTTAACACATCAGTGCTAGATGATAAAAGAGTTGTCTCCTCAATGTATTTCCCAAAGATTCAGAAAGTTTCAGATGATAGTGGTTTTATTTTCCATACCGCAGCTTGGGCTAGAGAGAAGGTGAGCGGAGTTTTTGAGCAAGGGCTTCCTCATGATCAGGCATCTCTACTGATGGGCATAGTCTTTGGGATCAATGCAGGTTTTGATAAGACTGATCAGGATGTATTTCAAAAGACAGGAGTAATGCATGTGATAGCAGCAAGCGGGATGAATGTCACACTTCTAGCTGGTTTTCTTATGCCTTTTTTTATAAAAATCATGCCAAGGCAATGGGCGTTGGTATGTACTATTCTCACGATTACTAGTTATGCAGTAATGGCAGGACTTTCTGCGTCTATTGTCAGAGCTGCACTGATGGCATCCATTGGCTATGTAGGGTTAATGCTTGGTAGACAGAAGACAGCTTTTATTGGTCTGTATCTTACAGGCTGTATAATGATACTTATAACTCCCACAGTAGTCTTTGATATAGGATTTCAACTGTCTTTTGCTGCGACACTTGGAATTTTGCTGATAAAGCCTCTTTTCCCATCATTTAAGAACGTTAAAGGATTTCTTTTTGAAGATGTTACGACCACATTTTCAGCTCAAATTACGACTATCCCGATCCTTCTTTATTATTTTCATGCCTTAGGCGCTCTTTCTCTCCTGGTTAACGGATTGGTCTTGTGGGTAGTTGCACCAGTTATGGTAATTGGCTCGATTGCCGCATTATCAGGTATCATTTTCCCATGGATAGGAAGTATATTTGCTCTTTTGACCATGCCGTTTTTATGGTATTTCTTTTTCATCGTGAGGTTTTTTGGCTTCCTTTCTCCGGTGTTGACGATCTCAGAGCTGCCTATGTCACTAGTCGTGGCATATTATTTGCTAGTCATAAGCTTTATGTTGCTCATCTTGAAGTATCAGGCGATGCGAACAGCGATGCTGGTTAAGCAAGAGAAAAGCAGTCTATGAAGCTAGTTATTTTTGCAATAGGCATTGCTTCGTTTTTTATTATTTTTGGGATCTATCAATACGTTATCTTTCATGATGGGAAGCTTCATATAACAGTTTGTGATGTGGGTCAGGGGGATGGGGTAGTCATGAGGACACCAATGGGCCATGTGGTCGTATTTGATGGCGGCCCTGACCAAAGTATGCTCTCTTGTCTTGATAAGAGCCTTCCTTTCTGGCAAAAGACCATAGATCTTGTATTGCTTAGCCATCCCCACGCAGATCATCTCAATGGTCTGGTTGACATCTTTGACCACTTTCATGTGAAGAAATTTGCGACTGAAGGTATTGCCAATACGTCTTTTGGTTATAAAGCTCTATTAAAGAAGGTTGATAAAGAAGGAATCTCGTGGGATATTCTGGAAGCTGGTGATAGATTCCAGACTAATGATTTTGTTCATTTTCAAGTTGTTGGTCCCTCAAAGAGCTTTATGGAGAAAACAACTTCTGGAGGCATTATTCTCTCTTCAGGAGAAGTCCCAACGCTGGAAATACTAGTTTCATATAGAGATTTTGACATTTTTCTTACTGGTGATAGTCAACATGAGGAGTTGGAGGAGGCTATATCAACCTATCAGAGCTTTTTTATAGGTCCTGTGGGTAGAAAGAGTATCGAAGTGCTTCAAGTGCCTCACCATGGATCTAGAACAGGGCTGACTAAAAAGATCGTCTCGTGGATAGATCCAGCTGTTGCGACGATATCATCAGGTAAAGGGAATAGCTATGGTCACCCTGCTCCTGAAGTTCTACAAATACTAAAGGAGCACAGTGTAGAAATTTATAGAACTGATCAACAGGGAGATTTGAGCCTGGTGACTGATGGAAAATCCTATAATCTTAGATAATTTTACCTATAGTTAAATTGAGTAACAAAAGACATCAAACATTGTTTTATCTAAAAACCTATATATAAAAATATATCAGAATTGATCATTTGTTTTAAAAGAGTTATACTGTACTATAAGTTTGGATTTTTTGCACATTATTAAGTGAGGGGTCATGAAGACATTAGGATTAGCGAAGGTGAATGCCTTAAATGATGCAATCTTTTGGTTTGAGACCAAATTCGTTAAAGAATTTGATGCAGTTAGGCCGATTCAGGAGCTGCGTAAACTTGCTTATATGGCAGTTGATCTAGATGAGAACGCTGTTTTTTCTTTGACTAATCAGTTTAGGGCTGGAAAGTATCTTTTTCAGCATTATCTTTCTTTAATTGGAGAGTATTATTATAAGCGACTTCCTTTGGGAACAAGATTTTCTGTTGCTATTTTTGAAAAAATGAGGCTTGTTAATGGATCTTTGTTGCCAGGAATGTATGAGATGAAGCTTGTAAAAAGCGGTATTATATATCCAAGCCATAGATGGTTGCATACTGTTGCACCTCCTGCAAATGTTGGCGCACATGTTCTCTGGTGGCATTGGATCCAATTACCAGAAAACGCTGTGGTGTCAATAACACAACTTTGATCATAAGCGCTTTCCGAAAGGAAAGCGCTTTTTCTTTGTGAAAATTGTTGATAATAATAAAAGTTTTATTTTATATGAAAGAAATATATGCAATTAAATAATATTACATAATATTGCATACATTTTTATGCGTGATTTTTTAGAGGTTTTGTGAAAAAAACCCTCTTACATTTTTCTTACAATCTCTCTTTTCAAAGCTAGAAGATAGTGTATAATCAGAGCATGCAACAGCAGCTAAAGCACATCATAAAACATGCCTTAATTGAGCTAGGCATTGAAGATTTGAGCATCTCTGTTGTTGCAACTGATGATCCCTCTCATGGGGACTATGCCACGAATATTGCTTTTCAAGCAGGGAAAAAACTAGATAAATCCCCAATGGAAGCTGCAGAAAGTATTGTCGAGCATCTTGGTGAGCAGAAAAATATTTTTGACAAAGTTGAGGTCGCAAAGCCTGGGTTTATCAATTTTTTCCTCAGCAAAGAAGCACTTCTCAAAAGTTTGTCCGCAAATCCTAGCAATATAGCCTCAGATCAGTTTAAAGACAAAAAGATCATGATCGAGTTTACAGACCCTAATCCTTTCAAAGAGTTTCATATTGGTCATCTCTATAGCAATATCGTAGGAGAGTCCATCTCGCGTTTGCTGGAAGCTGTTGGGGCAGAGGTGAGAAGAGTGTGTTATCAGGGAGATGTCGGACTTCATGTAGCAAAAGCGCTTTGGGGGTTGCAGCGAAAGCTTTCGGATGAGAGTAAGACACTTGAGGAAGTAGAGAAGCTATCAGAAAAGGACAAAGCAAAATATCTGGGTGAAGCATATGCGCTTGGGGCACAGGCGTATGAAGAAGATCCACAGGCCAAGGAGGAGATTGTGGCTATAAACAAAAAAGTCTATGCAAAAGATGCAGAGATCATGAAACTATATGAAAAAGGCAGACAATGGAGTCTTGATTATTTCCAAAGTATCTATCAGAGGCTAGGCACCCATTTTACCCAGCTTTATTTTGAGAGTGA
>CAYWEJ010000034.1:0-5616 GCA_964457465.1 uncultured Gammaproteobacteria bacterium | reverse complement strand
CCAATCTCTAGAGAATTCCATAGAAGTGCTTGCGCTGAGCTTGCCGAAGTGACCCCACGGGAAGTCGAATCCCGGTTACTGGAATGAGAATCCAGTGTCCTAACCACTAGACGATGGGGCCGAGCTACAATTCAGAATTTAGAATTAAAAATTCAGAATTAGGCATTATTTTACCTCAAAACCTACTCTGAGGCAAACATTTCCTGCCATGCAGAATATTAAAACATATAAATCTTCTTTGTCCTGCTTAAAAATCTCTTGAATATTATCCTATAGCATTGATTTTATGGACAATTTCTGATACAATACAAGAGTCCTTTGAAATGATGTTTTCTCCACGGTTTTGTGATGTTAAGTAATTTTAGCCTCAGAAAACCGTGGTGAATGGACGGGGGGTCCGTCACGATCCACGATGCGGGAGGGGTTATCATGCGAAACATTCGCCTGGTTTTATTTCTTCTTATTGGGGCTCTCGGCTTTGCGGGAGCATCGTCTTGGGCACAAGCTCAGGAAGTGACAATCTATCCACCGATCGGACCATGTGATGGACTCCCACAAGGATTCACGTTCCAATTCGAAGGAGACTATGATGTCGGGCCTTACGAGGCCTGTGACATCACCGGACTGACGGATCTTGGAGACTATACTCCTGTCTGTCCGATCTCAACGATGGAATTCGATCTCCATCTCGGCGGCTGCTACTTCATAGAGCAACTACCAGACGGAACAACAGGCGGGCATCAACCATGGCGCGACGGCCAACGAGGCCGCTGCGAATCATGGATGGACGGCTATGCCTGCTCACTTTGGCAAGAGGGATACAACTTCCCAGATGAAAATGGAGAGTGTCCCTCGGAAACAACACTGATCCCAGGCGACGCCTCAGGTCTAGGTGTTGCTACTTGCCAAACCTTCAATAAAGAAGACGGCGAGGGGGCCACCACCAACACGGACAACGATGAAGCAATCACCATTACCGGTAACGGAAACGAATCGACTGAAGTCCTTGTTCTACCAAACACTGGGACCGGCTCCGTTCAAGACGCGAGCGGCCTCATCATTCTGATACTGGCCGGAGCTGTCATCTTGGTCTATGGCTGCGCTCTGCGCTGCCTTCAAAGGTCTAGATACAAAACCCCAGCCTAGCTGGATCAAGCCTGGCTCCCTCAAAGGGAGTCAGGCAATACCTACTCATTTTTTTCTTCACATCGCTTGACCTCACATAACATAACCAACACACCATCAACTCTAAAACTACAATTCTGAATCCCTTTAAATAAATATATGACTGGAGTCTCAGGAGGAATACTCAACATACAAATCTTCTTTATCTTGCTTGAGGATCTCTAGCTGCTCCTCAATATTTCTCAACGCATCATTGAGGTGCGGCTTGAGACGAAAATCCAAAATATTGGTGATCTCAGCCCATTGTTTGATAAGTTGTCTATTTCTATTCTCCAAAGCTTTTCGGATGTATTCAAATTGAATATGACGACTGAGTGTATGCCACTCTGGAAATTGCGCTAAAAAATCAGGGTGGTATTCACCAAAATCTACTGCTTTTTGCAGCGTCATATCAAAACTTGTCGGAGATGGTGAGGGCTTCTGACTTTTTTCGTCTAGCTCTTCTTCCATACACATACTATACCACAAGATATCTCCCATTTAAAGCCTATAGCTTGATTCTAGAACAATTTTGAGCTAAAATAGCATTCTTGACGTCTCAGACGTCTTCGCACTTTTAAGAAATTTCGGAGGGCAACAGCAATGCAAACAATATTGCAGCTTCTCAGTCGACTACATATTGTCGGCAAGCCTGTCTTTTTAGGATTCAAATGCGGTCATGGCTATCATGTTTACCCACCAGCTGGCATCAGTGACTACGATATCAATCGAGCCAAAATGCAGGCAGCAATTTCACCTTGTCGTGCATGTGCTCCAAAAAGATGGTCAAATGACGAATTTACCGGAGCATACAGCGAGCTTCATCGTACCATGAAGAACTTCTACTTTTGGACGACATTTGCTGAAAATCTCTCAAGGACTTTCGGAATGCGAAAAGAATAACACGTGGGTATGGTGTGCACGATTTCTTTTAAAGAAATCGCCCGATCGGAAGATCAAAAGCACATCTCTTTTTTTAACAAATCAAGATTTAGTCTGCTTTTGTGGGATGAATACTTGTTCTCTCCGCCCTGATACCTATATCTTCTTTTTTGATTTTAATAGACTGCAACTTCTTTGTTAAGGCCAATTCCAATACTTCATCGACATTTGACACAAATTTGAAATTAACATCTTTTAATACTTCCTCTGGAACCTCTTCCATATCTTTCTTGTTATCTTTTGGCAATAAAATAGTTTTGAGCCCTGCCCGATGAGCAGCGATAACTTTCTCTTTTACTCCACCAATCTCAAGTGCTCTACCTCGAAGCGTTACTTCGCCCGTCATACCAAGCGTCCTTTTGACTGGGATTTTAGTAAATGCAGATACAAGAGCAGTTGTGATCGCAAGACCAGCTGATGGACCGTCTTTTGGCACAGCACCCTCCGGCACGTGGACGTGAATATCTGTCTTTTGGAAGACTTTATCAGGAATTCCATAGTGATGCGCCTGAGATCTGATATAGGAAAGCGCTGCCTGACAGGACTCCTTCATCACGTCACCAAGTTGACCTGTGAGCGTCAAATTTCCTTTACCCGGCATAAGTGCCACCTCGATAAAGAGAATTTCTCCGCCTGCCTCAGTCCACGCAAGCCCTGTTGACTGACCAACCTGATCTTTTTTCTCAATTTCTGAAGCACTATGCTTGATGGGTCCTAGATACTTGGTGATATCTTTATCAGTGATAACAATTTTAGCTCTCTTACCCTCAGCAACTTTACGAGCAACCTTTCTAAATATCGTTGCTATTCTTCTCTCTAAATTTCGGACTCCTGCTTCTCTGGTATAGTGATTGATAATAAAGTTGATAGCCTCATCAGTGAGAACTACTTTTTTGTCTTTAAGCCCATGGAGTTCTAACTGTTTTTTCAAAAGAAATTGTTTGACAATGTGGAATTTTTCATCGTGAGTATATCCGGCGAATTGGATGATTTCTAGTCTGTCTCTAAGCGCTGGAGGGATCGTGTCAAGCATATTTGCTGTCGTGATAAACATGACATTTGAAAGATCAAAAGGAACTTCAAGATAATGGTCAGAAAAGTCAGTATTTTGTTCTGGATCTAAAGCCTCAAGAAGCGCGCTTGAAGGATCACCCCTGAAATCTGCTCCAACTTTATCAATCTCATCAAGCATAAAGACAGGATTCTTGGTACCTGAGTCTTTGATCCCTTGAATAATTCGCCCAGGAAGCGCACCGACATATGTTCTTCTATGCCCTCTGATCTCAGCCTCATCGCGAATACCGCCGAGTGAAACACGGATGAATTTTCGACCTAAAGATCTTGCAATTGACTTACCAAGCGATGTTTTACCAACTCCTGGAGGTCCTGCAAAACAAAGAATGGGGCTTTTCATTTTCCCAGCCAATTTTTGCACGGCGAGATACTCTAAAATTCTTTCTTTTACTTTTGGTAGACCGTAATGATCTTCATTGAGGAATTCTTCCGCTTTTGAGATATCAATATCTGTCTTGGTCTCAACACTCCATGGAAGACTGATAAGCCAATCAATGTAATTTCTGATATACCCTGCCTCAGGATTGAATTGATTCATTTGACCTAACTTCTTGACTTCTTTTTTTGCCTTCTCCTCTACTTCTTCTGGCATTTTTGCCTCTTTGATTTTTTGCATCAATTCTTTTATCTCACTGCCACCCTCTTCTTCACCTAATTCTTTCTCAATAGTCTTGAGTCTCTCTCGTAGAATTGCCTCTCTTGCGCCCTTCTCAAACCGCTCCTGAGTCTTCGAAGCAATCCTCTTCTCAAGCTCGAGCACTCGTATTTCTTTTGCGAGAAGCTCAACTAATTTTTTAAGTCTCTGTGTAACATTGGTCATTTCTAAAAGCTCTTGTCTCTCAGTAGGCTTAAGCTCTAAAGCTGATGCAACAAGATCCGACAACTCCGAAGGAGAATTTTCAGACATAATATTCATAAAGACCAAAAAATCAGCTGTCTTGCCAAAATTCATTGCACGTCTAAATTCATTGGTAAGATGATTGCAAAGTGCGATCACCTCAGGTGAGTTATCTTCTTCTTCCTCGATCTCCTCAACTTTTGCTACAAAAAAATTATCTTGCTTTTCGTAAGAGACAATTCGCACTCTGTTGAGCCCTCTGACCTGAGCATTGATCTCCCCATCTGCCCTGATCATGCGCTCAATCCGAGAAAGTGTGCCAATCTCAAAAAGATCAGATGGCTCAGGATCGTTAACACGAGAACTTTTTTGAAGCACAAAACATACAATTCTTTCGTGTTCATAAGATGATTCGAGTGCAGCAAGACTCTTTGGTCTGCCAAATGTGAGGACTGAGTCGGTGTTAGGAAAAATAATACCGTCTCGAATTGGAATTACTGGTACAGTAGTCTGCATAAATATGAAGTATTAGCACTCTAACAGAATTAGTGCTAGATGTCAATACATCATAACATTTTCTTACGAAACAGCTTTAGGGGTTGACAAATTAGCCTCAGAATTTACAATGAAATGTATGAATCGAAAAAAAACACCAAATACTGTTTCACTTCTCCCGAAAGGCACCAAACCTGACCAGCTAGTACAACAATTGAATTCAGCACAAGGAAAATTTGCTGAAATCATCAATAGGTGGGCAGGGAGTATGTCTTTTGTATATTTTCATATTGTTTGGTTTGGATTTTGGATCGCTGCCAATCACGGATTTCTCCATCCATTTGTCCCAACCTTTGACCCTTTTCCTTACGGACTCTTGACTATGGTAGTATCGCTTGAGGCTATTTTCCTTTCAACTTTTATTCTTATCGCGCAAAATAGACAAGCACTTGTTGACACCTATCGTGAGTTGGAAGATGAGCAGGAACAACAAATTGAAGACAAGGAACAGGAAGAGCTGGAACAAGACGTTGAGGAAATCAGTCAGGATGTTGATGAAATCGGACGTGATGTTGATAAAATTCAAGCCGGACTCAATGATCTTATCGTAGCTATCAATCAAATGCAGCAGCGAATTGCTACTGCTGAAAAAAATCGCCACACTCACAACAACGACACAAAATAACCCCTCTTATCCATTGATTTTGAATCCACTTTTGCTATACTAGCTCCATTCAGGCAATCCTCCTTACAATGCTTTCCAAGGTTGTTTGGTAGCCTACTGAAACTATGGTTAATCCACCTGTTACAGAAAAAGAAGAAATACTCACCATTGACGATCTGTCACTTAACCTTTCGACTTTTGAAGTAATTCGCAACACTAAATCGATTCAACTAACTCCCCATGAATTTAAACTACTAGCGTATCTTTTATCCAACAAAGGAAGAATTTTAACCCGAGACATGATACTCAGACATATCTGGCAGTATTCAAGTGACGTACAAACAAGAGTAGTTGACGTATATATGGGATATTTACGAAGAAAAATTGATACCGATGCAAGAAAAAAATTGCTTCATACCATCAGAGGATTTGGCTACGT
>CAYWEJ010000033.1:0-5719 GCA_964457465.1 uncultured Gammaproteobacteria bacterium | reverse complement strand
CTCTTCATTTGCTGCTCGTATGGTGGCAGCTCTTCGCCATGAATTTGGCGGCCACAAGGTAAAAGAAAAATAGTTATCTTTGTGTATAATATCGCTATGAGGAAATTAGTGATTGGTGTTATGGGGTCAATGGCAGATCTCAATTACACGAAAGAGTTTGAATTAGCTGCTGAAAAAATTGGTGAAGAAATTGCAAAGAATAATTGCATCCTCTTTTTTGGTGCTGAAAAAGATGCTGATTCACTATCAACTGCAGCATGTCGTGGTGCAAAAAAACATGGAGGTATGACTGTTGGCATTACTTACGAAAAAGGAAAAAATGTCTGGCAGAAAGATATCGCTGATCTTATTATTCCAACTGGTTTAGTAAGAGGTGGAGGAAGAGAGATGGTTTTGGCGCTTTCTTGTGATGCAATTATTGCAATTAGTGGTGGGTCAGGAACTCTAAATGAATTAGTCGTAGCTTATCAAGCAGATATTCCTATGGTTGCATTAACAGGCTTTGGAGGATGGGCAGATAAATTAGCTGACGAATATTTTGATCCGCGGCAACGAAGAAAAGTTATGAGAGCAAGTACACCTGAAGAAGCAGTATCAATAGCGGTTAAAGAAGCAGAAGCGTATCGGAAGAAATATGAGTCCTAAGAAATTCCTTTTTTTTCTGGACATAGATGGGACACTTCTTGATTCTTCCTACCAGTCCACAGAGCCCCAGTTAGGTGGTCTTATTACATCTCTGCAAGAAAAAGATAATATTTTTTCTATTAACTCAAATCGTGCATTGGAAGATCTTCTTCCAGTCGCTCAGATGTTTGATATAACGGGCCCACTTATTGGAGAAAATGGCTGTTTTATTTATGACGCAGCAGATAAAAGAACTGATATTCTTTTATCTGATAGATACGTTGCAGAATGGCAAAAAGATAAAGAAGAAATTAGAAGCAAAATTGTCGATTTTTTTAAAGACAATTATCCTGACAATCCCGTGGTTTGGATGGATGTTGATACCGTGAAGGAAATAACACGTGCTTCTGTTTCTTCATTTGTAGATGGAACATTTCTTCTTTTGAATAATAAATACAGAAAATATACCCAAAGCATCCACGTGAGGCAAGTAGTGGGTGGAGAAAGTAAAAAATGCCCAGAAGCTTTGCAAGAATTAGAGTCGTGTCTTAAAGAAAATTTTAATGATGGTTCTATTGTTATTGCAACATCATCAGTATTTAATAATCTTCTTATTTATCCTCTCGAAGTTTCAAAAAAGACAGCAGTAAAACATTTGTCAGAACAATATGAAGGATATAAGTTAGTATTCATTGGTGATGAAATAGGTGATTATCACATGTCAGAAGGTTTTGGAGATTTTTATACAGTAGCAAATGCTGAGCAATCAACAAAAGACCATGCGCTATTTGTTTCAGATAATCCTTCAACAAAAGGAGTATATGATATTCTTCAAAAAGTTATTTTGTGTAATTGTTAATATAAATTTTGATTTAAGGTATATCTGGTTTTAATCTAATGTATAATACTCCCATGATTAGCTTTTCTGATTTTGAGAAAGTTAATATTCGGGTTGGGGAGATTGTTGATGTTCAGGATTTTCCAGAAGCGAGAAAACCTGCATATAGATTAACAATCGATTTTGGTCCGGAAATTGGCATTAAAAAATCATCAGCTCAGATAGTTGCAAATTATACAAAAGAAGAACTACTCCGCAAGCAAATTATTGGTGTTGTTAATTTCCCTCCCAAACAAATAGGTCCTTTTGTCTCAGAAGTTCTGACACTTGGTGTTGAGGATGAGGATGGCAATGTTGTTTTGCTTATGCCCACAAAGAAAGCAAGGCTGGGCAGCAAGATGTTTTGATGCTATACTTAGCTAGAGATGAGATATTCACAATTTTTCCCAAAAACACAAAAAGAGGCTCCAAAAGATGAAGTAGCAGTCAATGCAAAATATCTTCTTCGTGGCGGATATATCGATAAATTAATGGCTGGATCATATACACTTTTGCCACTTGGCATGCGCGTTGTGCAAAAAATAAATCAGATTATTCGAGAAGAAATAAATAAAACAGGAGCACAAGAACTCCTCATGCCGCTACTCCATCCTAAAGAAATCTGGAATGAGACAGGTCGATGGGATAGTGCAAAAGAGGTTATGTATCAGTTTGAAAAAAATGAAAAAGAGTATGCACTTTCATTTACTCATGAAGAAATTGTGATGGATCTGATCAGAAAACATACGTCATCTTACAAGGATCTACCTGTTATGGTCTACCATTTTTCAACCAAATTCCGAAATGAGCTTCGTGCAAAATCAGGCATTTTGCGAGGAAGAGAATTTATGATGAAAGATCTTTATAGCGCTCATTCGAGTGAGGAAGATCTCATGAAATATTATTGGAAAGTTGCTGATGCGTATGTCGAGATTTTCAAAAGAATGGGTATTGATGTCAAAATAACAGAAGCATCTGGTGGGGTTTTTACGTCGTCTCACACCCATGAATTTCAAGCACTTTGTGAAGTAGGAGAAGATACTATTTATCACAAAGAAGGGTGGGAGTTCTGGAAAAATAAAGAAGTTATGACAGAGGAAGAGCTTTCAGATCCTGATGTGAAAAGTGCACAGGCGATTGAAGTTGGAAATATTTTCCCTCTTGGTACGATGTATGCTGAGAAAATGCAGGCACTCTTTACCGATGAAGATGGGTCGAGAAAACCTGTTTGGTTTGCAAGCTATGGTATAGGGCCAACAAGAGTTATGGGAACACTTGTTGAGATGTTTCATGATGACAAAGGAATTCTTTGGCCTGAAAATATTGCCCCATTTCAAGTTCATCTGATTGGTCTTCATGAAAAAGCAGATGAGGTATATCAGCAACTTTTGGATGCGGGAATTGAGGTTTTGTACGATGATCGATGGGAGACAAATGCTGGTGAGAAATTTGCTGATGCTGATCTTATCGGTATCCCTGTTCGCTTAGTGGTAAGTGCCAAGACTCTTTCGGCAAGCTCAGGGCAAGCTAATACAGTTATGATTGAATGGAAGAAGAGGAAAAGTATTGATACTGAGCTCATTTCTTTTGAGGAAGTCCTCGCGCGTCTCTAAAATTACTGTGGTAGTGGGAGAAGTGCTGTAATATCCACCTTAAAAACTATTATCCAGACAATAGTGTAGATAAAAATAAGTAGTGGTATGCCAATGATCAAGAGAATTTTTCTCTTTCCAGATTTTTTTGGTTCTGTTGTTTTATCTTTCTCTTTGTCCTTTTTTTCTTCTTTTTTATCACCATTTGCTACGCCAAAATTAAGTGATGCAGGGTGGCTAACTGGTTTTTGATTGGGATTTTCAGGCGCAATAGGTGGAGTAGGTGTTGCGTATTTTGCAGCAAGAGCAGCATAGTCAATAGTTGCTTTATTTGCAGCGCTTGTCGAGATGGATCCGCCTAGGCTCGTGCTAGTCGAGGCTGGCCCTCCAGGATTTAAGACTGTTGCAGGAGGAGCTTCATGAGTTATTGCTGTAGTACCCAGAGGAGAAAAAGTCTTGTCAGGTACTGGCGAGACAGGTGGCGGTAAAGTTGGGGAAGTTGATAAAGGAGTTGGCGATGCCAAAGTTGCATTAGGTAGCGAAGAGTTGGTAGGAGCAGCTGGTTGCGATGGATTTGGTGTGATAGCTGGCGGAGTTGGTGTACTAGTAGGTGTGCCCATGACTCGGTCATAGACTTCTTTTAATTTTGGGTCGAGATTTGATGGCGCTTTAGGATCCATGGCAGTAACTTTATGATCTCGGATTGTCAATAATTTGTCAAGTTGAGACAGCTTTCCTATTGCATTCAGATTGACCTCATGGTATATTCGCGGATATGGCAGAGACAGGAATTTCTAGAGAGGAAATGCAGGCAGATTTTGTTGCATTTAGAAGAGAGGCTATTAGTCAGGAGCATCGTCCTGATGGAATGGATTGCTACACTCTCGATATCCATTCTGTATCTTATTACCCGGTAAAAGGTACTCCACAGGACAGGATGTGGAATATTAAAGATTATAGGGGATTTTATAATCCATCTAACCCGCTTTCTCATACTCACGTAGACGGAGACCTGACTCTGTGTTCTGACCCTGAAGGAAATCTTCATGCTAAAGTAGCACTTCGTACCATAGAAGAGGAGGCTGTGAGTGGGAAAAGATTGCTAGATCCACAAGATGTTAGCAGATCTACTGGTCCATCTCATCCGCATACTTTTACTGAAATTAGGCCGAGCCCTAATGGATACTATGGCCACGTATATACAACAGACCAAGAAGGTTCTTCGTGGTCATTTCACATCAATAAACCATTTGCTCATGGTGGGACCACACCTTTCCCAGAGATAGAACCTCTTACCGATGGAACGACCCCATTTCCTAATGAATAATCCGTTTTACCTTTTTTACTTTTAGCTTCTCATAGGATATACTGCATTCATGAAAATTATTGTTGCACACAAGGCTCCTGATTGGGATGCAATTGGATCAGTTTGGCTTCTTAAAAATCATCTTCCTGGATGGCAGGATGCGACTGTTGCTTTTGTTTCTGCTGGAAAATTATTTGAAAAATGTAAGGGATACAATCACGATGATCCTACCGACCCAATCGAAAAAATAGGTGAAGATGAGATCATCCATGTTGATACGGGACTTGGTCCTCTTGATCATCATCAGACGAGTGACATTAATATCTGTGCTACCAGTAAGACATGGGATTATGTACTTTCAGTTATCGAAAAAGCAGGTGGTGAGATGAAAGAGGAGAAAAAAGAGGCAATTGGTAGAGTTGTTGGAGTAATTGTTGAGGATGATCATTTTAGAGAGGTTTTTTGGGGAGATCCAATAGCTGATTATCATGAATTTTCACTCATCGGTCTACTAGATGGTCTGAAATCTTTTAAGCCTGATCAGGATAGTTACTATGTAGCGTTTGGTATGGAATGTCTTGACGCTGTGACCCACGCATTTGAGAGTAGAATTTGGGCTGAAAAAGAAATTAAAGAAAATGGCACTGAATTTACACTCAAAAAAGGCAAAGCAATCGCTTTTGCCTCACTTAACGACAACGTCATCAAGCTTGCACAAAAAATGGGGTATTTGTTAGTCGTTCGTAAAGATCCTCGGCATGGATACGTCAGAATAAAAGTAAGACCAGCCAGTAGTGAAAAAGACGATCTCGATTTGACACTTGCTTATGAAAAGCTTCGAAAAATCGATCCTGAAGCGACGTGGTTTCTTCATGTCTCAAAAAAGATGCTTCTTAATGGCACATCAAAAAATCCCGATATGGTTCCGTCTCATATGACGATAGAGCAGATAGTAGACGTATTAAAAAGTATTTACTAAGATAGCATTATGGAAGACTGCATTTTTTGTAAAATAGCTCGGAAAGAAATTCCAAAAGAATTCACCTATGAGGATGAAGATGTGATGGTTTTCCCTGACATCAACCCTGTTAAGCCCATTCATTTGTTGGTAATTCCAAAAACCCACATAAAAGAGCTTCATGCTCTTGATAATCCTGTGCTTTTTGAAAAATTAGGAGCTGTAATACTACAGATGATTGTTAAGATGGGGCTACAGAATAAAGGCTATCGTGTAGTGATTAATGGTGGTGGAGCCCAAGTTGTGGATCATCTTCATATTCATCTTATGGGACCAATTGCCAAAACAACCTCAGTTTAGTC
>CAYWEJ010000032.1:0-6190 GCA_964457465.1 uncultured Gammaproteobacteria bacterium | reverse complement strand
CTATGCCCTGATGGATAAGAAAATTCAGTTCTTACATAAAATTGATCAAACTGTACTATCTTATGTGTTCTGAGCATAAATTCAGGTGGAGGCGGATGATTGACAAAAAATTTTCCAAAAAGCTCTATTACATGAAATAAAATAAAGCCACCAAAAAGCATGACTCCAGGTATTATCTTTTTCCACCAAAAAAGTGTAAAAGCAAGCACAACCAACATTGGCTCAAAACTGCCAATGTCACTAAAAAAAGAAAAGGCGTCGTCTACTCGCCTTGTAATATTGTTTTGCAATCGAACTGTACTATCAAAATCAATACGAGTAAAAAGATCTTTGTGAACAAGATAAGAAAATAGAATAAAAAGAAGAAAAAAAACTACTCCCAAAAGAACAAAACGGAGATATTTAGGCATGTACGTATCATAGCAAAAAGCAACTATGTCCGCCTTGAACGAATTATCTTTGATACTGCTACTCCGCCGACACCTACAGCCACAACTGATGCTCCAGCTACTGCAATTTTGCCTTTATTTCTATCTGCGAAATCAACAACATCTGCAGCCTGAGGTAATCGTGAAGATTTAGGAATATGAATATCGTAAGGGCTATCAATAATTGGAGCTGGCCCCAAATAGGAAGAATCAATATTGAACGGATCCTGAGCTCTGTGCTCTCTTCCTCTCATAAAAGTTAACTAAGATCAAGCTCTCTCAAAAATGCTTTAAAATCACCATTAATATCAGGATGCTTGAGGGCTAATTCGACAGCTGTCTTCATATATTCAAGCTTATTTCCAGTATCGTAATACTTTCCGTTTGCTACCTCAACTGCATAAACAGGCACGCCTGAATCCTGCAGTTTGTTAATTGCATCAACAAGCCATATCTCTCCACCCTTTCCAGGCTCAAGTGATTTAAGAGCTCCAAAAATCTCAGGAGGCACTATATATGCACCATGGGTTGCAATATTTGATGGCGCCTCATCAGGCTCTGGCTTTTCAACAATACTCTTGATTTTATACACATTTCCTTCAACTGGATCCAGATCAGCAATACCATATCTTTTGAGATCTTCCTTTTTATCAATTCGAACTCCAGAGATCACGATGCCACCATATTTCTCATAGACTTCAATCATCTGAGAAAGCCTAGGCGGTTCAGCATAAATAAATTCATCTCCCCATAACACAGCAAAAGGCTCGTTCTCAATAATTGGCTCAGCTGCAAGAACAGGTGTTCCATTACCATAAGGGCCTTTTTGTCGAACATAGATAAAATTAGCAAGATCTGCAATCTTTTTTGTTTCGTCTAAAAGCTTTTGCTTATTTCCCTGCTCTAAATTTTTGATAAGATCCTGATTTGGTACGTCAAAATGATCTTCTATTGCTCTTTTAAGGGCTCCTGTAACAATAACTACGTCCTCAATACCTGATGCGACTGCTTCTTCAACAACGTATTGGATCACAGGTTTATCTACGATAGGAAGCATTTCTTTAGGAAGTGCTTTTGTTTGGGGGAGAAATCTGGTTCCAAAACCAGCTGCGGGGATAACGGCTTTTCGAATTTTTTTTGCCATACCTTAAAAAATGAGATGGGATAAGCTTACCCCATCATGACAAGGTAAAACCATTGTACGCGAGCTCTCTTTACATGTCAATGAGGATTTGATAAAATGAAGCCTACTATCCTTAGACCTTTCATGGGAGAAGGATTTTTTTAACGTTAACAACCTATGACGTCACCAGTATCTTTTTTTACCCAAACATATGATGAGCTTAAAAAAGTTGTCTGGCCGACACGACAGCAATTGATCAAATTAACATTGATCGTTATCTTTGCAAGTTTGGTTGTTGGACTTTATATTGGAGGTATAGATTTTGTTCTTACCAAGGCAACTGAAGCATTACTAAAATAATATGACTAATACAACCGATCAACCAGTAATAGCTGGACCATCTGAAGAAGAAATTAAAAAAGCTGCATCATCTGATGCTGCTAAGTGGTACATCGTACACACCTACGCAGGCCACGAAAATAAAGTAGCCCGCAATCTCAAACAGCGTGTTGAGACCATGGGTTTTGAGACTCGTATTTTTGATATTATTGTCCCAACAAGACAGACTATTAAAGTACAAGGTGGTAAAAAAGAAGAAGTTAGTGAGAAAATCTTCCCAGGGTATGTATTGGTCAAAATGATTCTTGATGATGAATCATGGCTTTTGGTCAGGACTACTCAGGGAGTTACTGCATTTATTGGTGCTGGCAACAAACCAACTCCTATTTCTCAACAAGAAGTTGAAGCTATTCAAAAATTCATGACTCAGGAAGAGCCTCTGTACAAAACTTCATTCTCTCTTGGTGAAGCAGTCAAAATTGTTGATGGACCTTTTGCAGATTTCTTGGGAACTATTGATAGCATAGATGAAACTCGTGGCAAGCTACGCGTTTTGGTAAGTATCTTCGGACGAGAAACTCCCGTTGAGCTTGATTTTCTACAAGTACAAAAAATCTGATTTGATCCTGAGCAAAGTCGAAGGATTGCAAGTCCAGAAGATTTAAGGTAAAATGAGATTCTCATTTGGGAGTGTCCTGAGCAAAGTCGAAGGATACGTTTGTACCAGAGATTGATCCCCACTTCTTTAGAAGTCCTCAATCCGGTACCCCAAATGAATTTAGAGTTCAAAATTCAGAATTATTCTGAATTCTAGATTATAAATTATAAATTCTTAATATATGGCTAAAAAAATAAAAACATTAATCAAACTTAACATCCAGGCAGGAGCAGCAACTCCAGCGCCTCCTGTTGGTCCAGCACTTGGCCAACATGGACTTCCTATTATGGAATTTGTTAAAGCCTTTAACGACAAAACAGCAGATCAAAAAGGCAATCTTCTTCCAGTTGTTATCACAGTCTTTGAAGATAGAACATTCACTTTTATCACTAAAAAACCTCCTATGGCTGAGATGATCAAAAAAGCTCTTGGTCGTGGCGGCTCACAAAAACCAGGCAAAGAAAAAGCAGGTTCAATTTCACAATCACAAGCTGAGCAAATTGCAAAAGATAAAATGGAAGATCTTAATACTGATGATCTTGAGATGGCAACACGAATCGTCGCTGGCACAGCACGAAGTATGGGAGTGGAGGTTAACTAATGGGAAAGATTCGAGTAAAAGTATTAGGAGATGAAGAGCTAGAACAGCAGCAGGTTGATGCAACAAAAGCTCGAAAAGCCCTTCGGCAAGCTCAGGATAAGACTGAAAAACAGGCTGATGTTTCTGTTGATGAAACAGCTAAAGCAGCTGAGACTACTCCTGTTGAAGAGGCAAAACCTGAGAAAAAGCAGAAAAAAGAGAAATTTATTAAAGCAAATAAAAAAATCCGTTCAAAAAGTTATATGGCAAAAGTAGATCTCGTTGATAAAAACAAAAATTACTCTCTTTCTGAGGCTATTACTCTCTTGCCACAGCTTAAAAGAGCTAAATTTGACGAGACTGTTGAGCTTCATGTTACAACAACTGAGACAGGCGTCTCAGGAAGTGTTAGCCTTCCTCATGGCACAGGCAAACAAATGAGAATTGCTATCGCTGATGGTGCTGATCAAAAAGCACTTGATGCTTTGATTGCAAAAATTGATGCAGGAAATATCGATTTTGATATTCTTATTGCAACTCCAGAAAGTATGCCAAAATTGGCAAAAGCAGCTCGCGTCCTAGGCCCACGAGGATTAATGCCAAATCCAAAAAATGGCACTGTTACTCCCAAGCCTGAAGAGGTAGCTAAAAAATATGAGGGTGGACAGATTAATTTCAAAACAGAATCTAAATTTCCTCTTCTTCATGTTGCTGTAGGAAAAGTTTCATTTGGTGAGGACAAAATTAAAGACAATGTCAAAACAGTTTTACGAGCAATTGATAGTAAAAAAATTAAAAATATCACCATCAAGTCAACCATGTCCCCTGCAATTCATCTTGACCTAAACTCTCTTTAAGTCCTGCATACCCTTCCGTAGCCTTAGCGAAGAAGGGCTATTCACCTCGACCTCGCCTCCCTCTAATTTATTTCCCCAAATATTCCATGTGTCTCGTGCTTTTTTACTAACCTGACTAATTACTGTCACCTTTTCGCATTTATCAACAGAGACATGATGCTTTTTGAAAAGCTGCTCTAACTCTTCCTGAGCAAAATGGTGAGCGTGAAATCTAGGCGATCCATCAGCGTTTCTTACAACTACCGTTCCAAATTCACCTGTTTCAGAAAGATCATCGCGATAGACATCAGACCATAACTTATTATCTCGACCAGTCCTCGCTTTGGGATCATCAATCAATGTAAACTCGGCCACATAAAGCAGCCCTTTTTCCTTCAGCACTCTTTCAACTTCTCTAAGCATTTGCTCTCTTCGCCCAGGCTCAACTGTACTTAGCACGCCAAGAAGAAAAATCCCATCTGCGCTACTGTCAGGAAAAGGAAGCCTTTCTGCAGCTGCACGCAAAAATGAAGCATTTTCAATATCTTTTTCAGATGCTTTTACTAATTCTTGCTGATTGATATCCACCCCAACAACATGATGCTTAGCGGGCACTTCTGGGATAACTCTTGCATCTCCAGTGCCTATATCTAAATATGTACCAGGAGCTGCTCTCTCAAGAAGCGATATGAATTCAGGATTTAATGTGGTTGATGCAGGCTTTTGCTCTCCTTTTTTACTCTCTCTCCAGAAAGACTCTGGTCGCGCCTGAGAAGTAGTATTATTTTCACCCTGTTCAGACATTCTTTTAAAGTATACAAATATTTCATTAGCAAATCTATACCTATCCAGCCTTGACTCTCAATAAAGATAGTACTATACTCACCCACAAGAAGCTGCCGAACCGGCAGTTTTTTTGTATGAGAAAAGAAGACCCCTCAACTAGACGAGAATTGCTCACATTTGCTATTGATGGCATCAAGCTAATGCTTCCTGTAGCTGCTATAGGGACAGCAGCATATGCGATTCTTGAAGCATCGGAGACTCCAGCTATTCAGCTTGAACCAAAAATTCCTCAACTCGCTCTTCCTGAAACCCCAACACCATTTGGAGCTGAGCTTGGATTAAGCGATGAAGCCATAGCTATCGTGAATCTTTTCGAACCGTTTGGAGTAAAAAAGATTACAATCAACTCAGAGAGCGAGTATTCTTATAGGGATTTTATGAATGGGAATACAACAATTCCTTTTGATCTCGCACACTTTCCTTTAAATCTAACACGCGAAGAGCAACTCAGATTGCAATGCGCAAAAACTATATATTTTTTACCAAAAAACATCTCAGAAAGCCTCGATCTATGCCGTGAAGGATTTGATATCACCTTTCAGCTTAATAGCAACCCTAGTCAATCTATCAATTACCACCCTGATCCTGATGTATTATATAATTCTTTTTATCTTCCAGGGGAAATTTTCCCTCAATTTCAAAAAGATGCAACCCCTGCAAATGCTCAACCTGAAACTATCTTTGCATTATACCTTCTGGCTATGTCGCTAAAACCCGAAGCGCTCTATGAACACAACTATAAAAAAACGAGCGTTTTCCTTACTGACCATACATTGTATGATCCTGTTCGCGAGCTGGCAAAAACAACAGGAAACGTCATTCGAAGCATTAATAGTGATCCACAAGCCTTGCTCTCGCTTATTCCAGAAGCTCAAAAACTTATTGATACAGATTATTTATACTCAGATTTTTTGTCAGGAGAGGTATTGCCGTAGTTTTTATGATACAGTCAAGAAAAATCTCACAAAGATATATCCTGCATCACAATAATTGACTTTTATCCCCTAATTAGATAAAATTACAGATGTCCAAAGACAGCAGGTTCTGTAAAACAGAATAAACCCTGCCGAGGAGAAATACAATTTAGAATTTATAATTCAAAATTCAGAATTAATTCTGAATTCTAAAATCTGAATTCTACATTCAAACTCCTCATAGGGAGTTTTTTTATTATATGGCTAACAAAACAGCATCACTTAAATATCAACCAAAGCCACACCAAGGTATGGCGCGAAAAGAACAGCTTGTTGCCGAACTTTCAGAAAAAGTTCAGAAATCCCAAGCTTTTGTTTTCGTCAATTACCAAGGCCTTACTCATCTTCAGTTAGAAGCTCTCAAGAAAGCATCAAAAAAACTAGATAGTGAATTTGTTGCAGTCAA
>CAYWEJ010000031.1:0-6259 GCA_964457465.1 uncultured Gammaproteobacteria bacterium | reverse complement strand
GTACGTAACCAAAGCTGCATGTGTCGCAGTCTGCAACACGAAAAGCGGAAATTAAAAAATAACAAACAAAACCCAAAGAGGAGAAGATCTCTCAGCTCTAAGTAACAACCTTCTTTAACCCTTTACCAGTAAGAACAACTCCACCAGCTAACAACAGGAAGAGCATTGTAAGAAATCCACCTTTTCGAGTATCTATGCCCTGCTTCTTCATTTCTTCCATCAGCCTAGCGGCATCAGGAGAGTTAAGATCTTGTGGGGAGATCATGCCTTCGAAGTTCTTTGCAAGAAGACCCCATTCATGATCTTTGAGACCGAGACTCTTAAGGTTGCCAACAAAATCAGTATTTTTTGCACGACCTCCTAATTGCCGGGCTTCTACAAAATCCGCAAAAAGCCTCTTTGCGTAAGCATACCCTTCTTGTTGGTAGACAGAATCAACCAGCTCATCAAATTTCTTGAGCTGATCTGGAGTCATCGTATTTACAGTAACCATCGCTCCATCTAGCATCACTTGCCCGCCACTCACCATATCTCTTCTAATAAGGCTCTTTACTCCTTCTTGCCCTCTGTAGGCCAGCACTCTGACATCTGACCCTATCTTATCTCTATCAATTTTTCTTTTTCTATCTTTCTGATTGAGACTTGACCAATTTGACTCCATAGCTGTACCAACTTTTTTAACGGCCTCTGCCTGATCTTTATTGCCGACCTCCTCAAGCTCTTCGACTCTTTTCTGCTGAGCGACAACATCAAGCCTCTTCATCTCATCAAGCCTTTCAGACAAAACGTCTGTGATTGCATCAGAGAGGACGGACTCCATATCTGATATGACAGCTGACTCTTCTGCTAGTCTTTGCGATCTTGCATCAGACTCTTTCTCTCTTCCAACAATTGCTTTTTTCTTATATGCCTGCTCTGACTCAGACATTCGTTTCCTCGCAGATACACCACCAGCAAGGTCCTGAGCGATTGGACTTGAGTAAATACCATTTTCACTTTTTGCTGAAAGGAGACCATTAAGTGCGATCAGGTTTTGCTCTGATACTACAGGGTCAGATAGGCCAGTATACTTTGTTTCTGCTGCCGTAAGCGCAATATCTGCTTTATCAAATTCGTCCTGAAGTCTTACTTGCGCAGCGGCAGGTAGGCTTTTGATCCCTTTCATTCGAGGCAATAGCGCATCATATTTTGCTTTTGCAGCATAGAACCCTTCAACTATCGCCATATCGGGTCGAGCTCCTAGCTGCTGGGCACGTACTGCAGTCAATATTTGTGCTGGGATCTGATCAGGATTGGTGCCTGTTTCAAGCATTTTTTGAATAGTCTGCAGCTGCACATCAACATCAGGTATTGCAAATCCTGCTGCGACCATCTTATCAACTGCATCACGAGCAGCTGTTGCTATTGCCTCTTTTGATGCCTTACTTATCTCTTGATGCACCGAAAGTTCACCATCGGCAGCTGAGCTGGTGAACTCCCTAGTTCGAGCCTCAATAGCAATCATTCTATCAGCAAGCTTGCTATGGAAAGTGGGGTCTTTAGCTAAAGCTTCTTCAATAAAACGCTGTTGCTCTGTAAGGTCAGATAACTTATCTAAGTCAGGAACAAGTCCTCGAATTGCATCTGTATCAATAATCGCCCCAAGAGCAGTTTTGCGAAGGTCTGCCCATGTAGTCCCTTTTATTTTCCTCTCAGCAAGAATAGCATCGGGTGTCTTTCCTGATCTCTGGGATTCAAGAAGTATTTCTGTGTAATTCAACACGCTTGATACTTGACCGATAACGCGCTCTGCAGAGCGAGAGTTTGCATCAACGTACGCCCTGTCTGCAGAGTCCAACCCTTCAGTATTTATCTTAATGCCTCCTCTGGTATTAAGTTCTGCTCTCCCTGCACCAAATCTTGTTCTCAGCGCAGTCTGACGAGAGAGATCAAAGCTTCGTCTCTTTGTCCTTTCGAGACTTGCTATAACTTCTCCACCTCCTTGTGAGGCCTTTATGCCAGCGAGCTCTTGACCCAGTGTTATGGACTGCGAGAATGTATCTGTTTCTCCAGTCTTTACTGTTACTGTTCCAATTTCTTTAGCTCGGCCGTGAGCAAGAGCATCAACTCCTGAAAATGGTTTTTGATCTGGTGATGATGGGCCGGCCATATACTTTATTGTTGCTTTGCTGACATCTGACTCAGCTGGGTCTCTATTTTGCCAATGAGTTCAACTTTTTTCTCGTCTTGATACACAGGAGCAAAAAATGCCCACCTGCTAGTAAGCTCTTGTAAGAATACTAAAAGACCGTCTCTATCTTGAATTTTGTCTAGTTCAGGACGAATAAATGCTGCAGCATCAATAGCGACCTCTTCTAAGATCTCGCCCTGTTGAAGAGCAAAAATAATTCTGTCTGCCAAAAGGTCTTCAATTCTTTTTCGTTCACTAGCTGAGAAGGGCATATTTGGTGCCATATTACCACTATAATTGAGGCTTTTCAGCTTTGTCAAATGACAAACGCTAAGGTCAGAATTTTCACAAAAACGGCTCTAGTAGCGTATTATTTGACCCACTTTGATTATCTTGAAAGCATATTTTTCACGTTATACACTGTCAGCAATAGTAGTATCTACTTGTTCTGCCCTCCTCTTTTTGGTGGGTGGAATGAACTTATCACAATATGGAAAATCATCCAATCCCACAAGATGTGACGGGATTTCAATTCCGCCTCATCGGCAACATGACCGTCAAGCAATTTGCCTACCTCGCAACAGGCTCTGTGTTGGCAGTTATTTTTTACTATGCCCCGCTTCTCCTACTCATTAAAGTAATATCTATCCCACTTCTCGTAGGCACTGGAGCCGCATTAGCATTTTTACCGATAGAGGGACGACCCATGGATCTTATGATCTCCCATTTTCTTAAAGATGTTTTTAATCCAACTCAGTACGTCTATCAAAAAATTGGTGGCCAGCTGCATTTTGCTACTCAGAATCCTTCATCGCCCAAAAAAGGTGATGCTAAAGACGAAAAGCATAAAAAGATGACCCTTGAAGCTCAAAAAACATCAAGACAAATCAGGCTCAATCAATATCTCAGACAGATATCGCACGAAGGAAAAAATAAACTAGATGAGAAAGAGAACCTCTTTCTTGATGCGCTTTTCAATCCGGATGCTAGACCACGACTCGTAAGTCTTGAGCTTGAAAGACAGCAAAGAGCGTACCAGTTATCAGAGCAAGAAGCGCTTCGAGTCAAAACTGCAGAGTCACCAGAAGATTTAGAACATGCGCTAGAAAAAGAGGCAGAAGCTGTCAAAAAAGAACTGCAATCAGCAGTTGCCCAAGAAAAACAGCTCGAGACTGCTCACCAGCAGACACAACAGTCACAGGCACATGTCAACGATCTTGAAAAGCAGCTGGATCAGATTATGGAACAAAAAAAACAACTTGAGCAAGAAATTCTCACCATGCGCCAGAAACAGATTGATGCCCCTAAAAAAATTACTTTACCAGCGACAAGCATACAACAATCGCAAAGCGTCAGGTCAATTCCAGCTGATAAAGCCTCAAGCGTCGGGCTCCCAGCAGTTCCAGACGTTCCAAATATCATTCTTGGAATTATTAAAGACGCACGAGGCAATATCCTTCCTAATATCCTCGTTGAGATAAAAGATGCTAATGATAGTCCTGTCAGGGCGTTCAAAACAAACGGCTTAGGACAATTTGCCTCAGCAACTCCCCTCTCCAATGGAACATACTCTATGGAGTTTGAGGATCCAAAAGGCAATCATTCATTTGAAAAAATAGCAATTGAGGCAAAAGGCGAGATCATGCTTCCTCTTGAAGTAATTTCACACGATGCAAGAGAGCAGCTCAGGAAGGAACTTTTTAACTAATATGGCAAGAACAGAAAAAAACCATGCTTCAACCCAGAAATTTACAGAGGTTATCGACATTGTCGACTCAATAGCAATTCTTGAGGGAGGCAATGCATGCATGGTAATTGAGGTCACAGCAAGCAACTTTGCACTTCTTTCAAAAAAAGAACAGGACGCAAAGATTTATGCTTATGCTGCGCTTCTTAACTCACTTACTTTTCCTATCCAAATCCTCATTCGCAATAAGCGCATTGATATCACCTCCTATCTTAAAGAGCTTGAAGAGAAGGAGATTGAAACAAAAAACGAACTCCTAGCACAACACATTAGGATGTATCGGGAATTTGTGAGGGAGATGGTAAAAATTAATGTTGTGCTCAACAAAACATTCTATGTCGTTATTCCCTATACTGCCCTAGAGGCTGGCCTGTCTGGAGTAAAGCAAAGCTTTGGAAAAAATTCAGCTGAAAAACAAGCATTTCTCGAGGCAGCGCAAAAAGCGCTTGGGGGGAAAGCCGAATCAGTTAATTCACAATTAGGCAAGCTCGCTGTGACCTCAAAAGTACTTGAAAAGGAAGAGATGATCAAACTCTTTTACGACGTATTCAACGACGACACTATTCAGGGCTCTCAGGCTGATTCTGACATCGACACGCCAATGATCAAAGCAGGATAATTATGGGACTATTTTCTAAAAAGCCGACACAACAATCATCTACTGCACAACAGCCTCAGGCTGCTCCTGTCAAGCAGCAGACATCTCAGGCTATTGCAAATCTTGAGAAAGGCATGATCTCACTTGTTGATCTGATTGCCCCTTCATCAGTTGAAGTAGATTTCAGATATATCCGGGTTGGTGAGAAATTCTACTCAACGCTCTTTATCGTGGGATATCCGCGATATGTATCGCCAAGCTGGCTTGAGCCGATTATTGATTACGACCATACGCTAGACATCTCTATGTTTTGCTATCCAACGCAGTCAGGCGACGTGCTTACCGATCTAAGACGAAAAATTGCTGAGATGGAGGCAACGCTCGCATCTGACGCTGAACAGGGAAAACCAGCAGATCCTAAAGTTGAGGCAGCGCTTGAAGATGCGATGGGACTGCAAGAAGAACTTGCAAAGGGTGTTGAGCGATTTTTTCAATTCAGCTTCTATATCACAGTCTCTGCTGATAGCCTTAACGAGCTGTACGAATCAACAAAACAACTCCGGACAACACTTGCGTCACTACTGCTTACGGCAAAAACAGCAACGCTTCAGATGGAAGACGGCTTCAAGTCAAGCATGCCAATCGCACAAGACAGGCTGTATATCACCCGCAATATGGATACAACCTCGCTTGCCTCAACATTTCCATTCACATCAGCAGTTCTTACACAAAATAAGGGCGTTATGTACGGCATGAATCAACAAAATGGATCTCTTATCATCTTTGATAGATTTTCTCTTGAAAATGCTAATGAGGTAGTCCTGGGAAAATCAGGCTCGGGAAAATCGTATCTCATCAAGCTTGAGATCATGAGGCAGTTCATGCTTGGAACAGAAGTGATTGTTGTTGACCCTGAGGGTGAATATGGAACACTCACCAAGGCGCTTGGGGGTGAGGCTCTTGAATTCTCTTCTAATTCGCCAATAAAAATTAATCCCTTTGACCTCTCTCAACTTTATGAGGCAGGAGAGAACGAGCTTGGCTTTAAAATCCTTTCACTTCACGGCCTGCTCAAGTTGATCATGGGTAATTTAGACCCAGAGCACGATGCTATGCTTGATAAAGCGCTCGTTGAAACATACAGACAAAAAGGCATTACGCCTGATCCTGCGACACAAAAAAACCAGCCCCCTCTTTTAGAAGATCTCTACAAAACACTCCTCGGCATGGAATCAAACCCCGCAAAAGAAATGGCTTTTCAACTTGAGAAATTCATTAAAGGAAGTGCATCAGGCATATTTAACCAACCATCAAATTTTGATATCACCAACCCACTCACTGTTTTCTCAATTCAAAATCTTGAGGAAGAACTAAGGCCAATTGCTATGCATATTATCCTTGATTTCGTATGGACGAAAGTAAAAAAATCACTTAAGAAACGTCTCCTCATCCTTGATGAAGCGTGGTACATGATGAAATACGAAGACTCTGCGTCATTTGTCTACTCTATAGCCAAAAGAGCAAGAAAATACTATCTAGGACTCACCACAGCAACGCAGGATGTTGAGGACTTTCTCAAAACTGATTATGGCAAGGCTGTTTTGACCAACTCATCGATCCAAGTCCTTCTCAAGCAAGGAACTGCTGAGGTTGATATGGTTGGTGAGACATTTTACCTCTCCGAAGGAGAAAGGGAGCTTTTGCTTTCAGCAGATATTGGAGAAGGACTTTTCTTTGCCGGACA
>CAYWEJ010000030.1:0-6345 GCA_964457465.1 uncultured Gammaproteobacteria bacterium | reverse complement strand
AATAATGGCGATGAGGCAGCCCAATACTACATAGATACTTTTAATTCCGCTCCAGGTAGTCACACTGCAAAAATAGGAGACATAACAAAAACACCTAAAGCAGCTGTAGAAGTTTCGGGAAGACCTGAGGGGTCAATTATGACAGCTGAATGCGAGCTTGATGGTATAAGCTTTATGTTTCTCAATGGTGGTCCTGTAGACCAGTTCAAGCTTAATGGCGCAACATCCTACATTATTGAGTGCGAAACACAAGAAGAAATTGACTATTTCTGGGAGAAGCTATCTGCAGTCCCTGAAGCTGAGCAATGCGGATGGTGCACAGATAAATTCGGAGTGACATGGCAAGTAGTACCAAGAATTTTAGATGAAATGATGCGCGATCCTCAAAAAGCTGAGGCAGTAACAGCGGTATTTATGCCAATGAAAAAACTTGACCTCGAAGCAATCCGCAAAGCCGGCGAATAGAAGACATCCATGGATACCAACTTGCAAACCTGACTAGAACATCGTGTAGATGAATGGAGCAAGGACTGATGTCTGAGCAAAAACAAGAATAGTCCCTAAAATAAGTATGATCACGACAATAGGGGTAAGCCACCATTTCTTTCGGCTTCGTAAGAAATCCCAGACCTCAGATAAAATACCTAAGCGTTCTCTCATTTCAGAATTGTTTCTCTAGCATCGTACCATACTCATTTGATGACTGTCTAGGTATCCAGTAAGACTTAGCTCTTTTTTTGATTGTTGTATCAAGGAGTTTTTTGCCAGTAAGTTGAAGGAGAAAACGCATGGGTGTAAAAACAAAAATAAAAACAGTAAAAAGAATAATTCTTGTCATTACCCACCCCATGCCATGTCCTATTTTCATCCAGACCGCATAGATTGGCTTAAGAAGTTGTGGATACAGAACACCTGCTATGATGAGAATGCCTCCTACTGTGATGCATTGCGCAGAGATTTTTTTAAGAAAAAATATACCCAGCACTATAAAGACTGACCCCACAAGAAGCCCAAAGTCTCGAAGTTCTTTTTTTGATGTTTGTTTGATGTGCATAGTTAGTCAAGAGTAAATTGCTTTTTCCAGTCTTTTTTGTCTCTGAACACAGGCTGTTCTGATTTTTTGAGAACGAAATTTTCTAAGATAAGATAATCAATATTAGTTCTCATAAAACATCGATAAGCATCCTCTGGTGTACACACAATTGGTTCTCCTCGTACGTTGAAAGATGTGTTAATGAGTACTGGACAATGGTATTTTTTATCAAATGTTTTTAGTAGTTTGTAAAATACAGGATTTGATGAATCGACTGTTTGAATTCGCGCTGAGTAATCAACATGAGTAACAGCAGGAATAACTGATCGTTCAACCTTTAAAAGATCAATGCCAAAAAGCTTTTTTTTGCTACTGGTTATGACTTTGCGTTTGTCTTTTTTTACATCTGCAACTAAAAGCATGTATGGGCTATCTGTGTCTAGGTCAAAATAGTCGTGTACTTTTTCTCTGAGAACAGCAGGTGCAAAAGGGCGAAAGCTTTCACGAAATTTAATTTTTACATTCATTATCTCCTGCATTTTTGGAGAACGAGCATCCCCTATGATGGAACGAGCACCTAATGCTCTTGGTCCAAATTCCATTCTCCCTCTGAACCATCCAACAACCATTTCTTTTGCAATAAGATCTGCGGTAGTTGTATAGAGGTTTTTATCGGAGAGCTTTATGTACTTCGCCTTTTTTGATTTTAAGAATCGCTCAATTTCTTTATCTGAAAATGATGGGCCGAGGTAGGCTCCTTGCATAGAGTCAAATTTCTGTGTCTTTCTTGGTTTGTTATGAAATTGATGCCATCCAACAAGAGCTGCTCCTAGTGCGCCGCCAGCATCTCCAGCCGCAGGTTGTATCCAGATATTATCAAAGATACCAGCCTTCATTAATTTGCCGTTAGCAACACAGTTGAGTGCTACTCCACCTGCTAGGCAGATATTTTTTGCTTTGGTCACTTTTTTAATGTGTCTTCCAATTTTTAATACTATCTCCTCAGTAACCTCTTGTATTGATCTGGCGATATCCATTTCTTTTTGAGTTAGTATGCTTTCTGGCTTTCGTGGATTACCTCCAAAGAGATCATGGAATTTTTTGTTGGTCATGGTAAGCCCAACGCTATAATTAAAATAATCCATATTGAGTCTGAAAGAGCCATCATCCTTTAGATCCATAAGCTTTGTCAGAATGAGGTTTTTGTAGACAGGTTTTCCATAAGGGGCAAGACCCATGAGCTTGTACTCTCCTGAATTTACTTTAAAGCCTACATAGTACGTAAAAGCAGAATAAAGCATGCCAAGTGAATGAGGGAACTTCATTTCTGCGAGCAGCTCCATCTTGTTGTCTTTGCCAAGTCCATAACTAGTTGTTGCCCATTCGCCTACTGCGTCAAGTGTGAGAAATGCCGCTTCTTGGAATGGCGAAGGATAAAAAGCAGATGCAGCATGGGACATGTGGTGTTCAGGAAAAATTATTTGCCCTTTATAGCTAAGGTTGTCTTTTATTATTTTTTTAATCCAGATCTTCTCTTTTAACCAAATTGGCATCGATAAGATGAAAGACTCAAACCCTTTTGGCGCATAGGTGAGGTATGACTCAAGTATTCTCTCAAATTTGAGGAAAGGTTTGTCATAAAAACAAACAAGGTCTAGATCTGCTGAGGTAATGCCCTGACTTGATAAGCAGTACTTTATTGCATGAAAAGGAAATCTTTCATCATGTTTTTTTCTGGTAAATCTTTCTTCTTGAGCCGATGCGACAATGACACCATCTTTAAGAAGCGTTGCTGCACTATCGTGATAAAAAGCAGAAATCCCTAGTATATACATGCTATTTAATTTGACTTATTGTATCTTTTTTTTCTTAAAAATACTATGGATGCAAGCCGTACGTTAGAGCGTTTAATTTACAAAAAAATATTTTTCCTGTATTGTAAATAGACCTATGACTCCTTTCAGAGAAATGTCATTAAAGAAAAAGAGCTTATTTCTTTTTATTCTTTTTATTCTTTTTTCTTTTATTTTTGTAATTATTGTTGAAGGATTTTCAGTAATTTTGATAAAGCGACTTGGATGGAATTATGAGCCGGTGTACCTTCGTGTCATCAAAGGGTACACCTCGGCAAATCTTGTTGGAGGAAGAACAGAGTATCATTCATGGGGGTCATGGAATGTGCCTCATTTTAAAGGTAGAATTGCCAACAATTGTTTTGATGTTAGCTATTCATTTAATGCATATGGAGCAAGAGATAAGGAAAGGAGCAAGACTGGCAAAAATAGAACGCTTGTCTTTGGAGACTCTTTTACTGAAGGGTGGGGTGTTGATCAGGACAAGATTCTGGCCGCAGACCTAGAAAGGATAACTGGAAGAGAATTCCTTAATTTTGGAGTTGCAGGATCTGGCACTGGAGGGCTTAATGAATACGTGTTGTACCGAGACTTTGCAAAAGATTTTGAACATGATGCTGTAATGGTGGGGTTCTATCCTGGAAACGACTTTAAAGATAATGATCTTGCTGCCTGGCAAGGACTTGCTAAAGTATATTATCGTCCATTCTGGGAATTGACAGAAGACAAAAGTGATATTGACATTGTCTATTTAGCAAAAAAAGTTGAGGGGAAATATCTGACAGGACTTGAGCCAGAAAATAAAAAAGTACACTTTAAGCTATATGACAATTTAAGAGAATTTAGCGCTTTTCTTAACTTGATGACTGTATTAAAAAACTACAAAATTAGCTTGAGTAGCGAAAGCAAAATTCAGTATGCATACGACCTTCAGGTATCAGATGACGTGATAAAAGCAAATCTTATTGTTTATGATAAGTTCGCAAAACTTATTGGGGATAAGAAAAAATATATCTATGTTGTGCCATCAGCATCCGATGTTTTTCACTATAAAAAAACTGGGAAGAAAAAAGTAAAGAAATTTGAAGACTTCAAAAATGAGCTTAAAAAACAGGGATGGCAAGTGATTGATCTTATAGATGTCTTTGCAAATCTTCCTGAAAAAGATCTCCCTAACTATTTTATTTGTGATGGACATTGGAATGCAAAAGGAGATGCATTAGTCGCTACGTATCTTTCAAAACTTTTAAAAAAATAGAACTATCATAATTGAGACGATAGGACTATAATCTTAATAGACTATTACATAGGTAAAAATTATGAATCAGCATGAACACCACGAAAATATAATGCATTCGCTATCAGAAGAATATGCAGATATCTTAAAAAACTCAGAACAGGGTGTGTATATCTACCTTGATGATGCGCACAAAATTTGCAATGCAAAATTTGCCTCTCTTTTAGGGTATGCATCTGAGGAGGAGTGGGCAAGTATAGAAGAACCATTCCCCGAAGTTTTTGTGGCTGATCAGAGTCAGGATATGCTTATTACATCATTTCAGGATGCAATGGAGAAAAGCATTGGTTCAACAAGTTCCATTTCATGGAAGAAAAAAGACGGAAGCATTATTGAAACAACAGTATTATTAGTTCCCATTGCTCATCAAGGTCACACATTTGCTCTTCATTTCGTCTCGACAAATTGACTTAGGTGCTATAATAGCCATAGTGAAAAATCCATTTGTTAATGCTTTTACTGCAAGTGCCTATATTGCACTTGTCGCTTCAGGAATGTTTTATGGGAGTAAAGTACTTCCTCCTAAAGATACTATTCTTACGCCAATTGCAATGCTTTCGCTGTTCACGCTTTCGGCATCCGTTATGGCCTATCTATTTTTATATCAACCTCTTCAGCTACTTCTTGATGGGCACAAGAAAAGTGCAGTAAATTTCTTTCTTCGTACCATTGCGACATTTGCAGGCATCACAGTTATTGTTTTTGTTCTTCTTTTCCTTGGACTTTTTAAGTAAACTTTTTCTTTGTTATAATTTCCTCATGAATATGTTTAAACCAGTTAAAGCAAAATCAAGTCAAGAATATTTTGATGCTCTTTCAAATGAGCGAAGAGAAATAATGATATTTTTGGATACGTTCATAAAAGAAAATGCTCCCAGCCTTAAGCCAAATTTTATCTACAATATGCCCGGTTACGGTAGTTTTAAGTACAAAAATTACAAAAAAGAAATAATTGATTGGCCGGTAATTGCCATGGCGAGTCAAAAAAATTATATAAGTTTGTATCTTTGTGCTGTTGATAAAGATGGATATATAGCCGAACAATACAAAAATGATTTAGGGAAAGTTAGTATAGGCAAGAGCTGTATTCGTTTTAAAAAGCTTAAGGATGTGAACCTGGATGCCTTAAAAAAAGTGATAAAAATAGCTGAAAAATCTCCAGGTCTAATTCACTAGGTTGAAATTGAATCTTCGCATTTTTTTTGTTATCATCCCCCAGACGGAAAGTTTCCGGTCACGATCTTTTACACAGGAGATGACCAATGGAAGGTCAGGAGCTAACAGCGGAAGGTATCATCAGGCAATGGATGGAAATTGCTACGAAGTATATTCGGAGAAGTCTTCCAAGCAAGCCATCTGATGAACAGTTGCATGATCTTCGCGTTATGGAAGCACTCGTTCAGGCGATGCCTGGAGCATCGTGTGCTATCGATATTCCCTATCGTTACCACTGTAACAACTGTGGTAACGATTTTGAGAAGCTCAAGGATGAATATATCGGCGATCTTCACAAATCAGATTGGGCAGAGGTATGCCCTCATTGTGGCTATGGAACGCATGTGATCGAAGATCGCAGCTCGGCAGTGTTGCCTCCAAGCTGAAAGGAAAGCTCATGTCATCGAGTAATCTGATGCCAAATGTGGACGTTACAGAAGCAACTCATGTTGAGGTCAAAGGAGGAGAGATCCTCAAAATTGCTTCAACATGGGGTGTTAATTCAGATGGCAGTCTTGCTAAAGTGCGCGATGGAGGCTTTGGTGTAGTAACCGAAAGCGGTCGTCGCGTTGGTATGTGGGACGCCCAGCGTTATTTCAGGGAGGATAGTCCTCCAAGTCAGTAATATATAAGCACCGTAAGGAGTTTTCTCCCCAAGGTGCTTTTCTTGTAAATACAACCTATAGTTTGACTTTTAAACTTATTTATTTTATACTTTCCACACAGGGCAACTAATCCTGAGACAGCGCGTATCAGGAGAATTTGCATTTAGAGGAGGCTTCTATGAAAAAGCTTTCAGACAGTCTCGACTTTATTATTTTTGTCCTGGTACTACTCATCATTGGGTTTGGCATAGCAACGTACGACAAAGATAAATCATTTCACCTTTTGTGTGTTCCGATCGAGGCTACAGCAGCATCTGTCGACGCTGTTGAGCTTGACTGTAA
>CAYWEJ010000029.1:0-6584 GCA_964457465.1 uncultured Gammaproteobacteria bacterium | reverse complement strand
CCCGCGTTAACGGGGTCGAACGTAACCTGAGTAGTAATCACTTGTTAAAGTGCGATGACAATTCTATCACATCTATCTTAAAATTTCTATAGGACACATTTAACAACTGAAAAATCATATTTTTACCATGTGAATGCTTAGGCTATACTAATCAAAGTTTGGATATGGGGATTTGAGGTTATAGTTATACAAGCTTTCCTACAAGTGTTCTAAAAATATCTCTTTTGGTAAGAATTCCTACTAAATTTCCTTTTTTATCTACCACTGAAAGCCTTGCTATATGTTTTACTTTCATCAGTGATTCTGCTTTGAGAAGTGGAGCATCTTCTTGTATGTAGATAAGCTCATGATTCATCACGTCTTTTACTTTCATTTTCATAATTTCTTTTAACTTTTCCTCCATACTATCGAAGTCGCGTGATTTTACGACGTCATCTATGTATTCCTTCATGGAAGGAAAGCATTGGGAAAGAATGTCTTGATCAGTAATAAAGCCGATGAGTTTTTTATTTTTTCCGGAGACGACAGGTATTCCTGTGTGGCCGTGTTTGAAGATGACCTTCGCAGCATCAAGAACAGACTGAGTCTGATTGACGAAGTCAACGTCTCTTTTGACTATATCTGCAACTTTCATAAAGGAGTTTCATTGGCATAATACTCCAACACATCAATAACTGCAATAGGATTAATTTCATTACCCATTTATATTTGAAAAAAATGCAAACCTTAACATTATAGGTTGAAATTCTATAAGATCTTGCTATAATAGCTTCTGAACAACTTGTTCAAAGAACTGTTCATCAAGTGGAGGTCTCATGAAAGTTTCAGTTGCACCTGCTACTGACAAGCTTCCAGCAATTAACGCTGATGGGGTGAGAAGTTTGCTCTCTAAAATTGATGGAATTGAGACTTGTCCTGATCCAGCTCTTGCAGACGTAAGAGTTATTGTGATCCATCAGCCAATTGTTGCTGATCCAGACACGATTGCCATGCGTCATCTAGAAGCCTTTGTTCAGGCACAATCCCATCAGTCGCCATTTGCGATCGTGTATACGCATGCTGTCGCAAAAGGAACAAATCCTTTGAAAATGGCCTGCTTGATGGACCACTACCAAGAGAAATGGCAAAAACAGTTTTTCTTCAACGTTGATGACCTCATCACGCACTGGAGAGAGCTGGGTCTGATCCCTTCTCCCATGTATTGAGATTTTTTGCGGCCAGCCTAAAGCAGGCCGCATTTTTTTTTGGTTTTTAACGCCTCTTTGTTTTTGTTAAAAAATTAGTATAGAATAATACTGTGTTTAGCCTTCCAGAACTTCCCTACGCATACGACGGCCTCGCCCCATTTATCTCTGCTGACATTCAGCACCTCCATCACGATAAGCATCATAGGACCTATGTTGATAATCTTAATAAAGCAATAGAAAAGCATCCTGAACTTGGCTCAAAGACAGTTGAGGAATTAGTGACATCGCTTGATACTATTCCAGATGATATTAGAGCAGTTGTTCGAAATCATGGCGGTGGTCACCTCAATCACTCGATGTTTTGGGAAATGATGGCACCATCTAAAGGTCAAAACCCATCTGGTACACTTCTTGACAAGATCCAACATAGTTTTGGAGATTTGGAAGGTTTTAAAAAACAATTTTCAGAATCAGCAGTTAAAGTATTTGGAAGTGGATGGCAATGGCTTGTTTTGGAAAATGATGAAGTAGCTCTTGCTTCAACTCCCAACCAGGACTCTCCTATCTCTCAAGGAAAAATTCCTCTTCTTGGCCTTGACGTGTGGGAGCACGCGTATTATTTACAGTACTACAATAAAAGACCAGACTATGTAGAGGCATGGTGGAATGTGGTGAATTGGGAAAACGTCGCGCAAAGATTAGATCAGGCCAGTAAGTAAAGTTTATGTTTGTTGTCTACATGCTCCTCTGTGCGGATAACACTTTTTACATCGGTTCAACAACAGATGTTTCCCGAAGAGTTTACGAACATAATTATCATAAAAGGGGTGCTAAGTACACAAAGTCCCGTCGTCCTGTGAAGCTTGTATATCAGGAAGATGCAGAAACAATTAGTATCGCACGATCACGCGAGGCTATGCTTAAAAAGTTAACCAGAAAAGAGAAAGAAGTTCTTATTGCCTCAGTTGTATAATACAGCTATGTATCCCTATCCTGAAATTTTTCAAGCTTGTCTTGAGCATCGAGCATTACATCAGTGCGGTTCCTATCCTTATGGCTCAGGTGATGTTCTGTCACTTCTTTCCAAAACACTTTCTGCCAAGAAAATTTTAGAAGTTGGTACTGGACTTGGCTATAGCACTCTTTGTCTTTTATCACAAAATCAAAAAGTTAGTGTTATTACTATCGATCAAGATGAGTCCCATGTTGCAATTGCGAAGAAATATTGGCAAGAAAATCAGGTTTTGGATAGGATTACTTCCTATGTCGAGAAAGCAGAAGACGTGCTCGTAAGGCTTGATGAACAATTTGACCTGATCTTTTTTGATGGCTATGTTCCTCAAATGAAAATGCTTCTCAAGTTTGAAAAACTCACTCGAAAAGATGGTCTTCTTGTTACGGCAAATCTTTTTCTAAGGGATGATAAGGGCGGAAGGTATCTGAATCGTTTACAAGATAAAAGATATTGGGAGACAGGTGTTTTTTCAGACACGGCTATTTCAGTACGTTCTAGTCATAGAACTTGACTGCTTGCAGCATAAGGTGATTCAATGATAGTTATATGAGAAAATCTCAAAAGAAAAAGAACACCCAAAAAAATACCATAGCAATCTCACCAACTAGGATTACATTTGTTTTACTGAGCGCTGTCTTACTCCTAGCATTTGCACAAACTCTCGTACAAAAGACAATGTTACATTTTGATGATCCAACAAAAGTGTTGGGAGCATCTGTTCTTGGCGATGAGGATAAATCTAGTGAAAGTAATAGTGGAAAAAGTTCTGATGATGATAAGAAGGATGAAGAAGAGCGTGATGTTGATGAGAGCCAGAACGATCAAGAAAGTAATAAATCTTCAACTGAAGAGTCAAAGAAGACAGATGAAATCTTAAGAGAGCAAGAGAAAAAAAGACAGGAAGCTCAAAAAGAATTTAGAAAAATGTCTGCAAAATCTGTTGGATCAAATACTTCAAAAACAGTAACTCCCACTAAGTCGCTTCGAATAAAGCAAAAAGAAGATGGTTTAAAGCAAGAAGTTGAACTAGAGTCATCCGATGGTCAAAAGGTCAAAATAAAGACTGAAGATAATGGTACAACAAAAGTTGAGCTGGAGCATGGAGAATTAAAATTAAGATATAAGATTGTGAATGGTGTAGTGGTTAAAAAAGTTGAAGACGAAAATGGTGATGAAGTTGAGCTTGAGGATAGTCAGCTAGATGAGCTTGAGAATGAAACAGAGCAAGAGCTTGAGGATCAGGGAATTGAGTTGTCTTCAAGAAGTGGTAAGCCAAGCTTTGTGCATAATAATGTTGCGGCGGTAACTGAATTTCCTCTTTCTGTAGATGTAGGAACCAACCAACTTGTAGTTACTACAAGTAATGGTGTAAAAGCTGTAGCAATACTGCCGGATGAGGCTCTGAGGGCTATCGTAACTCAAAAGATTGTTACCCAGTCAGAATCGACTGATACCGACTCGACTCAGATTGATAACAAAACGACTGTTGAGCTAAAGGTTCTTAAAGACGAGCCTGTTTATGAAGTATCAGGTAGTAAGGAATATAAGCTTTTTGCTTTCATTCCTGTATCGCAAAAAGTAAAAGCTGTTGTATCTGCAGAGACTGGTCAGATAGTTGGAGTAGAAAAATCCTTTATAACAAACCTAGTAGACATTCTCTCTCCGTAATCAATTTTGATCAGAATTTTGAGTAAGTAATCTTTCCTGTCTTCTTTTCTCGAAAATAATCAGTGCAGTCGCGACGCTCACATTGAGCGAAGCAAGTTCATTGTTGATTGGGATATGAATAAAGATATCACACTGTTTTTGTAGCGGCTGGGTAATACCTGTCAACTCTCCTCCAAAAAGAAATGCTACAGGTCCTGCAAGTGGTGTCTTGTCATAAGGCTCTCCCATACCAACTTCAACACCTGCAACTGGAATGCCAAAATCTCTGAGAGTAGCTATCGCCTGGAAAAGAGATTGTCCAATGACTGGAATGTACGCAGCTCCGCCTTGGGAAATTTTTGCAACAATGGGGGTTACTTCATGAACACCTGATGGTGAAAGGACAATCGCGTCAACACTTGCTCCCCAAGCAGTTCTAATAATTGCTCCTAAATTCTGTTCATAATCCATCTGATTGAAAAGGAGAATACATGGGTCTTTTCCAATCTCATGACAGTGTTCGATGATTTGCTTGAGTGAGCTGTTGGTAAATTGCTGAAGGTACGCAACAATATTTTGCGTGTGCTCTGATCCGCTAAGAGCTCTGATTTTCTCTGGAGGAACAAAAGATATTTGCACATTCTTTTGTTGAGCAAGTCTCACAATTTCTTGTATTTTAGGATCAAGACGACTATTTTTCCCCACAAAAATATTCTGAATTTTTTTATCAGAAAGGAGTGCATCATGCACCATATTTCGACCAACGATCATAAGATTTTCTTGATTCATATTTTTCTTAGGTGTATTATCTCACGAAGTACATAATCATATCTATTACCGATAATAAGTGATTTCCTTCTTTTTTCGCTGAGCGGAATTTGTTCAAACCCAATAGAAGGGATCTTTTCAAGCATATCCATCTTGAGATAGGTATTTTTATAGTGGAAGATTGGAAGTACCATAACAATTTCTCCCTGCTCTTTGAGTATTGATGCGAATGCCTGAAGCACTGCAAGATAGTGGATTTCGAGTTCTTCTTTGTTGGCTTTCATGTCATAAAAATTTCTGAGCCCTTTGCTATTTGGTCCCATATATGGCTCTGTCACAATAAGATCAAATCTTTTTTCAGTTTTTTCTGCTAGCTCAAGTACATCAGCATGAATCGTGTTTGGTAGTTGTTCTATCTCTTCTTCTTTACCCAACCACTCAAGATTTATACGAGTATCAGTGATTGCTTTCTCAGACTTGTCAGCTCCTGTGATATCAGAAAACCCTAAAAGTAGCGCTTCTTGAAGTACTGTTCCACTGCCACAAAATGGATCCAATAGTGCAGCGTCGCTGTGTTTTTGCGAAAGATTGAGCATCATGCGAGCAAGTTTGGGTGGCATGATACCTGACTCCATATCTCTTGCTGGTCTGCCGTAGTCTCTTTTACTAAATAGTTCAAATTCCTGCACAGCAATCGTTTTGCCAAGAAGTAAGAAGTCTTGAGTCTGGATAAGCACAAGCTCAGCTCCAGTTGTCAGAAGGTTATTTTTTTCAACTGAAGCACTTGAGAGACTTTTTGTTGTTTGTCGTGGGAAATGAGGCTTAAATCCTTGAACTTTGAGATGTTCCTTAAGCACTCTGAGCATCTGTGGTACAAATAATTGGTATGCCTTGTCACTTTTATCACTGTAATAGCTGATCCCAAACCCCACCTTTTCATTTTTAATCTGTAAGATATCGGTAAAAAGAGCATCTGAGGTCAAGTAGCTTTGAATTTCGTCAAATGTTTGAGTCAGCGTGAATGATTTGAGAACAACACCTATTTTGACTGTCCCTCCCAATATTTTGTTTAGTTTTTGAATATCGAGTTCATGCTGCGTTGTAATAACCATTACCTCGTCAGTTTGATACATAATGGTAAATGGTTCATGTTCTTTGGTTAGTACTGATGTAATTTCAAGTATAGAAAGTTGAGGGTATCGCCCAAGAACAAAAAAGTAAGAAAATGTCTGTTGCTTCATAGCTTTATTGTATCACATTTTAAGTCTATAGGCCTAATAATTGGATTGACATCGACGAGTCCACGGTCTACACTCATTTTATGAGCTCGTTTTTTCAGCTTATCGTTATTTCAATCTCACTTGCTCTTGATGCCGTAAGCGTAAGTATTGCTGAGGGAATTGAGGTCAAAGAGGAGAAGATAAAGCACGCTCTGCGAATTGCTTTTGTTTTTGGCGCAGCTCAAGCGATCATGCCTCTTATAGGATGGTTTGTTGGTTCGTATGTCAAAACAATAATGGCTATCTATGCTCCGTGGATTGCTTTGATCCTTCTTATAAGCATTGGGAGTTTTATGCTCAAGGAAGCTTTCACACCTCAGAAGAAAAAGAAATCAAAAAGATCAACTCTTTCACATAAAACTTTGTTTTTACTTGCAGTAGCAACAAGTATTGACGCATTTACGGTAGGTATTACTTTGGGGTTAATTGATATTCCCCTTCTTCTCTCTATTAGTATGATAGGCGTGATAACATTTGCGCTTTGTCTTCCTGCATTTCTGCTTGGTTTTCATCTCAACAAGCATTTTGAAGGAAAACTTGACGCAATCGGAGGTATCGCGCTTATCTTACTTGGTCTCAAAATATTTTTTGAGCATATTCATTGAGTTGACAAGCCAAACAATTTGCAGTACTGTATCTGGTAATGCGAAAAGCGTTGCCCTTTGTTTTCCCTCTGGTAACTTTTAG
>CAYWEJ010000028.1:0-6739 GCA_964457465.1 uncultured Gammaproteobacteria bacterium | reverse complement strand
GCAGCACCAAGTCTTGTGGAGAATATCCAAATTGTTACTTATGGTGGATCTACCAAACTTCGCGTTATGGAACTCGCGACTATTGCTGCAAATGATCCTCAGTCACTTGTTATCACACCTTTTGATCAGACCACGAGAGAAGATATTAGAAAAGGAATTATGGAGTCAGGGAGTGGTCTCAATCCTGTTGATGATGGGAATGTGCTTCGTATTAATATCCCGCCACTTTCCACCGAGAGGCGCGAGGAGCTCATCAAAATGATGCATCATAAGTTGGAAAATGGAAAAGTAATGGTTCGACAGGCAAGACATGAGGCAATGGACCAGGTTAAAAAACAAGTTGAAGACGAGGGGTTGTCAGAGGATGATAAATCCAGACTTGAAAAAGAGGTTCAGAAAATGGTTGATGATACTATTGCAGCAATTGATAGCATGGGAAAGCAAAAAGAATCAGAGTTGTTACAACTCTGATTCTTGCGTATAGCAAATGGCTTATGGCCTATGGCATTCCGTTTTGAACATTTAGCAATCTGGAAAGATGGAATTGCTTATGCTAATGAAATCTATAAGCTAACAAAATTATTTCCTCGAGAAGAATTATTTTCGCTTTCTGACCAACTAAAAAGAGCTGCGAGTTCCATACCTACAAACATTGCAGAAGGTTCTGGAAGTTCTTCAAAAAAAGATTTTTCACATTATTTAGCTATTTCTATTAAATCAACCTACGAGACAGTTTCACTTCTTCATTTAGCTTTGCAGCAAGGTTATGTTTCATTACAGACAAGAGACAAGCTTTATCTTAAAGCAGAATTACTAGTTAAAAAGATACAAGCTTTTAAAAACACTCTAAAAAGTCCATAAGCTATTTGCCATAAGCTATTAGCGAATGTATAATGGTTTTCCATGCTACTTACAGCCCTTGTTTTCCTAATTATTTTAAGCGCTTTGGTTCTTATTCATGAACTAGGTCATTTTCTCGTTGCAAAAAAACTTAATATCAAAGTTGAGGAATTTGGATTTGGATTTCCTCCTCGATTATTTGGCGTAAAAAGAGGAGAGACAATATATTCAATCAATTTGCTACCTATTGGTGGTTTTGTCAAATTATATGGAGAAGATGACGCTGGAGCCGGAAAAGTTTCATTAAGCAAAAAACAACAACAAACCAAAGATCTCAAAAGGGCATTTTTTGCAAGGTCTGTTGGTCAGAGGGCGGCTGTTGTTCTTGCAGGCGTTGTCATGAATACTCTTTTGGCTATCGCCATTTTTTATGTCTTCATGTTTATTTCAGGCTTCAAGACAGAGCTTCCGCTCCTTACCGATCACAAATTCCTTGGAGTAACGCAAAGTACTAAGACTGACATCATTATTACTTCAGTTATCAAAGACTCGCCTGCTGACAAGGCACATATCCCTGCTTTCAGTAAAATAATTGCTGTTAACGATCATATGCTGACATCAGCAAATGATTTTATCTCACTTGTTAAAAAGAGTGAAGGAAAAGCAACTAAACTTACATGGATTGACCAAAAATCACAAAAAAAAGTAAGCTCAACCATAACTCCTCGTAAAAATCCACCCAAAGGCCAGGGTGCAATCGGAGTGAGTCTGTATAGTATGCAGACAGCAGTACTTGATTACAAAACATCGCAGCAAAAAATATTATCTGGCATAACTCACCCTCTTAATTTGGTTATCTATAACGTTGAACTAATGAAGAATCTTATCAGCTCTGCAATTAGAGAGAAAGATGCTTCAACTCTTGGTGAAGGATTTGCAGGGCCAGTTGGGATTTATTCACTGGTCGGAACTATCGTGCAAATTCCAGAAATGAAAGAAAGAGTCTTACAACTGCTTAATTTGGCAGGTATGTTGTCGATATCACTTGCTGTTTTTAATGTTCTACCAATCCCAGCTCTTGATGGCGGGAGACTGTTTTTTATTCTTATCGAAGGAGTATTTCGAAAGAAAGTAAATCCTCGATATGAAACACTTGCTCACAGTATTGGTATGATGCTCCTTCTTGGACTTATTATTGTTATTACCTTCAATGATATTTTTCGATTTATTCTGCCCTCAAAGTAATTGAACGAATACCGTAAATATCCTATACTCAGCATATGGCATCAGAAAAAATGATAATACCAGGTCCCATCGAATTGGCAAAAGAAGCCTGGGAAATTTATCGCAAAAAGTTTTGGAGTGTTGCAGGAGTTTTCCTTAAAAGCATGCTTTATGGGTTAGGGTATATATTTCTGGCATCGCTTCTTGGATTTATTTTGTTTCGCGTTTTCTCAGATCGATGGAATATTTTTTCGATGACACTTTTTGGTCTGTATGGCCTAGCTGTCCTGGTTGGATTATTTCTTCTTGGAGCGTGGATACAGGTTGCTTATATTGTTGTCATCAGAGACTGGAAAAAAGAAAGTGGGGTAAAAGCAGCATTTGATAATGCGAAAGCATATGTTATTCCATTTTTGTTGACCTCATTCTTAGCTGGTTTTTTGATCATGGGTGGAACGTTTTTCCTTTTGTTGCCTGGTCTGACGTTTGGCCTTTGGTTTAGCTTTGCTCAGTACGTAGTAATTTGTGAGAAGAAAAAAGGTTTTTCTGCTCTTCATACAAGTCGTGAATTTTACCGTAATACTTTTTGGGGAGTATGGTGGCGACAAATTGCTATAAGAATTCCAGAATTTGTTGTTGGTTTTCTTATTGGAATTTTGGTTGGACAAAAAGTGATATCACCAGAAATTCAGGGGTTATATCAATTTATCTCTTTGTTATTAATTCCTTTTTATTTTTCTTACACTTTTGTACTGTATGAAAAACTTATTGCAAAGCGCCCAGCAGTCGATACGGTTTCGCAGAGGAATAAAAATTGGTATATTCTTCTTGCTGTGCTTGGTTATATTCTTGCAATTGCGATGGGAATTGTTGTTTTTTCATCCGCAAGACAGTCATTTCCAAAAATAGCATCACTTCTTGACCAGTACAATCCTAACTCAATATCCAGTCAGGGTATTCAGCCAGCAACTGCAATAGTGTATGGGCTTATCAGTTACCATGCAGTCCATGGAGAGTATCCTGCATCACTTTCACAATTGGTTGATGAAAAACTTCTTGCGTCTGTTCCTCTGCATAAAAATACAGGACTTTCCTATAGGTATAGTCTTAACGCATCGCGTCAGGATTTCAAGCTTTGCACGCCAAAGACTCTTAAGCCTGAGAAATGTATTTCTTCAAATGCCCGGTCATTTGATTTGTAGTTCTGCTCCATTGAACAAAGAAATATTATCTGGTATATATAAGTGCAGCTCATGATAGATCTCCCTCTTATTCTTCAAAAAAATCAGCTGGTCAGCTATGTCAAAGACGGTGTCCCGATTGCTAGAGTTTCAATGATGTATGAGGGTTTTAAGTTAGCTCGAGAACTTTTGTATGAGCTCGTTGATAAGACTACCGTGTTGTATCTGTCAGGAGGACAGACCCCAAAAGATCTCTATAAAAATTTGGCTAACGATCAAAAACTTTATCCCGGAGCAGTCGCACTTATCGATGAGCGATATGGCATGAAAGGTCACAATACTAGTAACGAGAAGATGATCGAAGAATCAGGTCTTTTGCCATATACCAAACAGTTGGGTGTGCCGTTTTACCCCATACTTCAAGAGAATCATCCCAATCTTTCAGAGACAGCTGATAATTATGATATGACGCTTAAATATCTTTTTGCAGGTTTTCCAAAGAGCGTTGGTGTTTTGGGGATAGGTATTGATGGTCATACAGCAGGAATCGCTGGTGAGAGAAAGGACCCATCAGTTGGCTCTGGTTATGTTTTTCATAATCCTATGTTTGATGAGGATCAGAAAAATCTTCTTGTCTCATCATTTGCGGACTTAGAAGGGAAATTTAAAGAAAGAGTAAGTATGACTTTTAGAGGACTCTCAATGATCGATGTTTATCTAGTCCTTGTTTTTGGTGAGGATAAAAAAGATGCTTTAGAAAAAGTTTTTAGTGATGGATCTGAGGAGGATATCCCAGGAAGATTTTTCAAAAGACCTGAGATTGCAAAAAGAACTCTATTGATAACTGATCAAAAAATATAATATACATATATGCATTCACCTTTTGTCATGGTAATTTTTGGCGCAACTGGGGATTTGATGCGTTCAAAATTGATGCCAGCACTTTTTGGTCTTTTCAAAAATGACTCACTCCCACAGGACTTCTATATATTTGGATTTTCTCGTAGAGAAATTAGTGATGAAGAGTTTTACGAGCTTTTCCCAAAACTGCATAATGACCCTTCGTGGAGTGAATTTGTGAAGCATATCCATTATCAGCAGGGAACCTTTGAAGATGCAAAAGGCTACAATGAGTTGATTGATAAATTAGCAAAGATTGATAAAAAGACAGGCGCCTGTGTAACGAGACTTTTTTATCTAGCAACACCACCTGATAACTATGAAGTTATTCTTGACAATTTACAGGGAACCAAGCTTGCCGAGGGCTGTGGTCAGGGAAGTAATAAATGGACTCGTATCATTATTGAAAAACCTTTTGGCAAAGATTTAGAAACAGCAATTCATCTTGATAAAAAATTGTCTGACATTTTTGAAGAAAGACAAATTTTTCGAGTTGATCATTATCTCGGGAAAGAAAATGTGCAAAATATGTTGGCATTTCGCTTTGCAAATGGCATATTTGAGCCAGTTTGGAATAATGAATTTATCGATCATATTCAGGTAACGTTGAATGAAAAAAATGGTATTGGAAGTAGAGGGAAATTTTTTGACGGAGTGGGAAATTTGCGAGATGTTGCCCAAAATCATTTATTGCAACTAATCGCCGCAGTGACTATGGAGCAGCCAAAGTCATTTATGAAAGAAGATGTGAGAGATAGTAGAGCGCATGCTATACAATCGATTGAGTGCATCCAGCCAGATAAAGTAGCGCAGCAAGTAGTCAGAGGGCAGTATTCATCCTACAAAAATGAAAAAAATGTTGATCCTGGATCAGACACCGAAACATTTGTTGCTATGAAATTTTTTATTGATACGCCTCGAATGAAAGGAATCCCCATTTATGCGAGATCTGGAAAAAAAATGAAAGAAGATATAGTAGAGATTTCAGTTGTTTTCAAGCAGACGTGTCATATTCTTTTCAAAGAATATGGATGTCCTGAAATAGGAAATGTTATCACCATCAGAATTCAACCAGACGAAGGAATTACGATGAGATTTATTGCTAAAAAACCAGGGGGTGCACTTGCTTTGGAACCTGTGCAGATGAAATTTAGTTATCAAGAAGGATTTGGCAACAAAGGTCTTGATGCTTATGAAAAAATTCTTTTCGATATTTTGAGCGGTGAGCAAATCTTGTTTAACCGTACTGACGAACTCATGAGTTCGTGGAAGTTTATTACCACTATTTTAGATGGATGGGAGCAATTTCATCCACCACTGCTTGTATATGATGATGAGAGTTGGGGACCAAAAGAGGCGGATGAGTTAATTGAGAAAGATGGGAGGAAGTGGCTACTTCATGATTGAGAGAGACCCAAATCTTATGGATCGAGTTAATGCTTCTGTTGCAAGTATACTTCGTAATGAAGGAAATTTTAGTGACGCTCAGAAATTATTCCCTTTGTCGCAAGAAGCGCTAGAACTTTATTATCCAAATAGTAGAAGTGAAATTACTAAACTCTTCCCAAGAAAGCCTCAGGTAGATGCAGATATTGATTTTTTGTTAGATGAAGAGACGGTTGGCCTTCCTGCATCTGAACAACAGAGAATAAATAAAGGATGGTATAAAAAATGATATGCAGATAGGATTTGTTGGTTTTGGCAAAATGGGTACAAGAATGGTAGAAAAGATGCTGTCTGATGGACACGCTATTGTTGGATGGAATCGATCTCCAGAGGCCATTGAAAATTTAAAATCTAGAATTCAGAATTCAGAGTTTAAAGACCATTTCCTGAAAGCAAATTCAATCAAGGAGTTAGTTTCTTCATTAGAGAAACCACGGATTATTTGGGTGATGCTTCCAGCAGGAGAAGCAACACAGTCAGCTCTTAACGAAATTGCTTTATATCTTGAAAAGGGAGACATTTTGATAGATGGGGGGAATGCTTTCTATAAAGATACACAAAAACGTTTTGATTATTTTTCTCAAAAAGGTATGAGGTATTTAGGAATTGGGGTAAGTGGTGGTATCAAAGCATCAGACAACGGTTATCCCTTAATGGCAGGTGGAGATAAAGATGGTTTTGAAATAATAAGGCCATTACTCGAGAGCCTTATTAAGCCACATGGGGGTTATGGGTATTTTGGTCCTGGGGGAGCTGGTCATTTTGTCAAAATGGTCCATAACGGAATTGAATATGGCATGATGCAGGCAATTGGTGAGGGGTATGGGGTTTTGGAAAAATCTCCCTACGATTTAGATTTAGTACAAGTTGCTAGGTTGTGGCAAAAAAATACGATAGTCACTAGTTTTCTCAATGAGTGCGCAAAAGATGCATTAGAAAAAGATCCAACCCTTTCTGGTTTGGATGGAGTCATAGATGCTACTGGAGAAGCAGAATGGACAGTCAATCAGGCAAAGGAAGAGGGAGTTTTTGCGGAAAATATTGATCAGTCACTCGATTTTCGTCGTCGATCAAAGACAGACCCTCAAGTTAGCTCTTCATTTGCTGCTCGTATGGTGGCAGCTCTTCGCCATGAATTTGGCGGCCAC
>CAYWEJ010000027.1:0-6919 GCA_964457465.1 uncultured Gammaproteobacteria bacterium | reverse complement strand
TTTGGATAGTCAAAAGAGTTTGGTTTTCTGGAGAGGTCGCATAGTGGTCTAGTGCTGCGGTTTCGAAAACCGCTGTTCGCCATCTGGCGAACCGGGAGTTCGAATCTCCCCCTCTCCGCAACGTAATTTGCCTTTGGCAAAAACGTTGCTGTGACGTTTAAACCTCAAGGGTTTATTACGTCACGCCTTCGCCTCGCTGAGACGAACGAAGGTGGGTTTAGAAATTGCGAAATATGAAATTTGAATTTTCAGCTGGAGGTGTAGTTTTCCAAAAAAAGGGTGATAAAATCCTTGTTCTCGTCGCGCAACATTCTCAACATCACGGATGGGTTTTTCCAAAAGGCCTCATTGGTGATACGAATGAAAAAGAGACCAAACAAGAGACAGCGCTTCGTGAAGTAAAAGAGGAGACTGGTATCCTAGGTGAGATACTTCACCCTCTTTCTCCACAGACCTATTGGTACGTCTGGCAAGGAGAACGCATCAAAAAAACAGTCTATTATTTTGTAATGAAATTCCTCTCAGGAGACACAGCTGACCATGATTTTGAGATGGAGCATGTTGAGTGGGTTGATAGCGATGAAGTTGCCGAAAGACTCACCTATGATGCTGATAAAAAAGTCTGGGAAGAAGCACAAAAATATATGAGAACTCAAAATACCTAGCGTTTTGAAAAGGAGGTGTCGCCTAGCTGGTCCATGGCGCAGCACTGGAAATGCTGTGAGCTTTTGCTCACGTGGGTTCGAATCCCACCACCTCCGCAACGTAATCCCGACTATGTCGGGAAACGTTGCTGTGACGTTTAAATCCAAAGGATTTATTACGTCACGCCTTCACGTTTTATTACATTTACATTCTACAAAGCGTCCACCATAGTAAGTTGTATATTGGCTACTCTAGCGATTTAAAAAAGAGAATAATCTCTCATAACGCAGGCAAAAATAAAGCCACTAAGCCATTTATCCCCTATCGACTAATTTATTATGAAGCATTTCTTTCTATGAGAGATGCTAAGCAAAGAGAGATATATCTTAAGTCAGGCTATGGTCTTCGTACAATAAAGAAGATGTTAAAAAATTACTTGATGGAGCTACAAATTTGACAATAAGTCCAACATAGTCAATCAGACTCCGCACCTCTTTACAAACACAACAATTCTGCTACACTCAGGCTAACGTATGACTTATTTTCTTACAAAAGGCACCTTAATAACTGTTTGCTAATGCTCTCAGTAGCATCTATGGCTATCAAGCGATAGTCATCGCAGTAAAAAAGGAGGCTCGCAATGGGATCATCCCACTATGAAATCCGAGACAATGAAGGTGGATTCATTGATTCATTCACTATCACGAAATACAACTTGCCAACAGTTGATGGGTTTGCAGCTCTGACTGCAGCATGTATATTCACCTTTGGATTTTGGGCTTTGGTTCTCATATTGAAACTTTTTTGGCATGGATTCCTACCCCTCTTATGGCTTTCTCTCAAGCATCTTTGGGGATTTGGTCTCATCGTCATGTTTGGCTCGATCTACTTCAAGGACGCAGATCCTCACAAAGCATCTCTTATGCTCTGGGGTGGATTTAGCTTCTTTGTTCTTATTGCCTGTATGCGAATTCTTTATGCAGCTGGCGAGACAGTTGTTAGCCTTGCAAGAGAGCATTAGCGCTTAAAATATTCCTTGCGCCGCAGGGCTCCTGCGGCGCATTCTTTCATATAAAAATCCATATCCCTGGCAGCAATTTCTTGCTTTATAACAAGAGGTTGCTGCCAAAATGTATCAGATGATACATGGGATGCAGAAAGAAAAGGAGAAAGAAATGCCTCATTATGAAGTCCGTGACCCTGATGGAGGTCTGATGAGTTCATTTTCTATCAACAAGGCATCAGGCCCGAGCATGGAAGGGTTTGAGAGCGGGGTAAGCAGAGGTATCGAAGGTGCGTCTGATATCGCTGCCGACCTTCTGGGCCCTCTCTTCGGCAAATTTTTCAAGTATTTATTCACCCACTCATGGACGTGGGGAACATTTTTCGTGCTCCTTGGCCTGTTTGCTGTAACTGACCTTGGTGCAGCTCTCTTTTGCATCGGTATTAGCCTGATATTCTTTTTCTGGTTCTTCCTCCGAATTGGCATCAGATTCATCAGATGGTCATTTACCAATGATAAAAAATCTCGATACGCATAACGCATCCTTACTTTATCAATAACCCCACGCCGCGGATCTCTCACCGCGGCGTTTTTCTTTGTCCTAAACTTGACAAAAACCATCGCAATAACCCACACTTAAGATAGCCCGTTCTATGTATCTGCCCAAAAAAATCATCTCAGGACTACTCGTTACTTTAATCGTTTTTACACTGCAAAGCTTAGTTCTCACAAAAGTCTCAGCGCAGACAACTTCCCCCTCCGATGTATCAAGTAGCGACATACAAAAAGTATTTCTCAACATGGGCTCAGCTCTTACTTGTTTTATCGCAGGAGTAGATATCGTAAGCCCGCAAAATGGATGCGTTGAGATTAACCCCACCACAGGAGCACTTGAAACCAAAGCCTCGCAACAAAAAGTTGGAGGCCTAGTTGGCGGCATGAGTAACATGATTGGCTTTATGTATCAAAAACCTGTCTCTACCACAGAGTCCATCAAATACTTTGCCAATAGCTTTGGTATCGCTAAAAAATCATTTGCTGCAGATACTGGTTTTGATAAGTTAAGTCCACTTCAGGAAATGTGGCTCAAGCTTCGCAATATTACGTTTGTTTTTATGGTTTTACTCTTTGTATTTATCGGCATGGGAATAATGCTCCGGGTAAAAATCGATCCCAGAACTGTCATGTCTATCCAAAATCAGTTACCCAAGATTATTCTTACCCTTATTTTTATCACTTTCTCTTTCTCAATAGCAGGACTTTTAGTAGATGCTATGTGGTTTACGACATACACAGGGATTAGTATCCTCGTCCCAGATAAAGTTACATGCGTTGATCCACAAGACTCGAACACTCTTACAACCATAGAAAGCCATCAAAGCGAAGCGATCAAAGCAGCAGCGAACAGGCAACTTCTCAACAACCCCATCGTGTATGTCAATGAGCTTTTCGGCAATTCTACAGGGTGCGAAGGGAGCATTGATGGCATAGCAGGAATTAGCATTGATGCGGGAGGAACAGTTGGAAAAATAATTAGCGATACTGTCACTGACACTCTTGATCTTAAAGATGCCAACTGCTCTGCAGACTTCTGGAACACCCTTGGGGCATGTGCGCAGTCAATTCTCCATGGCCTTGTCCGAAGCATAGCAACCATCCTCTTTACAGCAGTTTTGCTCTTTGCTATATTCTTTGCCCTCATCAGGCTTTGGTTCGCTCTTCTTCGAGCCTATGCATATACCCTCATAGGCACCATGATCGCACCACTCTATATAGCAGCAGGCCTCATCCCAGGAAGTAAATTTGGTTTTACTGCATGGCTGAGGTATATGCTCGCTCATTTATCAGTATTTCCTGTTGCTGCTTTTTTCTTTGTCGCAGCGCGAGTCGTCTCGACTATCCCTACCTACAGTATCGACAATGCAACTGCCCCAACAACGACGTATTTTCTTCCACCGCTTATTGGCAATCCTGCAATTACCAATCATATTCAGGGAGTATTGGTAGTAGCAATTCTCCTGATCACCCCTGAAGTGCTTGTAATTACTCGCCAGACATTCCGTTCAGAGCCTAACAAATTGGTCAGTGGCGCTATTCAGGGAGGAATTGGAAGAGGATTTGGACCTGCAACGCTTGGGCCACGTGCGCTATGGAAACGAACAACTGCTTTTGACCCTCACAAAGGACAAGTTGGATTTGTAGCTGGCTACATCAACAGAAGATTGCCAAAAGCATTCAAAAATATAAACATGTCTAGCGATGAAGGTAGGGCAGAGTTTACAAGGAGAGCATATGGTGCGCCGCCAACCAATCGAACATGATAACCTATGGTTTCATTCCTTTGAGGCTTGCTTTTCCAATATCTTTTAGCCCTTCTTTGAGTGAGACTAAAATATCCATAAAAAGTGCTCTTCTCATGATCTGCCCCTCTGTTATCCCTGCTTTCTTTCGAATCCATTCAATTTCTTCATGAGTAAGATTTTTCCCTTTTTCTCTTGATTTTTGCATATTAAATTCATCTCCACCAACACCATCTCCTATAGTCTCCAAAGCCTCAATAACTTCGTTGTAGATCCAATCATTATATTTTGGATCGCTACTATGCCTATCACGATGTGCATGGATCTCAGCTGCAATTCTTCCCCACGCAGCTCTTCTCCAAAGCATATGCTTATGATCTTTATTAGCAAGTTTTGACCAGTCAATTTTATCTGCCCAATTTTCATCAGTGATCTTGATCTTCTCTATACCTTTTTTTGGAACTGGGTGTCCATGATGATCTTTAAGCTCTTTGCCATCTTTTCCTTTCTCTGCTTGCCAAAACTCAGGAATATCCAAAAGCTCTCTTCCAAACATAGCTTCAGCAAGATGCACTTCCATATATGGCTGACATCGAGGATCTGTGTCTAGTCTTGGATCTCCTTCTTTATATCGTTTTCTGTATTCTTTGTATGAAGGGTTTTGTGTTCGAACTTTCTTTGAGAGATCAAGCCCAGCATAGGTTGACCACGCATATCGCATTGGTTTGAAAAAATTCTCTTTAAGCGCCTTCTCAAAAGCCCCTCTTTCAAGCTGCATACCATAAAATAGATCGTGCTTGACAAATTTTTCAAGTTTGATTTCCTCGGTATTCATGATCTGCCCATACACAGCAAAGACTCTATTCATATGATCAACGGTAAATGATCTCATGGCGTTATCTGCAAAAACAAGCTGTGAGGAGGCTTTGTAATAATCTTCCTGCGTACCCTCGCTTGCTTCAAACATCTCCTCCAATGCCTCAATTGACATCTTGCCATCCATAACCATAGTGCCATTCATAAGATCTGTTGCAAGCTGCTTGAACATATGAAGTGTCTTTGGATTACCATAGGCTCCTATTCTTGTTGGGCTTGCCTGTTTTGTACGATATTCCTCGGTATTTTGCAGCTTGGACCATGCGTCAAAACCTACAGCCGCTGTATCATTTCTTGCTCCAGCACCAGTCCACCTCGCCATTGAGAGAGCAAAGGTATTTGCATAGCCTACAGTAGTCATATCTTTCTTAGGGACCCTCTCTCCCTCAGAGCCATCAGCTGCTTTATGCTTAACATCCTTTCTCACATAATTGCCATGCTCATCTTTTACTGGCTTTCCCTCTGTGTCTTTAATAATCTCTGTTTCGTAGACATAATTTCCGTTAGCATCTTTTACGTAGAGATCGTACTTTTTAATAAGTTCATCTTGGAGAATTGTCCGCACAACATTTTGGATTCTTGATGATTTTTGAGGCTGGTTAAATATGTTAATAAGATCAGTAATGTCTTTATCACCATTAAGTGCTGCAAGATCATCTTTGGACAGATACTTTTTAATATCTTCATCATCAATCTGATTAACATAAGCATCTACCTGGGCCTGGGTAAATTGAGTTCGATCAAGAAAATTTTTATCAAGCACAATTCCATTACCAAGTGTGATCTTATCTCTAACCATCTGTGTCTTTACTTCATGTTTCAGCTTTAGTCTGTCTAGTAACGCAGTGTCTTTGCCTAAGAGTTTTTTTAGCATCTCTGGATCTGCGATGTTGTAGTAGACCAAATAGGCAGTGTTGAGAGCTCGTCCTGCATTTGAATCATCTTGCCTCCCCCCCTCCTCAACATTCTTAAATCTTTGAGGCATATTCATGATCCAATACAAAGAACTTTTTTGATCCCAAACTGTCTTAGTAAAAGGATTAAGGAAAAACATCTGCTGAAGAGCTTTTGAAAGCTGTTCCTCAGCGCCCATATTTTCTTTATAGGCAATATCAAATTCTCTGCTTGAACCAAAAAGCCATGTCTCTCTTTTAATTTGTTCTACCAATTCCTGATAGACTTGAAATTCCTCTTTTGCTCCCTGCCCAGCAGCTCTCCAGCTTCGGAAGAATTTCCCGGGATTTTTAATAAGATCTGCAAGCGCTTGCGATCCATAATCTTTTATGACAGAGATCTCTCTTCCGAAGTCATGTTTGGCATCAGGGCTGTCCATATGCCAATACATCATCCAGTGGCGCACCCAGTGAAGAAAATTGTTGGGCTGAAACTCTCCTTTATTGTTGAGTAGCTCAAAAGCACCTCCTGGCTTGTAATCATCATCCTGCTCTTTATCCATAATCTGATACGCAAGAGCCTCAATAGATTCTATCTTTAGATCACCCCACCCATCTCTATTCATAAGAATCTTTTCCGGAAGAAGTATCCCACGCTTCAAGCCCTCTTCAAACGCTTTGTACTCTTTTTCGCTGAGCTGATTTTTCTTAAGAGTTCCTTTACTGTCCTCAGCATTTGGCGATATACCTTGAATAGCATCTGCTTCTCTTCTTGCCTCGCGCTGTGCGAGCTCACTTGACGCAATATCAGCCAAAATATTCTGGTCTTCGTCTCGAAGAAAATCAGGAAGATCTATCATTTCTAGAGGCCCTTCTGGGGATTGCTCAGGACGCCTTTGCTGTGGACCTCTCTCTTGACCACCTTGCCTCATCATGTCAGGACTAATACCACGCCTAATAAAATCCTCGACAATCCTTCGTTCGTCAGGATCACTTGGCCATCCATTTCTATACCTATCGCTCCAACCAGCTTTTGCTGCTACTTCCTGAGGTGTTCGTGCTGGAATTTCGTTAGCATTTGGCAGACGTCTTTCTCCACCATTATTCACAGGTGTATCAATAGGGTCCCAAACTCGTTGCTCTTGGTGACTATTATCCATAGACAATGCTCCATCTTTAGCATACGGTCTTTGACTATATGA
>CAYWEJ010000026.1:4291-7095 GCA_964457465.1 uncultured Gammaproteobacteria bacterium | reverse complement strand
ACTGACAGAATCAGAACTGCACACATTACTCTTTTCATGAATGGGAAATATCTTGTCGTTTTGCATGATGAAAGATCTCCACAACTTGATGAAATTTTTGAAGAATGCCAAAAAACACTCAGAAATCGTGAAGAATACATGGGAATGGGCCCACAGTATCTTTTCTATCGCATTGTGGACATGATGGTCGACGCATCACTTGAGGTAACCAACCATATCACCGCAACTATTGATAAAATTGACAGCCATCTCGTCGCCAATAAAAATCCTACTAAAGTTATCGAGGAGATATCAGCAACCAGAAGAAATATCGTTGTCTTTCAGACTATGATCAAACCCGCTCTTACTATTTTTTCAGATCTTGAGAACAACAAGCATCCTTCATTTGATCCATCACTCTCCCCCTCGTGGTCAAATATCACCGACCATTTGCAGCGAATTTGGTACAGGCTTGAAGATCACAAAGAGCTCATTGACGGTATCTCAACAAGCAATGAATCTCTTTTAACTTTTCGTAATAACGAAATGGTTAAATTTCTCACCATCGTCACCTCAATCTCATTTCCATTTGTGATTGTAAACAACCTTTATTCGATGAATGTCAAAGGCCTCCCATTTGCTGATCAGCCATGGATCGTTTCCTCACTCTTTATCGCAATCCTCGTAGGAGCAGTAAGTATCATCTCATACTTCAAATACAAAAAGTGGCTGTAGGTTAGTGAGTAGGATGTAGTAAGTAGGCAGTTAGTTAATGCTAGTTTTTTAAACATTTTCTACACCCTATCCTCTACTGCCTACATCCTACCCCGAAACGCCTCTGTTCATCTCAGCTGTTCTTTTTGCTCTCGCAAGCGCGATTGGCTCATCTCTTTTCTTCTTTTCTTCAAGTTCCACCATTTTTTTCTGTTGTGTAATCTGTTCCTCTTGCTGTAACCGATCTTGGACAGTTGGCTCCTGTGTTGGTCTATTGAAAGTGGGATCGTAATACATCTGCTTGTGAAGTTGATTAAGCTTTTTTCTGGTATCTGCTAATTTCTGCTGCCTGTCTTGAGAGTCTTTTGCCACAAGCTGATTACTTGCTGCTTTGACCACAGCGGGATCTGTTTGAGCCTGCTTGGTCGCTGTTTCGTTGAATTGATCATGCTGCGCTGCAACATCAGCAACTTGTGTCTGAGGATCTCCAGTACTGATACCAAGCTGCGACGCGACTACTTGAGGCGCTTGTTTTACTTGCTGAACAACTTGCTGCTTGGTAGTGCTTACTCCTTGTTCAAAAGCATCTTCGAATGCGTTTGAGAATGCATTGTTTGCCATAGTTTTATTGTATGCCCCTCATAAAGGATTTGTCTATGTAAAAGATACTAATAAAATATCTTGACGTAACAAAGAAATCACGCTACAGTAACAATAGATTGAGGAAGTGCTCAAAGATTGATGGGAGAAGTTATCCGCATAGCTGGTATTGGAGACACTCATTTTGGCGCCTCAAATTCCCGTCACCGCCGCAATGGCATACATAATTATAGCCACTATCGTGAGCACGTGAGGAACATGTCCCGAAACGCAGATGTCATCGTACACTGTGGTGACTTTACGGACAAAGGAGATGAACGTAGCCTCAAAATCGCAGCTGGGATATTCAGCGATGCTAACAAGCCTGTAATTGGCGTATTAGGTAATCATGACGTTCGAGGAGACCCTGCGATGGCAAAAGAGATTCTTGAACGCGAAGGTGGCATAACTATTCTTGAAGGTAATGCGGTAAGACTGAGTATGGGTTCAGATAAGGTTGGCTTTGTCGGGACTCCTGGATTTGCAGAGCGAAGACTTGATCAATTTATTCGCCACCTCACCGTAAGTCAAGAAGAATATGATCATATGGTGCAGCGACAAAGAAGAGAATTTAGAAAAACCCTAAGAAGACTACGGCCTGGGATAAATGTCGCGATATTTCACTTTGAACAGGTAGAGTTCGATGAAAGTGATAGCCAAAGAAGAATAGTCTTGACCGACTTTGGTCAAATGGTTGATAGTCACGCAGATAAAATTTCGTTGATGCTTCATGGTCATGATCATCGAAGTATCGACAGGCCTCCGACAACGCCTCAAAAAGTTCCGGTGCATGATGTTGCCGCAAAAATTCACATTGAAGCTTCAGGAGTTCCTTATAAAATTATTGAAGTTCCAATTTATCAATCCTAATAACTACTCCTGCCCTCCATTGCTCGCTGAAGCGTCATACTATCTGCATACTCAAGATCTGCCCCAATTGGCAGCCCTCGTCCAATTCTAGTAATGCTTAATTCTGGGTACTTAGTTCTTAATTCTTTTGAGATATACATTGCAGTTGCCTCCCCTTCCATCGTTGGGTTGGTAGCTAAAATAATCTCTTTGATGCTATGACCATTGGTACTGGAAGCAATTCTTTCAAAAAGTTGTCTTATATAGATCTCCTCAGGACCAATACTATTGAGAGGATCTATCTTGCCATGAAGGACGTGATAGACACCTGTATATCGCCCACTTTTCTCAAGCGCTAACACGTCAAGTGCCTGCTCAACGACACAAATAACTCCTTGATCACGAGCTGCACTTGTGCAATAAACGCATGGGTCTTCCTCGCCAACGGAAAAACATACAGAACAAAGTACCGTACCTTTTTTAAGTCCTTTTACCGCATCGCCAAATCTATCCAGCTCGTGCTGTGGAACATGAAGTAAATAAAACGCCAAACGCTGTGCTGTTTTGGGTCCAATTCCTGGTAATTTCTCAAATGACTCAATAGTTTGGGAGACTGCTTTTGG
>CAYWEJ010000026.1:0-4191 GCA_964457465.1 uncultured Gammaproteobacteria bacterium | reverse complement strand
CCACTTGAGATCATATCATCGACAATAACTGCTCTATGTGTCACTTCTCCAGAAACATGCTCCATCTCAATATGTCCTGTTGCAAGATCTCGATTCTTCTCAATCGTCGCAAATGGCATGCCATCAAGCATCTCAGAAATAATTTTGATACGCCTAATACCACCCATATCAGGTGACACCAACACAGTATCAAGTCCTCCCCATCCTTTCTTTTTAATTTCCTGTGCAAAAAGCGAAAGGGCTGAGATGTGTTTGAGTGGCACCGGAGATACCTCTGGAGCTTTTATCGTATGAAGATCAACTGCGATGATGTGATCAAGCCCCACTGCTTTAAGAGTATGCAAAATAACATCCAATGAAACTGCCTCTCCATCACGAAACATATGATCCTGTCTTTGGTATCCCAAATATGGAATAATCGCAGTAATTGATCGTGCACCATTTCTCTTTGCTGCATCTGCAAGAAAAAATAGTTCAAAATAATGCATCTCTGCCGGAGGTGTTGTCGGTTGAACGATGACAACATCTTCACCAACAACGTTTTCCTGGAGTTGGATTCTTCTTTCCTGATCCGGAAAAACAAAAATTTCAGCAGGAGAGACAGTAGTACCTAATGCCTTCGCAATTTTTTCTGCTAAGGGTTTGTTGGCGCTTCCGCTAAATAACTTCATCTTCTGTATTCTACAAATATCGAGTTTTCCTAGCAAGGGCTAGAGGAATTTCACCATAATAATCTCATCTACTAATTGGTCGTGAAATAAAATTTTTTTAGGAATTCTCCCTACTTCTTCAAATCCAAGCTTTTGGTAAAGAGCGATGCCTACTTCATTAGGGGAATAGACACTCAACTCAATCATCATGAGTCCCATTCTTGTTCCCAAATCAAGAACAGTCTTTAGAAGCTCTTTTCCAATTCCCTCCTGTCGAAAATCCTTTGCAATACTGATACCAAAATGACCAACGTGCTTTGATCTTCTATCTAGTCTATCCACATTTGCCACACCGATAATTCTATCTTCAAAAATAGCAACGACGACAACTTTTTCTTGCTTCTCCATCTGAGAAAGCCATGTCTCAATGTGTCGCTGCTCTTCCTCAAAGCTAAATTGCTCACCACCAAGCCTGATATACGTATCCTCACAGCTGAGGTCATTGATATAGGAAGTCATGCCAACTGCGTCGTCTCTTTCAATCAAACGAAACGTAATAGCATGGTCTTTTTTACTGGTAAATTCGTGGATAAGCGTCCCGGGGGCAAACATTATTTCATTCCTCCTAAAAGTCCGCCTAGTCCTCCTGACATTTCCTGAAGTTTTTTCGCTGCTACTTCTTGTGACTTTTTAACAGCCTCATTTACTGCTTCAGCAATATCTTTATCAGATTTGCCATTAGTTCGAATTTCTTTAATCTTTTGATCTCCCGTAATCACAATGAGAACTCCTTTTTTCTCAATAGTCATCTCCTCAGCAGCCAACTGACGCTGAATCTGCATCGCTTGATCACGCATCTTTTTTAACTCACCTAATTGTCCAAATGGATTCATCATAAAAAATCACCTCCTAGCAAGCATTTAGCTCTTCAATTGTACTGTAATCTCAATAGGATTTCCAATAAGCTCCTCGCAAACTTCATGTAAGACTTTAAACGTTTTGGGTTCTTCGATTCGTTCTTTATGAAACTTTGCTATTGCTTCTATGCTCAGTACTTTTCTGTCATAGGAAACAATTCTACAAGACCGCAACACGCCCGCAATCATATGATTGTGATTTTTGATCTCAACAATAATATTTCGCCACAAATCATCGATCCATTCCTGTGTATGTTCTCCCGTTGCTGCGTAGTTAAGAATGCTCACGCCCTCAGGCTTTTTTTCCTCTTTTTTTTCTTCAACAACTGCCTCACTGATGAGTGCTTTTTCTTTTGCAACATTTCCCGCATGCTTGCGAAGCGAGGAGATAGTTGGTTTGGCATCAGACGATGGGGCATCTGATACCTTTGTCTCAATAGTAACGCTACTTGTCAAAACGCTGTCATTTCTGCACCAGGAAAGAACTGCAAGCTCTAAAGGGAGAAAAGGAACAACGGCAAATTTGAGATCTTTTACCGATGATGAGAAAAGTTCTAAAAGCCTTTTTAGCTCACTAAGACTAAATGAGTCGTCATTTGTATCCTGCTCCGCCCTTTTGATAAATGACTCATGCAAAACTGCGATAAGCTCTGAAACGAGATGAAAAGGATCAATACCTTCATCCTCAGCCTCATGAATGATTGCAAATGCTTCCTTACTGTCTTTTTGATAAAGCGATACAAGTAACCTTTCAACTTTTTGCGCAGTTGACTGAGAGTGATACATATGTTCAAAAGTGGTTTCATCAATATGCTTGCCGTCTGCTAGCGCTACTACTTCTTCTAAAATCTTAGTGCCATCCCTAAATCCTCCATCAGCATTTTTTGCAATAAGACGAAGTACTTTTTCATCAACTGATAATTTCTCACCTTTTACGACACGAGAAAGCGCTCTCACCAACTCCTCATCAGTTGCTTTCTTAAAAGCAATATGAAGGCACCGCGAAAGAATGGTTGGCGGAACTTTGTGATTTTCAGTCGTGCAAAGAACAAAAACAGCATGAGCAGGGGGCTCTTCAAGTGTTTTTAAGAGCGCATTAAATGCTTCCGTCGTTAACATATGAACCTCATCAATGATGTATATTTTCTTCTTTGCTGCGGCAGGTGATAATCTAATTTTTTCTTTAAGATCTCGAATTTCATCAATACCCCTATTGGATGCTGCATCGATCTCATACACATCAAGATTATTGCCTTGAGTAATCGACACGCACTGGTCACAAGTATTACATGGTTCAATATCTTTTCCTGAAGCATCTTTTCTTCCTGTGCAATTGATCACTTTTGCAACGATGCGTGCAGTTGAAGTTTTGCCAAGACCTTTTGGTCCTGTAAAAAGAAATGCATGTGGAACTGATAAAAAAGTTGGCGCAGACTGCCTAAGAATTGCTTCTATTTTTTGTCTAACAGTGTCACTATCAAGATCCTGAATACGCTGAGGGCGGTATGTTCTGTAATAAACCATAAAAAAATTTAGAATGTAAAATTCAAAATTTAAAATTTCGCATGGAACTTTATTCTAAATTCTGAACTCTGAATTCTGAACTATTTAGTGGTGCTCACCAAGCAGATGCAAAAGTCCGTGTTTTACTAAAAAATTTACCCTATCATCTACCATCATCTCTTCTTTTGCAGCTTCTCTGATCAGCTCTGGGTATGATATCACAATATCCCCAAGACGCATTTTGTCAGATGGCATAGGCTGTTGAAACCCTTCAGAGATAGGAAATGACAAAATATTGGTAGTCTTATCAAGGCCTCTAAATTTTTTATTCAGAGCGTGCATCTTTCGATCGCCCACGAAAGCAAGCGATACCTCACAGTTACTCGTGACACCTTTATCATCAAGTACTTCGTTTATCGCTTCTTTAATTTTTTTTCTATTTACCTTGTAACGGCTTTCAACAAAAATGAGAACTTGGACGTTGGCCATAAATGAAGGAAATTAAGCAATCAAGCGTCTTTTTCTTCGACTCTCCTCAGCCTTGAGCTTTTTTGCAAGCGAGGGCTTAAGATAAAATTGTCTTCGTTTTGCTTCATTAACAATGCCTGAATCAATTACTTTTCGAGAAAACTTTCGAATAACTGTATCGTCACTGTCTCCTGGTTGTTTTTTAACATATACCATAAAAAAAGAACACCTCCTGTCGTTTAATTTTTAATTTTTAGTTTTCAATTTTTAATGAAAATTTCAAATTTCAAATTAAAAGCTTATTGTAGGTTACTATTTTACTCCAATTGGGTAGTTTTTGTAAACCTCTGACTAAACCGAAGCTGTTTTGGCAATTGGTCCCATAAGATGAATATGGAGATGATCCACAACTTGAGCTCCGCCACCATTAATCACTACACGATAACCTTTATTTTGCAACTGCATTTTTACTATCATTTGCAGAATTACTGCTCCTAATTTTTCAAAAAGCACAGGATTATCAAGTGCATGTAGTTCTTTGATATGAGTCTTTGGGATAATTAACAGATGAACAGGTTTTATAGGATTAATATCGGGAAAGACCATGATGTCCTCATCTTCGTAAGTGAATTCTTTTGGAATTTCTTTCCGAG
>CAYWEJ010000025.1:5508-7294 GCA_964457465.1 uncultured Gammaproteobacteria bacterium | reverse complement strand
AACCACGAACCTTGAAGTTAACAGCTTCCTGCTCTACCATTGAGCTACAGGGGAATACATTTTGTCTGCCTATTTTAGCATCAGAGATGATAAAAATCTATAGCTGCCTCCGAAGAGAAAAACTCTTGTTTTTCATATAATGATCTGCTAAAAAAAGATATGGCAGAAAGACTCCAGTCAGAAATTTTAGCTGATGACACCAACCCAACTCCTCCTGAGGCAACACCAGCCACTCGTAAAATTAATCCCTATCGCGCTTATAGAGAGTTAGAGCGTTGGCTATATGGCGGAGTAAATGTAGGCGACCAACCTCGACCTGACCAACATGGCACCAGCGATACCTATGAGAGACTCTACGAACCTCCTTACCCTGCCATCGAAGAAGGAGAAGGAGAACTTTTGTGGACCATTGTCTACACAGAAGAACGTGATGAGCAAGGTAATGTCATTAATGTCAAAGAGGAATATATCTATCCAGATAGATCCCAAGTGGAAATATCCACAACGCAAGAATAAATATTCTCTTCTCTTTTTTCTCCTCTGTGTTAGACTGGGTATATGCTGCGAGAAGTTTTCTTGGGCAAATCACCAACTCATTTCCAAATCAATCCTATTGTCAAAGCATTTATTATCTCAGAAAGCTTTTTGTGGGCTGCATGGAATTTTGTCACCCCAATTTTTGCTATTTTTGCAACCAAAAATATCGTCGGTGGAGAAATCCAAATAGCAGCTTCAGCCTACAGTGTTCATCTTATCGTTCGCGTCGTTGTCGAGCTTATTACCTCACGGGTTGTCACCAAGGGATCAGATCGAAAATTACTCATGTATGCTATCTCAGGTATTGCAATCACATCAGTTGCCTATATTGGTTTTGCCATGGCTTCAACGCTTGTTCATCTTTTTGTATTTTATGCAATCGCTGGAATAGGCTTTGGCATTTCTTCCCCTGCTAAAGGTACTCTTTTTGCAGAGCATTTAGATAAGGAAAAAGCAACAGTTGAGTGGGGGCTTTCTGATGCGACTGTTTTTATCGCTATTGCCCTTGCAGCAGCGCTTGGGGGGTTTGTTGCAGAGGCATACGGATTTCGACTACTTTTTATCCTCTCTGCAATTGTTAATGCCGTAGCTACTATTCCTTACGGCCTTTTCATCTGGCAGAAAAAGAGGGGCAATCTATGAGGATCTGGGATGTTCCTCCCGATATTCTTTGCAGACAACACTTACTTGGCGAGCATCGTGAGCTTCATGCCCTCTGGACAATTCTCTCAAAAGACAAAAAGGGCTATAGAAATCACCCTGAGACCAAGCGGTGGGTCAACAAGCTTCCTGCCCTTGCAATACGACATGAAGTATTGGTAAAGGAGATGGAAAAAAGAGGCTACCGACATCATTCTCCACTTGATGCCAAAGGCATGGTAGGAAAAAATCAACAGGACTCCTTTCTTGACACAATCAATGAACAGTTCACCATACTTAAGAACAAGCCTTGCCCCTGTCCGCTAGATAAGCCATCCCCTTGACACACTGCTCATTCTTGCCTGTAGACTAGATAGAGAAGGGAGGTGAATACTATGAAAACTGTCCACATGGTAGCTTTTCTACTCCTAGTTATCGGAGGAGTTAACTGGGGTCTTGTTGGCCTCTTTAATTTCAACCTTGTAACAACACTCTTTGGATCAATGCCAGCTCTTGAGATGTTCGTATACGTCCTCGTTGGCGCATCAGCAGTCTATCTTTTGGTTACCCATAAAGGTGATTGCAAGGTTTGTGGTGGAAAGAAGTAAAG
>CAYWEJ010000025.1:0-5408 GCA_964457465.1 uncultured Gammaproteobacteria bacterium | reverse complement strand
GAGCTCACGGGATGCTGAGTCAAAAAGTGTTGGAGCTGAGGTATCATGAATAAAGTCCCCAAGCCTACTATCCTCCTCATCGCCAACAGGCGCCTCAAGAGATGCTGGATTTTGAGAAATCTTAATGATCTCAAGAGCTTTCTCAGGCTCAATACCAAGTACTGCTGCTACCTCTTCAGGCGTTGGTTCACGACCTAATTCTTGCATGAGCTTTCGAGATGCTCGTAAAAAACGATTGATGTTCTCAACCATATGCACAGGAATACGAATCGTTCGAGCCTGATCAGCAATCGCACGAGTTACTGACTGTCTGATCCACCAGGTTGCATAGGTAGAAAATTTAAAACCTCGCTGCCAGTCGTATTTTTCAACAGCACGGATAAGGCCCTGGTTACCCTCCTGAATAAGATCAAGAAGAGAGAGTCCTCTTCCTATATATTTTTTAGCGATAGATACGACAAGACGAAGATTGGAGTTGATAAGCATTTGCTTTGCCTGATCATCTCCTTTTTCCACTTTTTTAGCGAGCTCAATTTCCTGATTGAAGGTCAAAAGAGGAATACGACCAATTTCTTTAAGATACATCCTCACAGGATCAGAGACAGTACCTTCAGTAAGTACAGTGAGTGCCTCCAGCTCTTTTTCTAAATCCTCAATTGGTTTTTGTGCATCCTGCTCCTGTGAAACACTCTCAAAAACATCGATATCAAGCTTAATAAGCTTGTCATATAGCGAATCAAGTTCTTCTATATGATCCTCAGGCTTAGCGTAAATACCAAGGATTTCTTCCTGGGTAATATACCCTCTTTTTTTTGCTGATGCGACAACGTCGTCTAGGATATTGGTGGATTTTGCTTTAGTCATATTTCTCCAACGTAGAAAAGCCCACGCTTTTCGGGCTTATGTGTAGGACTATAGTATCATAAATGACGGGAAAATACTACCTCTCTACCTCTTTTTTAACATGGTCATTAAGGTACTGTATTCCTGAGTCAAAACCTCAATACCAGCCGCGTCTTCTTCTTTCTCCTTTTTTGCGAGCTCTGCCCCAACGGCTCTTAACTTTTCATGAAGATATAGTTCATTTATTTGCTTTGCAACTTTTTCTACCTCCCTCAGATATGCCTCAGTGGTTGTTAATGGAGGCAGAGGGAAAAGCAGGCTTTTGTTGTAGTTAAAAAGTAATTCTGGAGGCAGGCCATCGCTAAACATTTTTTGATCAAATGCTTCATGTTTTTTGAAATACTCAACCATATGCACCAATATCTTCTGGTATGCCTTCCCTGACTCAAGAGAAGGGGAGAGGGTAGCAAAAATTTTCTCAAGCGATGCTTTGGGGTTTTGTGACTGCATAATGAGTGACATGAGGTAGTCCTCAAGCATCTCCTCACGAGACTGTTTTTGTAGCGATGGGGGAGGAAGAGCTATTTTTTCTTTAAGCGCTGCTTTCTGCTTCCTCTCAAGCTCTTTACTAATACTTTCATAGGTTGTTTCAAGAGCAGTGCTTAATTTTCGCAGATAGTGCTCTTTGATAATCTCATTTGTCATTGAGGAAATAATTGGCAAAAATGCATCAGCTGCAGCTTTTTTGCCCTCAGCGCTTGTGATATCTCCAGCAAGAAGTGATTGATCGAAAAGATAATCATACACACCGATATCTTTTTTAACAACTATTTTATAACCTGTTGGATTTTGTCTGATCATCTCATCTGGATCTTTTCCTTCAGGCAAAAGAATAATGCTTGCTTTTAAGTCTTTTTTTTCAACAATGGGTAGACTTCTTTTGATGGCATTTTGACCTGCTTTGTCTCCATCAAAACAGAAACTGATTTTCTGAGCATACCTCCCGATCAAATTTACTTGCTCCTGTGTGAGCGCAGTCCCTTTGACAGCAACTACGTTGGAGATACCCTCCTGAAATGATGAGATAACATCAAATTCACCTTCCATTAAAATTACTTGGCCTTCTCTTCGGATAGCATCTTTAGCAATATTAAGCCCATAAAAGCCCTCTCCTTTGTGGTAGATAAGCGTCTCTCGGGTGTTGATGTATTTTGAAGTTTTGACGTCTTTATCAAGTACCCTTCCTGAAAAACCAACGACATTGTCTCTATGGTCGACAAGAGGAAACATAAGTCTTCCTCTAAAAAAATCGATGACATCTCGTCCACGCTGAAAAACCAGGCCTGCCTCCACCAGATCCTCTACCAGATATTTCTTCTTCTTAACTAAGTACGAAGCTAAGGATGACTTGGTGTCGGGCGAGAATCCAAGCTGAAATGTTTTGATAGTTTTATCAGAAAGTCCGCGCTCTTTAAGATACGCTCTTGCCCCAACTCCCACAGCATGCTTGGTGAGGATGTAGTGATAGTATTCTGCTGCTAGAGCATTGAGGCTGTAAAGACGCTCTTTTTTAGATGAGATCCCTGCTTGAGCTTTCGATTCGATAAGTTCAATCCCTGCTTTTTTAGCCAATACCCGTAGTGCCTCTGGGAATTCGATGTGCTCATAGTCCATTAAGAATGTATAGATATCTCCACCTTTTCCGCAACCAAAGCAGTGCCATACCTGACGCTCGGGAGAGATCATAAAAGAAGGGGATTTCTCATTGTGAAACGGGCAAAGTGCTCTAAAATTTCTTCCCGCCTTTGAGATAGTCATATACTCTGAAAGAAATGAGGTGATATCTAGTTTTTCGCGGATCTGTGCTACCTGGTCCATAATCGCTCACATTGTAGCATGTTTTATCTTGCAAAAGCCTTGCTTAGGACCTACCAAACTAGTAGAATGAAAAACCCTATGAAATATAAAGCACTTATTGTTGATATCGATGGAACGCTAGCTCCAAGCAAAGAAAAAACTCTCCCTAGTAAAAAAGTGAGAGACGCTATTTTTAAGGCTAAAGATCATATCCATATCGGGATTGCAACCGGTAGGCCACTTTTTTTGATCGAAGACATCGTTAAGCATCTAGACCTCTCAGGCCCAAGCATCATCAATGACGGCGCTATGGTTATAGATCTCAATACAAGAACACTTCTTTATGAAAGATTAATTCCTGAAAAAGAACTTTTTGACGCTATGACAATCTTAAAAAAACACGACATTCCTTTCTCTGTTCATGACGACCATAAAGATATTCTTCATGACCATACCTATCGCATGAATAGACCAGTCAGCATTTTTACCTACGGAGTCGAATTAGACCGTGCTCATAGCGCATTTGAGGAATTGACCAATATTCCAACGATCCATGTTACAAAATATGTCTCCTGGCATAATGGCCTAACAGGTATATTAGTTTCTCATACAGAAGCTACCAAGCAACACGGTATCTTCGAGGCTGCAAAAGCACTTAATATTTCAACAAGCGAAATTATCGGGGTAGGGGATGGGTATAACGATTTTCCACTTCTTATGGCATGCGGACTTAAAGTTGCTATGGGAAATGCCGTTGATGATCTTAAGGCAATTGCCGACTATATAGCTCCTGATGTTAAAGATGATGGAGTTGCAGATGTTATTGAGAAGTTTGTCCTCAATCAGTAATTTTCTCCAGCGTTGGTAATGAGAATATCATGAGGATGAGACTCTGTAAGTGATGCCTGAGTTATCTGGACAAACTGTGCTTTTTCCCAAAGTTCCTCAATCGTTTTTGCTCCAACATAATACATTCCCGACTTAATCCCTCCGATTGATTGCTCTACCAACTCAGCTACTGTTCCTTTAATTGGCACCAATCCTTCAACGCCTTCTGCAACCAAAACGCGATCTTTATAGTAGCTTTTCCCATGGAATTCATCTTCGGATTTAATTTTTGCACCTTTTTTCATTGCTCCAAGAGACCCCATGCCCCTATATTCTTTAAATTTGTATGTCTTTTTGGCAGTCAAAATACTCTGAAATCGATGGGGGACTTGTGAGCGGGTAAGCGTATGGACTCTGCCTGGAGACTCAAGGCTTGAGGCAAAGTAGGAGCCCATCATGACGGTACTAGCACCTGCGGCTATAGCTTTTACCATATCACCAGAATATTTTATGCCTCCATCAGCGATTACCGGGACTTTGTAAGGCTTTGCAGCTCGAACAGTCTCCATAAGCGCTGTAATCTGTGGGACTCCCATACCTGAGATAATCCTTGTAGTGCAAATTGCCCCGGGCCCCATACCAACCCTCAGCCCGTCAGCTCCTGCCTCAATGAGTGCTTTTGCTCCATCAAAAGTAGCGATCGAACCTGCTATGACCTGAAGAGTGCGGAAGTGTGATTTAATATACAAAAGAGCCTTAATAATAGGAGATGCAAATCCATGTGCAGAATCAATAATAATAACATCAACTCCTGCCTTAACAAGTGCCTCAACTCGAAGCTCAAAACCTTTACCTGTTCCAACGGCTGCACCAACCAGTAGCTTGTGTTTTTTAACTTTTGCTGTCTCCTCAGCCTGATCGGTAATAGTAAGGTTGCGATGTATGATCCCTATGCCTCCAAGACGAGCCAAGGCTATGGCAAGTCGAGACTCAGTAACCGTGTCCATAGGGGAGGAGACAAAAGGGGAGTCAAGAACAATTGACCGGGTGAGTGAGGTTTTTAAAAAAATATCACTTCTTGAAAAATCGCTAAATCCTGGGAGGAGCAGGACGTCGTCAAATGTAAGAGCTTGAGGGAAAATTTTGGCGTCCATACTCTATGATATATACAATTTTATCTATCGTCAACACTTTAGTTATCCACACTTAGCAGTCTTATAGTAACAATGCTGCTTCTGTGAAAAGTCAGAAAATCCTGTGAAATAACTATATCATACTATATCATTCGTATTTTTTTCATTATAGGTCTCTCCTCTTCCCTGACATCTTTCTGATCACCTTCTTGAGGCTAATTCTCCATTTTTTGCCTATTTTTTTCGTAGTCACAGATAATTTTTTTTGAAATATGAGATGTTTTTGAGGAGATTCTATTTGCGGTAATTTAATACTTGAAAAATAAATTTAGCTTGATGTAGCAGCCTATTCCCTCTTCCCTAACCTTATCTAGGACTTTCATTATTAGTAGCAGGAGTGGGGATCGAACCCACGACCTCGGCGTTATGAATGCCGTGCTCTAACCGACTGAGCCATCCTGCCCCACTATTTTAGCTTCACAAGTATACCAGTTTGACCGTGCGCAAATCAAATGTTATAATTAAAACACGTCCTCTGTTCTCTTGCTCAAAATGCAACGCATTTTGAAGAGGAGCAACCGATAAAATCCTGGAGTCTGAGTTTTTACGAAGACGTAAGGTGAAATCGAGTTGGGACGAACGCGCGGGGTAGTGTAAGGCGCACGTTAGGCTCATAATCTAACAGTTCAGGTTCGAAACCCCGACCCCGCAACACAGATAAAAAAGCCGGCTTTCGCCGGTTTTTTT
>CAYWEJ010000024.1:0-8254 GCA_964457465.1 uncultured Gammaproteobacteria bacterium | reverse complement strand
CCAAAACATTTTCTTGCTACTATCTTGTCCCAGATCTCAACCATCACCTCATGGAAGGACTCCAATTCCCATCGACTCACAACCTTCATTTTCTTTTTTTGAATTCTCAAAATTTTTCGCCAAAGATAAAAAAGCGCATGCAGCTGACGATAGATGTCGTTAAGCAAAACAAGCATGAACTTCATAAGTTTATGACATCAGGTCAAAGCGTCTATGATGACTTCCTAGAAGCACTAGCTTATGGCTCATATCTCACGCTTTTTCTTGCCCTGAGGTATGATCAAGACCCTGCAGTTAATCCATGGGTTGACTGGTTTAAGGATCAATTAAAAACCTAAGCATTGTTTTAGATTCATAAATACGCTATACTCTCTACTATAAGTCCTTTGAGGACTTTTTGTTCATTTCAGACGAATAGGAGCACTCCATGTCAGATCAGATCGTGCAGGTTCATATGGCAACTTTTGATCAGGATCTTTTTAGTCAGATCAAGCGCATTCTTGCAGCACATGGTGTTACATCTGAAAAGGTTTTCTACACCAGTGACAACAAGCCGCCAACCGGGGTTGATGGACAAGCAATACTTCACCTTTGGATTGCAGGAAGAAGATGGTCAAACCTTGTACCTGCGTTCAAAAAAATCCTTGCAGAGCAAGGTAAAGAGGCCAACATGATTTGTATTATGTGGGAGAAATCTCCAAAACATGTTCCGTCTGAACATTTGATCAGGACCCAACAGAAAGAAGGGAGAGCTGAACAAACTACCATTCAGCACATAAAAAACAAGCATGGTAAGGATGTTCTTGTTTTTACAACACTTGAATCATTCCTCCACGCAGCTTCCCAAACCTTCAACACGTCTGATTGATTTCTACCCGCCTCTCTTGAGGCGGGTTTTTACTATACAGCTGTCACGCTGTATACTATATAAGCTCTTTGCACTTTAACACGCGCTACAAAGCGTAGACAGGAGAAAGAAAGTGAACCCAGCCTATGTTGGCGTCGGACTGATCGTCTTTGCAGTACTTCTTGGAATACTGGAAAAAAAACTTTCTTTTGGCACCTTTCGCTTTGCCAACTTGATCTATGTCATCAGCATGTTTGCGATCATTCCCTATATGGCTTGGTGGATTGCAGGCAATCAGGTCACAAAGACAGAGTTGGCACTTTTCTTTTCTTTATTTGCACTAACAGGCATTGGGACAGGTGTTGGTTATCACAGACTAGAAACACATAAGAGTTTCAAAACCAAGCCTTCAATTGAAGGATTGCTTTTAATTCTTGGTGCTGTAGGACTACCAACAGGACCGATTGATTTTTGCGTTGGACACTACGCACATCACGTTTACGCTGATCAGGACGGAGACCCCCATAGCCCTAGAGATGGTTTTTTCCACGCCCACATCGGACATGTCTTGAAGGCAAGTCCAAAAGATTTACAAGGGAAATTTGGACAGCGCCTTCTCAATGATAAATTGGTAAAGTTTGTTGACGAGACTAAATTTGTGTGGTTTGGGCTTGGGCTACTCATCCCCTATCTTATTGCCGGATGGCCCGGCCTGGTATGGGGAGGCTTTGCTCGAGTTGCCTGCCACAATCACATCACATTCTCAGTCAATAGTGTTTGCCACACTTTTGGAAATCGTCCATTTAATACCCTTGATGACAGTCGGAACAACTGGCTGATCGGGGTATTATCATTTGGCGAAGGGTTTCATAACAACCATCATGCCAAAGCCAAATGGGCATATCATGGCCTAACTTGGTGGCAAATTGATGTCAATGGGTATGTCATTCGCCTACTTGAGAGGCTTGGTCTCGCATGGGACGTCGTCAAGCCAACTCCTGAAGACATTTCGGATCGAAAGACTCAGCTGAATCTTTCACCACATCTTGTTAGCGTTGATTAAAATCTGCAAAGCACCCCGCATGGTCTCAGACCAGCGGGGTTTTTTCTTTCCTATACTTGTTAATTCTCAAATCTCAGCGTTATAATAGTATCAATGCCCGAAAAGAGCTCGCTTATTTTGTGGTTTGAGGATGTCGGAAAAGAAGACATCCCAAAAGTAGGAGGAAAAGGTGCCAATCTTGGAGAAATGACAAGTGCTGGCTTCCCTGTTCCTGGTGGTTTTATCGTTACAGCACAAGCATATTTCAAATTTCTTAAGGAAAACGACCTAACAACAAAGATCAATCACCTTCTGGGAACAATTAATTTTGATCGACCCGAGTCTCTTCAGCAAGTGTCACACCATATTAAAAAGCTCATCATGGGAGAACAGATGAGTGATGAGCTTGTCCATGAAATTTTTGCTGCTTACACAAAATTAAGCGGAAGACTTACAGACAAACTTGTTGCAGTGAGATCATCCGCCACCGCTGAAGACCTCCCAAATGCTTCATTTGCAGGACAACAAGAAACATTTTTAAATGTCAAAGGAGAAAGTATCCTTGCTCACAAAATTAAAGAAGCGTGGGCATCACTCTTTGAACCTCGTGCAATTTTTTATCGACACGAGCAAAAATTTGATCATTTTAGAGTAGGCATAGCAATCGTTGTACAGGAAATGATTGAGTCAGAGAAATCAGGAGTTATGTTTACGCTTGATCCAGTTACCAACGACAAGTCAAAAGTAGTTATAGAAGCAATTTATGGACTTGGTGAAATGATTGTTCAAGGAGAGGTTACCCCTGATCACTATGAAGTAGATAAGAGTGATGGAAAAATCATTAAAAAACAACTGGCAACACAGACAACAAAACTCGTTAAGGTCAGTGGAAAAAATAAAGAAGTAAGGGTTGAGAAAAAAGAAGGATCAAAACAAAAAATAAGTGACAATCTCATTCTTGAGCTAGCGCTTCTAGGGAAAAAACTTGAGAGACACTACTATTTCCCCCAAGATATCGAGTGGGCAATAGCAGGAAATAAGATACATATAGTCCAAACACGCCCAATTACAACCATCTCAACAGAAAAAGCCGTTGATAACTCAGCACAAACCAAACATCTATCTATACTTTTGACAGGCGCACCAGCATCTCCAGGCATTGCATCAGGCCCTATTAAAATTATTTCATCAGTCAAAGATCTCTCCAAGATGCTTCCTGGCGATGTCATGGTTGCACCTCAAACCAATCCTGACTTTGTTCCTGGGATGAAAAAAGCTGTAGCAATCGTTACGGATAAAGGAGGCAGAACCTCTCATGCTGCTATCGTCTCAAGAGAACTTGGTATTCCCGCTGTGGTAGGAACAGAAAAAGCTACATCTACCCTCACACACGAATTAGTAGTTACGGTTAATGGAACCACAGGCGAAGTTTTTAAAGGAGGTATCACCAAGTCAGCACCCACGCAACAGCAAATTGTCACATCAAACAACATCAAGACAGCTACCCATGTCTACGTCAATCTTGCACAACCAGATCTAGCCGAGAAGGTTGCTTCACAAAACGTAGATGGCATAGGTCTTCTCAGAGCAGAATTTATTATGGCAAACATTGGTACGCATCCTAAAAAATTGATTCACGACGGGAAAAAAGATGTATTTACTCATACATTGGCAGACGCATTAGAAAAATTTTGTAAAGCATTCTATCCACGACCCGTTGTTTATAGAGCTTCTGATTTCAAGACTAATGAGTATCGAGGACTTATCGGAGGTAAATCATTTGAACCTATCGAACCTAACCCTATGCTTGGATATAGAGGTGCGTTTCGCTACATCCATGATCCTGAAGTATTTAAGCTTGAACTCGAAGCAATCAAGATTGTAAGAGAAAAGAAAAATTTAAAAAACCTATCTCTTATGATACCTTTCGTCAGAACGGTTCATGAGCTAACTGAGGTTAAAAAGACCCTTTTGAAAAATGGCCTTAACCGCTCTGCTTCATTTAAGCTATGGATGATGGTTGAAATCCCATCGAATGTTATTTTGCTTGATAAATTTATTGAAACAGGCATTGATGGCGTTTCTATCGGATCAAATGACCTTACCATGCTTCTACTTGGTACGGATAGGGATAATAGTGAAGTAGCACCAGAATTTGATGAGCAAAATGAAGCTGTTTTGTGGGCTCTTGAGCATATTATTAAAACTGCTCATAAACATAAAATCACATCCTCAATCTGTGGACAAGCCCCTTCACTCTACCCACAACTTGTTGAAAAACTTGTCAGCTGGGGCATTACTAGTGTCTCTGTCTCTCCCGATGCTATTGATCAAGTCAGAAAGACAATCGCTGCTGTTGAAAAAAAATTAGTAAGCAAATAATATGGCAACGATCAAACAAATAAAGGCAAGAGAAATTCTCGACTCCAGAGGTGTTCCAACTGTTGAGTGTGAAATTGTTCTTGATAATAATGTTATTGCAACTGCATCATCTCCCGGAGGCACATCTCGAAGTTCTTATGAAGCTTTTGAGATACGAGACAATGATCCAAAAAGATATGAAGGCCAGGGTGTAAAAGTAGCAGTTGATATCATCCATAACGTCATATTTCCCGCTCTCTCTGGCATAGATATTACCAATCAACAACTCATCGACAGAACACTCATAGATCTTGATGGCACAAAAACCAAATCAAAGTTAGGAGGTAATACTATATTCTGTGTTTCAAAAGCTGCAGCAAAAGCTGGAGCAAGGACTGTCTATCAACCTCTTTTTCTTTATCTAAGAAATTTTATCTCAAAAGAAAAGCTTCCTCTTAAAATTCCAACCCCAGCTATGAGCCTTATCAATGGTGGCATGCACGCTGGTAACAATGTGGACTTGCAAGAGTTTTATGTTATCCCGGCGACCTATCAACATTTTTCAGACTCACTTGAAATGGGCGTGACCGTGTATCATAAAATTAGGCAGGAACTAGAAAAAAATCATATGGGCACAACTATAGGGGATGAGGGTGGTTTTGCGCCAACGTTTGATAAAAACGAAGACGTTTTAGATGTCATTGCGCAAGCTATATCTGCAGCAAGCTGGAGACTTGGATACGACATATTTCTTGGCATTGACGCTTCAGCAAAAAACTTTTTTAAAGATCAAGTCTATAAAATAAAAGATAAAGCTACATCGATGAGTGCTGAAGAGCTTATCACCTTTTATGAAGATCTTGTTAAGAAATTCCATATCCTCTACCTAGAAGACCCTTTTGCAGAAGACGACTGGGAGGCATGGGGCATGGCTTTGACAAAACTCAGTAGCCATTCTCTTGTTGTTGGGGATGACCTTACCGCTACTAATCCAATCAGACTACAGATGGCCCTCAATAAAAATGCCATCAACGGTGTTGTCATTAAGCCAAATCAGATTGGAACTGTTCTTGAAAGCCTTGCTGTCGTTGAGATTGCAAGACACGCTGGGCTTAAGGTTATCGTTTCGCACAGAAGTGGAGAGACAAATGATGACTTTATAGCTGACTTCTCAGTTGCTGTTGCTGCTGATTATGTAAAATTTGGTGGACCTGCAAGAGGAGAACGTGTAGCCAAGTACAACAGACTTCTTCAAATTGAGGAAATGCTACAGCAAGCCGGTCAAGGACCACAGGTAGAGCAAGCAGTAGATGAATAGCTTAACTAACAATGCATTTTGGGAAGAAAAATCATCTAATGTCAGTTGGTTTACTGATACCAACCTCAATATAGCTCAGACAGTACTGGACAAACACATACTCGAAGGAAATGGAGAAAAAAAAGTACTCATTTTTGAAGATGATTCTGGAGCTGTGCAAGAATTCACCTTTTCGCAACTGGTGAGCCAGAGTAATAAAGTTGCAAATTTTCTTTCACGGAATATCATTAATAAAGGAGACCGTGTCTTTCTATTTCTTCCACGCACCCCTGATCTTTATATCAATTTTCTTGGCATTGTTAAGACAGGTGCTATCGCCGGAACGATGTTCTCAGCATTTGGATCAGATGCTATCAAGGATAGACTTGAAAATTCAGGAGCAAAAGCGATCTTTACCACCAAAGAGCTAGCCGAAAGAATTGAGCCAATACGCGATGAATTACCTGAGTTAAAACACGTATTTATCGTAGATGATCGGGAGTATAAAAATGCGCTAGATGAAGAGTCGGATGTTTTTTCAATGTTTCATACCAGGCCTGAGGACTATGCTTTTATGCTCTATACATCAGGGACAACTGGCAAGCCAAAAGGGATTGTTCATGCACACTATGCACTCATTCAACAAATTGAAAGTGCAAAGCTATGTCTTGACCTCAAAGATGATGACATATACTGGTGCACAGCAGATCCAGGCTGGGTCACAGGTATCGTTTACAGCATCCTTACCAACCTTTCATTAGGAGTCACTACTTTTATCCACAACGGAAAATTTGAGGCTAAAAAATGGTATGAGCTTATCGAAAAACACAAAATTACCGTCTGGTATTCTGCCCCAACCGCTGTGAGAATGTTAATGGCAAAAGGAGACGAACTTGTTCAGAGCTATGATCTTTCATCGCTGCGATATTTGGCATCTGTTGGAGAACCACTCAACCCAGAACCTCTTTTGTGGAGTCAAAAAGTTTTTAATGGGAAATACTTCCATGACACATGGTGGCAGACAGAGACAGGTTCTATCATGATCGCAAATACCCCTAATCTTGCACTTAAGGCAGGCTCTATGGGTAAACCTCTTCCATGGGTCACTGCCGAGATTATTGATGATGAAGGTAAACCTGTAGCTACAGGCGAAGAGGGAAATCTTGCACTCAAACCACCGTGGCCATCAATCATGAGAACCGTCTGGCAAAATACTGAAAAATATGACTCTTATTTTAAAGACGGATGGTATATATCAGGTGATAGAGCTAAAAAAGATGAGGATGGATATTTTTGGTTCGTGGGACGTGCAGATGACGTTATCAAAACAAGCGGCGAACGCGTAGGGCCATTTGAAGTTGAGAGTGCGCTTATCAGCTATGACGGCGTTGTAGAGGCAGGAGTGATCGGCAAACCAGATTCTGTGAGAGGAGAAATCATTAAAGCATTTGTCGTGTTAAAACCAGATGTTCAGCCATCTGAAGAATTGAAGACAAAATTACAAGAGCATGTAAAACAGCATCTGGCAGGACATGCCTATCCTCGTGAAATAGAGTTCATTGATAAATTACCAAAAACTCGAAGCGGAAAAATCATGAGAAGAATTCTAAAGGCAAAAGAGCTAGGTCAGCCAATCGGCGACACTTCAACACTTGAAGAATACTAAACTACACTAGAAGCTTTTTAAAAAAATTTACCTTTACCAGTTGCCATAATACAGCATAAGAAATTAAAAGAAGGAACAAAGCGCTGAAAAAATAAGGGACATCAGACAAATGTACCAACATATCTTTAAGTACAAACTGAATGATAAAAATATGAAGAAAAAGAATACCAAATGATAGTTTGCTGATGCGAGTAATATGTGACACAAGAAAGCCTGAAAGCTTGATCTCTGAGAAAAATAGATACAGAAACCAATAGACTCCTAATGTTAAAAGTACTATATTTCCTGAAAGGTAGTGATAACTTCCTCCCCCTCCTCCATGAAGTACTTTCGCAAAAGTCCAAAAAATTCCTATGAATAACAAAACAAGAGATAACGTGTACTGCTTTTCAAGGAAGATCTTTTTTTTAAGTCTCAAAACTACATCACCCAAAAGATAGTAACCGCTATAAAGCAAAACTTGCAAAAATAGCATACTATTATTTGTTCTCACAAGAAGTGGGTCTTCATATAGCCTTGGAAAAAGAGTTACTATCACAAACCATACACCAATATAAAAAAGAGAGATGGACAGATGTCTTTTATAAAATAAAAAACGAAAAAGCGGAGTCACAATATAAAGCCCGATAATAATTGGAACAAACCACAAAAGTGTAAAAAGTTGAATGAGCTCCTGGCGAGCAAATACAGATATGTTGAAAAATATATGATTTTTGAGGAGGAAAATTCCAGTATATAAACTCGTCCATAAAACCCATGGAGTTAAAAGTCGAGACAACCTTTTACTAAGAAAATGTAGGATAGTATCATTCTTTGAAAGTAACAATCCTCCGCTAAGAGCTGCAAACAACGGCACGCACGTCTTGATAAGAGAAAAAAGCGTAGTATCAATAAAACTTTTTCCACTAATCGGGCTCACAACATACGTTAGATGAACACAGATAACAAAATAAGTGGCTAATGCTCGTATGGCATCTGCCCACAATAACCGCTCTGATAATAATTTTCTAACAGGCATTAGTCTTTTTGAGGATGAAGAAG
>CAYWEJ010000023.1:6798-8336 GCA_964457465.1 uncultured Gammaproteobacteria bacterium | reverse complement strand
TTTTTGAGCTATACGGAGACTTGATAGGCGGACCATTTCGGCTTGATCGCGATACATTTATTAGAGAAGGGACTTCTTCAGGAAATACTAGAGAGCAGTTGCCAAGGATTCAACACAACCTCGTCCACAATCTTTTTTATGCAGGATTAGAAGGCGCAGACCCTACATTTTCTGGGAATATCTATCAAATTCTCAAAATGCATCATGATTTGCTTAAAAGTCCACATATTTCAAATCCTGTACTTCGTAAGTTTTGGTCAGGAGTAAAAAGTGAGTTGGCAGTTATAAAAGTGCTTGCTGAGCATGGACATACGGTTGTACTGCCTAATTATGCTGAAGAACTTAATGATGATGGTATGTCGCAGGATGTGCTTGCGTCTGATGTAGGTTTTGGAATAGATATCTTTACTGCTAAGCATGGTCAAGCATATGGTATTGATGTGAAGGGTAGGCGTGAAGATGAGGGTGGTGCTTTGCGAAGACATATATCAATTCATGCAGATAGCGACAGGCGACCTAAGCAGCTCCAGTGGGACAGGCTGCCTGATCGTACAAAAGGTCTAATAGATTTTTATTCTCCAGGGAGAGATTGGAGGAAAGGGACGGTTATTATCCCGACATCCTCAGAGCATCTTCGTGGTTTTAGAGAGATGCCTGCAGGTTCATCGCCAAAGGCAGAATTGCAACGTTTTGCTACTTTTACCGAAAGAGACTTGTCAAGAGATCTTATTCAGGGTATTATGCGGCTACAGGCTTTTTAATATGGAAAGAAGTAAATTTGGACAAATAATTCACGAAAAACCAGCTACTGTTGGTCATGAAGAGATATTAGCAGAGATGATCGAGGGAGTTCGTCGTGAGATAGATGCTATACCATCGGGTGAATTTCAAAGCGGAGAAGAAAGAATGCCAAATCCTCTAGACGACTAATTCTTCAAATTCTACTTCACCTTTTTTATTTTTTACTGATTTATAGAGTTGTCCTTTTTGTTCCAAAACTCGCCTTGGAAAAAGAATTCCCTGGAGGTGATCGTATTCATGTTGAATAATTGTTGCCAGAAATCCATCGAAATGTCTGGTATGCTCTCTTCCTGTCTCGTCAAGATAGGTGAGATCGACTTCTGGGTATCTCTTGACAATACCCCAGACGTCTTGAAGAGAAAGACAGCCTTCCAATTTTACTTCTTTACTCTCTTTTGTTTTTTTTGTTTTTACTTTCTCTTCAACATCACTACTTAGTTGTTGTCCTTTTGGGAGAGAAAGAACAGGATTGATAAAGACAAGGAGTGGGTCTGTTTTTGATTCTTTAATGATAAAGATTTGGAGAGACTTTCCTATTTGTGGTGCGGCAAGGCCAACCCCCTCTGGGTCTTTGGCAAAGAGAAGCGTCCTTTCCATCTCTTTCAGAAGAGAAAGAATTGCTTTATCAATTTTTTGCACTCTTTTTGCAGGTGATGAGAGAACTGTGTTTGGTGCTTGAATAATGCTTAGCATGGTATTAAGTGTGGCATTATACTGAAAAAAAGTGCAGCTTACAA
>CAYWEJ010000023.1:0-6698 GCA_964457465.1 uncultured Gammaproteobacteria bacterium | reverse complement strand
CGTGTTTTCCAGAAGACAACATTGTTAGGATGTTTGGTAGTAACCTCAGTGGTAAGATTTATCGCTTGTTGGGCTAGTTGCCCTGCTGTTGAAGCATCATTATTTTGGGCAAAAGCTGTTGCGAGCGTTGCTAGATTGAGCGCAAATTCGTCCTTAAAAACAGGCTCTGCTGGTCTCATTTTGACCGCTTTTTCAAGGCTTGCATAAGCATTTTGATATGCTTGAGCTCTGTCGTAGTTGTAGCCTAATGCGTATGCTACATCAGCCTGCCAAAACATCACTAGTTGATACAGGAAACAGATGCCTGCAAAAAGAACTACAGTTATACCGGTCCATTGATAGAGATTGATCCTGATGTTTTTTCCAATTGTTGGGAAGGAAAGTAAAAGCTTTTTATTCTCATTAATAGCGTTAGTAAGAACGAAAAACCATAATGGGAAAAAGTACAAAAAGGTATTCATTACTACGACAGAGAATCCAAAGAAGTTAGAAATAATGATACTTACAAATCCAGCAGGTAAAGCACAGGCAAGAAGAAGATCTGAAATACCGATATTTTTTTCTTTGACTTTTCGCATCGATAGCATAAATCTCATCCATAGATAGCCAAAAAGTCCAAGAATTGAAAGATGTGTAAGAAGGCCAATAGCTCCAGTTGTTGCTAGATAGTTGAGGTATTCGTTGTGGGCTTTGTTATATAGGTAGTCCCATTCAGATGTCATATTGTGTGCTGCGGGACGGGAGAGATAGTAGGCATAGGCGAATGTTTCTGCACCCGAGCCAAAAAGAGGGTGTTTTTTCCAGATATCAACAGCTCCTTGCCAGACAAGTACGCGGATATCAGCTGAGTCTGTAATGCCTGTTTGGGCTGGAGGTTCTGCCTGAGGCTGTGGTGTTGGGGTCGCTGTGGTAGATTGCTTCGTCTGAGGTTGGTTTTGGAATTGAAAATTTCTGAGAGTAAATTTATTTAATTGTCCAACCGGTGTACCAACAAGCATATTCCCTACAAAAAAGAAGAAATTAACGACAATAAAATATCTTAAGAGCTTTTTTGTTGGGAATAATTTGAGAAAATAAATACTAGCCCAAAAAATACCGTTTGCTGCCCAGAAGGCTAAGAATCCTCCTCTCGTGTTGGCAAAAAGCAGGTCAAAATAAAGTACAACGATAAATACTAAAAGAGAGGTAACTTTCCAGTTCTTGAATGTTTTTATGGAAAGGTAGTCTCCAGTTTTTTGTGCAACTCCTATCCATATGGCAACTACCATTGGCAAGAGAGCAGCAAGATATGCAGTCATCCATGCAGGTTGTCCAAGCGATGAAAAGATACGAACAGTAGGCTTGAAGCCTTCAGTCCAACATGAAGTGTCAAGTGTTCCTCTGAAAATAAAACATGTTGGATCATAGCCAAAATGAGATGGTAGTCCCCAGAGGGCTACTACAAGGGCAGAAAGGATAGTTGCATAAAATATTTTTTTAATATGTTGCCCCAGATCATTAGATACAAATGCATAGTACAGCAGGGTATAGCTTAGAAAAGACAAAAGCCCTCCATTAAATCTTGAGTAATATCCCCAGAATGACACTCGGGAATCAAGCGAAATAATTGTTGAAATAGCTTGGGAAAGAAGAAAAAGTAGTATTGGTATATCAAGTGGTGTTCTTTGAATAGCAATTTTTCTTTGAATAATCATTTTTGTGATCCAGAAAGCAACGATAATTACGGTGAGTCCCCAGGTAAGCCACATCTTGTTCAATTCAAAAAGTTCTGAAGTGTTACTGGTGAAGAAGAGAGGGACAAAGAAAAAGAGAGCGTAAAAAGAATATCTGATGACTCTATCACAAAAAGTAACCATACCATGCATATCTGATGATTGTAACAAACTAAAAAAGATGCCTCAAGGGTTATTATTGTTGCTTTGTGAATGGAAAAGGATTTTTTATCCTGCTAGAATAGAGGCTATGTTTGGGAAGCTTTTCTCATTTTTTAGTCATGATATCGGTATAGATCTTGGCACTGCAAATACCCTCATTTTTGTCAAAGGAAAAGGAATAGTTATTCGTGAGCCATCTATCGTTGCGATGCATAAAAAAACTAAGCATATGATAGCAATTGGAAGTGAGGCAAAGAGGATGCTTGGGAAGACTCCAAAAACAATTATTACTGTAAGACCATTAAAAGGTGGCATTATTGCTGATTTTGACGCGACAGAGGCGATGATTGCTTACTATATTAAACAGGTCCACCAGATGGGAGGTCCAATCCAGACTTTTTTGGCAAGACCAAGAGTTGTAGTTGGCATTCCTTCATCGGTCACAGAAGTCCAGCGTCGTGCCGTCTGGGAGGCAGCCCTGAGCGCTGGAGCGAGAGAAGCTTTTTTGATTGAAGAGCCGATGGCTTCAGTTATAGGTGAGAATATCTCGATTTCATCTCCTACAGGAATCATGGTTGTTGATATAGGTGGTGGCACAACAGAAATTGCAGTTATTTCTCTGGGAGGCATAGTCGTAAGTAGATCCCTTACATTAGCAGGTGATGATATGGATTTGGCTATTTTGCATTATGTCAGACTTCGTCACGGGCTACTTTTAGGAGAAAAAACAGCCGAAGACGTTAAAATAAAAATTGGAAGTGCATATCAAAAAGGTTCAAAGAAAAAATCTGCTGTGAAACAAGTCAAAAATGAAGAGGAAGACGAAATATTTGAAGAAAGAGGAGAAAAAATGGCGATTATAAGAGGAAGAGATATTGAGACAGGGCTTCCGCGCAGCATCAAGATCACCGCTTCTGAGATTCGTGAAGCGTTATCGCCTGTCCTTTCACGAATTGTCGAAGGCGTTGCTGATGCAATTGAGGAAACCCCACCAGAGTTGTTGGGTGATATTTTGGAAAGGGGTATTTTGGTAACTGGTGGAGGATCTCAGCTTTCCGGTATCGATCAGTTGATAGTTGAGCGAACAAAAATGCCTGTTGTCTTATCAAATGATCCACTTACTAGCGTTGTCAGAGGAACAGGGAGAGTTCTTGATGACGAGTCTCTTTTGAGTAAAGTTAAAATTATTGGCGGTTTGAGATAGTATTGAACTTGACCTAGCTTGTTTGCGTGCTACAATAGTTCCCATGCCGCGTCGAGGGAATTTCTTTCTCATCTTTCTTTTCTTTTTATCACTTTCAATAGCGACTTTTTTATTTTTTGGATCATCTGTTGGTGTTTTTATCAGTGGACTTCTTGAAGGATCAACAAATAGTATAAGAAGTACATCGTTGTCGGTATATGCAGCGACAAAAGGCGACTCAGAGATCGAGAAATTAAAAAAGCAGATTCTGTCATTACAATCTCAACTTGCAGCAACAAAAGAACAGCAAAAAGAAATTAATGCATTACGAGATCAATTTGCTACAACAAATCCAGAATCATCTCGTCTACTTCCCGCACAAATTGTTGGTATGAAATCTTATCTTCCAGGATACTCACTGCCTGAGCAATTTATCTTAGACAAAGGCTCAAATGATGGGATAAAGAAAGGGTCTGTAGTGATATATAAAGATATCCTTATTGGGCAGATTGTCGATGTAAAAGCTCATTTGTCATTGGTGGATCTTACCTTTAGTAAAGGTTTTTCTATTACTGCTGTGACTTCAAAAACCAATGCACTTGGCGTGGTCAAAGGTAAGGGAAGCGGTGAACTCATCATTGATAACGTCGTTCTCTCAGATGAGCTTAAAAAAGACGATATCGTTATGACAAAGGGAAGTGTGGACACTGATGGTACTGGTGCACTTCCAGATCTGCAGATTGGCAAAATTATTTCAATCGAAAAAAAACCAAGTTCACTTTTCCAGACAGCAAAACTCTCGCTTCTTTTAGATGTGCCAAGACTAACAAGGGTTTTTGTTTATCGCTAGAGGTCTATGAAGTTTATTGCAATTCTTTTACTTATTGTCGCTTTGTACGTTGAATCTATTTTTACAACGCTACCTGTTGTTCTTATGACTCTTGTTCTTATAACTATTTTTAGTAAAGATCATATTGTATTTAGCTTGGCCTTTTTATTTGGAGTGTTACTCGATTCACTTTTGGTAAGACATATTGGTCAGACAAGCGTCATATTTCTTTTTAGTGTGCTACTTATCTTTCTTTATGAAAGAAAGTTTGAGACTAGATCACTTCCATTCGTTGTTGGGTCATCATTTGTATTGTCATTTTTTTATTTGTTGTTTTATCAATCACCACAAATATTTTTGCAAATTGTAACCAGCTCCATTCTGACTTCATTTTTCTTCATTCTTCTTTCTGCCATTGCTCCAGCTAGGGCTGCAAAACGCATGATATGAAACACGGTATAGCATTTCCTGATTCGATAAGAACAGAAAAGATAAAACGACATAATTTTTCAGAACAGAGTTCTCGGGGTATGAGAACAAATGTTTTTCTCATACTAATTGCTATATTTGGAGGGATTCTCTTCTTTAGAATTTTTTTCCTTCAGGTTGTTAAAGGAAATTTTTATCGTGGGCTTTCAGATTCTAATCGTATTAGAACTTCTATTATCTATGCACCAAGAGGGGTAATTTTTGACAGAAATCAAACGGCTTTGGTCTACAACATCCCAGGTTTTCGACAGGCTGTCGGTGACAAAACAACACTACTTACCAGAGAAGAGGCGCTTGAGAAAATTGCAAAAGGAGATAAGACGCTTTTTGTTGACTCGCTAAGGCAATATGCTTTTAAAGATGCTATGGCTCATGTTATTGGATATATCGGACAAATAGATAAAGATCAGTTAGCGTCTCCATTGTATCGAGATTACAATATTACTGATTTTATTGGCAAGACTGGGCTTGAGTATCAGTATGAATCTTTTTTAAGAGGTGTGAATGGGAAAAAGTTGATAGAGGTTGATGCAACTGGAAAGCAGGTAAGAGTTCTTGGTCAGACTGATCCTACTCCAGGGCATGATTTATTACTCACCCTTGATGCGAAGCTACAACAAGCTGCCTATGATGCGATGCGTAGCGTTGAGAAAGGCGCTGTCATAATTTCAAATCCAAAAGGTGAAATACTCAGTCTGATCTCAAAACCATCGTTTGATCCAAATCTCTTCACTCTTACCCAGTCCTATAAAGCAACCGATACAGCCTATCCAAGCGTTGCATCAATTCTTACTGGTGCAAATCAGCCTCTTTTAAATCGGGCGATATCTGGTACGTATCCACCCGGATCCACCTTTAAAATTGTGATGGCTGCTGGAGCTTTAGAAAGTAAAAAGATTGATGGATCATACAGCGTTTTGGATAAAGGCAAGATCACCATAGGGCCATATTCTTATTCAAATTGGTATTTTACACAGTATGGGAGAACAGAGGGTGATGTCAATGTTGTTAAGGCTATCGCTAGATCCAACGACATCTTTTTCTATGAACTTGCGGCGAAAATTGGACTCTCAACGATAGTTGAAGCATCAAAAAATATGGGTGTTGGGAGAAGGCTTGGTATAGATCTCCCAGGTGAAGCAACAGGGGTTTTGCCTGATGAGAAATGGAAATTAAAAAATATTGGTGAAGATTGGTATCTGGGAGACACCTATATTTATGGTATCGGTCAGGGATATCTTCTGACGACTCCGCTACAAGTAAACGCATGGACGCAAGCTATTGCCAATGGTGGTAAGCTATACAGGCCTCATCTTCTCAAGAATGATCGTGAAGAGATTATCGAAAAAACCCCATTGTCAAAAGAAAACGCAGATTTGCTTCGTGCGGGGATGATAGGCGCATGTGATACAGGAGGAACAGCATGGCCATTATTTCAATTCAGAATTAAGAATGTGGCATTGAAGATTGATGGAAAAAATATTTTGCCAGATCCTCAAGCAAGTAATTCTGCAACATTAAGTGATTATCGTCATGTGTCGATAGCGTGTAAGACGGGAACTGCCCAACACGGAGGAGAGGATACTCTACCTCATGCCTGGCTGACGCTTTATGCTCCCGCATATAATCCTCAAGTTATTGTTACAGTTTTAGTAGAAGAAAAAGGCGAGGGTTCCAGTGAAGCAGGTCCTATCGCTAAAAAAATTCTTGATGAGTATTTTGCTACTGCGCGCTAGCTTTCTCCCGATTGTAACTTTGTATTTTTTCGATCCTTGCTATACTGAAAATACTTTCGTTCATGAATGAGCAGTTGTACTGGTTAGGTTTTTCACTCTTCCCGGGGATTGGGCCAAAAAAATTTAAGCAACTGCTTGAGGTATTTGGCTCCGCAGAAAATGCATGGAATGCGAGCGATAATGATTTTGAAAAAATAGCAAAGCCTGCTCTGGGTCAAAAATTCGTTCATTTTAAAAAGAATTTTTCTCTTACAGCATATGCTGATTATCTAAGAAAAAAAGAGATATGGTTCGTCAGTCTTTCCGACAAGGATTACCCTACCTTACTTAAAAATAGTACCAACCCACCTTTTATTTTATTTACTAAAGGCAATATTGATTTGTTGCAATTTAAAAATACAATTGGCGTTGTTGGCACAAGAAAAATCACATCTTATGGCAAGCAAGTCACGCAAATGATTTCTGAAGAGCTATCAGATGCTGATTTTTGCATAGTCTCAGGGCTTGCGATGGGAGTTGATGCAATTGCGCATCAAGTCGCATTAGATACTAAAGGTAAGACAATAGCAGTGCTTGGATGTGGTGTT
>CAYWEJ010000022.1:0-8548 GCA_964457465.1 uncultured Gammaproteobacteria bacterium | reverse complement strand
TTTCTATCTGGGTGGTTCCAATATTATCACAATCTTTCCATATATGGAATGGCTAAATATGGAAAGCACAACCAGAATAAAGATGTGCCAATAAGTATCAAAAATGACCAGTATCTGCCATATCGTGAGAAGCTTGGTGAAAGAATCAAGGACCTCAGGAAGAAGCGTGGCCACACTCAGGAAAGCTTTGCTCTTGATGTAGTTAAGATGAACGTGTCTTATCTGGCAAAAATTGAAAATGGTTACGTCAACACATCGGTAAACTACCTTATCCGCATCGCCAAGGGCCTTAATGTGAAGGTCCGTGACTTAATTGAGTTCTAATTTCCCTAAAATTTCACGAAGAGATCTTTTATAATCAAGGTAGATTACCATTACTACCAAAGATTGAAATTACTATGCCAACTCTTAGCGATAACCACAATAAGGTTACATTCAAAAAAATCCAAGAATATCTTGATCTAAAGAGCACAAACACTCAAGAACAACTCATTGAGATTTACACAAAAGAAGAAATTGAAGAACTAGAAAAATCATCAAAAAAAATAGCAGAAATGTTGGCCAATTTTCAACCTCATCTGACTATAGCGAAAACTCTAGTAGAAACAATTCAAATCCCTGACTTTTCTTCTGCATTAGCCCCAGTCATTGGTGTACAAAACGCAATCAGCATTTTCAAAATTGAAACAAACTCCATGCTTAAGTGGATGCGAGCTGCAGACAATATGTTTGTTAACTTGTCATACCAACTTAAATCAATAAATAAATTATTCATGGATGCTTTTGCACCTATAAAAAGGCTTAGTGAAGTAATGCAGCAAAATGCCAATGTTATTAAAAACATGGCTAGAGCGATTGAAAATGCAACTCAACCAACTTTATTAAGAGGAATTCTTGAGATAACTCAATATCCTCTTTTTGACGCTTTATCAACTTTGGAAACTCAAAGAAACGAGTTGCAGAAAGATTACACCGATCTCAAACCTATTGATACTTTGCCTAATACTCCGATTGCTGTTGAAAAACGTGAGATTCAAGTTTTAACAGGCGATGGATTTGTTTACGCTGCGTTTAGTAGACGTCGTAACATTGACAGTATTGAAGAATTAAATAGGGCATATTTTGAAGTTACTGGACAATCTCCAAATCTAATTAGTGCAACCACCTCTCAACAGGAGATAGAAATCACAATCGAAGATAAGAAAATTGGAAAAATAAAAAAGTCTATTATCAAAGCAACAAACCTTGGTGCTTCTAAGCCAATAAATCCAAAAAACAATGGCTGGTTGGCAGCTTTCAAAACATACATTGAAAATTATGGTTCAGTTGACGAGAAACATGTCTTCCAAGAATACTACTCAGCAATAAAAGATAAAGGAGTCTCAGGACCATTTGGATCTAGCAAAGACAAAATGGCTATATCTCAAATTCACTACCAAATTAAAGAGGGCTTGAAAAGAACTTTTCCTGACTTGGTTCAATATATATCTTTCTCAAAAGTTAAAAATGGCTACAATAAAGGTAGACATCTTCTAAAAATTGAAAAAATTGCAAATTCAACTTTAGCAAATTAGTCTGGAAAACTTTGTTAAAGTACTCACTATTGCTTTATTTCTCATAATTTTTACTTGAGTAAAAGTTGAAAAATTTCCATCTTTGAGCTGATGTAAGTTGAAAGGCTGTCTCATACGATACAGCCACTATGCAAAATTACTCAAACAATGAATCTCAATTTTCTTCTTACGACCTCGGTCTTGCTGCATCTTTAGTGTGCAGCGGCTTTCCTGTCGATTTTTTAGATAAATCCAATCCCCGAAAAGTTGAGTTTTATTTTCAGAGAGCTGATGGCTTAGATCAAGCCATCCAAATGTATTGGGTGAATCAACTACAGGTTCCTGCTCTGTTCTACTTCAATGCCCTGAAAATGCTCAAAAACAGGATATATAGCGAGTAACTATGCGGAGAAATAAAGATGAAAATTACAAAAAACGAAACACCCTCTCCCCAAACTGAACCTATTGCAGGTAGCTTTTATTCTTTGGCCCAGCTCCTTCAAGGATTTGCTGAACGGCATAACCTTGGCCAACTCTTGGATGAAATGTCACCTGATGAAGCTGTAGATCACATCCTAAAAAAGAGAAAGGAGAAAAGTATGTAAGTCTCAACTACATCAACCCAAACCTAATTACTAACTACACAAAGGAAAAATATGTCATCAAAAAACATGACGCTAACCGTAAAAACAACTAGTGCCCCTGAACCAATACCAACAGGCGTATATCAGGCAAAGCTATCAGATCTTGAAAAAAGTGAGGGTGATTTTGGTCCCTACCTTAAACTCACGTTCCTCATTACTGACGGTGAGTACAAGGATACCGAGAGGACCGCCATTGCCAGTATGAAACTCAGCACAGGTGCAAAGAATACCAAGCTCTACGACATCGTAGCCGCACTCATGGGTAAGTCACCTGAAACAAGCACTGAGATTGACCTGGGTGCTTTGGTTGGTAAACCCTGCCAAATACTCGTAAAAGATAAGCCTGGTGATAAGGATGGCTGGCAAATTATTTCAGAAGTAATGCCAGCGAGTAAATAAAACGAAAGCAGGAGGGTGTGTTCATTTGAATGCACCCTCCCACAGATTGATATGTCTACTATAACAAACCGCTCACCAGCAAACAATCGAGAATGGAAAAAACTTGGCGAGTACTACCTAAGCCTTGGTTGGTCCATTATTCCAGTCACGAGTGATAAGAAACCGTTGACTAAATGGAAGAGTTATCAGACTCAAAAGCCAACTATAGAACAAGTTGGTGAATGGGCTTCCAGCTCAAAGCTAGCTGGTTATGCCCTTGTCACAGGCTCAATATCTGGTGTCGTAGTCCTTGATCTTGATGAAGGTTCAGAATTTGATACTTCTACCTTACCCACAACACCATTCTCCCAAACTGGCTCTGGTGGCCGACATTATTTCTTCAAGTCACCTGATAAACTTATTAAAAATGCAGCTGGTTTTGTAAAAAATACCGACTTTCGAGGTGAAGGCGGTTACGCCATTTTGCCACCCAGCAAACACCCCTCTGGGAATCAATACTTTTGGCTTAGCAGTCCAGAAGATACCGAGTTGGCTGAAATGCCTGGTAGCCTTATTGACTCAATCAGTGGTAACCAACAACTAAAGCTCAGCGTAAAAAGCGATGAAAATGTCTTTGAAGGTGTAGAAAAGTCTACACGTAATCACTCGGCTACTCAGGTAGCAGGATCACTTCTCAGTTGTTACCCAAGAGACGAATGGGAAGCAGTTGTTTGGCCTTTACTTCAAGGGTGGAATACACAAAACAAACCGCCTCTTTCAGCAACTGAGCTTAGAGCAGTTTTTGATTCCATTGCCGAGCGTGAAGAAGGTCAGCCAGAGCAAGATGAAGGAGGCTCTAATCGACCTAGCCAAGCCAAGCTATTGGTTGAGATGGTCCTCGGCAGCAGTATCAAACTCTTTACCAATCAATTCCACGAACCAGTCCTCACCTCACCTGAGACTGGATTCTTAACCTTCAAAATTAGCTCATCAGCTACAAAGCAACTTCTCTTCAAGATGTTTTGGGATAGTGAAGGCAAACCACCTAGCTCTGAGGCTGTGAGCAATGCTATTACTACGCTACAAGGGATTGCTACCTATGACCGAGATAAAATCACTGTTTTCAATCGTGTCGGCAGACATAAAAATACAATCTACTATGACATTGGAGATGGTACTCATGTGGTAGCTATCGACAATGATGGTTGGAGCATTGAGAGTAGCTGTCCTGTCTACTTCAACCGTTTCTCACATCAAAAGCCACAGATATTACCAAAGCGTGGTAGCAATCTGGAAGAGATTCTTACTTTCATGAATGTACAGGACCAACAGCAAAAGCTACTAATCCTGACTTTCTTGGTCGTTAGTCTTATTCCAGATATCCCCCGAGCCATGTTGGTACTTCATGGTGATCAGGGTTCAGCAAAATCAAGTTTGCTCCGTATTCTTAGAGAAATGATTGATCCCAGCCAAGTGCCACTTCTTACTCCACCAGATTCTATTCGTGAGCTGGTCCAATTTGCCAGCCATCACTATGCTGTCTTTTTGGACAACCTATCAACGCTTTCAGTGTCATTATCTGATGCCCTTTGCCGCCTAATAACTGGTGATGGGTTTACTAAAAGACAACTGTTTACTGATGATGAAGACGTACTCTATGCATATAAACGAGTAGCTGGCCTTTGTGGTATCAACCAAGTTGCAACAAAAGCCGATCTTCTTGACCGAAGCATTATCGTACCCTTAGAGCGAATACCTGATGGAGATAGACGTGAAGAAAAAAACCTATGGCAACGCTTCAAAACAGACAAAGCCCTTATTCTTGGAGCCTTATTTGATGCCGTAGCTGCCACTCTTCGCACTGTCCACGATATTGAACTTACTACCAAACCTCGTATGGCCGACTACTTCAAATACGCCACTGCTGCGGCAATACATCTTGGCTACACCGAGCAGGATCTTTCCGATGCCTTTAATCAAAACGTTAAGCAACAAAATGAAGAAGCCATAGACTCTTCGCCTGTTGCTCAAACAATTATAGAGTTCATGAGGAACAAATCAAACCAAGAGCTACGTAGTTCAGACCTTTATAAAGAACTTTTTGAAATAGCCGAAAACCTCAAAATCAAACAGGGCTTTCCTAAATCACCTACGTGGCTGTGGCGAAAAATCAAAGATGTCCGACCTAACCTGATGGCCTATGGCCTCAATGTCACCAAAGAAAAGATGGAGGATGGCACCTACATAAAAATCATAAAAACTGCCACCACTGCTTCCAGCACATCAGTACCAGACAGCTCTGGGCCTGAAAGCACTGGTAACACTGACAACAAAACCATAGAAAACATGACCGAGGAGGAGATCAAGGAGGCACTCTTCTAATCTCCCCTCCACCCATAACTGTTACTAATAAACCAGGAGAAAACTATGCAATGCACTTATATCAAAGCTAATAACCAACCTTGTAAGGCTCATGCCATGAAAGGAAGTGAGTTCTGCTTTACTCACAATCCCGAAACTCGTGACGAACACGCCCAAGCCGTAGTGCTTGGTGGACTCAACTCATCTCGAAAAGATAGCGTTGAGTTACCTGCAATTGATATTCGCCAACCTGATGGTGTGGTCCAACTACTAGAAGAAACAATCAATGGCGTTCGTGATGGCAGTATCCCACCCAAAGTTGCCAGCACCGTTGGATACTTGGCTGGACACTTACTTAAAGCCATTGAATCTGCAGACCTCGATAAACGATTAGAAGTGATTGAACGAGTGATTTTGGAACGCAAATCCATAATGAAAGGTTCCAAATGAAAAGCTTCTCTATCCAAGCATTAGCTGGTGTTTTAACTGCCAAAGAACGAGCCAAAATCATTGCGGAGTACATCGTTAAAGGTGATGAAACTGGTGAAGACTTAGGCCATGAAATCAACAAGATAAAAATGAACATGAGCAGCAATCAGATAACTGAATTCAACTTCTACATGGATATTATTCAAACGGTCCATGTCGTCATGGAGGCTGACTTTCAGACTATGTACTTGCGATTTTTTCTCTATTCTCAGCAACTTGAAAAAATATATCAGCAGTGGTCCATGAGTATTTACAGCCACTTCACTCGCCGAGATCTCAACTGGTTGCCTAAAATTGTGACTCCACAGGGTTATCAAAAATTGTATGAAGAACAAAAAGCTCAAGAACTATCAGCTGTTTTCTCTTTAGAAACTTTGGCTGAGCAGGAGGCACTCGCCAAACTCCAATCAACAGGTTGGTGGAAAGATGTTGATCTTTTTATGGTCCACAAACAGCTGGTAGCTGATACCAATAAAACAGAGGACCAGTTGGTCGATGAGTATCTTGATCATGTTGAAGAACGAGTAGCTACTTATCTGGAATACAAAGATAAGAAAAATTCCTTTCTGCATTTATATCAGGAATATGCTGAGTATGAAGGCAAAAGTCGTGACGAAATAAGAGAAATGGTGACAGCAAAGCATGATTTCACTCCCACAGACCCAGCAGATACTAAAAAATGGCTTGGTGAGATTGAAAATCAAAGACAACGACTCCAAAAACTGATTGATGAAGGAGTGCTCGAGGCCGCCACAGTAGGGAGTGAGTTTGGTTTTTACGGGACCTCAGAAGATAAAGGAAAGCCAGGAATCACAGCTGCCAGTTGGTATGACTTCTCAAAAAAGTACGATGCAGGCTTCAACGATTTTGTTGATGATGTCGATAACCTCATTTATTTTTGCCACAACGATGTAGCCATTATTCAAACCAAACAAAGCCAAGAAAAGAAAACTGATGAGCTTACTGCTAATATCATCAGGAAACGGTTGCTTGAACACTTAGATCATTTCAACGCAATTACCTACGAGCCAATTAATGGTGATAAAAAACTATACCTAGAAGCCAAGACTTTAGAACGTTTTAAAGAACTACTTTTCTCTATATCAGTAATCAAATTAAGACTCCTTGCTTATATCAGAGTGATTGAGTCAGTCGAGGACTTTTATTTTGATGGTACCCAGATTGTGTCTCGAAAGACTTGGTATGCCAAAGCTGCTCAAAAGCACTACGATTTTATGTTCCAGCAACATCAACAGTACATTGATTTTGTCTACAACTACTTCGGCAATTTCACTATTGGCTCAGTTGACCCTATTTTCGACTGCCACGATGACATTCAATTTGTAGAACCAACCGAGGAAGAAATTCAAAAAGTTACTAACGAGCAGATGAGTTTCATGATGGAAAAGGCTACTAAAGACAGTCATTTTCGCCCCTCACGAACTCCATTTGACGAAAGAGTATGAAATCGGAGAAAATAGCTATGCACTCAACTTATAGAAATGACTTTTTTTAATGGCCGTCTTGGACAATTGGAAGTCATTTCTAGTTGAGTGCACCAGGGCGGCCATTTAAGTATAAGGATGAATATGTACCAAAGCACAGACACCTCACAATTTGATCACGTTAAGAACTGCCTCATTTATGCTCGTGTCAGCACTAGCCGCCAAGTTGAAGAAGGTCATTCACTGGAAGATCAAATTGAACGCCTAACTAAATTTGCTAAAGACCGTGAATGGCGAATCCTTGAAGCATTCAAAGATGGTGGCAAAAGTGGTGGTTCAACATCAGGTCGAGCTGAATTCAATCGTATGCTAGAACGATGTGCCGATGATCCTGATGTTCATGCCGTACTACTAGAAGAAACTGATCGCTTTGCTCGTAATGCTCAGGACCATTTAGCCGTCAAATCATTTCTCAAAAAACATAACGTGGTCCTGATTGCTACCCAGCAGCCTAATTTTGGTGATGACCCTGTGGGCAACTTTGTTGACCTCATTATGGCTGGAGCCAATCAGCTGCAAAGAGAAATAACTGGTGTTAAGACTAAACGTACTATGGTTGGTCTGGCAGAAAAAGGACTACAACCTGGCGGAGCTGTGCTTGGTTATCTCAACTCTTACGAAAAAGGTGTGCCCTGGAAAATAGATAAAGAGCGAGTGTGCTATGTAAAAGAAGCCTTTCGCCGATACAACACTGGCAACTACTCCATTCATACCCTTGGTGATGAACTATATGCAGAAGGCTTCCGTACTAGAAATGGCAAACGTGTTCATTCAAGTAACATTCAAAAAATCCTAACCGACGTCCGTTATCTTGGTTGGGTAAAGTACGATGGCAAAATCTATAAAAATGGCCAACACCCTCAACTTATCAATATCACGGAATTTAAAAAAGCGGAGGCAATTATGAAAAAACATAACAAAGGAGCAAATAGGTCACGCAAACACAACTGGTTTTTAGCAGGTTTGGTTTACTGCCAGCATTGTGGTTCATTGATGTCAGGTGAAAAACATGAGAAAAGCACTGGCAAAATCTACAAATACTATCGTTGTATGGGACCTAAAAATCATGGTCATACTTGCAACGAGCCGTATGCCAATATCGAGAAGGTCCATGACCAACTATACAAGTGGATCACGGGGTTAGAATTCACCGACACCTTTTTTGATGGCCTTCGCCAAGAGCTAATGTCTCTCATGGAAAACCAAGGCGATACTGTAAAAGACAGACTCGACACTCTCAAAAAGCGTAAAGAATCAATAGAAAAGAAAATGGATAAGCTGGAAGATCAAATGCTATCAGAAGTAATTCCGCAGGATAGAATCGAGAAAAAGTACAAGCCTTTGAGAGATGAACTGACAGCTGTTGAAGCCAAAATCGAAAAGCTCAACAGACCTTCAAACAATATGGACGAGGAAAAGATCGAAACGATCATCAGGTTTATGAAACGCTTACCAGAACTCTACGATGCATTCAACAAAAAAGAACGCAAGCAATTCCTTAAATGGTTTACTACCAAGATCATGATAAAGGATAAGAAAATCGTTGATATTGCCTATACACCAGGCTTTCAAGCCATGATTGATAGAGACATCGTTCGGATAAGCGAAACGTGGCTCC
>CAYWEJ010000021.1:0-9296 GCA_964457465.1 uncultured Gammaproteobacteria bacterium | reverse complement strand
TGAAGAGAGAAATTACTTGAGATAGTAGCTGTCGGGGTGCCACCAGCTACATTAATAAAGCCAAACTTAGCTGATGTAGTGCTTGTTGCTCCTAGAAGAAGATCATCGGTAATGTTTGCAGGAATCACTGCGCCTTGGGTTCGCTGCCAATAACCATTCGTACCAGTCGAGGCGCCGAAGATGTTATTGACATAGAGATTGTTCCATCTGAGTGAAGCTGAGCCAAGATTATAGGTGGAGTCAGCATTAGGTCCGACGTTCCCATCAACTTGTAACTTAAAGGAGGTAGGATCGAATGCGCCGATGGCGATATTGCCAGATGAATTGACAGCAAATCGAGTTGCTCCAGCTGTTCCATCGAGAATTGCAAGTGAATTAGCTGGGGCAGAATAACTGCCTCCTGAGTTTGAGGTGGAGGTAAGGGTATAAATACGTCCACCAGTGTTTGAGTTTTGGATTTGGAATTGTGTTTCTGTACTTGAAGATTTAATATTTGCAGCTATGTTACTTCCCGTGTCAACATTAAGCCCGCCTGCTGCAACCGTGGTTGTGCCTACGTTTAATGTGCTTGCAAAGTAACCGGAGCCACTGTTGCTTACAGTAAACTTAGCAACACCACTAGCTGAAGCGCTAATGAGCGGACCTGTACTTTGTTGCTCGATAGTGAATGCAGATTGACCACTTGAGGTAGCAAGAATAGCAAACATGTCATCGATCTCAACAGCGCCTTTAGCAGTCGAGATGTTATTTCGATAATTGCTATTCGCGTTTTGAACTGGAGCATTGAGTTGAATTAGTCCAACTCCATCAGGAGTGAGGGTAACATTGCCATTTGACCCAGCAGTTGTGTTGAGAGCGAGTGTTTTACCAGAGAGCGTAAAGGTTCCACCGGTTGCCGAGAATGTAGGGTTGGCTGACCCTCCGATCGTTAAGTTGCCGCTTGAGTCCAGAGCAAGAACGACATTTGTTGTCCCCGCCCCAGCGCCTGTGCTAGGAAGGAGCCCTTGGAGTGTCTCTGCATTTGCAGCAAAAGCCACCGTTGCAATTTGCTGGCGAGGCGAAAGCTCACTATCAGATTGGACAGTTATGCCAAGGTAGAGTGTAGAGTTGTCGGTAAAGACACTTGAGGAGATGCTTGTACTTGATCCAAGCAGCACAGAGAAGATGCCGTCTTGGTCAGGGGTTAACTTTTGAGTCTCTTGCCAAAGGAGAGCTGAGCCTGTTGCAGATGAGTCATTATAAATGGCAAACCGCAAATCTTTTGCGGTTGTTATTGGGTTATCGTTGGTGTCTGTCAGCCGACCCTGAAACGACAAAATGCGTGGTGGCGCAGTCGGTGGCGCAGCGAGGATTTTGTCTTTCTGAGGGTTCTCTATAAATGATCGATATAATCCAAAGCCAAGAGCAGACATAAGTACGATCAGTGCTGCGAAGTGAAAATAGTGAACAACTGAGTATGAATGATACCTTTTGTACCAATTTGGTCTTGTATTTCTCATGTGGAACCATGCTTTTTTGTGAAAAGGGAGGGAGGATAGCGAAATTTTAGTTGGCGCATAGAGCTCTTTTTTCAGATTTGCTAGATGAGGATTGATAATATGATCTACATGAAGACTTTTTTGCATCTTACTTTGTGGTTTTAGCCTGCCAAGATAGCCTAATCCATTGCTGGCACTCGACGTAAATATTTGCTTACCTGAGGCTACCCACTTGATGTAATGGGCTTTTTCGATAAGTTTGGCTGATGCTAAAACAACCGAGTGATCAAATCCGAGGATTGCAAGATCTGTCAGTCTTTGTGCTAATCGAAAGGGAGCAAAACGAGAGTATATCTTAGGCTTTGCTGTCTCGATAACAGCATTTGGTCCAGAGCTGAGAGCAATATCTTCAGTTTCAGGAAGTGAGATGAGCGCATTTGCCATTATTGGCTCAATAGTGCTTTTCTCATGAGACATGCTTTGTGGAGCGCTTATAAAGTTTACTGCGCCTTTGTTTTGGATAAATGATAGGTATTTTCGAAGAGAAGAGAGCTTGCGGTTTATGGAAAGTGCTGATAGCCCGCTTTCAAGGATGAGTCTTTTTCTGAATTCAGAAATATTTTGATCAGTAATTAAGCTCATTGGGTCACTCTCAAATTCTTCTGGAGACGTTTTTTGAAGCCAAGTCTGAAATTGGGTGAGGTCATTGATATAGTTTTTTATAGTGTGAGATGATGCCTTGGATAGATAAAGATTTTCTCTGAATGAAACAAGGAGTAGTGGGTCAACTTTCTTTTTTTGAATCTGCTCAAATGGGCTGTGTGAGATAAACCCCTTTTCTTTTGCAAATGAAGCAAACTTTCTTAGGCTTGAAAGATGTCTCTGAAATGATCTGGAAGATATTGCACCGCTTTCTTTTCCAAGCATAAAGCTTTTGTAGGAGGCAATGGTCTCAGGGTTAATTGCTCCAGCGTGAAAAGAGGACTCAGTTTGTTTTTCATACCATCTGACAAACTGATTGAGGTCAGCGATGTAATTTCTGATAGTTACTCTTGATGCTGGCTTTTTTTGCGACTCAAGAAAGACTTTGAACTGGGCAGTTAAGTTCATAGATTAATAAATTCGCTTACTTAGAGATAATCAAAATGCATTGACTAAGAAAGAAGCTCAAAGCAATTCCTGAGACAAGAATCATGAGATTGTCTACCTCATGTCTCAGTGGAGAAGTCCCATAAGTCTTTTTATTCATGTCTTGCGAATATGAAGCTGATTTCCTATTTGTGAAAACTGTATCGAATCCAACTTTGTGATTTTTTCCTGCGAAGCAAGATCTCGCTTCGCGAGACATCGATATCTGTGTGTTTCTGTGTGTTGTCATATTGCTTGGTTTTATTTCTTTAGCCTTAAGATTATATGAATTATACCGATTATCTTTCATAGCTCTCATGAAAATCTTACATATATTAATAATACATCTATTAATATGTTCGCAATTAGCGTTGAGGCTGTCAATACCCTAGAGTAAAGTAATATTGATATATTTTGATTACTTTAGATAGCAAAAAATAAATACAAAAATAACATGAACATTTGAAAAAATGACACATAATCTATGTTTTCACAGTCATATTTCTTTCTTTTTTCTTCAATATCGGTATCGGTTTTAAAAATTAAATACATCTAAAGATATCAAATAATCTCATGAGCGTAGACTTTATGTGTTGATATAGTTAGATGTGTTTTTAAGAAATGATAAAGAAAATTTGAGAGAATGACAGTGGATTTACAAGAAAGATAATTGCATTTTGCCAGCTCTAATTATTTTCTGAACAAATCTAGCCTCAGACACGATTTATAAAGGTTCATTTTGTCAATAACCTTTACCAAGTGATAAAAAAATAATGTAGCAATTTAGATTGCTATGACAATATAATCATGTATTCTCTGCTTCAGAAAACCTTAGTACCAGAGGTGCTTGGTCTTTGTAGTCGCTTTCTACTGCGTGTGCAATAGAGAAGTATGAGATTTTGGTTCTATTGTTTATTCTCACCACTTTATCTTCTTGAACCAGATGTTAATAGACGTAAGACTCCTGCCTTTTTTTAGTCGAGGCGATAATGCTGAATTATTGATATTTTAAGTTATATTTTTACATATTTTGATAGTCTCTCTTTTTTATAAAAAATGTATTTATACTATCTTATGGAGCCTTATGAAATGATGGCTTCTTCTTACGTGGAAATAACATGACTACATTAGCTTTAAAAACTTGCATTTTTTTACTTAGTATCACTCTGTTTGCTATTTTGCTAAGTAATAATAATCCTGTCTTAGCAGCAAAAACCATATATCAGACCGAAGATCCAGTGAGAGTCTCGGCTAGGATCGGTGAGTTTTATCTCAATCTTTCAGGTTTTGCTTCTCCTTTTGCCTCAATCATTCTTACTTCCAACGGAGTTTTTTATCGCAGTACTGTTGCTGATGCCAATGGCTACTGGGCTTTTAAAGATATCTTGATCAATAGAGACTTTTCGAGTTTTTGTCTTCAGCATATTGATTACAAAAATATCGGGGAGTCTAAAACATGCCTGAATATCCCTGCAGCAGACGGGGATATAGAAAAGAAGGATATTTTTCTTCCTCCAACCATAGGACTTCAAAGATCTCAGATCACTGCAGGAGGTAATGCAGTCGTTTTTGGTTATACGATGCCAGGAGCTACTGTCACTATTCATCTGCAAGATGGGGCAGTGTACACGGTTGTGGCTGATGAAAATGGTTATTACGAGTTAACCCTCAAGAATTTAAAAGCGGGCACCTACGAGCTCTACGCGACCGCTGTGTATAAGGGGAAACCATCAGAAAATCCATCTAATACTGTTAAGCTGGTGGCTCTTTCATGGCTTGGACAACTTATTCAGTGGCTCAAGGATTTCTTCAAATGGCTGTGGAATATTTTGACAGGACTTGGATTGGGGCCGTTATGGATTATCTTGCCGCTTATTCCGCTAATTATATTTTTATTAGTCAGAATTTGGCCTGAGAAGTTTACCTTTATATACAACAACGAGATGTATATGTTCTTTCATCCAGGAAAGAAGAAGCTTCATCATGCATGGTTTATTGGCTATTAGAATCTACCTTTTCTCCAATATCGCTTTGTGCCTTAGTTCCTTTCCAGGTCATCATTTACCTTCAGTAGCGAAGAACACTTAGGAGGTTGTAGGAGGGTTAGTGTGTTTGTTCTTCTTAATATAGAGATAGCCTAGGATAGCAGCAACGATAAGCGTGATGATAAGAAGGGCAATCTTCCAAGGGAACACCCAGAATGCAACTGAAGCAACAAGAGGGAGGTTGTTGTTTCGTCCATAAGTAGCCATGAATTTAGCTTCATATTTTCCAAGCATCCACTTTTTGCCTACCATATCTTCAATTACTCGAGAGACACCGCCAGGGAAAATATTTTGTTCCTGGATCTTCTTTGATGCAACAACTTTTCCAAGCATGTCGGTAACGGTGAGGGTTCCTGTCGGCTTGATATGTGTGTCACCGAAGTTACTGATCTCAGTTGTGAGTTTTACCGGGCCGTATTCTGAGAATCCTGGAGCTTCAAATCGTTTTATTTGAGCGCTTTCTTTAACAGGTCCTGCTATATCAAAGTAAACGAGTGTTGCTAACTGCTGATTGATTGCTGCTCCTGAGCCTTTGGCAACCTCAACTCTTTCTGGGTGATAAACAATACCAGCATAATGACCTCCAGGACTTGCGTTTGGAGGCACTTGGACATAGTAGTGGATAGTTCCTCTTGAGTGAGCCTTTACTAAGATACTTGGAGTATCAACACCGATCCATGAACTTGCGGCATATTTGTTGTTGGAGATGGTACCAGCTGGTAAGAATTCGGGAGTTCCTTGATTGTCTTGAACGATCATGTCATAGACAACAACGCTGAATACGATATCGTCATTTGACTCGTTGATAAGACCAAGGGTTCCTTCTTTTTTATCTCCAGGATTTACACTGAAGGGAAGAGTTGGTGGAGTAATGGTGATTGATCGAGCACCAGGGACTTGAGCAGTTGCCTTTGCGATTAGGCCTGTGTAGGATGCTGTTCCAACAAGAGAAAGAGCAAGGGTGGTAATGATCACTCCTGCTTGCACTTTTTTAACTAGTGATTCAGCTTGGACAGTTCGCTTTATCATAGGTATATATCAACGCTATCACACAGCTTATTCTCTGTAAAGAGTTTTTTTTAGAACGCTACAGAGGCTGTGTACGTCATGATTTCCCAATAGTCTCCTGGAGGTGTAGTAGCTTGCGCTTGCGCTCCATAGACAGCATAGATATTGTCAGTGCCACTAAGTGATCCTGCATAGTTTACTAGCGTATAGTAGAAATTCTGTGATGGGTTAGCAAATTTAGGCGCAGTTGTACCCCAGATTGATGTGTTGACCCTACTATTGCTATCACATGCACTAATGCCAAAACCTCCTGTGCCAGGCATAACTACAGGGGCAGGCGTGTTGTTGGCTGTTACGTTGCCTTGAGTGTTGACCACATATTTTCCTGTTGGCGGGTTAAGTAAGAATCCTGATGAAGTAGCCGTGATAGTGTAGCCTACCCCGGTGTTTGAGGTGACGCTCATTTTTTGGGCAGCATAGGTAGTCCCTCCGCTGGTAATTGTCCCAAGGTTTACATCGGTACTCGTTGAAGGATAGGTAGCATTAGTGATGTAGGTGGCTCCTGTAAGTCCTGAGCATACAGTGTTAAGATCAGTTGAAGCTGCTACGCCGTCAATTCGAAAGGTGAATGTCGGATCAACGTGAGCAACGACAAAGACTGACTCGATAGTCCCCATATTGAGCGTTGATGTATCAAGGACGTTTCCACCAGAGACGTCGTAGGTAGTTACATTAATACTTTTAACATCTGCTACTCCTCTCGCTGTAACAGATGTTGGGTTGATAAGGTTTGGGTTTTGTGTTGCACATGATGTGCCGTTGGTGAATGATGAGCATCCAAGCCAGATCCATACGGTCGTACCAGCAGGAATACTTGCGGTAGCCACAGTGCATATGGCCTTTGGTGTTTGTACACCCGTTCCGTTAACATTTCCTGAAGTTGTCCATGAGCAGGTTGCTGCACTATGACTGAATTTTTGCTTGATATTACTTGTTGAGAGATTGTTAAACATCCAGGTGGCAGCCGACGGTGATGCCTGAACTGTGTCTGATGCAGCTGCTGTTGGATAACTAATCTCAATTGTTCCAGTTACCGGGATTGCTGTTTGGGTAGTGAAGACAAATTGATGCATCGCTGTAATCGGCGTAAAGATAACTGATGTTTTGTTGTGAGCTGCAGTTGCTCCTGAGGTGAAAAAGATAGTCTGTCTGTCTGCTGATGTGGTAGCAACAGTTAATGTTTCACTAAAAGAGCCGTTATTAAAGAATTTTGCAGAATCTGATGAAAGGAATGTCGATAAGTTATTTGAGACACGAGCAGACGAGGTTCCAATAGCCATTGGATCAGGAAGGATGATAGGTGATGATGGAGAAGGTCGTGAAGTTGTTGCGCTAGCTGATGCATTCAACAAAGAAGCAGCCTCGGTTTTTGAGGCAGTGAGCGTAAAGAAAGATACACCAATACACAACGACAATAAGAGCAGTGATTTTCGCATGTACAATCAGTATCGTTTGAAAAACGTCATGTTGTCAAGAGACAGAATAGGTAAAGCTTATGGCTAAGAACTCTATATTTTAGCTGATAATCTTTCTCTGTTTAAGCCTTCTCCTGATGGCAAAAAGGAGAAATATCGCAATTAAAAGACCAAAAAACACATGGAGTGGAAAAGCAAAGAAATGAATAGTTTTGACATAGAGCGGTCCGGTCTCAGAGAGGGCAACGGTGAGCGTTGCTGAGTATGGGCCAAGCAGAAAAGTCTCAGGCCAGACAGCAACTGGCTGAGAAGGGTTTGAGATTAGTTTCAGGAGTGTATTATTTTGTTGAGATGATTTTGTTTTCTTATCTGTCTCAGCTGCAGTTATTTGGAATTGCTCTTTGCTTGGTAGTGACCTGCTTGTATGAGATAGAATGTTAACCGGTAGGAGCTCTATTTTTCCTACAGCCTGACCAAACATATTTCTGATTGCGATACTCGCTTGGGGGAAAATAAAGTGTTCACTGTTATTTTTGATGGTCACGATAAATGGTACTGGACCTTCTGTACGGAAGAAATCAGTGGAGAACTCTTCAATTAACCCTTTGGTGCTTCCCTTTGGACCAATCGAGAGGAGTGTATTGACAGCAACTCCTCCTATAGATTGAGTATACGAGCCGCCGTTTTGCTCCTGTTCAAGTTTTAAGGTAAAGAGAATACTAAAATAATAGTCAGATGGGGGTTCATCTTTGGGTATCTCAATAAAAACATTGAGCTTTTTCTTACTATGTGATGAAAGAAAGACTTCCTGTATCTCCTTGTCGCCATCTTTCACATGGATACGTTTCAGAATATCAGGGTCACTTCCATAGCGCTCACCGTCTTTGAGGTAGGTAATCTCCCCGTTATTACCCTCTGGTTTGAATAGCTTTAGGCTGATAGCGAGATTCATGTTGTCATCGCCTGTGTTCTCAAGGACGATTTGTTGATTTACGTCGGCGACGGCGGGAGGTGTAACTTCAATTTGAAAAATAGGTGGGGACACAGAAAGATCAAATGTCTCTCCGTGTGACTTAAAAGGCAACAGGAGAGCTAGGGAAAGAAAGATGATCGTCACCAAGAGTGTTTTTATTCTCATATTATATAGTCGGTATTGCTAGGTAAATGATCTGATTAGTGTAGAGACCAGCAGGTTGCGTTGCGGAGATATTCGCTTTGTAGGTGACTTGAATTTGCTTGTCTCTGCCAACATTAGTCCCTCGCATGACAGCTTTCGCTGTCTCTGACCCTGAGTCATTTGCAAATTGTTTATAGAAAGTTGGTGTACCAAAGTCGCTTGAGCAGTCAGTGCCACTAAGGTTGTCACATCGATAGCCAAATCCATATGTTAGTGAGCTTGTCCATGCTGCCGCAGTCGATTCAGTGCAGGTTCCGGCATCACAGCTGGTGTCTGGGATCATAGCACCATTGCCAGGAATAAGAAGGGCATGATTTTCATAGGCAAGCACAGAGTATCCATTTGCAGAGCCGTTACTGAGTGTCAAAACGTTGGTTCTCGTGACCGGATTGGTTGGAATTAGTGTGCCAAAGTTGATCTCAAGTGTGCTGATGCTAAATCTAAAGGGGATGATTGAATAGACATATTGAAAGCCGGCTCTCACTTTAAAATTTGTTCCTGTGTAAAGGCCTGGAGCTATTTGGCCAACTGTGTTACTTAGCTTATAGTTGGTTCCTGTGGGTCTGCCCGATGTCATATTCAAGTTTCCAAAGTCTATTACCCAGTTGGTATTTCTCATGGTAAATGCGCTAATTTGTTCTAGATTGATAGCTTTTTGAGCAGTTAAAAAAACTGCAAGGAACAAAAGTGAAGAAAGTATATAGAGATATTTCATGGCAGACTATTCTTTGAGTTCTTCTGACTTGACAATGATGTCAGCTAGCTCGGCTTTCGATCTTTCTGAGATCTGATTTGGGTTATTTCGCAGTACATCAGCAGCTTCTTTTGCTATCTGAGAGGCAACCAGGGTATCTTTCTGGCTATGGTTTTCTATCACGTTATATTCTTTCCCAAAAAAGTAGGCGAGAGGAGCAATCAGTATGACTGAGCCTAACTTGATAAGGTTTTCTGAGACATTTTCTCTAAATGCTGGAGGTAAGAGCAG
>CAYWEJ010000020.1:0-11005 GCA_964457465.1 uncultured Gammaproteobacteria bacterium | reverse complement strand
TGTGACCCGTGGGGGATTCGAACCCCCGATTGCGTGGCTGAAAACCACGAGTCCTAACCACTGAACGAACGGGCCGTTAATACAAATCAGGCCATTCCCTACGAAATAGCCTGACTTATTATAGCGAAAAGAGGTCTTTTAGACAACTTATTTGATCCTTCTTCGCAATGCTTCCAATATCGCTCGAGCAGTATCTTGTCCACCAAGTCCAAAAGCAATACCCCCAGCAAGAGCAATCATCGCAACAAATCCGGTGAAAAGAATCCTAATAAGATCTGCCGCTACACCAAGCTGTGTTAATACAGCGAGGACAACAAAAATTGTTATTGCCCAGCGAGTAATTGAAGCTAAAAGATTGGCTACATCAGGAGAGATACCTCTTGCTGAGCCCATAACAACATCACTAGCCAGTCGAGCAAATGCAAGTCCGACCATGCCTATAATTGCTGCTACAAAAACATTCGGCAAATAGAGCAAGAACGTGTTGAGTACAGTCGTGATTTGAGGCAAATTCCAGACATCAGCTGTTGGGATCAAAAAGATAATAATGACGAACCAGCGAGCAACCTCAGAAAAGATATTTGACCAGCTGTAATCTTTTTTTCCTTCAGGAATACCGTATTTATTAAGATATGACTCTAGTTTGAGTGCATCAAATAGTCCCAAAACAAGCTTTTTTGCAATAGAGCCAACGACGATACCAATTAGAAGGATGATAAGGCCAGCTAAAAAATTGGGAAGAAAAGTAGCAGCGCTGTAAAAGCTCTCTCTAATTGATCCGATAAGCGAATCACCAACATTTCCTTTCATGTGTGTCACCTCCTTTCATGTGTAGGATGAGTAACGTAAATTCATGCTGTTTTCTGTTAGTCTATGCTGATTGATTAAGCTTGTCAAGAAGGAGGCTAGCTTGCTATAATTCAGATTAGAATTTAGTAAATAGATGCTAGGGCGTAGTTGTTTTAACCTTTTTTGTCTACTTTCTAGATTCTAAATCCTATTTTGGGCCGGTAGCTCAGCGGTAGAGCAGGAGCCTTTTAAGCTCTTGGTCACAGGTTCGAATCCTGTCCGGCTCACATCACTTTTCTGCCTCATTGTTCTTTTAAAATCTCGTGGACTGCAACATGTGTATAACCGTGCATGTGTTGTTGTCCATGGGGACAACACGAGCTTATCAAGGAGAGAACACAGTGTCTGGGTCAGTTTTTGCGATGATCATTGGAGTGATTCTCATCATTCTTGGGTATGTTCTTATGCTCAAAAACGCATCTAACGCCCTAAACTCTCTCGGATCCACCAGCTTCATCGACTTACTCAAGCGCCACCTGCTAGCAGCTATGTTGATTGTAGTCGGATTTGGAGTTGCCATAATTGGATTGATTCTCGCCATTTTTTAATTTTAGTTTATACCCGTACCGGTTCTCCGGTGCGGGTTTTTTATTGCTTTTTTCATTTTTCTTTATTATGATCATGCTATGTCAGAACCAAATAAAGACATGGGCAAGGTACTTCAATTTCGCCCAAGGGAGACAAAGCCCCAACTCTCTCCTACTTCTACTCGGCCAAATCTCAATGAAATCTTGTCGACAATCCAAGGCAGAGATGTATATCGTGGTGTTACTATCCCCTCTTTAGACGCTCTCTATCACGACGACCAACTCAGTATCCAGGGAGTATCGGTTGCCGAGATGCTAACAACACTTAGTGCCGTCATCGACAAAGCTCAGGCTGATCAGAAAATAGAAGAACTTCAGGAAAAAATTTTTGATGCACGATTGGCATTTCTTGGCGAGACAGTTACTGGTCGAGGGAGAGAGCTCGCATATCGCGACCTTGTTGCTCATACATTTGGTGTTGCAAATGAGATAGAAAGTGAAGACCTAAGACTTCGTCTTAGAGGTAAAGCAATCCTATTGGCAAGAGACGTGCTTGGAGACCATGCTGCAGGCAAGTTCATTGAAAGACTGGATCTTATTGGATTTGCAAATACCAATACCGGAAACAAAACTCCAGACACCGCTCCTGACTCATCAGGAAAAGTTGTTCCATTCAGAAGGAAAAATCCCTAGAGCCCACTTATTCAATTGACATGGGTAATTTTATACACTAAAGTTAACACATCAACATCTCTATGCTTAAAAAAATCCTCGTTACTGGCGCTTTTGGACAAATTGGCACAGAGCTCATCCCTAGCCTTCAGAAAAAATACGGCAAAAATAACGTCATCGCTGTGGGACATCATAATATTCCATCAGATTTTGATGGCATTGTGGAGCGAGCAGAGCTTCCTCATAAAGAAAATTTATTATCTCTTGTTAACAAATACCATATTGACGATATCTACCACCTCGTCTCTCTTTTATCTGCAAAGGGAGAGGTCGACCCCCAATTTACCTGGCACCTCAATATGAACTCACTCAAAGACGTTCTGGATTTGGCTGTAGAGAAAAAAATTAAGGTCTTCTGGCCGTCATCAATCGCAGCTTTTGGTCTGACAACACCTCGAAAAATGACTCCTCAAAGAACAATTCTGGAACCAACTACTATGTATGGAGTAACCAAGGTTGCAGGAGAACTTTTAGTTCAGTACTATCATAATAAGTATGGTGTCGATGTAAGAAGCGTTCGCTACCCTGGTATCATCAGCTGGAAGCAAGAACCAGGTGGGGGTACGACAGACTACGCTGTCGAAATCTTCTATGAAGCGCTGCGAAAGGGTGAATATGAATGCTTTGTTGCTAAAGGAACCACCTTACCTATGATGTATATGGATGATGCAATCAACGCGACAATCAAACTTATGGAAGCGGATCCGAAAAAACTTACCGTCCGCACTTCCTATAACCTAGCTGCCATCTCATTCTCAGCAGAAGAGCTAGCGCATGAGATCAACAAACATATCAAAACTATAGTAACCTACAAACCTGATCATAGACAAAAAATAGCAGACAGTTGGCCAGAGAGTATTGATGACTCACAGGCTCGCACAGACTGGGGATGGAAACATGAGTATGATCTTAAAAAAATTGCCGAAGTTATGCTAAGAGAGCTTAAAAAGAAATTAACATAATGCTTGAGCAACACAGACTATGAATTCAACGTTTGCAACTATTCTTAGAGATGAAATAAAGCGTATAGACGCTGCAGGAAGCACTAAAAGAAAAGAGGCTGTTATTGAAGGGTTTACACAAGAAAGTTCACCCAAGGCAATTATTGGTGGTAAAAATTGCATTGTTTTTAACTCCAATGACTATTTAGGTCTTCGCTTTAATCCCCATCTCCTAGAAGCTGAAGAAAAGTCATCTAAAAAATATGGCGCTGGTCCAGGTGCAGTAAGATTTATTTCAGGAACACTTAAAGTGTATAGAGACTTGGAGGATGCAATCGCTACATTTCATAATCGTGAAGCTGGAATGGTTTTTTCAAGTGCTTTTGCAACCAATATTGCTGTCATGTCGTGCCTCCTTAATGGACAAAGCAAAGATTCTCTTCTTTCTCGTGAAGTCTGCGTAATATCAGACACGCTTAACCATCGCAGTATTATCGATGGCGTGAGAGCTGCAAGTATCAGCAGTGAACAAAAATTTATCTATAAGCATATGGACGTTGAAGATCTCCGTCGTGTTCTTGAGGAGAACAAGACAAAATTTAAAAGGGCGGTAGTCGTCAGCGATGGCGTCTTTAGTATGATTGGAGAGGCAGCGGATATTAGCACGTTGAAAAATGTCTGTATGCAATTTGAGAACGTATATGAACAGGGTGTTTTGCTGGTAGTTGATGATAGTCACGGTGTAGCTGCTTTTGGGAAAACAGGTCGTGGGACTGAGGAAATATCCAAAGCACCAGCTGATCTGCTCGTAGGGACATTTGGTAAAGGGTTTGGTAGTGATGGAGGGTATGTAGTTGGAGACCAACTGATGATAGATTATCTTCGTGAATCAGCAGCTACTTATATATATTCTAACTCTATCTCTCCATCAGTAGCTGGAGCAGCACTAGCGTCAGTAAATCTTGTAACTTCTCCAGATGGCCAAAAACTCTTAAGTAAGCTTGAGAAAAGCAAAAAGTATTTGAAGGATGAAATGGTAAGAGCTGGACTCCAATTTGCTGCCGAGTCTGAACATCCTATTCAACCACTCTTGGTTGGTGACACACTCAAAGCCAAAGAGTTGCGCAATGCGCTGTTTGATGCTGGTATACTTGTAACCAACATCACCTACCCTGTTGTCCCTAAAGGCAAAGATGAAATTCGCATTCAATTGAACGCTTCACACACGCAGGAAGATATCGACGTTCTTGTTGGTGAAGCAAAAAAAGCAGTTAAAAAGCTAGGCATATTCTGATTTCTGGTCAACATCTGTATTAAAATCTAAAAAAAGGGCGGTGACTAGCACCGCCCACGATAACTCTCAATCCTCAGAGTCTGCCATCTGGACTCTGTCCTCAGGCAAAATGATGAAAGGACAAATCTTATATTTCTTGGCACGAACAAAGTGCCAGAGCATTCGGAAAAAACTCGTCCCTTTCTTTTTCACAACTCTTGGCGCTTCACTGTTGTTGTACGCTTGTGAAATACGCCAACCTAAATCGACATGCTGATCATCAAACAGGAACCACACCAACACGACCACGCCGATCACAGCAGCTATAACCAAAATAGTGGCAAGTGCAATAGCTACGGCCCACTTGCCAAGGTAAACTGCTTCGTCAGTCCAGATCCATGTGAATCCAACTGCTGAAGTCAGAAGCAGCACCGTCCACACACCCAGATAATAAAACCTAGGTCTGAAGACGAAAATTGCCAGCCGTTTCACAGCCAAAAATAGCCAATAGAAAGGTGCTACTATCAAAAGGAGAAATTCGAGATGTTTGATGTTTCTTTGAAAAAACCTTTCAACTTCCCGTTGGAAGACGACCAAGAACGCCGCAGCCATTATCAGAAATGTGACAGCTAGAGCAGAGAGACTTGGATGTCTGAAGATCATCCAGAACTCGTGCCAGAAATGATCCCAATCAACGATCGTCCACAGTTTGTAGACCACGTATACTGTGCCAGCAAGACATGCTGGTACAAAGACCACTTCCCAAGGCCGAACATAAGAAAGAATTCCCTTCTTTCTAATTGGAGCCTTGAAAAACCAGAAAATCGGGACCCAGATGAGGATGACACGCATATAGTGGCAGAGATTTTCCCGATAACCAGGTTTTTTTGCTTTGCCATGCTTCATGCCCCATCGATAAGCTTTGAGATGCCAGGAGTCTTCGCCTGGCGCGAGTTGTCCACGAGGAATGCTATCTTCCACGTCAGGTCTCCTTTGAGAGTTTATTAAAGATCAAGCTGGGAAATCCAGCTTCGAAGAGTATAGCAAAAGAAAGCAAGAAATTCTACTATAAGACAACTTAGACTTTTTTCTTTCCGGTAAAGAGGAGATAGAGTGCGTATCCCAATGCTCCAACTACTGACAAAACAGCAATAATACCAAGAAGAGGAATAATATACGTGAGCGATAAAACAAAAATGCCAAAGCCTACAATAACAATAATTGCTTGCAATAATTTCTTTTGATCAATATTAGGCATAGACTAATTATATACTATTTCCTCTAGTTTTTTGATGACGTCTTCTGGAGTTGGATAGGACATGCACTGAGCACGAAGCTCGGAGGCACCAGGAAAACCAACAATATAACATTTATAAAACTTCTTGAGGATGGCATCGTGTTTTTTTTCACCCCAGTGCGATAGAAAGAGTGATATATGTTCAATCAACTTTTTAAGTTTTTCATTTTTTTCAACACTGTCTCCAAAATGGTCTTTGTTAAACATCCAAGGATCATGAAAAATACCCCTTCCTACCATGACCCCATCAACGCCTGTCTCTTTTACTCTGAGCAACCCCTCATGTCTTGAGCGAACATCACCATTACCAATAATAAGTGTTGGCTTTTGCATAGCGTCTCGAAGTCTGACAACTTTTGCAATTTCTTCCCATTGAGCAGGAACATCAGACATTTCTTTAGTTGTTCTTCCATGGATGGTTAATGCATCAAGATTGTGTTCGAGTAAAAAACCTATCCAATCCTCAATATTTGCTTCTTTAAATCCTATTCGAGTTTTGATACTCACTGGCAACTCCCCCGCACCTTCTTTGGTTGCTTCTATAATTTCCTTGGCAAGTGTTCTATTATTCATTAGGGCTGAGCACGCTCCGATTCTAACTACTTTTCTTTCAGGACAACCCATATTGATATCAATACCACTAAATCCCATTGATGCAATTAGTTTCGCAGCTCTAAAATAATTCTCAGGCTTTATCCCCCAAATCTGCGCAATAAGAGGCAACTCTTCTTTGGTAAAGTCAAATCTCTTAATAACGGCATCACGACCTTCTGAAAAAAGACCATCGACACTAGTGAATTCTGTAAAGAAGAGGTCTGGGCGTCCACAAGACACTACAATCCGTCTAAAAACGGTGTCTGTCACATCCTCCATAGGAGCCAAAACAAAAAACGGCTGAGGCAAGCTACTCCAAATATTTTTCATACACGTATTATACCTAAGAATATGAAAGTTGACTATAAGCCTAATTTTTATTTGAAAAGAGTGATATAATAGATAGCCATGAAAAAAATTTTCTTTTTACTGATATTACTTTTTATTTTTACTCCAAAAACATTTGCTATTGAGAATCCTCTTGGTACTCCTAACAACAAAATCGGTATCCATATTCTTTTTACCACTGAGCTTGATGAGGCAGCCAGACTCGTGAATGGTAATAATGGCGACTGGGGTTATGTACTTATCCCTATCCAATCGGGAGATAAAGACTTAAAAAAATGGCAAGATTTTATGAACAAAGCAAAAGAAAAGCATCTTATTCCAATCATTCGTCTAGCAACGGAGGGAGACTACTTCAATACGCACGTGTGGCGAAGGCCTGATGAAACAGATATTCTTGATTTTGCAAACTTTCTAAATTCTCTAGAATGGCCAACGAAAAATAGGTATATTATCGTATTTAATGAAGTAAATAGAGGCGATGAATGGGGTGGGTCTGCCAACCCTTCGGAATATGCTCAAATACTTTCCTATGCAGTGACCGTATTTAAGTCCATCAATCCTGACTTTTTTCTCATCAGTAGTGGCATGGACAACGCAGCTCCGAATCAAGGGTCAACGTACATTAACCAGTACAATTTTTTTCGTCAAATGAATGATGAGATACCCGGTATTTTTAACCAAGTAGATGGCTTAGCAAGTCATTCCTACCCCAATCCTGGGTTTTCTCAACCACCAAGTCTCAAGACCTCATCAAGTATTACAAGCTTTTTATATGAGCAACAGGCTATTGGTGAAATGAGCTCAAAGACTCATCCAATTTTTATTACTGAAACAGGGTGGACAGGTGAAGAGATATCTGAGGACAAGCGTGCCTCATATTATACTGATGCACTCACCAATGTATGGAATGACAAGAACATCGTAGCTATAACACCATTTATTCTCCAAGCAACTGGTCCATTTGAAAAATTTTCCTTTATCAATGCTAGTGGAGAGAAGACAAAACAATACGAGACCATCATGAATTTTCCTAAAATAAAAGGGCAACCAATCCTCTCGCCCGAAGTCCTTAGCGTCATTTCTCAGCCTGAACCTACGACGTTAATTAAGAGTTTTAGTACAGATGAAAAACCAAAATCGGGTATTTCATTATCTAAAGCCTTACAAGCAACTTTTAAGTGGCTCATGAAAATATAGAACTATGATAACCATTATCCATGGCGATGATGCAGCATCATCCCGCAATTATCTTAATGAAATTAAGCTAAAATTCTCCAGCACTGTCTCGATAGATGGTGAGACTACCACACTAACTGATCTCATGCAAGAAATGGATGGAGGAGATCTTTTCCTCAGCTCAAAAACATATGCAATTGAGCATTTTTTTAAGAAAAGAAAAAACTCTAAAGAATTTGATGCAGTACTTTCTTATATTCAAAGCAAGACACTTGAGCATGAAATATATCTCTGGGAAGATAAAGAGTTGGACAAAAAAAATCTCTCCTACTTCAAGCATGCCACTGTAAAAACATTCAAGCTCCCTCAGACTCTTTTTCTTTTCCTTGATAGTCTAAAAGAAGGCAATGGCAGACAGCTAGTAAGTCTTCATCAAAAAGTACTTGAGACGACCAGCGATGAGATGATTTTTTTCATGCTTGTGAGGCAATTTAGACTACTTCTTGCGCTATGTGAAAAAACAGATAGTCCAATTGATGAGATAAAAAGAATGGCTCCATGGCAATTATCAAAACTTCAAAAGCAAGCAAAGCTTTTCTCACCCCAAAGCCTTGTTAGGCATTACAAAAAGCTTGCAACCATCGATAGAGAGCTCAAGACAGGAGAGCTTTCAGCTCCACTCCATGTCTCGCTTGACATTTTTCTCAGCGATATCTAATATTTGTTCATGGATATAGATCCAAAGATCTTCAAGGCATACGATATCCGCGGCATTTACCCTACTCAGATTAACGCTTCCGTTATTGAAGCAATTGTCAAAGCAACATACACCTTTTTCAAATCCAAACTTAACCTCGATAGGCAAATGACTGTTGTTCTTGGTAACGACATGCGAACATCATCGCCTGAACTCATGGAAGTCGCACGTAAAGCACTCGCTGAGATGGGAGCTCATGTTATAGATGTTGGGATGATCTCGACTCCTTCTTTTTATTTTTCTGTGTTTCACAATGGATACGATGCTGGGATTCAAATAACTGCATCACATAATCCAAAAGAATATAACGGTGTTAAATTTGTCATGAATAGTCCAGCAGGCCTCATCAAGATCGGTAAAAGCACCGGTATGGAAGAAGTAAAACAAATTGCTATTGAAGGAAGTTTTGTCGACTCAGAAGCTGGTGGAAAAGTTGAAGAAAGATCAGGTCTTATGAATGAGGAGGTTACTACTGCTCTTTCTATTTTGGAAAATCCCAATATCAAACACTATAAAGTAGTTGCTGACACAGCAAACGCAATGGGAGCACAGTATATTTCAGCAATCTTTGAGCGAGTCCCCGCTGACCTAGTCAAAATGAATTTCGAGTTTGATGGCACGTTCCCAGCACATCAACCTGACCCACTAAATTATGACAATCTCGTGGATTTACAGGCGAGAGTTCTTGCTGAAAAAGCAGATTTTGGTCTAGCACCTGACGGAGATGGAGACAGACTTTTTTTCATTGATGACAAAGGTCAAGTTGTTCCAGCATCAATTATTACAGGAATTATTGCAAAGGAGTTTTTGAAAAAATACCCAGGTGCAACCATACTTTTTGATATTAGGTATATTCTCAACAATAGAAAGATCGTTGAGGAAAATGGTGGTAAATGGGAAGTTACCAAAGTAGGACATGCTTTCATTACTGAGACTATGCACAAGACTGGCGCAGTCTTTGCGGGTGAATCATCTGCTCATTATTTCTACAAAGATACAGGTAATGGAGAAAATCAGCTCATGACTATCCTTACAGTTCTTAAAGTTATGAGTGAGGAAAATAAAAAGCTTTCAGAGCTTGTTGAAGAGTATCGACGTGCTTTTGAGTCAACTGAATTTAACTTCAGAGTGACGAACGCGCCAGAAATACTTGCTGCCTTGAAAGAAAAATATCATGATGGCGAACTTGAAGAATTAGATGGTGTATCGGTAAGCTATCCTACATGGCGATTTAATGTCAGGACTTCAAATACAGAACCTCTCCTGCGTCTGAATGTAGAATCATTCGATAAGACTAGCATGGAAGAAAAGCGTGATGAGCTCAAAGCATTCATCAAGTCCGTAGCAAAAGAGGACACTTCACATTCCGGTCACTAATATGACAATTGATCTCAATAAAATCGATAAGTCTGACTTCAAGCTCACACCGTACGTAAAAAAAGTAGAGAAGCCATGGGGCTATGAACTTCACTGGGTCCCAGAAAGCATGCCATATATGGGTAAATTGATGCATATCAACAAAGGCCACCGCCTCTCTCTCCAGGTTCACGATACCAAACAAGAAAGTTACTGGCTTACGAGTGGCGAATGCGATCTGATCGTTGAAAATACTGATGGCGAATTGGAGACAGTTCATATGCAAAAAGGCGTTGGCTATACGATGATAGTCGGGCAGAAGCATAGACACCAAGCTGTTACTGACTGTGATGTTATAGAAGTCTCTACGCCTGAGGGTGGGACCACACTCAGACTTGAAGATGATTATAAGAGGCCTGATGAAACACCTGAGCAACGGAAATTTGAGAGAGGGGAAGCATAGCAATGCAGAACGTTCTTAACCTTGACGAGATCAAAAAAATAGACCCACGGGATACTTTTGCTTCAACTGAGCTATTAGTCAAGCAGTGCAAAGCTGCCTGGGATGATATCTCAAAGCTTGAGATACAAATCGATACGAGTACAGTTTCAAACATTGTCTTTTGTGGTATGGGTGCGTCAATTTATGGTGCACTTGTTACTAAAGCGCTTCTAGGTCTTGAGATGGCATATCCTAGTGAAGTGGTTACTGATTATCATCTCCCAGCGTATGTAGGTGAAAACACGTTAGTTGTACTTACTTCTTATTCAGGCACCACAGAAGAAGTGCTCTCTTGTGCAAATGAAGCATTAGCAAAAAATGCCAAGATACTTGTACTTACTAAAGGTGGTGCACTCGCTGAATTTGCAAGAAAGCACGATATCCCCTCATATATTTTTGATGGAGCCCTCAATCCATCAGGTGTTCCAAGACTTGGCAATGGCTACACTATTCTTGGGCTGATTGGCCTACTCAACAAGGCGAACATTGTTGACATAGAAGAGCGAGAAATTATGGATGCCATCACCAGACTTGAGGAAAAATTACCCGAGATCAAAGGTCAGGCGCATCAGGAGTTTGAGATATTTCAAGACAAAATTCCAGTAGTAATTACAGCAGAACATTTATCTGGCAACGGTCAAATCCTCCGAAAT
>CAYWEJ010000019.1:6232-11139 GCA_964457465.1 uncultured Gammaproteobacteria bacterium | reverse complement strand
GCTAGATTTTTGTGCTTTATAAAGATAGATGAAGCGAGCTTCTGCTAATGAGTTTTACGCCATTTTTTAACACATGGTTTTTACAAGACAGTAAAAATTTATTTTTCCAATTGAAGAAGATTTTTGACAATTCCCTGATAGCTATTTTGAGTAGAGTCGGGGAGACAGGATTCGAACCTGCGGCCTCACGGTCCCAAACCGCGCGCGCTACCAACTGCGCCACTCCCCGTTAAAACTGCTTATCAGCCGAATGGTGCCGCGGGGGGGACTCGAACCCCCACGTCCTTGCGAACAGGGGCTCTTAAGGCCCCCGTGTATACCATTTCACCACCGCGGCAAGTTAGTGTATTGTACTTGAAATCACGCTGTTATTCAACAAAATTACTGATGGAGTGGGGGATCAATACCAAGACTCACTAATGAATAGTCTAAAAATTGTTTCATCTCCTCACGCCTGTTTTGACTGTTCAGAAGAATCCCAATGATACTGTGCTCTTTATATTCCAGAAGAGTTATCAGACACATACCAGCCTCAGGTGTGTAGCCTGTTTTGACACCTTTGACACCAGGATAAGTTGTCAAGAGATTTGTTTCATTATAAAGTGTGAGCGCCTTATGTGAAGCTGTGGCGAACAAATCATGTTGATAGGTTGCAACGACTTTTTTTAGGAAGGGAAATGTCTCAAGTGCATACTTGGTTAGTATAAGAAGATCTTGCGCAGTCGTATATTGCTCTCCGTCTCCCTGAAGTCCAGATGGATTACTAAAGCGTGTATCTGACAGCCCAATAGCCTTTGCTTTGTCATTCATCGCCACTACGAATGCATTTCTTCCTTCACTATAGTTACTAGCTAAGACCTCAGCAGCATCATTTCCTGAAGGCAACATAAGTCCATAAATAAGTTCTTCAAGCGTATATGACTCACCACTCGTCACACCCATACTATCTTCTCCGACTATATTTTCAGGATACACATAGTAATTGTCATCTTTTTTAGGATTTTCAAGTGCTATAACAGCAGTCATAATCTTGGTAAGTGATGCCATAGGAAGCTTTTGTGAGCTTTGATGCTCGTAAAGCGTCTTGTTTGTAGCCAAATCGTACAAAAGTACAGATTTTGCAGAAAATATAGGAACTTTTGACTCTCCTTGGAACTTTTCGATAATGGGAGACCAGAAATCAAGAAGAGTAACTTGCTTGTTCACGCCAAGATTAAGAAATTCAGGGAGGGGGGAAAGATATCGTGACTGTGCTACACCTGAGGGGAGTATTACATAAAACATAAGAAGTAAAAAAGAACTGAGAAGTAAAACGCTCACAGCATATCCGAAAAAAGAACGCATGAAAAAATTGTATCACGGAGAGTATAATGATCCCATGCCTACCAATCTTTCCGTCGTCTCTCTCAATGTTTATGGCACGCCTTTTGTGCCACATAAAGTGCTTAAAACCCTCATGAGAAACAATATCAGAAAAAGATTTAAGCTGATTGCAGAAGAAATACAAAAAGTTTCCCCGGATATAATTTTCTTGCAGGAAGTTCATGACTACTTTCATCTTCGGTACCTCATGAATCATCTTAAGGAATACAAGTATTCCTTTTATAGACATAGTTATTTTGGCCCAAGAGGTGGATTAGTCACGATGAGTAAGTTTCAACTAGCTAGAAAACACTTTATAGACTTTCATACGAGAGGAAAGTTATTTGACAAATCAATCACTGGACATCTTTCAGGAAAAGGAGTGCTACTTTCTCATATTCATGGAACTAATGTTTATCTTCTCAATACTCACTTAACGCAGAATTCTAAGCATGACTGGGAAAAGGAGAGCAATTACACTTCGATACTTCAGTCCCAACTGACCCAGCTAAATCAACTTGTGAAGACATTTACACAAAGGGGTAAAGCATTAATTTTTGCGGGAGATTTTAATATGCCAAAAGACTCGTCGTACTACAAAAACTTTGTAAAAGATACCAAGCTTCATGATGCATTTAAAAAGGACTCATTTCCAACATATCACGAGGTATTTCTACCAGAAGGACAAAAGGTAGGTAGGTTAGATTTTATTTTTCACTCAAACACGCTTACGCCCAAAAAAGTAGCCTACATCTTAAAAGATAGCATTAAAGAAAAAAATGATGAATTATATCTCTCAGATCATATTGGGCTTTTTGCATTATTCAATCTAAAAAGTTGATACAATATTACTATGGAAGTTATACATGCTTTTATTCTAGGAATTGTTGAAGGCCTTACAGAATTTCTCCCCGTATCATCAACAGGCCATCTCATACTTGCCTCACATCTATTTAATGTTACACAAAGTGAATTTACCAAAAGTTTTGAGATCATTATTCAGCTAGGAGCTATTCTGGCAATTGTTGTCATGTACTGGAAAACACTGATCTTTAAAAGAAATTGTTGGCAAAAGCTTTTTTTGGCCTTTTTACCAACTGCAATCATTGGGTTTACTCTCTATCCATTTATTAAAGAAGCGCTCCTTTCAAATCCTACTGTACCACTTGTTTCACTTTTTGTCGGAGGGATTGCTCTGATTGTTATTGAAAAAATACATAAAGAAAAAGATAGTCATGCTTCAGATCTATCACACATTTCCAACAGACAGGCAATTCTCATAGGACTTTTTCAGTCAATTTCTGTAGTTCCTGGAATATCAAGAGCAGCAGCAACAATCGTTGGCGGCATGCTTGTTGGCACAAAAAGACAAACTGCTGTTGAATTCTCATTTCTTCTTGCAGTACCTACTATCCTTGCAGCAACAGTCTTAGATCTTGCTCATTCATATCACACATTCTCTCTTTCAGATCTTCACCTCCTGATTATCGGCTTTGTGACCTCATTTGTTGTAGCATTTTTTGCTGTTAAGTTTTTTGTATCATTTATTTCCAAACACACATTTGTTCCCTTTGCGATCTACCGCATAGTCTTAGCAATTGTTTATTGGCTATTTCTCCTTCGGTGATGTTGACTACAGGCTCAAAAAAGGCTATAATTCCTTGACACTACCTCTTTACGCTCCCTCGTTTTTGGTATATTCCTGCCACCTATATTTTTTATGGCATTTTCTTTTCAAAAAATTACATCTTTTCTCCATCCGCGCTCTTTAAGAAAGAGAGTAACCAAAAACAAGCGCTATCAAAAAACAATCGCATACATCGAAAAAAAGCCTCTTACAAGTTTTTTAATAAGCCTTGGTATGCTTCTTCTTGTTTTAATCTTAGGCAATGTCATCAGTGGTCTTGGTAAAAAAGAAGTTACCAAAGCTATCCCGGTAAAAGCAATAAAAGTGTACAGTATTGGCAAGGCACCAACAGTTGCTCTTCAGGCACAAATTGAGAAGAATGGCGTAGTAAAGATCGTTGCTCAAGCACCAGGCATTGTCCAGACAGTTCATGTACAAGAAGGACAGCAAGTAGGAAGAGGGCAGACACTGGTGTCACTCTCATCAAATTATCAGGGCGGAGATGCAGCCGGGCTACAAGCGCAACTTGCAGGTGCACAACTTAAAAATGTCAACGACACCTATGGACTACAAAAAGATATTCTTTCAAGACAAAGAGATATCGCAACTGCATCTGCAGAAAATACAGAGCAGTTAAGACAAATTACAGACCGATCTCTAGGTGAGACGCGAGACCTTTTAGATCTCAATGAGGCTATGCTTACCAGTCTCAATGATCAAATAGCTCAAAAAGAGCAGGTAGATCCAAATGATCCGGCTCTTCCGGCTCTTCGAGCATCTCAAGCACAGCTCCAAGCAGGAGTAAATCAGCTCAGAGGAAGTGTACGATCAATTGAGTACCAGACAAACACTTCAAATCCTCCAACGCTTATGGGTAATTTGCAAAAAGAAATTACTCTCAAACAGCTTGATGTTCAAGCAAAAGCACTAGAACTTAACAAGACAGTGAGTAAAATCCAGTACAACTTAGCTCTTGTTCAGGCAGGAATTATGCACCCAGCTGCTCCTTTCGCAGGTACTGTTCAAAGAGTGAATGTTCATGAGGGACAAAGTGTAAATCCAGGGACAGTTATTGCTATTATTGCAAGTACACAAGGCGGGTCAACGGCAGTTCTTAGAGCACCAAGAGAGATTGCAGAGTCGATTTCACGAGTTGAGCCAAGTGAGTTAACTATTGGTAGTAAAAGAATTGCCCTTACGCCATCATACGTCTCAACAGTTGCTACAGACGGACAACTCTACTCAATTATGTACAACATTCCAGACGGTGTTGAGGTAGAGTTAACAGATGGTGAATATATGCCTATTTCTGTTCCAGTTGGCTACGCAGACACCAACAGCGTTGTTCCATTTGTACCAATTGACGCTGTGTATGAATCCCAGTCAGAATCAAGTGTCTATGTCGTTCAAAAAAACAAAGCTATATCACGAAAAGTTACTTTAGGAGAAATTTTCGGTCGATACGTTCAAATTACTGAAGGTCTACAAAATGGAGATCAGATTATTCTTAATAGAAACGTCATAGCAGGGGATAAAGTAGTTATTGAAAAGTAATATGTATGAAAACAGAAACATCCTATCTTCATCATCTCAAATTTGATTCAAAGCTTAAAAATTCTTTTATAGCAAAGTATCTGTCCAACCCTCGACTTCTTCTTTTGTTGCTCTTATCAGTTATAGGTATTGGCGCAGCAAGCTATGCATCCCTCCCAAGAAGAGTAAATCCAGAGATCAAAATTCCGATTGTGGTCGTGAGCACTGTTTTACCAGGAGCAAATCCAAAAGATATTGAGTCCTTGGTGACACAGCCAGTTGAAGATGGCATTGCAAGTGTTGCAGATATCAAAACAGTCTCATCAACATCTCAAGAAAATGTGTCTGTTGTCCAAGTAGAATTTAACTCAGGTATAGACACAGA
>CAYWEJ010000019.1:0-6132 GCA_964457465.1 uncultured Gammaproteobacteria bacterium | reverse complement strand
TTTGTATTTCTTGGAGCAAGACAGGCATTTGTCTCATTTTTTGCAGTTCCTCTCACTTTTTTAATCAGCTTTTCAGTCATGAAATTTGCAGGAATTTCTTTGAACTTTCTTTCTATGTTTTCACTCCTCCTATCACTGGGTCTTTTGGTTGACGACACTATCGTAGTTATTTCCGCAATGACATCGTATTTTAAATCAGGAAAATTTACTCCACTTGAAACAGGTATTTTGGTATGGAAAGACTTTCTTATTCCTGTTCTCACAACAACACTTACTACCGTATGGGCTTTCTTTCCACTACTTCTCTCAACAGGCATTATTGGTGAATTTATCAAAGCTATTCCCATTGTTGTATCAAGCACACTTCTAGCATCTCTTGGAGTTGCAATGCTTATTACTATTCCTCTCATGATCATTTTACTTAAGCCACAAATTCCATCACGGGTAGTAATTTTTCTCAGAGTACTACTCGTCTTAATACTTTTGACGATCTTTTTTGCTATTGTTCCAAAAGGACCATTTCTTCCACTCGCATTTATAGCACTCTTTCTTTTTCTCTTTGTGACTGCAAAGGCGAGACTTGCTCTGGTCAGAAGATCTAGTAAGTTTTTACATAATGCACAAAATAGTCACAAGACGCTTAAAAAGGCACCATCATTTGTGGACAACGGTGTCATTGATTTTGAAAGATTTAGCAAGAGGTATAGATCTGCATTAGGACGAATTCTAGCTACACAACAAAATAGGAGAAGAGCAGTTATCATGGTTGTTATTTTTTCACTATTTTCTTATCTCTTGGTCCCACTTGGTTTTGTAAAAAATGAATTTTTTCCAAAAAGTGATCAGGACTTTGTCTATGTTTCTGTAGAACTCCCTGCTGGAACAAATACAGAAACGGCCCAAAAAGAGACACTTTCACTTCTTCAGACTCTGCGAAAAACAAAAAATGTTTCATATGTCACAGCTGACATTGGTCAGGCATTTACCCAGTCTGGAGGCCCAGGGGGGGCGGGAAGCAACAATATCCTTTATTCTCTCGTACTGCCAAAGAATAGAACCCAAACATCAATTGATATCGCAGATAACCTTCGAAGTACCTTGAGTTCATACACTGCAGGAAAATTGGCAGTAGTTGAAGAGAGCGGCGGACCTCCTGCGGGAGCAGACCTCCAGATAAAATTATTTGGCGATGATATCCCAACACTTGACTCATATGCAGACAAAGTTGTCTCCTATCTGGAAAAACAAAAAGGAGTGACTGATATCAGTAAATCTATCAAGCCAGGCACAGGAAAAATTGTCTTTGTGCCAAACCAAACAAAATTAGCTCAGAATAATATAACGCAAGATCAGTTGGGATTTTGGCTTCGAAGTTTCGCTAGTGGCTTTACTCTTGATTCTGTAAAGTTTGGCAATGAGACAACAGCAGGTAATAGTAAGCAAGACATTACATTTCGCATGAGCACTGACCTCCAAAATGTCTCTGATATCTCATCACTTGTTATTCCAACACAAAATGGCAATCTTTTTCTTAGCAGCCTTGGATCATTTAAACTTGAGACCAATCCAACACTTATTACCCGCGAAGATGGGAAAAGAACTATCTCTATTTCTGCAACGGTAAGCAAGGGTTATACAACTTCGATACTCAACAAGGAACTAGAGTCCTATGCAGATTCCGACCTCAGACTTCCTGAAGGTTACAGCTGGAAAACAGGTGGCGTTAACGAAGAAAATCAAAATTCTGTTACATCAATTCTTGCTGCTATGCTTTTGTCATTTCTTCTCATCATCGTGACTATGGTTATTCAATTTGGCTCATTTAGAAAAGCTATTATTGTGATGCTTGTTATTCCTCTATCTATCTCAGGTGTATTTATTGTCTTTTCTCTTACCAAAACACCGTTATCGTTTCCGGCTCTTATCGGAGTTCTTGCACTATTTGGTATTGTCGTTAAAAATGCAATTCTTGTTGTTGATAAGATCAATGCCAACCTCGCGATAGGCATGAAATTTGTCGACAGTATTATCGACGCATCAGAAAGCAGACTTGAGCCTATTGCTCTCACATCTCTTGCAACTATCTGTGGACTCATTCCGATCACCGTTTCTGACCCTCTTTGGAGAGGTCTGGGTGGAGCAATCATCGCTGGTCTTCTGTTTTCTGGAACGATCATGCTTTTCTTTATTCCTGTTGTGTACTACAACTGGTTTAACCCAACAAAGGGATCCTCAAGGAGTAAATAATGGTTGAGACCGCAAGAAAAGCACCAGCAGAAATCTACCTTGTAGGGAGAGAAGACCAAACACCTGATCAGTTTTTATTCGAAAGGCAAGTTTTAAAAATGAACTACTCGCAACCTTCTTTTCCTCAATCTCCTGATGTTATTAAGTCACGGGCAAGTGAAGTCCTCAGCGAAAATCCTCTGGTAGTAAAAGTCCCAAAATACCTCCAACCACAAAAAGAAGGAGAGGAGTCGCAAGACGCAGTCGTTGAGTATGACGAAATAGGAAGACCTGTACACGTTGTCTCCTTGCACTTAGAGTACAAAAGAACATATAACCAAAGAGGATTAATTATTCATGAAGATATCAGGAGGACAGACCAGTATGGAAAGATAACAGAAGAATCATGTGATTTCTTTTATGGTGTCGAATTTGGCAATGCTGCAGTAAAAAAAATTTTAGTCACCCCATTTGAAATAGATGGAGATGATAGAAGGCAATCATTAGATACTTTTGCTATTGATTTATCTGACATCCAACCACTTATTCCCCTTAAAAAATCTGCTCCATCTTTTTAATGCAGAGGAAGTGTCATAGTAAACAAGAGCTCTGTGAAAACATCACGATTCCTCAATATATTTTTCACCAAAATATTGACTGAGTAAGGATATAGTTTGTGTCTGTTAAGTATAATTGACAGAAAAATGATCCTCCGGTAGTATGTCTGTTATGGGTAATACGCCGGCCGTCAACGGAGGCGAGGTGTTCAAGACGAACAGTCGTAGACACATCAGGAATTTCCCTAGAAGTGCGAAAAAGTAAATAAAGCTATGAATACTACCTGCCTGGTATCGTATATCTTTTGTTCTATTGAAAATCGCAACCCCTTACATCCAGAGTTGGAAGGATGTGAGGGGTTTTTCGTGCATCCCGCCCTCACTATATCGATTTCAGGTGAATAGTAAGAGCGGGTGAATTTATTTGACACAACCTACCTAAGAAAGGAGGTGAATATATGAAAAAATTTTATACACTACTTTTCTCTTTAGCACTTTTGCTTCTTGTTCGTCCAGCCTTTGCAGATACTGTTAATGTTAACTTTGAAAACCCACCATACACTCTTGGGGTCATTAATGCTCAAGATGGGTGGAATAGTCTCGGAGCTGCAGGATCTGGATGTGCAGTCTATGACCACGCTGTTAACAGCGCACTCGGAACAACAGGGTTTGATGCTCAATCTCTTCGTATCTCAAACGCAGTAACAAGCGGTTGCTTTGGCGATCAAACATTTGCAACACCTCTTACCAATTCAGTAGGTGAAACTGGCGCAACCGCTGGATCTTTCTCGGTTGGTACAAAACAAACCCACTTTGAGATGCAATTTGACATCGCCTCAACTATTCCTGCTTCTGAGCAACCTGGGTTGTTTCTATCTGTTTCACCAGACAGAGGAGACGGTTCTCGCATGAGCTATGTCGGCTTTCAAGATACTGCAGGGGGGGTTAAGATAATTTTTTACGACGTTCAGGGAACGGCAAATCCGGCAAACTTTGTACAAACTGATCTAGGAACTTACAACAGAGCTCCGCACACGATCAAACTAGCTCTTGATGTAGTTGACGGGCCATCAAATGACGTTGTAAAAGTTTGGGTCGATGGCGTTCTAAAACACACTGGAACAAGCTGGGAGAACTATTACCGATTTGACTCTGAAGCATCAGCTGAACAATCTGTAAGGATTGTCAAAACAGCTATTTTTCGCTCGGGTGGAACAGCTGCTCCAGCAACAGCTGGAAATGGCTTCCTCATCGATAATCTTTCACTTCGATCCGGACCATCAACTGTCAAAGTAACTATCGATAAGTATATCGATGGAGTGATGGCAACATCAGTGACCGCCAATAGCTCAGCATTTCCTATGAACGCTACATGGAGCGCAGACAACATAGGTGCTGGAAGCGGATCATACAACCTGAGTACAGTTGGATTTAATAGCCCAAATCCATATGAAGCTGTAACATCAGACATGACTTTTGGAGCAGACTACAGTACCTATGAAGTCACAGGTGGTCCAGTAGTCGGAGCTTCTTGCTCGACAGGACAACCATACGTCCTTGTAGGCTATACAACTGGCGACAGTCTAGCTGCAGCTCAAGGCGCAACACCAACACTTGCTGTGCCTACTTTTACGGATATTCAAACAAATAAAAATGTAATTGTTTGGAACCAAACCTGCCCTCCACCAGACCCATATGCTTTACCTGCTGAGTGCAGTCTCACAGGATATGAATATGGTGCGCCTATCATAGGGACTGCCGGCAACAATAATATTAATGGCACTTCAGGAAACGATTTGATCTTTGGACTTGGTGGTAATGACAAGATCAATGGGAGAGGAGGACATGACTGTATCATCGGAGGAGACAACAATGACAGACTCACTGGTGGAACAGGAGACGATGTCTTGCTCGGAGGATCAGGAAATGACGCTATCGACGGAGATAGCGGCCAAGATGTTCTTTATGGCAATGAGAACAACGATAGTCTCAAAGGCGGATCTGACAATGACAAACTCTATGGAGGATCCGGCAATGATGCTCTTGATGGCGATAGCGGTGACGACACTCTCGACGGAGAGTTAGATACTGATGCTGCCAAAGGAGGATCTGGAATAGATGCATGTACTGCTGAGTCAGAAAAGCAGTGCGAAATCTAATAGTAATTTGTAGTGGCCAATACTGCCTATTGGCTACTACCTAATACTTACTTAGAGAAAAATTAAAGAAAGGAGGTGAATCACACATGATCAACCGAAAAATAGCGATGAGTGGTATGTCCATACTTGCATCCCTTGCCTTGATGGGAGGCGCCACTTTCGCGTTCTTTAGCGACTCAGCAACAAGTACAGGAAACTCTTTTGCAGCAGGGAACTTTGATCTCAAAATTGGAGATGCTGCACCAGCAGCTTCTGATTCAATTGGAGCAGTCTTCATTAGCAACAATATGATTCCAGGCGCAACTCCAACATCAGCAACATTGTTCTTGCGAAATACTGGATCAGTTCCTGGCAACAAAGTTTTCCTAAAGGTTGAAAACGTTGGTGGAGTTGACAATAACACCAATCAACCAACACCAATGCCAAGACAAATCAACATAACGGTGACTTATGACGGAACGCCAATTTCTGTACCAGATACCAATGGGAATGCTAGGCAAGATCTTGAAGATCTTCAAATAGCTGGCAATGGTCTACAAATTGGAACCATTACCGATCTAAGTGCAGACCATACTCTTATAGTTACAGCAGGATTAGATTCCGGGGCTGGCAATGAGTATCAAGGTGACTCAGTCACAGCTGACTTGAGAGCTACATTAACTCAAGACTAACTTCAGGCAGGTGGTGGGGGAGCGTATACGCCCCCACTGCCTCCAGAGTAGGAAATAAAAAATGAAAAATACCATTAAAAATTTATACAGTCACAAAATAACTCGTAAAGCAAAAGTGGTTATTAGATGGAAGCTGAGCATTCTCGCGCTATTACTTTTACCACTTGCCATCTTTACTCTCCTTACAGCAAAGACCAAAATAGTCCCAAATTTACAATCTTTTGTAGTACTCACCGGTAGTATGAATCCGACACTACCAGTAGGATCAGTAGTCTACGTACAAAAAAGCAATACGCTAACTAGAGGAGACATCATCTCATTTACACACAACGGTCAGACTATTACCCACAGAATTAAAGATATTGTGTCAACTAAAGAAGGCTTGGCCTACCAAACAAAAGGGGACGCAAATAACACCCCTGATCAGTCCCTAGTCGCAAGTGCTAATGTTAAGGGAAAAGTTGTTATGTCACTTCCTTATCTTGGCTACTTCATCAATGCACTCAGAACTCCACTTGG
>CAYWEJ010000018.1:6094-13071 GCA_964457465.1 uncultured Gammaproteobacteria bacterium | reverse complement strand
TGGCAGCACGTTCACACAAAAGGAGACACAACATGATTATTATTGCTGTAGTAGTAATTATTACAGTGGTAATATATTTTTGGAAAACAGAAAAACCCATCAAGGCTATGGATCTGAGCCTCTCTACCCTCATAATACTTATAGGAGTATTGACAGGTGGTCTTTTAGCAAGCGGGCTTGGACTCGTCATCGACGAAAATACGACCAAGACTTCGATAATTCAATTACATGGAATAAATTCTCAAATCGTTCCCGGCGGAAGACTCTTTCTTGGAAGCGGTACCGTTTCAGGCGAGATCGTCTATACCTATTGGTATGTCGATGGTGATATATACCACCAGGCAACACTCAAAGCCAACGATGCTGACGACGTCTCATTCAAAGAGGAAAACAGAACAGATGGCTATCTGGAGACAACACTCAAAGGCTGTGGTGATATTCATGGTAATCATTTTGGGTTCGGGATTTGGACAGTGTGCGAACTAAAAAGAACATACACCTTCCACATTCCCAAAGGATCAATCGATCCTAACTATAGTCTTTAATAACACAACCACAAGACAGTCCGATGCACATCGGACTGTCTTTTTTTTGTACTCAAAAAAATTCTTAGAAAAAAGAGATTACTACTCCCATCACCAACATGGCAGCAAGTTGGTATCCAGTATTAATAGCAAATAATTTCCACTTCTTCCCACCAAAAATCTCACCTGTTGCTTGTACTGGCATCACAAATCCCAACCACATCCAAAATGCTGAAATGACACCTGTTGAAAGCGCTGAATAATGATAAAAATTCATGGAAAGTGCCATCACATGGGTCAAAATGTATGCTGTGAAGAGAGAGAGGACAAAGCTCACTCCGTACAATTTACCCATCTCTTTTTGTGCCTTCTTAAGACTGTCTGCTGTGTATCCCATCAATTTCATCCAAGGCTTACCAAGTAGAACTGGACTATACCACAAGAACCCAACAGCCATAGAGACAACAGCTGCTACTAGTACACCTACATAATTAACTTCGATATTCATGTTCTCACCCCCCTTCGCCCTCCATAGCTTTAGCGAAGGAGGGTTTTCGCTCCTAAAAAATATATAATTCCTGCTTTAGATGCAGGCTTCGGAGGGGCAAGCCCCCTCTTTATCCGCCGTAGTTTTTAACAAAGGCGGACATATCTAAACTCACTTAAGTATAACAAAGAGAAAAAGAAATACCAGCGAGGACTATTGCTGATACTGTTCTTGAAGTTTTTTAATTTGTTCCTGAGTCATTACTCCGGTTACTGTAGGAATAGACTTCATCATCTTACTCATATCAGTAAATTTAACATTTGTTGGAGGTACAAAAAGCGCATCGTCAACTGTTGCAGCTTTGCAGCTTTCTTTGTATTTTTCAATCATACCGATTGCATCCTGAGGATTTTGAGTCGTAGGAGTTACTTTTCCAGCAACCGGTGTGACTGTTGGAGTAATATCAAAATCATAGGTCATCATAGTACCTTTGGTACCTGACCACATATAAAACTTTTTGTCTTTGAGAATCATACTGGACGTGCTTTTTGATTTTAAAGACGTAGTATCTGCTCGAACAGATCCAGCCTTGATGTATGCAGTAGTTGATGCATCGCTGCTCTGATAATCGCACTGAAGACTCAGTGATCTAGAAAGAGCGTCTTGGATTGAAGTGAAAGCATTTGTTGCGGTCGGGGTAGGTTGCATAGTTGTTGTGGTAGCTTCTTTTTGAGGTGCTTTTTTCTGAGAGAGAAAGAAAAATCCAGCCATGCCAACAAGAAGAATTACAGCAAGAACGACAAGGATTATTCCCACAGGGGAATTGTTTTTGGCAGCTGATTGTACTGAATTATCAGCATTTTCCATGGCCTGATAGTAGTCCTCTCTTCCGTATTTGTCAAGCACCTAGCTTGAGAACTTTATAACAAAGTAATAAGGTGCCTTTATCGTTTAATTTTTCAGATGAAACAAGTTCAAATGACGAACTAAAATCCTCTTCTGCGACGAGCTGCCTACCCTTGCCAAAAAGCACTGGTTCAAGAGTGAGCTTTATCTCATCAACAAGACCAGCTTTTAAAAATGAGGCATTTAACTCTCCTCCGCCTAATAACAATACTTCCTCATGATGCAGGCTTTTTAATCTGCTCATCAAAGCTTCTGGATTTTCACTCGTAAATTCCAAAATCCCTTCTTTTTTATCATCATTAAAACGATCAGGATGACTGGTAACAACAATTCTTATTCTTCCTTCTCTATGTTGCATCGTATTTTTTGCTGCTTCATAGGTCTTACTACCCATGACTATTACTTTTGCATGTTCGACGATATTCAAAAAATGATTCTTATCTTCTTGAGAGGTCCAATGCGAGATCTGGGGATCATCGCCATGAGTGATCTTGCCATTGAGAGTACTAACCATCACGAGAGTTACCTTCATGTCTTTTTTTCTTTAAGCCATGCAACTCCCAGATATACCAGTGGCGTCTCGATAATTGAAATTGAGCATTTAAGAAGCCAGTACGGAATAATAAGACTGATCAAGAAAGGCGCATTGATAGCAAATGGTTTATCAATTGCATAAAAAGCTAATGTAATAAAAATAAAGGTATCAAGAAGTTGAGATCCAAAATTTGAGAGGTTATTTCGAAGCCATAATCCTCTATTTTTGAGTTTTTTTCGAAGCGCTGCAAAAATAAATACATCAAGAAATTCAGCAATGGCAAAAGCAATAAGACTTGCCGCTGCTAAGCGTGTTGAAAGACCAAAAATAGCGTCATATGCTCCTTCTTTACTTGCAAATCGCATAGAAGGTGGGAGCATGGTTGCGAAGAAAGAGAAAAAGAAAATCATAAAAATACTCAAAAGCCCTGAGCGGATAATACTCCTTGCTCTTTCTGCACCGTGGACTTCAACAATAATGTCATTGATGGTAAAAATAAGTGGAACAACAAAAATACCAACGCTCGCATTGAGTTGATAGCCAAAAATCTTGGCAAGAGGAAATGTCTTTGCTCCCATCAACTCTGAAAGAGCAATGCATGTTATGTAGATTGCGACAAGAAGATCAAGTTTTTGTATCTTAAACATGTTCGAGATTATAGCATAGCATTATTGTAAATACTTCTTGAAAAATGCCACTGTTCTCTCCATAGCAAGATCAAAACTCGCTCCTTCAATATTATGTCCACCGGAGGGATAAGTATAAAACTCATGGGGGACTTTTGTTTGATCTAGTAAAGCAATAAGATCACGACTATAGCCGATATTTACAACTGCATCATCATCTGCGTGATGAATCTCAATTGCTCCTTTGAGATCATTAAGAAAATTAGTTGGAGCAACCTGCTGCCAGAATGGACTACTAGCGCTGGGACTACCGACTTTGTCAAAAAGATCTCTTCGCCTACTCTGCTGCCTAACAGAGCTGGTGGGTGGACGATAGCTATTATCATTGATGCCGTACTTTCTCTGATCCTCATAGGAATAGACTGCCCCAGCCCAGATCACCGCTGCAGGTATCTCAGGGCGAGCAGCAAGACTTCGAAGAACGACATTACCAGCCATACTATGGCCCCAAAGTCCGATTTTTTCAGCATTTACAAAACCACTACTCGAAAGTGCAGCCCGCGCATTGAGCGTATCTACAATATAATCAGAACCATAATACCCTCCGCCCGGCTCACCCTCTGAGTCTCCATGACCACGAAGGTCGATTTTAAAAACTACAAATCCATTTCGAGCTAAATAATCAACATAATCAATATACTTTTCCGTCGTTGCATAAAGTGTAGGAGGAATATAGCCATGAACAAAAATAATTGCTGGCCAACCATCTTTTGGCATCTCTCCATCAGGAATCATGAGGAGGCCATTAATTTTCAGATCATCTGATGAATAACTCGTAAGATAGGACGTATAATTACTCTGCTCTTGATATATAGTCCTCTCTCCCAAAGCACTTTGATAGGACCTTGAACGAAGATACGGCACTGTCATTTCCTTATAAGGGAGCTCTGAGGCGGTATATTCTTGTATGTTTCTGGCAAAATTACCAAAAGGAACACTTCCCACCTTAAGAAGTACTAAGCCCAATATGCTCAATAATAATAAAAAGAAAACAACTAACCACCTTGCATTTGAGGAGGACAGAATTCTTGCCATAAAGCAAATTTTATCACACGAAGAATTGAGACTTAATCAACAAAAGTAAGAGCGCTTCCTCTTTTATCTGCTCTACCTGTTCTTCCAATACGATGGACATAATCCTCATACGTTGCAGGAGCATCATAGTTGATGACATGAGTAACATTTTCAATATCAATTCCTCTTGAAGCTACATCTGTAGCAAGAAGGATGCGAACTTGATTTTGCTTGAACTGCTCAAGGGCTCGTTGACGTTGACCCTGAGACTTGTTGCCGTGAATTGCTGCAGCTTTAAAACCTCTCTGAATAAGAGCCTTGGTAAGCTTTTCTACTCCCCATTTTGTTCTTCCAAAGATAAGAACCTTGTCAAATCCATCACTGATCAAAAGGTCATGAAGTTTTTCAATTTTTTGCTCTCCATGTCTTATTTTGATAATGTCTTGTTCAATATTTTCTGACGTAGCTTGTTTTTTGACAGAGATAGAGACAGGATTTGTCACAAAAGTATCGAGAATCCGTCTCTCTTTATCAGTAATAGTTGCTGAGAAAAATAACGACTGTCTTTTTTTAGGAAGTAGTGAGATCATGAACTCGATATCTCGAATAAATCCAATATCTACCATACGATCGACCTCATCCAAAACAATATTTTGAAAAAGATTGAGAATGAGTGTCTTTCTTTGAATCAAATCCTTAAGTCTTCCTGGTGTTCCTATTACAAAATGAGGGTTGTGGTGTAATTTCTTCTCTTGTCTTTGAAGATTTGCTCCACCAATACAAAGCACATGCTCAAGCTCCATACCTCGAGTAAATACTCTTAGCTCATCAGCAATCTGCATCGCAAGCTCACGTGTTGGAGTAACTATGAGAACTCGCTGATTTCGATCAAGCATCGCTTTTTGAACAAGAGGAATAAGAAATGCCGCAGTCTTACCAGTACCGGTATTTGCAATGCCTATAACATCTTTTCCCTCAAGAAGGGCTGGAATTGCTTTTTCTTGAATAGGCGTTGGGTACTGATAGTTATGATCAGCAATATTTCTTTTTAGCTTGTCTGAAATAGCAAAATCATTAAAAGTCATTGAGGACTGTAACTTTTCTTCTTCTATAAGTGGTTTTGCACGATTAATAAAGAGTCGTTCATCCAAAGGTTTGGGAGCGCCTCTTTTTTGTCTAAAATTATTTTTCTGAAAATGATTTTTCATAGTATTTATATGATAGCGCAATACTTCTGCTTATGTTTTTGAGGAATTGGGTAGTTCGTAGATACAAATATATATAAATAGTAGGGTATCTTTATCCGTAACTAATCAGTAATCAAATCTAAGCAGAGGTATTGCGATACCATCTGCATGAAGGTATTATAGCATAAAAAAGTCCTATAGTCAATTATTTCTTGAGGAGGCCTTTGCTAATAGCTTCAATAATCTTGTCTTCCCTCAGCTGCTTTTTGTCAGCATCCCTTTTTTTATCAGCTTTTTCTTTTTCTGCCTGTGCTTTAAGTCTTTTTACCTCATCTTTGTCTTTTTGATCCTGACATTCGACATTTGAGCAGCGATAGATCGCGGTAGTCTGAGGAAACAAAGAACCTTCGGGATGGCTGGTAACCCTACTTACTTCAATAAGTTCTGAACCACACTGAAAACAGGTAGGTTTTTTGGAAGTTTTGGAATTCAAGAAGCTCATTATACCACAAAATAGCAGAAAAAGAAATTATAGGGAAGGCGTAGCCCTCTTGTGGTGAATGGTGATCTTAAAATAATTTGCTTTGCAGTCATCGTTACAAAAAGCTAATCCTGTTTCTTTATCAATACAATTTTGACACGAAATAAAATGCCTATGGCACTCATTAAATCCGCAATTGACATAACTATCACACGACACACCACAATGATCACACTTCCCGACTATCTCATGCTTTGGATCATCAGTATTAAAACCTAAGGTTATTCGACCGTCAAATACATACAATTTTCCTTTAAAATGCTCATTGGGATACTTTTCCATATAGGTCTGAATGCCATCCTTGAGCTGATAAACATCCGCAAATCCATTCTCGACCAAAAATCCTGATGCCTTCTCACATCTGATGCCTCCAGTACAAACCGTAACTACTGTCTTGTTCTTAAGATGCAAAAGTTTTGGCAAAACGCTCTGTAGGTCATAAAAATTCTTCATCCCTGATGGAATAAATCCATCAAAATACCCACTGGCATATTCATAATCATTTCTCATATCAACAACATAAAACTCTTTTCCCTCTTCATACCACTGATGGAGTTCATCAACTGACAAATATTTCCCTGTTTTTTTTGTAGGATCTAGTCCTACTACCTTTGTTGTAACGATCTCTGGTCTTACTTTAACTGATAACTTTGGAAAGGCTTGACCTGTTCCTTCACTTTTTTTATATGAAATACCAACGAAGTACTCACTCTTCTCCATCTCAGCTATATATGCTTCTGTGTCAGGCACCAAGCCTTCGACTGTACCATTTATTCCCTCATGTGCAATGATAATTCTTCCTTTCAAATTATGTTTTTCACAAAGAGCTCTCTGCTCCTCACAAACAGCTTTTGGATCATTGATAGCAACATATTTATAAAAAAGTAATATTTGATGCATTTCCATGTCACTAGTATAGCAAAAAATAGCTTCAAAAACACGCTTGCAGTCAAAAATCATAACGTGTATAAATAGGAACATGCTAAGACGAAAGTCAACCATATTTGTCTTAACGCTCTTTTTTTCACTTCTTGCAACCCTTATTCTCGGACTCCTCTCAAAGCAAAAGGAGGAACCAAAACAAGTTCAAGGACAAT
>CAYWEJ010000018.1:0-5994 GCA_964457465.1 uncultured Gammaproteobacteria bacterium | reverse complement strand
AACGCATGTCCTAGTTAGCGTGAGAGGTTGAAAAAATAACTGCGCCTTTGATGCCACTGCTATTTTTTACTGCTAATACTACGACTAATGCTCCTGTTACTTTGTCCTTTTTCTCAACAAATCCCCTTGGCTTTCCGTCTTTAAGAGTCTGCTCAACCTCATGAAGAGAATCTTTTTGGTATAAGCTCCCTACTTCAGCAGAAGTACCAGATGCGAGAATTTTTTTATTACTATCCAGAACAACGATTGAACGCTTAAATCCCTTACTAAGAGACTGGACGTATGTCTGAAGTTGTGCTTTGTTCTCAAAAAGAGGGTACTCTTTTGTCGGAAAATTTACGATAACTGAAGAAAAAAGAGCAGCCTCTTCGGCTGTGTGCTTAATAGTCTCTTTCTGAAGATTTTGAATAACCTGAGTCTTGTATGAATTGATATAAGCATCGATAACAAGCATTTTTACGCCAGCGATGCTAAGGATTAAAAGAGCAACTGCTAAAACTATCAACTTTTTCGTAGAGAGAGATTGTTTTTTGTTCGTATTTTTTTCCACACCTCTATTTACCGCAATTTGATCTCAATGTCAAGTTTTTTTAGAGATAGATTATACAAATCCGGGGAAAAAGTCTTTTTTAATATTCCTCTTTAATACACCTAACTCTCTGAGTGTATTTTCAAAACCCACAACCATTGCATGAGGGCCGGATAGATAAAAAAGTCTTTCTTTCCAGTCAGGAACTATGGCTCCTATCGCCTCTTTGGTCAGCCTTCCTTTACCCCCTGCCCACGATGAGGGAGTATGGTCAATATCTGTCAAATTATAAAACGTCTTAATCCCCAAAGATTTCTCTGCCTCATCAAAAATATCCTTATAGACTATATCTTTTTCAACTTTATTTGAAAAAAGAATGACTATATCTCTTTTCTGCCCAGTGTCGATAAGATACTTGATCATACTTCGAAAAGGTGTAATTCCTATTCCCCCAGCAATCAGAACTAATTTTTGAGAAGAATCTGATGGCAAGAGAAAATCACCACTGATTTGTCCTGCCATAACAATTTCAGTATCTTTCATGTGCTGGAGCGAATTTTTGTAACTGCTACCATGCTCATAAAATTTCACCCCAATCCGAATAGTTTCCTCTGTTGGCGATGAAGCAAGCGTAAAATATCTTCTATTTCCTCTACTGTCAGTGTGTGGATGTTGATAAGTCCATTCCATGTATTGTCCGGGAGCATAGACAAATTTCCTAGTTGGCTTAAAAACAAAATCAATAATATCAGGAGCAAGTTGTATTTTTTCTGAAAGTTTAAGGACTAATTTTTCTTTGGGGCTCACGATGTAGGAAAAAATATTTCCTGCAACTAAAGCCAGTTCAGGAGTTGAATAAAGAGAAAAGATATGGAATTGTGGCGGAAAGATGAGGCCAACGAGTGCAGCATACATCATCTGAAGATTTTTTCTTGGCGGTGTCGTCAGTGGTTCAGTCAGCATAATAAAACCAAAGAAAAGATACGACGAGTGTAAAAATGTAGTTTTAGCTGCAGATAACAAATCACTACCACGAACCAGACTAAATCCAAGAATTGCGAGTAGTGCCACAACAAAAAATGTTGCGACCATATACTCTCTTGTTGTTTTTCTTGTAATTGCAAGGCCACCAACTAAAACAAAAGGCATCATATAAGCATTCCCCATCCACCAATTTGCAGACTGCCCAAATCCAAAAGCCGTCATAACAAGAGCTATACCGACTGGGTTGAAAAAATGCTTGTTATGCCTCGCAAACATATACTTTGAAGCCATCGACAGTACCCCGGCCCAAAAAAGCATAGGAATATCGTGAATATTGCGAAGAGGTGTAATGACACAAGCAAGAATAAGTGCAGTTATGTACACTGACTCAACATTGGTGGGTGCACCAAAGACTTTAGCAAAAATGATATTAGTAATTGCACAAATACATACCAGAAAAATTGCAGATAGAGCTATAGAAAAAATGCTATACGGAACCAGACCAAACAAACTCAAAATACCAGCAATAACCAAAAGACCAATAAGAAAATACAGAACAAGTCTGTACATCGTAATGCGATTCAAAAGATAATCAAGATAAAACATAGTGATAAAATCCAGATGTATAAATAGCAATGCCTTTCGAATCAACCATATACCCCTCGATTTCTTTTTGTGATTCGATAAATGAAATACCATCTCTACCCATAGCAAAAGCAGCAGTTGCAAAACGATCTGCATCAACAATTGAAGCGCTGATAACACTCAAGCTTACTATGTCTACTAATGGCTTTTTTTTATGTGGATCAACAATATGTTGCCCTCTCACTGCAGTCCCTGAGGTAGCAACAGCGCAGTTTGTTAGACTAAGAGTCTTGATGATCTGATCTCTGTTGAAAGGATTTCTGATGCCAATTCTCCACGGTACGCTTTTGTTCTGACCTGAAGCAACTATATCCCCTCCTGCATCAATATAAAAATTTTTATACCCCATTTTTTTGAGCATCTTTGCTGTCTTTTCGATAGCCCATCCCTTTACTATACCGGATGGATCGAAATATCCTTTTGCATAGACATCAAAATACCCATGAGTTTCTTTTTTTGTTTTTTGGGAAAGATCCAATACTTGCTTCATCTCTTTTGAGATCTCAGAAAGCGAAATTTCTTTTCTATTGATCCTTGCTACTTCGCTTGTTTTTTTATAGGGACTAAATTGTTCATCCACAAATTTCAAAAAAATAAAAATCTTCTCAATATCTTTTTTATCATCCAACTCCTCTGCAATACAGACTGTTATCGGCATCCCCATAATTATTTTTGTTTTCTTCATAGTGATGCTTGATCAAGAGCTGATTGCAATGACTTTCTAAATGCGATACTGGTATCTGTTGCTCCCGAAACGATATCAACCTGAGAGTCTTGTATCGAGATTGCCTCTTGTCTGAGAAGTGGCATCGCTTGATTACTGATCTTGATTGAGGTTTGTCTATCATCTGGGTACTGAAGAAATACCACATCTTCTAATGTCCCGTTATTGATAGTCACCCGAACCTGAACATTTCCATAAAAAGCATCCTTTATATCTCCTGTATAGATTCCATCCTTATACCCTCCAGTCGTGGTTGGTGGAGGCGATGAAGAACTAGAGGGCGTGAGAACAGGTTGTTGATCAGATTTTTGCAGAACTGGAGGAAGTTGCGAAATCTCCTCCCTCTCGTGCCAACTGTAAAAAATGAACGCTGAAAGAACCAGAAGAGAAAGGAGCATTTTTTTCATAGTATCAACCATAAAAAATCAAGCTGAAAATCCTGAGTTTTTTCAGTATATCATTTTCTCAGAGACGAATCTTTCAATTTACCCCTTATTTTTCTACAATAAATGTATGAAAAAATTCCTCATCGCCTCAGCTATTCTGCTTGCAGGAATATTCATACTCCAAATAAAAGATGCAAAAGGTTCATACGTTTTTTCTTATTCTGTGTGTGATACCCCACTTACCTACTCAGTAGGCTCAATTGACAAAAGATTTGGACTAACAGATGACGACATAAAACAAAATCTCTCAGAGGCAGCCGGGATCTGGAATGATTATGCCTCAAAACCTATCTTCATTGAAAAAACATCCGATACAGACGTTACAGTTAATTTCGTGTACGACAAAAGACAAGCACTCAATAGCAAGGTAGGAAATCTTGAAGGGAAATTGGATACAGACAAGGCAAGTCTTGACCCAAGGATAGATTCCTTTAATGCAAAATCAAAAGCTTTTGAGGAAAAAGTAGCCAAGCTCAATGAGACAATTACCTATTGGAACAACCAAGGTGGAGCACCAAAAGACGAATATGAAAAAATTGTAAACGAGCAGGCAGAAATTGAAAAAGAAAATGAGCAACTTAGGCAAGAAGCGCTTGCGCTAAGACAGTCAACCAAAAATTACAACTCTCAGGTGTCTCAACTCAATCAAACTATTCTTGAGCTTAAAAATTCGCTGGTTCTCAAACCCGAAGAAGGGCTTTTCGACGCAGAGAACAAAACAATCACCATTTTCCTTAACAACACCAAAGATGAGTTGATTCACACACTTGCACACGAGCTGGGACATGCAAGAGGACTTGGTCATGTTGGAGATGAAAAAGCCATCATGTATGTTAATTCATCTGAGTCAACTACCCTATCAAATGATGATAAAAAAGCTATGGATTTTGTCTGTCAAGAAAAGAATTATGCCCAGCTCGCAGTCGAGAAGTACCTAGAAGGTGTTCACTATCTCCGTATAGCTATTCTCAAACAAATTAAATCTTGATATATGAAATTTAAGCATGGTGTTGTGGGTGGCACTTTCGATCATTTTCACAAAGGACATCTAAGACTTCTTGAGGAATCACTCAAGCTTACTGAAAAATTGACAGTTGGGATTACGCTTCCTGTAATGCATAAAAATAAAAAGTATAAAGATAGTATTGAGGAGTACCATATTCGTGAACAATATATTCTCAACTTCATAAAGAAATACGACACCGAAAAGAAGACTACAGTTATACCAATCGCTGATAGTTTTGGTACAACGCTCAGTGATGCAACTTTTGATGGCATTATAGTTAGCCCTGATACAAAAAGAGTTGCAGAAAAGATTAATGTATTCAGAAAAGAAAAAAATCTTTCAGAGATGAAAATTGTCACAGTTCCATTTGAGAGGGGTGATGATAACGAAATTATCTCATCAGAAAGAATTAGAAGAGGTCTTATTGATAGACAGGGAAATTCGTATCTACTTTTTCTGGATAAAAACAAACGCTATACTCTACCAGAGCATCTTCGTGAGGAACTAAAAAAACCATCAGGTGATATATACCTATCATACGATGCAATCAAGCATTTCTTTAACGATACAGTTATATGTGTTGGGGATATCGTTAGCTACTATTGTATGAGCCATAAACTAGTGCCTCATATCGCAATTGTCGACTTGAAGACCCAACGTCAAGAAATCGAACCTAAGATAAAAAATCTTTTTAACCCGACAAAAAAGCTTGAGAACAAACCAGGCACAATCAATACATCTTTTGGAAATATTTTTTTAACCATGCTTTCTAAAAAATCGCAACAGGTTCTTCTGATTGATGGCGAGGAGGACCTCCTAACGCTTCCTGCTATGCTTCTTTCGCCACTTGGAAGTACTATTATGTATGGACAAAAAGATATAGGGATGATCTGTGTTGTGGTTACTGAAGAAAAAAAACAATTTGCTAAAAATCTTTTATCACAATTTCGCCACAACTAAATACAAAACTTGACATCTCCGTGAAAGATTGAAATACTGGATCTATGGATCCGAATTTTCAATCAGCAACACAGACCGAGCAGCCGATTACTCCTCAACCTCAGGTAGCACCACCTCCTCCTCCACCTCCGCCGCCACCACCAATCGGGCATAGAAACAACATGCTCCTCATGATTCTTGGTGCAGTAGTTCTATTAGTTGGTGGGCTAGCCGCGGGGTACTTTCTTAAAGGATCATCAACAACTGAAACTACTCCAGCTACAAAAATTTCAACTGCGCCAGTCGCAACAGCAACGCCAACACCAACCGCTGATGATACATCAACCTGGCTCTCATACTCTAATGCAAAAGTTAAAGATCTCTCTCTTAAGCAATACACTATCAAATATCCACCTACATGGACTCCAGGGATCAATCATACTGATGTCGCTGATGAATACACGCTTACTAAAGGAGATTATGAAATTAAAATCTATCAGGCGCCTATGGGAGGCTCTATGTGTATCTTTGAAGGAGAGCTTCCACAAGGCCCAGCAACTGATCTTCGAACAACAAAATTTACTGACGTAACCACCAATGAGGATGTCATGCTTCGAAGATATGTTCCAGTAACAGTTACCCCAACCATAACAACCACCTACAATTTCTGTGGAACATCAGATCAGACAAATTGGGGTACGCCAACAGCTTTCGGAGCAAT
>CAYWEJ010000017.1:0-13285 GCA_964457465.1 uncultured Gammaproteobacteria bacterium | reverse complement strand
CTCAAGCATCGCTATCTGGTAATACGAAAAAGGTCAGAGTTTGAGCTCAAGCAGGCAAAAGCAAGACTTCACATTCTTGAAGGACTTAAAATCGCTGTTGATCATATAGATGCTGTCATCCAGACCATCAGAGCTTCAAAAGATCAGGAAGAAGCAAAGAAAAATTTAATAGAGAAATTCAAGCTTTCTGAGATCCAAGCAACCGCAATTCTGGATATGCAGCTTCGGCGTCTTGCTGCACTTGAGAGGCAAAAGATTGAAGATGAACTGGCTATGGTTAGAGAAACAATTGCGTACCTTGAAGATTTATTAGGCCACCCTGAAAAAATTCTCTCAGTGATCGACGGCGAACTCACCAACCTCAAGCAAAAATACGCTGATCCCAGACGAACAAAAGTTTTCAAAGGAAAAGTAGACGAATTCTCAGAAGAAGATCTGATCCCCAACGAGGCAACGGTTATTACCCTTACTGAGACTGGCTATATCAAGCGCCAATCAATGAACAGTTTCCAAACCCAAAATAGGGGAGGCAAAGGAGTTCGCGGTATGACTACCAAAGAAGAGGACACTATTACCCATATCAAGTCAGCGATGACTCACGATAATATTATTTTCTTCACTAACAGAGGTAAAGCATACCAATTAAGAGCATATGAAATCGATGAGAGCAGTAGGGTAAGTAAAGGCACAGCAATTGTTAATCTTCTCAATATCGAGCAAGGGGAAAAAGTAGAATCATTTGTTATAACTTCAAAAGATCTCAAGAAAGGCTATATTTTCTTGACCACCAGAAAAGGAACCGTGAAAAAAACAAATATCACTGAATTTGAAAATATCAGACGAAACGGCATGATCGCAATCAAATTAGATAGTGGAGACGAGCTTGTCTGGAGTAATATCTCAACAGGTGACAACAATATTCTCCTTGTCTCAAGGCAAGGTAAAGCAATTCAGTTCTCAGAGTCATCAGTAAGACCCATGGGTAGGGGAACAATCGGCGTGAGAGGAATTAAATTAGGCTCAGGCGATGAGGTAATTACCATGGCTGTTCTTGCAAAAAATGATGCAAATGCAGAACTTCTTACCATCATGGAAAACGGGCTAGGCAAAAAGACAGTTGTAACGCAATTCCCTACACAACAACGAGGAGGACAAGGAGTAAAAGTAGCAAAGGTCACTGATAAAACAGGGGAGGTAGCTGTCTCTCAAATTATCCCACCTGGAAGCGAAGAGCTTATCATTACCAGTAAAAGGGGACAGGTAGTCAAACTTGAAATTGCTTCTATCCCACGCCTCCAAAGAGATACTCAAGGAGTCATCCTTATGAGGTTCTCAAACGCATCAGATGGCGTTGTCGCCGCAACCTGCATTGAAAAGTAAATAATTTTGGTATATAAACTAAAACTACGCTGTCATGACCGAAAGCAAAAATACACCTCCACAACCTGAGCTTGAACTTCCTTACGAAAAAGTAGGTGTCACTATTTTATTAGGAAAAAATTGGGATGATAAAAAGGATATCCCGGAGCTAACAGAAGGCACAGAAGTTTTTTTAAGCCGTGATTCAGTGATGACTACACTTGCGGGTGGCTTTCTTTATGGAGCAGGACTGACCGACAGACTTCTCATTTCAACTGGCCAAACAAAAGAAAATCATCCTACAGAAGCTGAGGCAATGAATAAAACGCTCAGTCACTTTTTTACCAAAGAAGAGGTTCCTGAAGAGGTAAGAGAGACTGAAGAAATATCAATCGACACTGCCGGCAACGCTGAAGAAGTAGCAAAAATTCTTGCAAAAGAAGGATACAAGGGAAAAATACGCCTTATTACTGTTGGTCGACATCTTGAAAGAGCTACAACTCTTTTTGAAAATTATGTTGTTCATATTGATGAGTCAGTCGCATCAGAAGATGTATTAAAACGTCTTGGTTATGATACTTCAAAGCCTATGCTCGAAAAATTTAAAGGTCAAGGAGAAGAATTCATCCTTCGTCAATTATTAAAAATAGATCCACAAGGAAAAGGACTAACCCGTAAGGTTACCTCTTTTATTCGTCGCTAGCCTCATTTTATTGTTTTTTACCTCTCAAAAACCTATAATTACGAAATGATCATAGATGGAAAAGCGATTGCGCAACATATTCTTGATAACCTCACTAAAAGAGTAGGGGAGTTAAAAGAGGAGGGAATTACACCGCATTTGGCTGTAATCCTTATTGGCAATGACGAATCATCCAAAGCATACGTCAGACAAAAAGAGCTAAAAATCAACCAGATTGGAGCAGCGATTACTATTCATCGATTTGAAGATAATTTTGCTCAGCAAGATCTTCTGGATCTCATTCAAAAACTTAACGATGACCCAACAATTCATGGTATTATCATTCAACGACCTCTCCCTCCTCATATAGACAATCATGCAGTGACCATGGCTACAAATGCTCAAAAGGACGTTGATGGATTTAGAGACGATTCACCCTTTGATCCACCCGTTGGCCTAGCTGTTTGGAGACTGCTCAGAGAAATACAACAATCCAAGCATGAGACCAGTGATAGCCTGGAAGGGTGGCTTGCAAGACAATCGCTGGTACTACTTGGAAAAGGAAGAACAGCAGGCCAACCAATTATGAAAATGCTTAAGAAGCATCACATTTCTTATACGGTAATCGATAGTAAAACGCCAAATCGTACGGAGCTTATGCATAATGCAGACATTATCATCAGCGCTGTTGGGAAAATGCATGCTGTAACAAAAGGAGATGTAACTTCAAAAACATCACTGATAGGCGTTGGCATGTTCCGTGGAGACGATGAAAAAATGCATGCAGATTATGATGAAGAGGATCTTCAAAATATTGTTGCATATCTTACTCCGGTTCCAGGTGGGGTGGGACCTGTCAATGTAGCGATGCTCATAGCAAATCTCGTGCAAGCCGCATCAGAACTCTAAAACCTAGCATAACTCCCTAACCTTGTGTTATCATGGATTTATGGCTAAGTCCAAGATTATTCAGGTAGAAAACCTCGTTAAAAAATTTGGTGATTTCACAGCTGTAGACGGTATCTCATTTGAAGTGCAAGAAGGTGAAGTCTTTGGAATCCTAGGTCCTAATGGAGCTGGAAAAACAACCACGCTTGAGATCATCGAAACTCTCCAAAAACAGACAGATGGCACGATAATTGTTGATGGTATCAACACCTCAGAACACCCTTGGGAAGTTAAAGCCCGCATCGGAGTCCAACTCCAGCAGGCAAATTTCTATCCTGAGCTTAATCTCATTGAACTTTTAAAAATGTTTGCTGCAATGTACGACATTGAGGTAAAGCCAATGGAGATGCTTAAAAAAGTCCAACTTGAAGATAAAGCTAAAAGCTATGCTAACAAGTTATCAGGCGGACAAAGACAGAGATTTTCAATTGCTACCACACTTGTTAACAGTCCGCGAGTAATCTTCCTTGACGAACCGACAACCGGCCTTGATCCTCAAGCACGAATCAATCTGTGGGAGATGATACGGGAAATCAAAAAAGAGGGAACAACCATAGTTCTTACTACACACTATATGGAAGAAGCAGAGCAACTTTGTGATAGACTGGCTATTATGGATCATGGAAAAATAGTAAAAATTGGAACTCCAAAACAAATGATCGATGAGCTTCTTAAATCAGGATTTAAAAAAGAAATCAAACCTCAACCAGCAAATCTAGAAGATGTATTTATTCATTTGACAGGGAGGCATCTCAGGGATGAGTAAGACATTTAGAAAACCAGGTCAGTGGAAAGCATATTTACTCTTAACCTACTCTTCTTTAAGAGCTCAAACTCGCAACCCTGCAACTTTTGCTTTTGGGTTTATTTTTCCTATCGTTTTTATTAGTATTTTCGGCCTTATTGGTGGAGGATCATCAAAAGTAAGCTTGGGTGTCCCACCTCAAGATGAATCTAATTCAACTATTATTCAAGCTCTTGAAAAACAATCATCATTTATTACTATTGAAAAAGGTGACTATGCTAGTCTTGAAACCAAGCTAAAACAAGGGAAAATCGCTGGTATTATTCAAGTAACCAGGAATGGTCAGACAGAGATGGTTGGTCTCACTACCTCGTCTGCCAATGCCATTCAGACAGCACAAGCACAAAGTGTTATTAAGGGCATTGTTGACCAAACTAATTTAAGAGAGAGTGGCATTATCAATCCTCCTATCACACTCTCACAAAAAGAGGTCTCAGGAAGACAAGTTCGATATATCGATTTTGCGCTTCCTGGCCAAATAGGATTTTCTATTCTTTCAACAGCTATTTTTGGGACAGTATTCGGGCTTATCTATCTTAAAAAAGCTCTTGTTCTCAAAAGAATGTTTGCAACGCCAACCAAAGCTCTAACTATTCTTTTAGCCCAAGGAACTAGTCGACTAATCATGACGCTTGTACAGACTATTCTTATTCTTTTAGTCGGTGTCTTGGTATTTAAATTCTATTTGCCTCATGGCATTATCACCCTAATTGAACTCATCATCCTAACTTCATTTGGTCTTGTTGCTTTCCTTGGATTTGGCTACTTTATTGCAGGATTTGCTAATGATGAGAACTCAGCAAGCCCGCTTACCAACCTCATTACACTTCCACAATTTCTTCTCAGTGGAACTTTCTTCTCAACAGACGTCCTACCAAAATGGCTAACACCTATCGCTAACAATCTCCCTCTTTCATACCTCAATACGGCAATTCGCCATGTGACGACTGAGGGTGGATCACTGATCGAAACCTGGCCATACCTTGTTGGACTTTCAGCATGGGGTGTGATAATGTATCTCTTGGCAGCACGAACATTTAAGTGGGAATAATTATGAATACTATCAATCACATAAAAAATCCTGTTATCACTGGCATCGTCCTATTTATTTCCATCCTCATTCTCACAAGAATTTTTGGGCCAATTCCTTTTAGCATATCGAGCACTGTCACAACAAAAGCAGACCTTTTTAGCGTCGAAGGCACAGGGGAGGCTACGGGTACTCCAGACAGCGCCTCATTCGTAGTAGGTGTTACCAAAACAGCTTCAACTGTTGAGCAGGCACAAAACGACACCAACAAAGCAGCAAACACAATAATCTCCTCACTGAAAAAGCTCGGCATCTCTGACAAAGATATCAAGTCAACAGACTATAACGTCAGCCCAAATATAGACTACTCTGATGGCAAACAAAGTACTTCAGGGTATACCGTAAGTACCAATATTACTGTTACGGTAAAGGACGCCGATAAAGCCAATCAGGCGCTTGATACTGCAACAGGAAGCGGAGCAAATGTTGTTACAGGAGTCAGCTTTACTCTCAACGACGAAGAGCGAGAAAAGCTAGAAGACACAGCAAGAGAAGCAGCTATCAAAGACGCCAAAAAGAAGGCTCAAAAAATTGCCGGACAAGCAGGAATCAGGCTTGGAAAAATAGCCAACATCTCCTTTGGCTCCAACATGCCAGGGCCAATCATGTATGACAAAATGACTGTACAAAACACTGGGGCAGAAAGAGTACCTACGCAACTAGAGCCTGGTGAAAATAAAATAAGTGTCACCGTTACCCTCTCATACGAAACACTCTAATCCTCAAGACTCTTTTGATTTTTATTGCCAGAGTGAAAGCTCTGATGAACTTCTCGAAGCTGCTTATTGGTGATATGCGTGTAGATTTGGGTAGTCGCTATATTTTTGTGCCCGAGCATCTCTTGAACAGATCGAAGATCGGCACCATTGGTGAGAAGATCGGTCGCAAATGAATGTCTGAGCGTATGAACAGTAGCATCAACTGGAAGACGTGCAAGCTTTACATATTTTTTAACCAATCGCTCAACGCTACGAGCAGTCAGCCTCATCTTTTCACCCTCGTCCAAATCAATTTCTGCTCCTGAATATCTGATAAAGAGAGGTTTGTACATATCTTCTCTTGCCGTAATATAACGAGCGATCCAGTCAGCAGCTCTTTCTGAAATAAAAACAATACGGGATTTTTTACCTTTTCCAATGATACCGAATTCGCGCCTATCCAGATTGATCTGGTCATGATTGAGTGAGACTAGCTCTGAAACTCGAAGCCCTGTTGAGAAAAGAAGCTCTAAGATAGCACGATCTCTAAGGCCATCTATTTTTGAAGTGTCAGGCATCATAACGAGCCGATCAACTTGTTCTCGTTCTAAGAATTTGAGACTCCTGCTCTCTGTTTTGGGAAGGTCGATTTTTGATGGTTCAAGTGTTGCGATGTCATTTTTAATTAAGTATCGAAGAAGCGAACGAAGGGCAATCACATAATAATTTTGCGTTACCTTTTTCATTGTCTGACCATGCCTATCAGTCTTGTTAGCCAAGAAAACACGGTATTTTCTGATATTGTCCAGGCTCAATTTTTCAATAGGCTGCTCAGGTAGAGTGGAGGAGTGCCAAATAAGAAAAGTCTCCAAATAATGCCTATAATCTCGGATGGTTAACTTTGAAGCGTTTTTTTCAATTTCAAGATATTCAAGGAATTGATCAACAAGTGCGGGCAGGGCAGCCATAGATTTATTCAGTATGCACAAAAAGGGAAGGGGAGTCAATAATGTGCGACACGAGAATATTAGCAGGATCCTTGAGGAGAGGTGATAATAACGGTATCAAAGCCTAAGGACTTAAGAAGCGCTGTAATTTGATTTCGAGCATTAACTGATGCCTGATCTAAGATATGCCCATCACATGCTGCTTGTCTGATAAGACTTTCTGCTTTTTCTCTTGCTTTTGCTTCCAAATCCTTATCCCCTTTTGTCAAAACACCAAGCTTTCGATCATAGACTCTTGTCTGATCATTATTAATAGTTGTGATCAATATCTCAGATGGAGGCAAAATAAGTCTGACTGTTGAGCCAGAAATAGAGATATCGTTATCAGAAAGCTTTGAAAGATCTACTCCTGCAATGACTTCACCCTGTGCAATAAGAAGAATGCTGTCGCCAAAAAGAAATTGCTGAAAAGTACTTTTGTTTGTCCCTGCGTCAATAACCTTCTCAATCGTGAACTGTGCGGTCTCAAGACGATTAAGATCGCGAATTTGCTTGATAACAGTACGTGGATTTGCACTAAAGTTATAAGAAGATTTTGGTGTAAAAAATCGCACTACAGAGATAACACCAAAAAGGAAGATAATAAAAAGGAAAAGGCTCAAAAAGAGAAACAAGACTCTTTTGATTGTCTTGAGATTGATCATAGGTATTATTATATGTTGCTTGACGGATTTTCTCAAATCTGTTGCAATTAGCTTGATTTGTTATTACTATAAAGTCATGCCAGAACCAGGAGCTCCTGACTATGAAAAAACCCGAGGTGTCCAGAAACCGATTGAAGGACTAACTATTGAAGGCGTCAAGCAGCCAGTAACACGAAGGGCTTTTACTATCGGAGGCGCTGCAGTAGCAGCAATTGCTGCTTTTAAAAAATTTGGCCTGAACTCACATCATGCACAGTCTCATGAAGTAGCTACCCCGCAATCTGAAAAAGAAACATTAGACAACGAGCTTTTATTTATTCAAAGAAAGGTTAAAAATGGCCCACTTTCATATACTGATGGTAACGTCGCACAATATTATGATGTTACTATTGAAGGAAATCCTAACCTCAACCAAGGAATTGTCCATGTTCGCAATGAGCCTACAACTAATTCACAGACAGTGCAAGATCTAACAAATCGTGAACTAAGCGACTTAACTTTTGGAGCAATTAGAGTCGCTTCCAAATCCAATAACGAATCAGCAAAAGCAGATGATACATTCTATGACACATCCCGCGGAGACATGTATGAATGGCTTGTGCTTGGAAACCTTACGGGAAATCCTGCAAAACCATTCGAATTTAAAGACGGTCATGGCAAAGATTCTGAGATTCCATGGTTCGTCAGCCCTATTTCTGCGTCTCTTAATACTGACTCTATGCAGTATATTTCCATGCCTAAAACAGAGGCCGTAGAATGACCTGCAAGGCCTGTTAATTACTCGAGACGACCAATTGGTCGTCTTTATTTTTTGACAACGAATTACCTAAACAAAAAATACATCCCAGACCCTCCTCTAGCTGTGACAGGGGACTCGACATGAAAATTAGGATCAAATTGAGGCTAAAAATAGCACTATGAAAAATACATTAGACCTATAATAGGGAATATTGAGGCTATTTATGATGTTTAAACTTCTAGGGAATAATGAGATGCGCACGTCATACACAGCGTAAGTAACATACAAAGCATATTCACGCTAAATTGAATAAAGTAGTGTCTCCCCTCAAAGCCTGAGTTACGTCGTAAAAGTATTATTATACGACATAACAACCTGCTAGGATTAAAGCATCAAAAATGATCTACAAGCAGTGGTAGATCTTTACTGAAAGAGCACAAACAGCACACAGTATAGTCAAGCACACTTTAGCTGCTTTTCTTAATACTTAAAAACTGCTATTTTCTTCTAAATTTCCAGCCTCTCCTCTAGGCAGGGACGTCGTATTTCGTGAAAAGTCTTATAGGACTGTGAAAACTCCTCCTCTTCTCTAAGTAAAGCGGTCACTTTTTATTTGTTTTTATTTAGATTGATAAATCAATATAAATTACACTTTTTAGCTTCAAAAAGTATTAATTTAGTAACGAGAACAAGAGGTCTCTCCTTGAGGTATGCAATTGTATGCACTTCTGTAAATTTGAGGCTATTTAGCTTCAGACTGGTATGATGTTCGTATTTTTTTCATAATATAGGACGTTATTCTGACTTATAGTATATCAAACTATATCACCCCTCCTCTTTCCTACTTTCCCCATGAAGTAAATAATACTAAAAGAAAAAATGTTATAGCTCCAACCCAAACATACTCCCAAAGAACATTTTTAAATAACTTTTTTTCCATCCAGACATGACAAATGCCAGTAAGAGTATAAAAAAAGCCTGCTAGAAACAGCCCTATGACTGTTGGCGTACTGGGCCAAAACCATGCAATTGAAGCAGTCTGAATAATACATAATGTCACTATCCCCGCCCAAAATCTCGTTGGAAATACATTTTTTTGCAAATTGTAGCTCCAAATTGATTGATATACCAAAGGAAATGTATATAGCGTAATGAGTGGAATCGCAACGTACATAGCTTTGTGAAGACTCATGACTGTATTGGTAAGAAAAAAATATGACAAGAGCGTCAAGACAAATGAAACGATTCTAGCTCCTGATAACAGAGCAATCGTCCTAATTGATGAGACTGTAAAAATATTCTCGCTTAAAAATAGTGAATAAAGCCCGAATGCATACAACCCTGTTAATAAAAGCCTGAAAAGAATTCTCGTGGGAATAAGAAAGTAAAAAAGGACAAATGACAAGCTATAAAAAAAAGGAAGTATAAATAACCCGATTGAAAAGTTGTCTTCGAGATCATCCTTGATGGCCCAGTACAAAAGCAGATCAGTTGCCAATGCTAGAATTGTTGCGATGACAATTCCCGATTTCCCGAACTGAAACTCTGAGCCAAACAGTGCTGCTGATAAAAGCAAGACACCTATCACAAATTTCTGTCTCTTCTCTAAGGAAAATATAATAATCCTCTTCCCTTTTTTTGTCGGGGATCCTGATGGTTTTGTGACTCCTCTATCTTTACGAAATGAAAACATGCTTGCCTATCTACTATTCAACAAAATAATTTGCATATACTTTTTGTACATCGTCATGATCATCTATTTTTTCCATAAATGACAATGCTTTTTCTTCCTCAAGAGCAGGAATTGCTTTATATACTATAGGTCTATATACCATTTCAGCGTGTTTTGTTCCCATCCCTTGCTCAACTAGCGCTTGACGAACCTTTGAAAGCATGCTTGGGTTTGTGTATACAATGATTTCTCCATCTACCTCCACTACATCATCTGCTCCTGCATCAACAGCGCACAGAAAAACATCATCAAATGATGTACCACCGCTTCCAATAAGTATTTCTCCTTTTTGTTCGAATTGATAATTCACACTACCGGGGATGCCAAGTGTACCACCATTTTTTTCAAAAATTGTCTTTATTTCAGGAGTAGTTCTTTGTTTGTTGTTAGTAATTGCTTCGACAATAACACTAAAGCCACCAGGACCAAAACCTTCATAGACAGCCTCATACATTTCAGAAGCGTCTTTACCCGCTGCTCTCTGAATCGCTCTATCAATAGTGTCTTTGGGCATATTAGCTGCTCTTGCTGAGTCTATAGCTAGACGAAGCTTGAAATTACCTGAAGGATCCGCAACACCCCCACCTTGTTTGACTGCCATAGTTATAGCGTTTGATAACTTAGTGAAAGCCTGTCCTCTCTTGGCGTCATTTGCCCCTTTTTGTCTTTTGATCGTTGACCATTTTGAATGTCCGCTCATAGAATTTATTCCATTATTTTGAGTCTCAATTATACTCTGTTGCTATTGACTTTTGCAAATAAACTCAGTAAAATTTCATCTTATAATTCTCTTCAAAAAAAAGAAAGAATCTTCAATGACTCACCTTAAAAATCAAGCAATACAAACCGCACTTACAGGAGACTGGACTAACGCAGTTTTACTCAACAAAACCATACTTGAAGAGAGCCCAGATGATATTGATACGCTTAACAGGCTTGGGTTTGCTTTAGCCAGCGTTGGCGATATAAAAGAAGCGAAAAATATCTATCAAAAAGTTCTCTCACTTGATGCTCAAAACCCTATTGCACTTCGTAACCTCAAAAGATTAAGCAACAATATAGGCACAAAAATTGCTGCTCCTTCTCAAGTAAGCAATCTCTTTATTGAAGAACCAGGCAGAACAAAAGTAATAGAGCTTCTTAACTCAGCAGATAAAAAAGTAATTACTATTTTACGATCTGGCGAGATGCTTCAACTAGTCATTAAAAGGATGAAAATATTTGTTTTGGATCAAAACAAACAATACATTGGAATGCTTCCAGATGATATTGGCCGAAGACTTATTAGATTCATGAATGGCGGGAACACTTACGAAGCGTATGTTAAATCTGTCGATGGCAACAAGGTCACTATCTTTGCACGAGAGGTAAAAAGAACATCAAAGTTCAAAAATCAACCATCATTCACACCATCTGAAAGACCAAAGCTGGTCATGATGGCAAAAGGAAAAGGCGGTAAAAAATTTGAATCAGATAACGAAGACTACGATACTACTGATGAAGACAGTCACTCTGATGAAGAATGATCTGTTTTAAAAAGAATTTTCCCTTTTGAGAGCTCCTTCTTTGCATGACCTATTTCCTCTGATAATAGAACTCTTCTCAATGATCGATATGACAGAGCTATTGATAGAATTAATAGAATAATACAAACGATTAATAATTGCATACTAAAAAAGATTGGATTCCTTGTCTTCCCCAAGAACGATGAGTATATCAGATAACCCTTTGCCATCTACACGCAACGGCTTAATCTTAAGCAACTTCCCTACTCTTTCTGCAGTATAACTTTCATCCCCGTGGTAACTAATGCTTGAAGTCTGAGAAATTTTTTCACCGTTCTCAACAGCTATCACCGACCCTCCAAGATGCGTAAGTACCGATTCAAGCTTAGATCCAATACCGCTTGTTCCAGTTGCGTTGACAATACTGATTGTCTTGCCCTCGCTAAGTATGTTTTTATCTGAAAAAACCTCAGTAAGTATATCATCGTATAGATTTTCCTTCTCAGAAAAGTCTATAGACTCTTTATTTGTAGCCTTTGAAGAGAATTCCTTTACTGCAAATCCAAGTCTATAAAAATCATATGCAGTAAGATTTTTTCCTGTTACTTTCAAACCCCTGAAGCTCCCAAAAAGAACTGATGCTCCGTTATCGTCTCCAAGCGGCTCCTTTAGGACAACTTTTGTATCCCATGGAATACCCAGAACGCCTACAGCGTCATTAACATCCTTGAGGTGACGTACTATCAATCGCGATACCATTTTTTCGTCTGGCTTTATGACCACAAGATCAAGAGTATTTTTATATGAGAATGCTAGAATATATGGTTTTGAGCCATCGAAATTGCTATTTTTAATGATCATAATTGCTCTAAAGAGAAGCGAAGCAGCAATAACCACTCCTATAACAAGGAGGAAAAGCCTTAACATCTTAAGACTTGAAGTATTCTTAACGTGAACGTCTCTCTTCATGGGCAGTATGAAGTTTTACCACGAGGTATCTTTTTTCTTTTTTGAAATTACCTCAGGCATAACAAATGTAGACGGACTGTATCCTGAGGAGCTCATGACAACTTTATCTTTTCCTTTTTTTTGCTTCTTCTTTTCTCCTTTAAAAAAACCTCCACCTTTTGCCATAGTATCACCTCCAGAACTCTATTATACACAAATTACACAATGGGGATAAGATGATCCATTACCTTCATCAACTCTTCAGGGAGAGGCGCATCATATGTCACCTCTTCAAGTGAAACAGGATGCAAAAATGAGATTGTTTTTGCATGTAAAAATACTCTTTCCAAAAGTTTTCTGTCATCCCGCTGAGTTTTTCTCCCTGCGTATAAAAAATCAGCAAAGATAGGGAAACCTAAATACTGCAAATGCACTCTGATCTGATGTGTTCTCCCGGTCAAAGGCATAACTTTAACAAGCGTTAAGACCTCCCTCTTCTTATCATCTGTTCTATAGTACCCATCAACCTTGTAGGTTGATATTGACTCTTTACCCCCTGGTACTACTCCAAATTGTCTTCTATTCCAGGGCAACCTCCCCACAGGAACATTGATCTCCCCTTCAGCTGGAACGATTCTCCCATGTGAAAGAGCAATATATGTTTTGTGAACAATTCTTGCCTTAAACTGTCGTTGCAGTTCTACAAAAGCTTTTTCATGCTTTGCAACAAGAAGTATGCCTGAGGTTTCTTTGTCTATCCTATGCACGATCCCTGATCTCGCAACAAAATCACTCGTATCATCATCTTCATCATCTCCTCTTACAATATCAACTTTAGCTAGATGGAGATATTGCTCCACCAAATCCTGCATGGTATTTTCGTGAATTGTCGTTTCAGATCGATTTACCGTAATTCCCGCAGGTTTATTGACAACAAGAATATCATCATCTTCAAAAATAACAGAAAGTTTTTTATCCATATTACATTTTTATGTGAGTGACTTCCCTTTCCTGAAGAATAAGTAGTGTGAGTGTTACCAAAAAAACAATCACAAGAAGTATGGTATCAACCTGCAATAAAACGCTTAGGTCATTTTTTTCATGAACAATTTTTGTCAAAAAAAGTGT
>CAYWEJ010000016.1:0-13363 GCA_964457465.1 uncultured Gammaproteobacteria bacterium | reverse complement strand
CTACTGAAGCAACGCATTCTTGATGAGGTATTCATAAATAACGTTGGCAACTTTTTCATTTCCTTCTTTTGTAAAATGAACATCATCAGTAAAGTATGTATCTGTTTTTGGTATTTGCGATTCGAGATTCAAAAAATAACTCCCTTGCTCAAGAGCAACTTTGCTAGAAATATTGTTAAAACTCTCTATTCCTTTGATCAACGATTTGTTATCTGGATATATATGATCTTTTTCCCCACATGAAGCACCGACAAACCATTGACTGCTATTTGGCAAATCTTCCCTATACGAATAAGGCTGATCTGCAATTATCAGTCTAACATTATCCATATGCACAATCTTTGCAAAATAAGTCATATTTCTCTCGAAAGCATATATGCTTGGGAATGTATCAATTGAACGAAATTTAGGAGGATCTGCGTTTTTTTTACTCTCCTGAATGAAATTCCTCATATCAGAATATAAAATAAACCCAAAAAGATTTGTAACTACATCAAAACCCTTTACATCAATTGATAACAATGGTTTTTCATCATAATATTTTCTGACAAGAGGCCATGCCAATCCCATATAGTGAGAATAATCATCCTTGTAAGGCTCACTGGTTGCAATTGACTCACAAGAATAGTACATATCATTAATTCCTTGCCAAATGATTATCATGTCTGGATAAAATTCTCTGATATGAAAAAGATATTGAATAAGTGAATGCTCACTTGTATACCCTGAATTACCAGCATTGATAACTTGAATTTTTCTATCTGGGAATTTACTACGTATCTTTTTCTCTAGCACTCTGACAACATTTTCCTCATATGGCGTTGTCGCGTTGATTACTGTTGATCCCCCCATGACAAAAATTCTATACACATTTGAATCTTTCTCTTTTGTAATTTCATCGTAACGAAAACTTTCTGAATTTATATGCAACTCTTTATTGTCGTTGTTATTTTCTTTAACTAATTTTGTTTGAAGAAATGGATGAAAAATTTTTAACGTAAAATAATAAGGGAGTTTATTTTTCGGCTGACTTAACTGCTTTATCGCAATAGGAATTAACAGAGACATGAAGCACACTAAGAAAACAATGAGAGTTACAATTTTCTTGATGGGATGAATCACAAAAAGATGTTTACCTATTCTAATTTTTGTTAGTCCTGAACAGAACCTAATGATCAAAAATACAACGGGGTATAAAAATACTAAAAATACAATAAAAATAAAATAATTCATGGAATATTTTCCTAAAACTGTCTTATCTGATGAGGTATGAAAAATAAAACCCAATAAAAAATAAAAATAACATGAGGTATACAAAATATAGAATGCATCTTTATTTTTTTTCTTAAACATATGTATTTCGCCTATTATAGGAAAAAGCTAACGCTTTGCAAAATTACTCCTGTTTATTTATATATATAACTACTATAGAATTACCTCAATGGATAAAAGATTTTTTTGGGCTGATCTTATTAGGATTATTGCAATATATTTTGTTGTAGCAAATCATGTCATCTTATTACCCGAAAAAATTACAGCAGGAAATGCAGTAATCTTTATCTTTTTCCTATTTATTAAAACAGCAATTCCAGTTTTTATCCTCTTAAGTGGGTCTTTGCTTTTGGAAAAAAAGGAGTCATTAAAATCTTTTCTTAAAAAAAGAATTGTTAAAGTCGTAGTTCCATGGATTTTTTGGACTATTTTATATACAGCGCTCGCATTTTTCTCATTAAACGAATTAGACAAAACAATACCGCATTTAAAGTATCTTTTTGAATTAACATTATTTACAAAATTTTGGTTTTTACCTCTTATTGTTGGCATCTATATTCTTATACCTATATGGAGAAAATTTGTTCAAAGCTCTAAAGATAGAGATGTATATTACTTAATAGTTGTATGGATGATTTTCTTTGTTCTTCTGCCTTATCTCCATACAAGCGTTGACTTTCCATTATATCCAGGAGGATATCTTCCACATGCTCTTGGATATAGCATTTATATTTTTCTAGGCTTGATGATAACTAAAAAAAAGCTTCCTTTTCAGGGAGTTACATCCGCAATATGTATAACAATATTTGGAATTGTATGGACAGTCCTAGATATCATCCTCATCCGTCATCAGACTCATTCTTTTGAATTTCTGTCACCAAATATTGTATTAACTTCAACAGGCTTCTTTGCGCTGTTATTCCATTTTGGAGAAAGATATAGAGCTAAAAAAAATCTTAAAAAAATTATTACAAGAATAAGCACCGCAAGTTTTGGAATATATATACTTCACCTCCCAATTATTGAAATTCTCCAACCAACACTTCTTGGTTTTGAAAAAAAACTTTTTGACTTCAACCAAATCATTGGAACAATAATTATTAGTTTGCTTTATTTTTTCATTAGCTTTATTGCTGTAACTATCCTTCAAAAAGTTCCGATAGTCAAACTTTCACTACCATAGAGTAGTTGGATATTGTCAATTCATTATTAAGATGATATAACCTCTCACATGGCTGAAAATCTATCTCTTGTCACTGATCACTCTCCAACCCCAAATGAACTAACAACATTCCAAGAACTTGATCAACTTTATTCTTTTATGTCAGGTGTCTACCCAGCGTATGATCGTATGCGTTTTCGTGGCGCAAGTTTTATGAAAGAGCCAATCCCTGACCTAACAAATGTTGGGCAAGAGTCAATAGCAGATCATATGTGGGCAACGCTTCTCATGTGGGATGCCCTTTACCCACTCCTTCCTGCTTTTTCGCAGACGATTAATCCTGCACGTGTGTCAAGCTACATCCTCACACATGATATGGGAGAAATTGCTGATGGAGACATATCAGCAACACTACAACTCGACGGATACGGAAAAAATAGAGCTGAAATAGAGCTAGTCAATTTTAAAAGACTTACATCTCTCCTTCCTCAAGCATCTCAAACGATTTTTGACCAAACGCATCTTCGATACGAAGAAGAAAAAAGTAATCCAGAAACAAATGACAAGGAAGTTCTTATTGCAAAAATAATGGATTCTGTCCAGGGAGATCATTTTGTTCTTGATCAAAGTATAGACTTTAATGGTTCACTAGAAATCCATAAAAAAATATTAGCAAGAAGTCTCATGCCCTATGTGCAAAGACTTTCAGCAATCCTACAAAAAGAGGGAGAATTATTAGCAGCAGAAGAAATCAGAATACTCATCAAGCATCATTTACACGAGTATCAAAAACGCGGAGTGCATATAATATTTTAATTAATTAGGATAGTGGCATTTTTTATACTTTTTTCCACTCCCACACCAACAAGGGTCATTACGTCCAACTTTTTTTGCTGAACTATCTGTTGACTGAGACTCCTTTGAAACAGCAGGCTTTTTCTTTGCATCATCACTAATCTCACTCTCAGGAGTATTTGTGGTAGCGCGACTAAGATCAACCGTTGTTTTTGGGACAGGTGCATCTTGTACCTGAATTTTATAAATTCTATGCACTATCTGATCGTCAACACTCCACATAAGCTGTTCAAACATTTTGTACGCTTCGTTTTTGTACTCAACGAGTGGATCTTTCTGAGCATAACCTCTCAGCCCAATACCTGATCGCAGATTTTCAATTGCATCCAGATGATCCATCCATAAGTTATCGACCACAGAGAGCATCACAAATCTCTCGACTTTTTTCATGACGTCCTCACCCATTGCTTCTTTTCTCTTTTGATACACATCAATCGCAATCTTAGTAAGAAATTCCTCTTTTTGCTCTACTGAGTGATGTTGTCTTAATTGATCGACGAGGTGAGTCTGTGAATGTTCATCAAAAGGAACAATCGTCACGTACTCATGAATAATTTTTTCGTTGACATTCTCTGCTTCTTCAAATGACGCTGCATCGCTTGCTGCTGTGACAAGTGATGAGATTGCTCCTTTTATACGACCTGTGATCTCTTCTTCAAGACTATCATTATTTTTCTCAGCATCAACAACTTTTCGTCTCAGGTTATAAACAATTTCTCTTTGCTTGTTAAGAACGTCATCGTATTCAACCAAGTGTTTTCTAATATCAAAATTAAAACCTTCTACTTTTACCTGTGCATTTTCTATAGCCTTTGATACCAGGCCATGTGTTAAAGGAACATCCTCTGGCATATTAAATCTCGTCATAAGATTTGCTATTCGGTCTCCACCAAAAAGCCTCATAATATCATCGTCCAAAGCTACAAAAAATTGAGACTTGCCATTATCTCCCTGTCGTCCGGATCGACCTCGAAGCTGATTGTCAATACGCCTTGATTCGTGCCTCTCAGTACCAATGACGTAGAGTCCTCCTAACTCTAGGACTTCCTTATGTTCCTTTTCCCATTGCTTATTACCAGTTGCGGTGGGTACTTTTGCTCCTCCAAGAATAATATCTACTCCACGCCCTGCCATATTGGTTGCTACTGTAACTGCTCCTTTTTTACCTGCCTGCGCAATGATCTGAGCTTCTCGTAGATGATTCTTTGCATTAAGAACCTCGTGCTTGATACCACGACGTTTTAACAATTCAGAAATAATTTCGTTCTTATCAATTGAGGTAGTTCCGATAAGAACAGGTTGACCTTTCTTATGAGCCTCCTCTACTTCTTTTACAACTGCAGTCAGTTTTGCACGAGTTGTTTTATAAACAGCATCGGCAAGGTCTTCGCGGACAACAGTATTATGTGTTGGAATAACAACAACATCCAGCTTATAAATCTTGCTAAACTCTTCAGCCTCAGTTACAGCAGTTCCTGTCATGCCTGCTAGCCTTTCGTACATGCGGAAATAATTCTGAAGAGAGACTGTAGCTAGGGTTTTTGACTCACGCTGAATTGGCACACCTTCTTTTGCTTCAATAGCTTGATGAAGTCCTTCTGAAAGACGTCTCCCTTCCATCAATCGACCGGTGAATTCATCAACTAAAATGACCTGACCATCTTTGACGATATAATCCTTTTCTTTATGAAAAAGTGTTCTTGCTTTTAATGCTGCCTCGACGTGATAAACAGTGTCAAAATCCTGTTCATAAATATTAGAGAGACCAAAAAGCTTTTCTATTTTCCCGATGCCATGATCAGTCAAATGAGCTGTTCGTAACTTCTCATCAATTTGATAATCAGTATCAGGACTTAATTTATCAACAAGCTTTGCATACTCATAATATTTACTCGATGGGGCCTCATCAGGTGCTGATATGATATGAGGTGTTCTTGCTTCATCAATAAGCACTGAGTCTACCTCATCAACAATTGCGAAGTAGAAATCTCGCTGCACAATTTGTGAAGCATCTTGCACCATATTATCTCGAAGATAGTCAAAGCCAAATTCAGAATTAATACCATACAAAACATCTGCTTGATACGCCTCCTGACGAGTAATAGGGCGCAAATGAGAAATTCTTTCATCTACCTCTCCTTCTTTAACAAATTTTGGATCATAGATAAATGACTGCTCACTGATGATTGATGAAACGCTCAGGCCAAGAAGGTCAAAGATTGGTCCCATCCAACCAGCATCACGTCTAGCAAGATAGTCATTTACCGTAACAAGATGCACACTTTTCCCAGTAAGGCTATTAAGATACAAAGCAGGAACAGCAGACATTGTCTTACCTTCTCCTGTTTTTTGTTCAGCAATTTTTCCCTCAGACAATGCTATTGCTGCCATGAGTTGGACATCGTAATGTCTTAGTCCAAGCGTCCTTATTGCAGCTTCTCGAACAAGAGCAAATGCCTCAGGAAGAATAACTGAAAGCTCTTCACCTTTTTGAATACGTTTTTTGAGATCTTGTGTTTTTTTGGGGAAATCGGAGTCTTTTAATTTCTTCGTCTTATCCTCTAACGAATTTATTTGAGAAACAATTGATTGCAGTCTTTTTATTTCTCTATCGTTACTGTCAAAAAATCTTTTGAGAAGCGATACCATAGAGGCTACATTATAACACACAGAGGTATCATTTGCTTACACGATTAGCTTCAAAATTACTTACTTATTTAGGGTTATTTTGTCTTTGCCAACATACTCTCTCAAAACTTCCGGGATGATAACCGATCCATCCTCCATCTGATAATTTTCAAGTATTGCAACGATGGTTCGTCCTATCGCAAAAGCAGTGCCATTAAGAATAGATGCATATTCTGTCTTCTCACCATCTCTATATCTGATATTGAGACGTCTTGACTGAAAATCAGTCACCGTTGATACCGATGTGACTTCTCGATATTTTTGCTGGAAAGGCATCCATGCTTCGATATCATATTTTCTTGCTGCTGGAAAACCAAGGTCTCCTGTACACATCTTTACTACTTGATAAGGAATCTTTAAAGATTGGAATAATTTTTCTTCTATACCAAGAAGATAATCATGTTCCTCATCATCTTTCCCTTGTTCTACAAATGAAACCATCTCTATCTTATCAAACTGATGTACTCTAATAATTCCTTTGGTATCTTTACCATATGATCCTGCCTCACGCCTAAATGCGGATGAAAACCCGACATAACGCTTTGGGAGATCTTTTAGATTGAGAATTTCATCTTTATGCATTGGGACAAGTGCATGCTCAGCAGTTCCAACAAGAAATAAGTCATCTGATGGGACTCCAAACATATCCTCTTCCCCGCCATTCTCCATATAACCAAGTCCTTCCATGGTGTCACGCTTTATCAACACTGGGGGAATAATAGGAGTAAATCCTTCTTTGATGAGAAAGCTCATTGCAAATTGAACAAGTGCGAATTCTAAAAGAACTGCTTCATTCTTAAGATAGGCAAATCTTGCACCGGATACTTTTGCAGCTCTTTGTGTATCAATAATATCCAGTGACTCACCTAATGCTAGATGATCCTTTGGAGTAAATGTTTGATTTACTACCTCGCCATGAGTTCTGATAACATCATTTTCTTTGTCATCCTTACCAAATTTGACATCAGTTTTTGCAGGATTAGGAATAGACAGTAAAACATTTCTCAGCTCCTCCTCAACCGAAGAGAGAGCGTGTTCTTTTTGCTCAAGAAGTATTTTAACTTTTTTACCTTCTTCTATTACGGCTTTGCGTTCATGCTCAGTTGCTTGTGAAATAGATTTTGCAAGTCGATTTCTTTCTTCACGAAGAGTCTGAACTGCAATAGCAAGCTCTTTCTGCTTATCAGCGATTTCAATGATATGAGGCGCATTGATTGAAACTCCTTTATCTCTTGCAGCTTTTTCAAAAAGATCTGGATTTTCACGAATTAATTTAATATCAATCATGAACGGATTATATCGCTTTTAGAAAAACGAATCAATGAAGATCTTATTTTTTAGAGGATTTTTTTGAAGTTTTTGCTTTTGATTTAGTAGCAGTTTTTGAAGTTTTCTTTGATACTACAGCTTTTTCTTCAGCTTTTGCAGGCTCTTTTCTACTAACAGCTTTTGAAAGAGATGACTTAAGGCGAGCTGCCTTATTATCATGAATAATATCGATCTTCGCAGCTTTATCAATAGCCTTAAATGCGGCACTCATAGAGTCCTTTGTAGGATTTGTTTTCGCCTTTTTGATCATTGCTTTATAAAGCTCTTTTATCTTTCGGCGGTCTTTTTCTCTTCGATTGTCTTGTCGCAATTTTTTCTTTGCGTGTTTCAAAAGTGGCATGAACGTATTTTACCATGTATACGCCTCAAACGCAACGATTCCAGACTGATGACAATTAAGCCAAAACTGGATACAATTAACTTCTATGAGCGATATTTTTAAGAAAGGATTGACAGTGCTCCTCAAACGCCAAACCAACATTCTTTCAGCAGCCTACATCATTATGGCAACAGTCATCTTCTCACAGCTTCTTGGCCTATTTCGAAATCGCCTCCTCGTCTCAATCTTTGGCGCATCAAGCACTCTTGGGGTCTACAATTATTCATCAATTCTTCCTGACACCATATTCCAACTAGTTATTGCTGCCGCTTTTTCTTCAGCTTTTATTCCCGTTTTTGCTGATTATCTTTCAAAGGGGAAAGACAAAGATGGCCACGCTATGGCATCGACATTTCTTCTTCTTGGTATCATTATTTTTAGCATCCTATCTCTTATACTCGTTATCTTTGCTCCTTTTTTTCTTCAACTTTTTAACTTAGGAGATAACTTCTCAGCTACACAAATGGCTCTCATGGCAAATATCATGAGACTTCTTATTGTTGGACAACTACTCTTTATTATCGGAACTTTTTTCTCAGCACTTCTCCAGTCATACAATCATTTTTTTGTTCCAGGATTCGCGCAAGCCCTCTACAATCTAGGAATTATTGCTGGCATAATTCTTTTCCATTCCTTTTTCGGCATCTACTCAGCACCTCTTGGAGCAATCCTTGGGGCAAGTATCTTTATCCTTTTTCAAATTCCCTTAGCAAGAAAAATCGGATTTAGATTTCGTCCATCCGGACTACTCTATAGACATGATGGGGTACAAAAAATATTTCACCTCATGTGGCCACGAACAATTCAGGTAGGAATCCAACAGGTGGGAACCATTGCAATTGCATCGATCATTTCTTTTATGGCAGACCCTGGACGTATGCATCTGCTCTTTGATTATGCCAAAACTCTTATGTTTGCTCCCGTTTCACTTATTGCCTTTAGCATCTCACAAGCTGCTTTTCCAGTACTAGCAAGAGAGAAAGAGGAACTCGGAGAATTTAAAGCGACTTTTATTACAAGCTTTAATCAAATGTTATATCTTATCCTTCCTGTTTCGGCATTAATTCTTGTACTGCGTATCCCAATTGTTCGCCTCATTTACGGAGCAGACAAATTTGACTGGCCGGCAACTGTTTTGACTGGGCAGACTTTAGCATTTTTGGCTATTTCTATTTTCGCCCAAGGCCTGATAGTTCTTTTTTATCGTGCATTTTATGCACTTCACAACACCTTCATCCCTCTTATTACTAGTGCCATCTCAACAGTGTTACTTCTCATTTTTGGCTATGTGTTTGTTGTTAATAATCATATGGGGCTTCCAAGTATCGCAATTGGTTTTACCATAGCAAATATCATACAGCTTATTTTACTTTTTTACTTTTTAGACAAAAAAACAAAAGGCTTTGATAAAAAATCACTTGCTTTATCACTAACTAAATTTTTTGTCGCTACCATCATGACAGGTGTTGCACTATATATACCAATTAAACTTTTGGATCAGCTAGTCTTTGACACTACAAGAACTATAAATCTTATTATTTTAACTGGAATCTCAAGCCTAGCAGGACTTGTTATTTACTTATTCTTAACATGGCTTTTAAAAATTCGCGAAGCCCAAACCTATATTCAAATCTGTCTACAGATTGGCAACTGGAGGGATGTTCTTGGTAAAAGCGGTGAGGTCATCGACGCCAATCGCACCAATCCATAACATTAATGCAGGAAGTTTCCTATATCACTAGCAATCCAGATAAAGCAGCTCACATGACTCGACTTCTTGGGAGAGAAATAAAACCAGTTACTATAACAATTCCTGAAATTCAATCTCTTGATCTTAATGAGGTTGTCAAAGAAAAAGCAAAAGCAGCATTTGATATATTACAACAACCTCTCTTTGTTGATGATGTCTCTCTACAAATCGACTCTTTAGGAAAATTACCCGGACCATTTATCAAGTTTTTTCTTAGCGAAATAGGAGCTCAAGGTATCTGCGACATTATTGATGCAAACAATCGAAAAGCCATAGGGCAGGCTGCCCTTGGATTTCATGATGGAAATACTGTCCACGTCTTCTACGGAGAAGTTGTTGGTAGTATTGCAAGGAATCAGGCTGGGAACAATGGTTTTGGATGGGATAGGCTTTTTATCCCAGATGGGCACTCGATCACAAGAGGGGAGATGCAAAATGATGCATATGACAAAACATCGCCGCGAAGAATTGCACTTGAAAAATTTAAAGTCTTTTTAGAAAATAAGTCATAAAAAAAATCCGCTTTCGCGGATCCTCATTCTGAACTTTGAATTCTAGACTCTTAGCGGTTAGTACCCCATGCCGTCCATGCCAGGCATACCACCAGCTCCAGGAACAGCAGGCTTCTCCTCAGGGATATCCGTAACAAGCGCCTCTGTTGTAAGGATCATAGTTGCTACAGACACAGCATTCTGAACTGCTGAGCGAACTACTTTCAGTGGATCTATAATTCCTTCCTTCATCATATCAACAGGAGTAGCTGTATCAGCTGATTCAAGTGTCATAACATTAAAACCAAGACCTGTAGCTGCTGCAGTTCGAGCTTTTGCGATCAACTGACCTGCATCAAGCCCAGCATTCTGCATTAGCTTAACAAATGGAGCCTCTAATGCTGATTTAACAATCTCGAATCCGAAAATTTCATCCTTTGAAGCTTTCGTATTACCAAGATCTTTAATGCTCATCTTTGTTGCAATATCAAGAAGGGCAACTGAGCCACCTGGAACAATTCCTTCTTCAAGCGCTGCTTTTGTTGCTGCAACAGCATCAATCACACGCTCTTTACGATCTTTAAGCTCGACCTCTGTTGCTGCACCCACGTTAATAACTGCAACTCCACCTGACAACTTAGCGAGTCTTTCCTGTAATTTTTCTTTATCAAATTCTGATGTTGTTTTCTCAATTGCCATCTTAAGCTGCTTAACACGAGCACTAATTGCTGCTTTATCACCTTTTCCACCAATAATACGTGCATTATCTTTATCAGCCCAAACCTTATCAGCTCTTCCACAATCATCAAGAGTTACAGTATCTAATTTTCGACCTGTATCTTCTGAAATAACGGTTCCACCAGTAAGCGCTGCTATATCTGCAAGCATTTCTTTTCTCCTATCACCAAAACCAGGAGCTTTAATAGCAAGGGTATTAAATGTTCCACGAAGCTTATTAAGAACAAGTGCTGCTAGAGCTTCTCCGTCAATATCATCGGCAATAATAACGAGATTTTTACTCACTTTGACCATATTCTCAAGAAATGGGAGGAGATCATTAATTGCGGAAATCTTTTTGTCTGTTATAAGAATATATGGGGTTTCAATTTCTGCTTCCATTTTTTCAGCGTTGGTCACAAAGTAAGCAGATACAAAACCTTTGTCAAATTCCATGCCTTCTTTGTAATCAATTTCTGTGGTAAGACTACGACCTTCCTCAACTGTCACAACGCCATCTTTTCCTACTTTATTAAGCGCCTCTGAGATAAGTTGACCTAACTGAGCATCAGCTGCTGAGATTGTTGCAACATTTGCAATATCTGATGTCTTGATGTCTTTTGCCATTTTTTTAAGCTCACCGACAACATGCTCTCCTGCTTTCTCAATACCACGCCTCATCACCATAGGGTTTGCACCAGCGGTAATCATCTTAATTCCCTCATTAACAATTGATTGAGCAAGCACTGTTGCTGTTGTTGTTCCATCTCCAGCAACATCAGCGGTTTTAGAAGCAGCCTCTTTTACCAACTGTGCGCCCATATTCTTAAATGGATCTTTAAGTTCAATCTCTTTTGCTACACTCACGCCATCATGAACGACACTTGGAGCTCCCCATTTTTTATCAAGGGCAACATTTCTGCCTTTAGGTCCAAGTGTTGTTGCGACTGCATTTGCCAACTCATTTACTCCTTCCTGGAGGAGTTGTCGTGCTTCTGTACTATATTTAATTTGTTTTGCCATATAATTATTATCCTACTATCGCTAGAATATCTTTTTGTTCTACCATCATCCACTCTTCATTATTTACTTTAACCTCGGTACCACCCCATTTTTTATACATAACTTTCTGACCAACTTTTACTACAACAGGAAAAACTTTTCCTTCGTTGTTATGCCATCCGTCACCAATCGCCATAACAATACCAATCTGTGGCTTTTCTTTTGCAGTATCTGGAAGAAGGATGCCACTTGCTGTCTGAGACTCTGCTTCGAGTGGTCTAACAAGTATATTGTCAAAAAGAGGAGTAATTTTTGGATCAATTTTTTTAAGATTTGCCATAGTTTTAGATAAAAAACCTATCAGGTAGCAAGGCTAATTGATAGGGCATGTGTCACTCTATATAAGCAACTGCTAATTTATACAATAAATTATAAGAGTTGTCAAGAGTTGTCAAGAGTTGTCAATATCTATCTAACCCTTCACTTGACACTCATTCTCTTATTCATATACGATGAAATTGGATTATCGTAGCCACGTGGCTATTTTGTGGTACACGATGCTAGAAATTATGTTTTCTGCCAAAAAATTACTCATCATTGGCTTTATCGTTATTATTCTTATTGCAATACCTGTTACGGTATATCTTCTTCAGCAACAGCAAGAACTAAGATCACGCGCCGAGGCATCCTCAGTATTGTCTTTTGTACCAACTTCAAATCCCTCTAATCCTATTCAAGTAAAAAAGAACGACAACACAGACCTTGATATCTTTGTAGATCCAGGATCAAATCTTGTTTCTTTTATCAAGCTTGAAATTCAGTATGATAGTCAAAAACTCGCTACTGCTGAAGCAGGAGCAAACGGGGAAGTTTTTGAAAAAAATGCCGACGCTTTTCCTGAAGAGAGAGGGGTTCCTAAATTTGAGGATGGCAAGGTAACAGTTACTGTTTCAACTGGTCAGGACGCTAATAAAGTAATTCGAACCAAAACAAAAGTTGGAACAATTCACTTTAAAGCTATTGGCAAAACAGATACGCCAACACAAGTTATTTTTGGCGGCCAGACCCTTGCCCTCTCAACAGCTGGTCCAAGCACTGGAAGCAATGATACGTTCTCTGACGACGTCATTCTCCACGCATCGCTGCAGCCAGCTGTCATTAATGTAGTCGAGCCAACGACTACAGAAGAGCCTACCCCCTCTGACGGACCAGCACCAACAGATGTAACACCTTCTCCTGAGGCTGACAACAGCTTACCAGCTTGTGTCGCGCTCACAGCATCAGTCTCGTCAGGTTCAGCACCACTTGCTGTAACATTTACTGCAACAGGATCTGATACAGACGGCACGATAAAACAAATTAACTTCAACTTTGGAGATAGCAATGTAACTACCATCACAGAAGGATTAGGAACATCATCAGCCTCAGCAACGACAACCTACACATATACTACAGGCGGAACCTTTACTGCTTCTGCAGTTGTTACAGATGATAGGGATGGGGCCAGCACAGCAGCATGCTCACAAACCATTGAAGTTACTGGACCGACAGCCACGACCACAACAACTATTACGCCATCAACCACAACAGCAACTACCCCAACAGTCGCTACATCAACGGACACGACTACCGCTGGCAGCTCAGACACACCAACGCCAACTCTTGAAGATATGGGGCCGGGAGCAACCATCATTGGTATGGGAGCATTCTTTACAGTC
>CAYWEJ010000015.1:0-13914 GCA_964457465.1 uncultured Gammaproteobacteria bacterium | reverse complement strand
AAAAAAAAGAAGACACACAGATGCTGCGTGTCTCCTCTTGTGCTATAAACTCTTACTTTTTTCCTCCCATCATCTTGTCCCACAACAACCAAAGACCAGAAAGACCAACGAGGACATAGACGAGATTCTCAAGCATTGGCATAGAGCCAAATATCATCATGACAAGATTCCAACTAGATCCACCTAGCCACGCTCCAAGACCAACAAGAAGCCAATTAAGTGCTCCAACTATTACGAGCCACCATGCAAGCATTTTAAGTCCACTCATATTCTCACCTCCTTTCAATTCTGTAAAAATACAGTCCTCACGAAAGGCGTGAAGAGGTAACTATATTCATCGTATGCCTTCCTCTTTCTGCTTGTCAAGGCCTGATAGTATTGTCAGGGGCATATTTTGTGAGGTTGAATGAAGCTCTATGTTGAGCTGACAATCCAAACTCTTTTATTTTCTGACGATGTAGTGCTGTTCCATAACCCTTATGCTTAGCAAAAAAATACATGTCTTCTTTAAATGACTCCATATGGGCGTCTCTATGAACCTTGGCCAAAATAGATGCTGCTGCAATTGAATAGGAGTGCAAATCTCCATGAATGATAGGTTTTTGCATTCCTTTGTCAATAGTGTTGATGTAAAAAGCATCTATCAAAAGAAAATCTGGCGATGTGGGCAGAAGATTTACTGCTTGAGAAAAACCCATTTGCGTAGCTTTCCCTATCCCGTACTGATTGATTATTTCAACAGAAATTTCTGCAATGGAATAACAAAGAGCAACTGACTTGATTTTTTCTGAGAGATGTCTTCTTTTTTCAGGTGACAAAAGCTTAGAATCTGTAATTTGCCTGAGGTCCTTATTAAATTTGATGGTACTTGGAAAAACAACAGATCCAACAACTACTGGTCCAGCAAATGCACCACGACCTACCTCGTCGAGGCCAGCTACATATTGATATCCCTTATCCCAGTACTCCTTTTCAAAAACAAAAGTGGTTTTAGTCTTGGTCATGAGTCTTAGCATCTAGTGACAATTGCTCATCTGAGTCAAGCCCTCTAATCTGCGGAAGCACTTTTCCAACGATAGCCTTGAGATCTCCATGCATTCCATACGTGTTATCAATAACCATCCTGATGTTTTTTTCATCTCTCGCCCACTTGTTCATAAAATACCTTTTCTCTTTTTCGATTTCTTCCTGCATATTGCCAAAGGCTTCAACAATTGCTTCGACACGATGCTTGAACTCAGTACCAGACAAATATGAATACATCATTTCCATCTTGCCATCTTTTGCTTGCACAGATTGCTTGACATAGTACAACTCAATCAATTTTGCACGAAGAGTGCTTGCAAGAGCAAGAACAAAGATTCGTTTGGTGATCCAGATGCCATTCCTGTATCCTGCCGTCTGAGTCTCTGATGGAAGAATATCAGAGATAAGAACAGCCTCCTCAGCATTAATTGCTCTTTTGTCAGATTTTAATTTGTCTACCCATCCTTCAGACCATAATTTAGTGTTTTTAAGCTCCCAAAGAATTTTACCGTTGTAGTTGCCTTTACTATCCCATACCTCCTGAATAATATCGCCTCCTCTGACACCTTTTCCAACAGCAGCTATCCTGTCATTAGGAAATTCTTGGTGAAGCATTGTCTCAAACTCAAGTTCAAATGCCTCACCCTGTGTCTGTTGACTACCTTGTTGTAACTTTCTTCGCATGTCTTCAAGTTCTTTAAGAGCATCTGATAATTGTTTGTCTTTTTCTGCAATCTTGGTATGTTGTTCTTCTTCGGCTTTTTTTTGCGCATCGATCTTGATTTTTTGCTCCTCTTCAGCTAGTTTCTTTTGCATCTCAAGTTCCCTGAGTTCATCTTTTGCTTTTAGCTCCCTCTTTTCCTTCATGAGTTGTTCCATCTCATCAGTTAGTTTTTTCCTCTTTTCTTTTTCTTCTTGTGCTTCATTCTGGAGATTCTTAAGAAGTAGCTCTTGTTCTTCTTTTATTTTTTTAATAGCATCAGCTTGAGCTTCAGATTTTACTTTTTCAAGCTCAATTTTGTGCTTCTCATCCCCCTCTCTTCGTACCTGATCTTCAATCTGATGTCTTAGGGCATTAGTGATCTCAACATCAGCTCCACACTGAGGACAAATAACGGTATTCATAAGCTGCTTCATCATACTTTTTTCATGTTTTGTTTGCAAGTTAGCTTGGTTTGACAGAGAAGATGTCCTTTGCTACGCTGAGACAATGAAATCACTTATCAGAAATGTTGCTCTTTATAGTGGAGCTCTTTTTCTCTTGCCAATCATTATTAATGGTGTGAGTATTACAGGTGGAATTTGGACATACCTTTTCGGAGGACTCATGCTTACCATCATGATGACGGTGATCAAACCAATTCTAAACGTTATTAGTTTTCCATTCAATCTCATAACACTTGGCATTTTTTCTATTTTTACTAACGCGTTTATCCTTTATTTGCTTACCATTTTTGTTGCTGGTATAATCATCCATTCGTATACGTTTGCAGGACTGCATCTTCTTGGATTTGTTATTCCATCATTCAAGATGAGTACACTTTTTGCATTTTTGTCTGCATCGTTTACGCTGTCAATTATTGTCACAGGAATAAAATGGCTACTAGAATAAAAAATATCGTCTGTCTTGGAGGAGGCATTGGAACCAGCACGCTTCTTCGTGGACTTAAGTCTTATGATGTGCAGCTTACAGCTGTGACATCTATGGCTGATGACGGTGGTTCTTCTGGTAGGCTTCGGAAGGCATACAGCATCATGCCCCCAGGTGATATTGTGAGCTGTATTGCTTCACTTATTCCTGAAGATGAGCAAGAGCTTAAATCACTTCTTCTTTACCGCTTTCCTGGAGAGAACGCCATGAATAAGGCAATTGATGGGCATAAGTTAGGCAATCTTATTATGCTCGCCGAAATCCAAAGAACAGGAGATTTTTATAAAGCAATTGATGTGACTAAAAGAATGTTTGGTGTTACAGCAACTCTTCTTCCTGCAACAGATGAGCGAGTGGATCTTTGGGCAATTACTAACGACAATAGAAGAATTTACAGCGAAACAACACTCGATCTTGCGTTATATAGCGAGCCAAGAGGTCTTAAAAAAGTTTATATTACTCCTAGAAAACCAAAAGTGAATAAGGCAGTTATCCAAGCTCTCACAAAAGCTGATGTTATCATCTCAGGGCCTGGAGATCTCTACACTAACCAACTACCCGTGCTTATTATTCCTGAAATTAAGAAAGCTATTCTTCAAAGTAAGGCTAGAAAAATATTTATTCTCAATATTGCCAACAAACCTTTTGAGACCAAAGACTTTGCCCTTAGCGACTATATGCAGGCAATAAAAGATCATTTAGGAGATTTCCCTTTTGATATAGTCATCGCAAATAACAATACCAGAAACAAATTTCCAAAAGACATTCACTATCGTTATGTAGAAATTGATGAAAAAAACTCTCTAACTATTAAGAAAGCAGCAATAGTTCAAGCAGATGTTGTTGCTGATGATTTTCCTATTTACCACAACTTCAAAAAACTTGCAGAGGTAGTGAGCAAAGAGCTATAATGAAAGCCTTATGTTTTTACAGATAGTTCAAATTGTTGTCTCATTTCTTCTCATCGTTTGTGTTCTTCTCCAAAGTCAAGGAGGGGGTATCTCTCCTGTTTTTGGAGGCGGTGGAGAGATGTACAGAAGTAAAAGAAATATTGAAAAATTTCTTTTCATCGGAACAGCAGTGCTAGCTGGACTTCTAGTCATAAGCTCAATCCTTCTTCTTATCCCTCATAAGTAACATATGATTGTCGTTAGAAAGAGACTTGTCTTTTGGCTTATTAAAGCCTATCTTCGCAAATGGGGGAAGGTTATCTTTTTATCTTTCTTAGCTGGTCTTGTCAGCTTTTTCTTTTTCATTTTTTTCTCCTCAAAATTCACACATTTTTTCCCTCAAAAAGAAAGAGTAGGTTTTGTCGGAGCCTATACACTTGACAGGCTACCTTATGCTATTTCTTCCCAGCTGTCCCGAGGACTTACGAAAGTTTCATCTAACGGAGAAGTAAAACCAGATCTTGCATCTTTTTGGGAAATTGGAGATAAAGGGAAAAAATATACTGTTCATCTTAAAAAGGGTATCAAATTTTCAAATGGGAAAGAGCTAACAGCTGATCTACTTACTTATTCATTTAGAGATGTTGCAGTGTCAAAGCCAGATAAATACACTTTGGTGTTTTCGCTCAAAAGTCCCTATAGCCCCTTTCTCGTAACTCTATCAAGACCTGTCTTTGTACAAGGACTAGAAGGACTTGGACCTTACGTTATTGTTGACATCAAGTTAAATGGAGAAAATATCACATCATTAACATTAGCAAAAACACAAAACAAGAGAAATCAAATTGTATATTTGTTTTATCCGACACAAGACTCACTTAAAACCGCATTTTTACTCGGAGAAACAACAAAAATAGTTGGACTTAACGATACTGTACTTGCTCAAGTAGATTTAAGTCTCCACAAGAATGTAAAGGTGAGCAAAGAGACAAACTACCATCAGCTAGTAACTGTTTTTTATAACACAAAGGACGCTGTTCTTTCTGACAACAAACTAAGAAAAGCACTAACATATGCTCTTGAAGACTCTTTTTCAGAAGGAGAAAGAGCTTATCTTCCTTACTCAAAGAACTCGATGTACTTTAACAAGGAATCCACAACGCATGGTCAAGACACTGCCCATGCTGAGCTACTCATTGATGCCGTTTTGGAAGCAACATCACAAAAAAAGATTCAAAATCTCAAGCTAACTACCTTAACAAAGTACAAAAAGGTTGCAGAAAAGCTGAAAGAAGATTGGGAGAAGGTTGGTGTTCATATAACTATCGATGAGGTAGAAGTAAGGCCAGACATTTTTCAAATGTATCTAGGTGACTTTATGATTCCTCAAGATCCTGATCAGTACATCTTGTGGCATTCAAAATCAAATTCCAATATCACCAAATTTGACAGTAAACGTATAGATAAACTGCTCGAAGATGGAAGAAGTACCATTGACATTGCGGAAAGAAAAAAGATATATCTAGAATTTCAGAAATATCTCATTGACGATGCGCTCACTGATACTCCTGCATCGTTCCTCTATTTCCCTTACTCCTATACCATTCAGAGACGCTAACTTTTTAGAAAATATTTACTTCTTACTTTTCTGTGATACGTAATTGCAAATCGATGCGCCTCATCTCTTACCCTTTTTACGAGATTGAGTTCTGAAGACCCTCTTTTGAGAAAGAGTTCAAGAAAATGCTCGTCATTCTCTCCATAAAGTCTCGGAGCTTGTGATTTTTCAACAAGACTTGCAGTAAAGGACTGCTGATTTTTTGGGACGATGATAACTTCTTCTCTTTTTGCAAGACCAACAAGTGGAATAGTAAGATTATGTTCTTTAAGAACTTCAAGAACTGAGCTCACCTGACCTTTTCCCCCGTCGACAATAATAAGCTGTGGCACTGGCCACTCAGTATGCTTGAGTCTTCGGGACAACATCTCCTTCATCATTGCAAAGTCATTAGGCTTGCCATCTTTAATGATTTTGAATTTTCTGTACTGGCTTTTATCTATCTCTCCCTCAGTTAACACGACCATAGAGCCTGTTGCGTGTGTTCCTTGGGTATTTGAAATGTCATAACACTCAATTCTGCTTAAGCTGTTAAACAAGAGACCTTTACTTTTTAGTGCTTCAGAGAGACTTTTGAGTTCTTGTGACCTCACGTCAGACCTTAAATTAGGATTTAAATCATACTCAATAGGATCTCGTGAAGGCTGCGTAATAATACTTAGTGCATCTATCTTTTTTTTGAGAATGGATGCTCTTTCAAATTCCTCTTTTTTAACAGAGTCTGAAAGTTCTTTTGCCAAATCTTTCATGACTGCTTGTGACTTTCCTTCAAGAATTCTAATAATATTTTTGATATTTTTTTGATACTCTTTTTTTAACTCTGCTGAGTCTTTTACTGTTGGGCATGGACACAACCCCAAGTGATAGTACAGGCATATCCTTTTAGAGTGGTTGCGTACAGACTGATAAGGGAATATCCTTCTGAGAGTCTTAAGCACTACTTTAACCGCTCCACTATTTGGATAGGGGCCATAGTACTTTGCTTTTGGGTCATCTATTTTTCTTGCAAGTAAAACAGCAGGATACCTGCCAGAGGTTATTTCGATTAGAGGAAAGGATTTATCATCAGTAAGTCTAACATTGTAATAAGGGCGATATTTCTTAATGTAATACGCTTCAAGAAGCAGAGACTCCAGCTCTGATTCAACTACTAAAATGTCAATTTTCTTAACCTGGACAACGAGCGCTTCTGTTTTGGGACCAAGATCAGATCTAAGAGTAAAATATGATGAAACACGAGCTTTGAGATCTTTTGCTTTCCCAACATACAAAATATTATTATGCTCGTCTAAAAAGCGGTAAATACCTGGTTTTGAAGGCAATGATAGATATGATGATCGTGAGTATAACAACAGCTGCTCCTCCAATAATTTGATTTCGTGAAAATGCGAAAGGGGTAACCTCAATACGCCTTCGCATTATAGTATCTTGCACCTTGATTGTAAAATCATATGACTTGTTGGTAAATACTGATGTTTTATCAAAAATGACTGGTATTTTAACAAAACCACGAGGCGGAATGGCATTAATTGAGAGTATTTGGCGTTTTGGAGATAGAGACTCAGACTCAATCACCGCGTGTTGGTTAGAAAAAAGAGTATTTCCTTTATTTGTAATGACGAGATAGCCTTGAATAGGAAGTGCAGAAAACGTTTTTGATGGAAATTCTGCTGTTATTACAGCCTTAGCATCTGCTTGAGGAAAATCCTGTGCCATGCCAATAGTGATGTCTTTTTTACCCATATCAGATTCTGTTTTATAGCCTCCTGGAGGAATAGGGTATTGGCTGCTTAAACCCTTCCTGATAAAGACAATATGGTCAAGATCAAAAACATGAAAATAGTCTGTACCTCCTGTTGTATTTCCCCATGTTGGGTCAACCATAACCCAAGTGTTTCTTGTATCATCATAATACTCAGGCCATGAATGAAGTATGTCTTTAAGAAGGGAGAGTGGGCGCTGTTTTGCATTTTCAGTGTGAGCAAAACCGTTTACTTCTCTAGCAGGAATGCCAGCCGCTCTTGCTAATGCTACAAAGAGATCAGTAAATTCCAGACATACTGCTGATTCTGGTTTGGTAAAGACGCTAGCGGCACCAAGTCTTGGCTGCTCTCCATTTACACGGCTAAAGTCGTAATGGAGCGTTTTAACAACGTAGTTGTAAATTTCCTCAGGTGTTTTTAGTTGTAAGGCTGTCTTTTTTAAAGCCGCATTACTAATTTGCCAATATGGCTTCTCTTTGAGGTATTCTTGCCTGTCTTTCTCCGAGAGCGCAACAAGCGATGGCTGGTACGATACCTTGATAACTCCTGTTGCCTCTACATCGATTTTTTGTGCTGGTGCAAGTGAGTACTCTGCAAGCCAGTTGCCATCTTTATCGGTAGTTATATTTGTAGGCGCAGGAGAAAGTGAGTCAAGCGAGACTTCTTGGTAATTTGTTGTTGGGGGAAGTGCGATCTCAGTCTTAATAGGAAAAACGTTGGTATTTTGAAGATGGTACACCAGGGAAAAAGCATAATTTTGAAACTTACCAAATGTTAAAGAAATGCCTGATTTATCAAGCTGCTCTTTATTAAATGATAGTTGTGAGCTGCTAGATGCAGGTTTTACAAAAGTTGGAGCCCCAAAAGAATCAGGAATTTTAACATCTACATTAAAACTAGAAAACTCGTCGGCGTTTGAAATTCCAGGAATATTTACCTCCCAAATCTTCCCTGCATGCTCTGCAATATCAGGAGTATCAAAAGTAACTGAAAACTCGAGTGACTTTCCTTTTCCAACAGCTTTCTTGTGAAATGGCAACTCGATACTGCTTCCTTCGTCTGTCTGTTTTACTGTAGGTGTAATGGGACCATCTGGATCTCTTGCAGAAATATTTTCAATATTCCTAAATCCAACAGTAATAGTATCACTTGAAGCATAATACTCACTTGTTGTATTGGTTAGTTTTACATTTACCGTGACTGTGGCTTTTCCGTCATCATGAATTTGATACAGAACTTTGTAATCTCTCGTGAAATAATCAGCAGCAAATGTTTTTGATGTAAGACCTACAAAAAAGATGAAAAATAACAGTATGGAGAAAATTTTTCTCATAGGTCGATTGTAGCAAATGCTAGGCGTTTATTAGTCTCTGAAGAAATCTTCCCGTATGAGACGAAGGATTTTGTGCGATCTGTTGTGGGGTACCTGTCCCTACTATCGTTCCTCCTTTTTCTCCTCCTTCTGGACCTAAGTCAACGATGTAATCAGCATTTTTAATAATATCTAAGTTGTGTTCAATAACAATAATTGAATTTCCTTGGTCAACTAATTTTCGAAGCACATGAAGCAATTTTTCAAGATCAGCAAAATGGAGACCTGTGGTAGGTTCATCTAAAAGGTACAGGGCGTCTTTTCCTTTTTTCGAAAGCTCCGTTGCTAATTTGACTCTCTGTGCCTCTCCTCCAGAAAGAGTCGGAGCAGGCTGACCTAATTTAATATAGGAAAGTCCTACATCTTTTAAAGTCTGTAATTTATGCGCTAAACCAGGCACAAAGGAGAAAAAGTCTACAGCTTCATCAACGCTCATTGCCAATACATCGGCAATATTTTTTCCTTGAAAAAGAATTTCAAGAGCTTCAGCGTTGTACTGCCTGCCCTTGCATACCTCACAGGTAATATAGACATCTGGTAAGAACTGCATTTCAATTTTTATCTGCCCCTCGCCTTCGCAAGCTTCACACCTGCCGCCTTTGACATTAAATGAGAATCTCCCTGGCCCATACCCTCTTACCTTTGCTTCTTTCGTCTGTGCAAAAAGTTCTCGAATGTAATTAAAACAGCCTGTATACGTTGCGGGATTACTTCTAGGCGTTCTTCCGATAGGAGACTGATCTATCTGAAAAACATTTTTTATATGTTCATACCCTTTAATCTCTTTGAAAGCACCTGGCTTTTGTCTGTGGAATGGATTTTCATTTTGCATTAGGGCGTGATACAAAATATCATTGATAAGTGTTGATTTACCACTTCCTGAGACGCCTGTAACGACGACAAGCTGATTAAGAGGAAATGATGCGCTCACATTTTTGAGATTGTGTTCAGATGCGCCAACAATTTCTAAGTAATGCTGTTCTTTTTTAATCAGAGATGCCGATGTAGTCTTTTTAACAATAATTTTTTTCTTTCCTGATAAATACTGTCCTGTAATTGATGACTCCGATTTTTTTAACTCTTCAAAAGTGCCTGAAGCGACAATATTTCCTCCAAAGGCACCTGCCCCAGGACCAAAATCGAAAATAAAGTCTGACGCGGCCATAGTGTCTTCATCATGCTCAACAACAAGCACTGTGTTGCCAAGGTTTTTTAGCTTCTTTAGCGTTTCAATCAATCTCTCATTATCTCTTTGATGAAGACCAATTGATGGCTCATCAAGAACGTACAAAACTCCAGTAAGGCCACTTCCGATTTGAGAAGCAAGACGAATTCTTTGCGCCTCTCCCCCTGCAAGCGTAGCTGCTGTTCGTGAGAGAGTAAGATACTCAAGGCCAACATCTACCAAAAATCCTATCCTAGTTCTTATCTCGCGAAGAATAAGCTTGGCAATCTCTTGCTCTCTTGATGAGAGAACATCTGTTAGCCCATCAATGTATGAGAGCGCATGATCAATCGGCATGTTGCTAACATCAACAATTGATTTATTGCTGATCGTTACAGAGAGTGCTTCTTTTTTAAGCCTTGCCCCATCGCACATAGGACAAGCATCATAGCGCATAAATTTCTCTATCTGAGACCTCACATATGATGACTCTGTCTCGCCGTATCGTCTTCTGAGCTCAAATGAGATACCCTTAAACGCTTCACTAATGACAGTCTCGTTCCCCCATCGATTTTCTCCTTTTACTCTATATTCCCTTGCTCCTGTACCAAAAAGTAAAAGAGCTTTTTTATCATCGGAGACTTTTTCAAGCTTGGTATCAAGGGGAATATCGTTCTCTTCACAAAAAGTTTTGAAGGTACGGGAGAACCACGTATCGTTATTGCCTAAATTAAAGAATGGGAGTATTCCTCCTTCATTGATAGTGAGATTGTTGTTAAAAACCAAGTCCTGATCGATAATAAGCACTCTGCCAATACCAGAACACTCAGGGCATGCCCCATGAGGCGTATTGAATGAAAAGATGCGAGGCTCTACTTCAGGGATTGAAATATTACAGATAGGACAAGCAAATTTCTCAGAAAAAAGATGATCATCCATAAGCGTTGGGAATTCAGGGATATCAAACGAAGCATCTTTAACAACAGACACAATCATCTCTCCGTTGCCAAAAGACAATGCCTGCTCAACATCAGTTGCGAGCCTAGCTCTGTCCGTATCTTTTGACACCACAAGCGAATCAAGCACAAGCTCAATGCTATGTCTATTTGTCTTAATCAGAACTACTTTTTCATCAAGTGAGATTACCTTTCCATCAATTCTGACTTTGCGGTAACCTCTTTTTCTTAGAGAAGTAAAAAGGTCGCTATATTCTCCTTTTTTATCTTTGATCAAAGGTGCAAGAATCATCACCCTGATAAATTTTTTGCCAGGTTCACTCATGGTTTTTTCCATCTGAAGAATGGATTCAACAATCTGCTCTTTTGATTGCTGAGCTATCTCTCTTCCACAATTTGGGCAGTGAGGGTGACCAACGCGAGCAAATAAAAGCCTTAGATAGTCATAGATTTCGGTAACCGTACCAACTGTTGATCGAGGATTGTGTGAGGTTGATTTTTGGTCGATTGAAATAGCTGGAGAAAGTCCTTCGATGAGATCAACGTCGGGTTTTTTCATCGTACCTAAGAACTGTCGAGCGTAGGATGATAGACTCTCAACATATCTTCTTTGACCTTCGGCGTATATCGTGTCAAAAGCAAGTGAGGATTTCCCACTGCCAGAAAGACCGGTGAGCACTACCAGCTTGTTTTTGGGGATTTCAAGGTCAATATTTTTTAGGTTGTGCTCACGAGCACCCTTAATTTTGATACTTTCCATAACAATACCATGCTTAAGTCTCTCTATTTAGGAATGAAATTCTTGAGGAACTTATGACAAAAATATAATCACTCATTATATGGTATACAGAGAGATAAATCAAACCATGGAGATGCTTTTTACTGAGAATAAAATATATTATCAACCACTAACAAGTTGTTGAAAAAGAAAAAAAATTCCGTTACAGTAAACCAGACTGTTAAGCAGCTTGAAATAGGCTCTTTCTTATCTATCTGTGTGAAACAAATTAAGTATGTTACTATCTGTCTGCTTTTTTTCTTTCTATACCAACTTGTGTATGCAAGCTATATTGGTATTAAAAATCCGATACCAGGCCCTGGAGACAGTTATGCGTATCATATTCCAATTTCTGAATCAATTTTGGATGGCACTTTTCTTCATCCACAGCCACCAAAGTCTTTCCCTCAACGCTACTACCCAGGAACAACAGAAGCTATTAACTCTATTTTCCTTGCGCTACATATCCCGCTGACACTTTCAAATATTTTTGCTATCTGCACATTGCTTTATGTTCTCTTTGCTCTTGGAAAGAAATATAAATTTTCTGATTACTACTCTCTGCTTTTTGCACTATCATTTTGCAGCCTAACAGTAGTCATGAGATGGTTTAATGCAATTAGTATTGATGTATGGGTGGCTGTACTCTTTACGCTAGTCATTATCTATCTTAAAAAACCAAAAAAATCAGTAACCTATGTTCTTTTACTAGGAACAGCGGTTGGAGGACTTGCTGGATCAAAGTATCCTGCTTTGGGAACAATATTGCTTCTTTTTATTGTATATCGGAAAATTATCTTAAATAAACTGCATCTCAAGAAGGTGCTTCTTTTTTTAATACCCTTTGGTGTTCTTGGTGGATTTTGGTATCTTCGTAATTTAATAATCCTTGGCAATCCAATGTATCCAATGTGTATTCCATTTTTGCCTTGCGAAAAAATTTTTACTGATTATATTTTCAACATTTCATTTCAATACCCTATAGACATGGCACATGCATTTTTCTCTGAGTACAAATTCTGGATGTTCTTGCCAATTCTTTTCATATACCTTTGGATTAGAAAAAGAGATATTATTACTGATGAAATAGCATCCCTTCTACTGCTCGGGTTTGGTGGGCTACTTCTTTTTCTTTTTTACCCAACATCACATCAACCATGGATTATGGTTTCATCTTTTCGCTATTCCTACCCTGCATTTATCCCACTTATCCTAAGCATATTTTTACTAGCAAAAAAGTATAAAAAAGAAGAAGTACTGGCGATTTTTTCATTTATCAACATCTTACCTGTCTTATCAATGGAATATCACCCAAAATTACTGCTAATTATGATCCCGCTAGGACTTGTTATCATCTTTCTTATAGATAAAAGAGAGCTGTCAGCAAAATAAACTCAGGGGCAATATATCGTCTTTAGTGCATAATTTTGCTACTCACGGAAGACTAATTTTTTTTATACATGTAGTATATCTCGGCAGTCTCTCCTTCTTTAATAACAACATAATATTTATTATTATCATCCCACCCAAGATAGAAAGCGCTTTTCCAAGAGTCCGGATTAGATCTACACTCAAGGCTGATGCAGGTAGTACTTTTCTCGGGTGCAGGACAGCCTACATCACCAAAACAAACTTTAGAGGTAACATAGGTTGTGTATCCAGGTAAGTTTGGAGCAAAAAAGTAATAATCTCCAGGGACTTTCAATTGAAAATTCCAATTTGGTTGATCAAATGTCTTCATATCTTCCTTCGTCCAATCGTTTAATACGCGTACATTTTGTCCTGGGATCGTGATGGGTTGCAAATTCTCATCTACATAGTGTCCTCTAATGGTTTTGACTCCAGATGGTGTGGGTGTTGGAGTTGGCGTGAAAGTTGGATAGATAACAACTTTTTTCGCAACCTGCTGGGTAGTAGGAATAGCTGTAGTCGACTCTTTCATGGGTGATACAAGTGGACTGACATCGCTTGACAATTCTGGCTTTTTCAAAAACTCAATTTTAGCTATGAACAAAACTATAAAAACACTGACTATGCCTAGGAGAATATATTTTTGATTGTGCAATTTTTTGGCTGATGACTTTCCAAATTTCTTGCTCTTTTTCGCCATATCACATTTTGTGTCGAAATCAGAATCGTTGTCAAGAGCATAAAAAAACGCCGGGAGAATACTCTCGCCGGCGCGGTGTTCACTTATTGTCACTTCCGAAACTAATTTGCAGCCTCTTACTGCGAGTGATAAGCATGACTGTGCTTAAAACTAAACCCATCCCAAGACTCGAAAACCATCCTGACTGGATAGTATACCAATGCATATCATCTATGTACTCAGCAAGATTAACTGCAACAACTCCTAAAAGAAGCGGCGCAATAATCAAGCCGAAGCCATTAAAAATTTGTAGGATCACAAGAGCTACTGATGCAATAGCCATACATAAAATATATACACAACTCCACAAAAAGAAAGCTAAGAAACAAGGGATAATAAGCTTGCTAAGCGTAAATGTTGCTTCAACATGGACCACATCGATTGCTGCAAGTGTGATAAAAAGGACGAACGCTAGTATAAGACCATAAAAATACTCACGAATCCTCGCCATTTTCTTTCCTTTCGTAGCTAAAGACTGTCAATGAACAAAGCCAGGCGTATTGTAGCATGAGGAGGAGAAATTTAAAAATATAGGACCAATTGTGA
>CAYWEJ010000014.1:6512-14945 GCA_964457465.1 uncultured Gammaproteobacteria bacterium | reverse complement strand
AGAACACAACTTTTCCAAAGTTGATACGAGGGTTCGATTCCCTTCACCCGCTCATTACATTTTATCCTGCTATGCACGCTACTGATAATTATAAAAAACATACATCTTCAAGTAAGCTTCAGCAAAAGCTATTAGGAAAATTTAACGAGGCTCTATTGGCGGAAGCAAAAGAACTTTCTCCCAAGACTGTACTTGATGTCGGTTGTGGTGAAGGATTTACTCTTGAGATGCTGAGAACCAATGGTGTTGGAGAAAGCCTTGAGGGGGTAGATTTTCTCGATCGCGCAATAGAACTTGGTAAAAAAGAGCATCCAAAGTTAAAGCTAAAGCAGGGAACTATTTATGACCTTGATTATAAAGACAATACGTTTGATCTGGTGATTTGTTCTGAAGTGCTAGAGCACGTTGAGCATCCTGAAAAAGCACTCCAAGAGTTGGTAAGAGTCACAAAGAAAAACTTATTGCTATCAGTCCCCAATGAACCAATTTTTATGTTAGGTAATTTTCTACGAGGTAAAAATGTTTCACGTTTTGGCAATGATATTGAGCATATCAACCACTGGACTTTTTGGATGTTTGAAAAATTTGTTTCAAAGCACGCAGTAATTAAGAAGGTTCGCTACCCTATCCCCTGGACATTGATAGTTGCACAAAAAAAATAACTATTTTTCTTCACTGAGACCGTTGAAGAGGACGATAATAAATGATACAAATGGCACTGCAAGAAGAGCTCCTATTACTCCCAGCAAATTTGCCCCTATCATGACTGCAAGAATTACCAAGACTGGATTAAGCCCAACCGCTTTTTGCATAATTTTTGGCACAAGGACATTATTTTCAACCATTTGAATACCAAAATAAATGAGAGCGATAATAAGCGCAAGAGGTGGAGAGACAGTTAGAGCTACAATAATTGCTGGAACAGCAGAGATTATAGGTCCAATTGTGGGGACAATTTCAAGTATACCAGCGAGAATGGCTAAAGGAAGTGCGTATGGGAACCCAATGATGCTGAGTGCTGCCCATGTGATAACCCCGATAAATAAAGAGAGTAAGACTTGCCCTGTAAGCCAGGCTCCTAACTTGTCGTCAATAAGGGAGAGTGTGTTAATGACTCTCTCTCTGTCATCTTTATGAAAGAGATGAGCAATATTTTGTTTGAATCTTTCATGATACAAGATCATATAAAAACTTACGACAAGAACAGTAAGAGTTGAAAAGAGACCTCCAAAGACTTTGCTCGTGACACTAAATGCATTGCTACCAATTGAGTTCACTTCTTTGGTTACGTATGATTGGACTTGCGTTGCATCCACTGCAAAACCAGTAACATCAGCAGCTTGCTTGACGTAAATTGGAAGTCCTCCAAGGAGTGCTTTCACTTGGTCAATAAGAAAAGGGACAAGTGGGAAGATAATAAGAAATACAATGACTGTAATGCCAATATAAGGAATAAGTACTGCAAGAAAATGAGGAACTCTTCTATCTCTTAGGTATTTAACAACGGGCAAAAGAGCAGCATTGATAATGTATGCAATAAAAATGGAGGTGATAATGCCTCTCGTTTGTAGTAGTAGCCAAGCGGATGCAACAATAAAAAGAGCTAAAATAACTTGATTTCTTAATAAATATGAATAAAAACGATGTACCATGCTATGTTCTTTTGATTCCAACACTTAGATAGTATAATGAACATCTTTTTTTGTCAATTCAGATCGTGGTTGTTTGATATCATCTTCAAGTATTGATACAATATGACCATATTTTGCGCCTGTACCCGCCTGCCACGCAAGACAAGCTTGCGAAGGCTTTGCGGGCAGGGCTCAGTGGATAGGTATGTGTTTCACCTATGTCTTAAGATCTAGTTTAGACAACAAGCTTTATATTGGTTATACAAGAAATCTTAAAAATAGAATAGCTGAACACGAAAAAGGGTTTGTGAGTGCTACTAAGCATAGAAGACCGCTTGTTCTCGTGTATTATGAAGCGTGTTTAGATGAGAATAAGGCAATAGATAGAGAAAAATATTTTAAAACCGGTTTTGGTAGAAGATATTTAAAAGCAAGAATATAAATTTGCGCCTGTAGCTCAGTGGATAGAGCATATCGGTTCTAACGATGTGGTCGGGGGTTCGAATCCCTCCAGGCGTACACTTATGACAGAAGTTAGTAACTCATCCCCCATTAACCCAGAATCATTCCCTAAGATTGGTGGCATTCCAGTCGATTTTGCTCAGATTGCAAAAATGCCAGGCCAGGAAGTTCAGGTAAGAGGAGAAATTTCTGGAGACAGAATTAGCATTCATGCTAATAAAGACAGTGTTAACATACTTGATTTGGATGATCGAAGTTTGGGACTTACTATTGAGTTCTATGACTTCCCAGACGAATTTGATCCCGAAGAGATTACAAATAGAGTAGATGTTAATGTAAGGACAGTGAGTGAGAAGACTGGAGAAAGAGTAAGACATCCAGACCTCAGGGCCAGAGACTCATTTTTGCAGGAATCCACTATCTAGAGTCACTTCACGGCCCTATAAATAGTATTATCTTTGAATTTCCGGGAGAAAAATACGAAAAAGAGTCACGATTTGGTTCAGGTAAAAAAGTATCTGCAAGTGACAATTATGCTGCCTATTTTGAGGAAAAAGAGCAAGCAAAAGCTCGTCTTTTACAAGAAGGTGTTCCTGAGGATGAAGCAGAAGAAAAGGCTAAAGAGGCTGGAGCAAAGGCTACATGGGCATATCAATCAATTGCTTTGCCGCTTGGACTATCAAGAGTGAGAGATATTGAAGAAGTAGGAATGGATTTAGGCATTGAAACCTCAATCTCTGGTGAATTTGTTAGAGAACTTCCTACTCAAGAATAATCCTCTCATATGTCGAAAATTGTGAAGCTAATTATGGTATAATAGCTTTGTGCGTGGTGGCTGTAGCTCAGTGGTAGAGCGCCAGCTTGTGGAGCTGGACGTCGCGGGTTCGAACCCCGTCAGCCACCCCAAATTTTTTAGCCTCAGGTTTGTGTATCAAACTATTTCACCCAAGACCGAAGTAGAACTTTTGTTATAATTTAATTATGAAAGTTTTAATATTCGGTCCATCTGGTGCAGGCAAAACATTTCTATCAAAAGAACTAAAGAGGCTGGGATTAAATTCTGTAGATGCAGATTTGATTGGTCCTTTAAGTTCTTGGTTTTATGGGAATAAAAAAGTTGAATATAAAGAGAATGCTGATAAAGAATGGTTGGATAATCATTCCTTCCTTTGGGATAAAGATTATCTCAAACAATACCTAGCGGAGAATCCAAATGTATATTTATTAGGTGCTTCAGGAAATGTCTTTGAGATGTTTGATTTGTTTGATAAAGTGTACTATTTGAATGTCCCCGATGAAGTTCAAGACGAAAGACTTCAACATCAATCAAGGGAGAATCCTATGGGGAATACTGAATACCAAAGGAAAAATGCAATTGAATGGGGGCATAGCTTAAGAGATAAAGCAAAACTATTTGGAATTGAATTTATTGATGCAACCAATTCTCCTGAAGAAATCTATGAACAATTAAGTGCTGGCAAATGAGTTTTTATAGAGCTCTATTTGTTTTAGAGGTAACTGACTGCAATAGGTTCTAAGGTCATCCGGCAGGCCACCCCAATAATTGTCTTACGTAAGAAAAATGTAACATAAGGAAGCTAAAGCTAGAACTACCATACCAAAATCCTCAACGAGTGTGATTTTTGTTAATGGAATTTTTAGAAATGTTCCCAGGCAAACACACTGAATCTTCTCTCCTTTTAACAATTTAAGCAGTACTCCTATTCCAGAAAATCCCATGACAATTATTTCTGCGACTAAAATTTGTTTTGTGAAAATTCCTAGCATCATGGATATTCCGAATAACACTTCAATGAAGGGATACACATAACCATATGTATACCACCGCCTTGCAAGCAAGTCGTATGTAGCATAACCCTCAGCAAATCCCTTAAGGTCTATTAGCTTGAATCCTCCAAAGACTAGAAAGAAACCGATCATGAAAGAGTGTATTACTTCTTTCATATCAAAAGAAGGATAAGAAGTTGCAATAGAAGCTAGAAATAGTAGTAAAACTATTGTCAGGAGTGGGGTGTAACTTTTCCCGCTGATATGTCCTAAGCTGTCTGAAGCTAATTCATCTTTCTCATGTCGCTCTTCCTTAGAAACTAAACTCATCCCGCACGTAGGACACCTTCCTGGTTTATCGCGTTTTACTTCAGGATGCATGGGACATGTGTACGCCATGCTTAATAGCCCCAACCTTTCTGCCAATTCTTCATCATATTAATCTCAGAATTTTGAGCATTAATAATGTCATTTGCCATGTCTTTTATTTCTTGATGGCCGGCGCTTTTAAGTGCAAGCTCTGCCATATCAATCGCTCCTTGATGATGAGGAATCATCATTTCGATGAATGCTTTATCAAAATCATCGCCAGCTTTACCTTTAAGTTCTTCTGTCATTTCATCCATAGACATGCTGTCATCCATGTTCTGCATCATAGAGCCATCAGGCATCATGTGCGTATTGTTACTACTAGCTATAGTCGGTGTAATTTCTACTGGCATTCCCATTAATTTCATCATAGATTGACTATTTGCACGTGTAGCCGCATTTGAAGAGGCTATAGTTAGCAAAACTCCAATTATAATTCCTGCTATGCCAAAAGTATATTCTTTTTTCATTGTTCACCCCCTTTACCTATTTATTCTTTTAAATAATGCAACCAATTCACTTACAGCCTTTTCATGCTCACTTTTGAACTGATGAGTTACGTGCGTTGTTAGGTGTCTTTCAAAGAGGACAGAGTCTAAGCTTCTCAGGGAGTTTTGTATAGCTAGGCTTTGATTAAGAAGATCAATACAATACTCATCTTCCTTAATCATTTTTTGAAGACCATCAAGCTGGCCTTTGATGATGTTTATTCTCTTTTGGGCCTGTTCTTTTACGTCTTCATAGTGACTTTTCATAAAGATATAGTATACCCCCTCGGGGTATATGTCAACAACATCATTTTCCGCTGAGTCTTTTGGTATAATGATTGTGTGGGAATAGTCAAATTTCAGACCACGCTCTACACTATCAAATCTTGGACGATTTTGAGGCTTCCAGATGAAGCATCAGGCAAACTCCCCTCTCGAGGGATGATTATGGTAAAAGGCACACTCAACGGTGTTCCATTTACAACACTTCTTGAACCAGACGGAAAATACGGACCAGGACTCAAACCTAGCCATTGGTTTAGACCTGATGACAAGCTGCTCAAAGACGCTCATGCAAAAAGTGGAGATACAGTGATAGTAGAAATGGAACCTACTAAAGAATGGATAGAGCCAGAAGTGCCTGAGGATGTTAAAAAAGCGCTTTCAACCTCAATCAAAGCTCAAGATCTTTGGAACGATATTACTCCTATGGCTCGCTGGGACTGGATCAGATGGGTACGAGCTGTGAAAACTCAGGAGACTCGAGAAAAGCATCTTGGTGTGATGCTTGATAAACTTAACAAAGGCATGAGAAGGCCCTGTTGTTTTAATAGGAATATGTGTAGTGAGCCTTATGTATCACACAATTGGAAACTTCTTGAGCAATAAGTTATGAATAAAGATATTAAAGCCTACAACGATTCTTTAGCATCTTCTGACAAAGCGATTTGTGAGTTGTTAAGTCATGAAATTAATGCTGTTTTAACAGAAGCAGAGAGTAAGATCTGGCATCGCAATCCTGTATGGTTTTTGGATGGCAATCCAGTCGTTGGCTATGCAAAGTTAAAAAATTCAGTTCAGTTACTATTTTGGAGTGGTCAGACTTTTGAGGAAGATGGACTTGAGAAAGAAGGTTCTTTTAAAGCTGCTCAAAAAAGATACACTGATGTAAGTCAGATCAATGCAGCAGATCTCCATCGCTGGCTTAAAAAGGCACGAGAAATTCAGTGGGACTATAAAAATATAGTAAAGCGCAAGGGCAATCTTCTTCGTTTAACATGATGTAAATGATTTTTTAGACTACAAAAGTTTAGAGTGTTGCGAGAAGAATTGAAGCTGTTAGTCCGTTAATAACACCTGCATCAACAAGAGCTTTTACTTCCAAAGGTGTGCACCAGCGATTTTTTCCATCTCCTGCAAGAGTCTCTCTTGTTTCATCGTCTGATACCGTCATTAGAAAACCAATATTTGTTGTCTGCATTCTATTTGCGTCAGCAGGAGCAAGTGGGAGCGTTTTTATTTCACCAGAGGCAAACATCTCTTGAGCAGACTTACCTTTGCCTATCTTTTCCAAAAGCGCAGCTAAATTAACGTCTAACTCTTTTTGACCATTGAGAATTCCTTGAAGCTTGGCTGCTGATGTTTGAAAAGGAGTTTTTACTACTGCCCTTTTAGGTGTTTGAGCAAGTGGCTCTTGGGCAATGGACAAAAGAATATTTCCTTTCGCATCTTTAATAAGGCCAACAAATCCACTGGCCTCGATAGCCTGAACTCCATCTGGCGTTGGGAGCGAAACAATTGTCTCTGAGGAAATAATACCTGGCTGAGTCCATGTATGATTTGGTGTTGCGATAGTACGACCCTCTATAGAGAAAAAGCCGCTTCTAATCTCCTGCACTTCCCCTTCGGGTGTCTTGGTATGCTTCCACTTATCGCCATCAGTGAGAGGGCCAGTAGTAATATTCATCTCTGACATGCCGTCAGTACGCTCTTTGTACCATGAATACACTCCTTGAAGCTCTGGGTTTGCCCTCATTCCCTCAACTCTTTCTCGAATATACATCTGATACCCAGTTTCTTGAGGAGGTTGGGGTTCTGGTCGTTGTAGTTCAGTCATACATATTGCATAATACAATATTTTGATAAAAAATCAATCAAGAATTTCACGCGATCATGATTTGTCCTATTGGATATTAGTCTTAAGCCTTGGAGCAATCCAAGGCTTTTTTTCTTGATTATGTTATATGTATATATTATAATTTGACTATAGGTTGCGTAACGCAACTTTTGCACATTAAAGGAGGTTAAAGTGACAGCAGGCATTTCTCCGATTGCAGATCATCCTTTGTACAGACGACGTGAGGTTGTCTCTTCTGAAGGAGATATGCTTGGCTTTATGCATCTTCTGCACGGCATGAGTCGGTTTGAAAGAGAAATCTTGCTCACCGATCAAAATAATTTTTATGCCACTTTCACTGCTTGGATGTACATGCATGATGTCGAGCTGTGGGGTAGACTTGATCATCAATGGTTTACCAACCACGCATGGCATTATCTGGTTCAGCTTAGCGTAGCTGGCTCCAAGGATATAGGCCCTTGCCTTTCACCTGCTGTGCTATATTCAGTACTTTTCCTTGGTGCGCAAGCACCTCTTGCCCATTTGGCATCATGTGATTATTGCGCATTTGTCTATGATGCGCTCGTTCAGAGGCAGGACGATCTCGATCTTATCGAATCAGAACTGAATGATCCTGATTTACTTGATGATGAGACCGGTGATCTTTTATCAGAAAATCTTCCACCTGATTATCCTGGGGCATCATAACGATGCCCCTTTTTTTTTGCTTGCATTTTAGACTTTTCTTTACTATATTCTGCACATGAAAAAGAAAAAATTCCATCTGTCAGAAGTTAAGCAGAATGTTATTGTAGTTTTGCTCTTGGCACTCTCTCTTTCTCTTCTCACATCACCTTTTCATTTCTCATCAGACAAGATAACCACTTCTTCCATTACACCATTGGGTTCTCAGACAAAGACATCAGCCTTGATTCCAAAGGCTCAGGCTGATATTGCAAACGAAGATTATTGTATGACAGTGCCTGTTATTTTGTATCACCATATCCAACCTCTTTATTTGTCTTCAGAAAAGCAGCAAAGCGCTCTCTCTGTTGGTGTTGAGTATTTTGATATGCATATGAATTATCTAGCGTCTCAAGGATATGTCTCGCTCACTGCTGATCAGCTCGTTCATGCCATACTCAATCGAGAAGAACTTCCTCCAAAGAGTATTGTCGTTACTCTTGATGATGGGTACGAAGACAACTATCTCTATGCCTACCCTATCTTAAAAAAGTACCATATTGTTGGAAATTTTATGATCCCAACGGGTCTTATTGGGAAAAAAGACTACATGTCCTGGGATCAGATCATAGAGATGTCTCATGACCCCCTCATGAAATTTTACAACCATACAGTAGATCATGTGGATGTAGGAAATGCTACGTCTGATGTTGTTGAGAAGCAAATAACCACTGCTCAGGATACGCTTGCTGAAGAACTAGGCTCTGACTCGCCTATTTTTACCTATCCTTATGGTAGCTCTAGCGAAACTGCATTTTCAGTATTAAAAAAATTAGGATTTTCAGCAGCTTTCTCTACCAAACCAGGTTTTACCCAATGTAAGTCATTCATTTTA
>CAYWEJ010000014.1:0-6412 GCA_964457465.1 uncultured Gammaproteobacteria bacterium | reverse complement strand
TTTGATATAGTTTGTCATCTTGACGTTGAACGTTTGTACAAGTATAGTTACTGTACGTTTGTTCAGTATGATAGATAATGCAATCAGGCAATTTAGAAAGTTTTACAAACAACAAAAGAGACTCCCTTCGTATCAGGAGATTTGCGATATGTTTGGGTACTCTTCAAAAAACGCAGCAGTCTATCTGGTCAACAAATTGATCGAGGCAGAAATTCTTGAGAAGGATGACAAGGGTAAGCTCCTTCCCAAGAAGCTGTTTCATATTCCTCATCTTGGTTTTATCAAAGCAGGTTACCCATCCCCCGTTGAAGCACTAGGAGATAGTATCGATTTTTATGAATATCTTTTGGATATGCCTGGAGATATTTTTTCTCTTACTGTTCATGGAGATTCAATGATAGAAGAAGGTATTCATGATGGAGATATTGTTATCGTTGCTAAAGACCAGCATCCTCGTAACGGTGATGTCGTTGCAGCAATAGTAGATGGCGAATGGACAGTAAAGTACTTTCAACAAAAGCATAACAGAGTCTATTTGATACCTGCTAACAACAACTACCCTGTCATCGAACCGAAAGAAAGTCTTTCTATCGGAGGAGTAGTTGCTAGTGTTATACGAAAATACCATTAAGAATGGAGGAAAAAGTAAGTGTTATTACTGTCTACGATGATAAAAATGGAAAAACATTTCCCTGGCGCGTTAAATGGCGAGGAAGAATTTATACAATTACGCAAATTGGTTACCACCACACTCTTGCACATGGCAACACTTTGCATCATATTTTCAGCGTTGTTGCTGGCAGTATGTACCTTCGTTTAAATCTCAACACAAACACGTTGAGTTGGAAAGTTGAGGAGGCTCAAGATGGAGAGAGTTCTGCCTAGCACCAAGCGCATCATTCTTCATATAGATTTTGATTCTTTTTTTGCCAGCGTTGAGCAGCAGTGCAATCCTCTTCTTCGCAATAGGCCAATTGGCGTCACTGCAACTAATGGTAGAACCTGTATCATCGCCTCTAGCAGAGAAGCAAAAAAACTTGGTATAAAAACAGGTTGTAGAAGTTATGATGCCTATCGTCTCTGTCCTACTATCCAACTGGTACCCGCTGACTTTTGGAAATACTGGGAGATTAGTAAAAAATTCATCAATATTGGGAAAGACTTTTCTCCTTTTTTGGAAGTTTTTTCACTTGATGAAATTTTTATGGACGCTACTACTACAGCCCATCTTTTTGGAGGAGTTGAGAAGATGATTCAGAAAATAAAAGACCGTATTAGGGATGAGCTTGGTGAATACATTACGGTATCTATAGGGGTCTCTCATAATAAGTTATTGGCAAAGTTAGGGTCTGATTTCAAAAAACCAAATGGTATTACTTTTATAAAACCTCATCAAGTAGCTAGTGTTTACTCAGTTGCCAAGTTGCAAGACATTTGCGGTATTGGATCTCGCATTGAAGCAAGGCTTAATCAGATGGGAATTTATAGACTTTCTCAATTGAGCAAAACACCTCTAAGCAATTTAATTGGAGAATTTGGAAATGTAGAGGGTCATTTTTTATATAACGTTGGAAGAGGAATTGATACTAGACCTGTGCTCTCTTATACAGAAGTTCCTAAGGTGAAATCAGTTGGAAGACAGTATTGTTTACCGCATAATGAGCACGATCAGCGAGTAGTATTGCAAAATGTTTATGAGTTGTATGAAGAAATCGGCATTAAGCTTCGAAGACTACATAAAAAAGCTAGAGGTGCTGGACTTGCTCTTATGGGAGCATATGAGGCTTTTGGGCATATTACTCAAGCACGCTACGTTGATACAGGGCCTGAGCTTTTTGAGTATGGCATGGAAGTTCTCAAGCAAAAATATAACGGGCTTCCTGCTGGATATGTACGAAGAATTAGTGTTTGGGCATCGTACCTTGAAGACTCTTTTCATCTACCTCTTCCTCTTTTGCCACAGGAAAGGAAGAGAGAAAAAGTTATCAAGGTAATTGATGATCTTAATGAGAAGTTTGGTGACCACACCGTGAGAAATGGCTTTCTAGCTAATGCAGCAAAGCTGACAACAGCACCTAATGGTTGGATGGCAGATAAGTATGAGAGAACAAAACTAGCTCAACAGATTAAGTAAGTGTTTGGAGAAGAAGGTAGCCTGTATAAAAAGTAAGCAGAAGAGATACGACTACTATGCACTGCCAAAAAATCTGGTGAACAAACCATACAGCTTCTCCTGGAACATGTTTATTTACCCAAAATAGGTGCGGCTCATTGCCTGGCCTTGGATGGAATTGCTGTAAAAACCAATACATTACTTCACCACTACTTCGTACAGTCCAGAACAAGCAGTAGATGAACAAAAATAACAAAAAATTGTGAAGAAAAAGAGAGATGCTCGCAGCAACAACCCAAAAGACTGAAAATACAACCTGGTCAGCCCAAACAAAAGATCCAAAAAATTCACAAAGGAAAAATGGTCTTCTCAAAATAGTATGTGTATCTCTACATCTTTTTAAAGAGATAGGAAGCATTGTTCCGTTAAAAAGCAAAATTAGAAGAAGAAAAAGATCTGTCATCAAAGAAGTATTATACTACTGCTTATTTTTTTTGCCACAAATATAGTCAAGCTCAGAAAGTGTTTGGGCTCTTTCTTCCTCAGTCAATCCTAAGTGTTCAACGAGCACATTTTTTGTGAGATCTTTACAAAGCACAATATGATTGGCCAACAAGCGAGCTTTTTGAGCGTTAGTGAGAGTATTAAGCAGCGTAATTGGGTGAAGATTGGAAGACTCAATCAGGTCTCTCAAAGATCCCTGGTCTGGGTAATCCCAACTAATAATTTTCATGCCTGAGCATTCTGCGAACGTCTTTGCATCAGTTGTAGCTTTTGTGTTAGTGATGATCCATGCGTCTGAAAAACCATAACGATCCTTAACATCTTCAAACCTTGATTTAACGTATAGAGCTACCTGAACTTCAGAGCGCGTACCAGGATTGTTGTGAAATTTTGACTCAATCAAATATTTTTTATTGTCTTTTTCTGCAACAACATCGACCTCGTGAGTTACACATCTGCCATTAAGAAGTTCTCTGGTTTTGGTTTGGTATCCATGCTCCTCTAAAATTTTTCCAACAAAGTCTTCAAATGGATACCCAGTTGGTCCAAGCATCATAATTGCTTGTTTGAGACTATATTTTGCTTTACTGAATGGTTCTGAAGAATGAGAAAGTGTATCAGCAACAATGCCATAAATGTCATAAGTTGGAATTTCGTCATAGAGTTTGGACTGAACTGCTTGTAATACATGCTCCTCAAGCTCTTGAGAAATCCCTGCTCTTTTAATAGAAGCTCTCACTTTTTCCTGATCATACGGCTCTTTTGATCCATCAGCTTTAATAACATTGATCATATCTCCATGATAGAAAGTTTGTAATATAAGAAGCAAGTATCAAGGTAGGGATGTCTTTTTAAATGCAATAATGTTTCCATCGTCATAGTATATTTTGTAATGTGGATCATTAGATCTGTCCTTGATAATCTTCATGTGAGCTTCACGCGATGGCGATGGATTAGGATCGCTTCTGTTAATGATAATAACATCAGCAGACTCTGAGGCAATGGGTATAGTAAATAGTAGTCTCCTATTTGAGAGATGTGATCCTATACTATTGCTGGTGGCTACTGAGTATTCCTGCGGGATTGTCACCACTAAATCATCTATGTCACTTTTGTGAGGAAGTGGACTGGTAATCATTGCAAGGTTGGGCTCTTTTGATCCAGGAAGTGGTCCATAAATCCATGAAAAATATCCCCCAACAACAACAAGATACAGAACGATAAGAGAATAACTCAATTTCTTACTATGCCTTAATAAAAATGCTATGCCATAGGTAGTAGCAATAAAAAGAAACGGCGTTATTGCTGCAGTGTACTGATAGTAAATTTGGTAAAGTTCAGACTTCATGCTCAAGATATTAATTCCAAGATCAGGCGCAGCAAAAATAAGCATTAATGGTGCAGCTAAAGGAAGATACCCTAGGGGAGAAAGCAACTGATGAAGATAAGACAGTCGAGCATCATCTACAAGAAGCTCTGTTATTTTTTGAGGTGAGGAGACAAATGATGAGATTAGAGAAGTTGGAGTCTCAGAAGTATTACCATTACTGTAGTAGCTAAGAGCAAAATGTTGGGTCCCGGCTGCTCCGGGAATAGCATGCCATATGAGAAAGTAAAAAATAGCTATGCAGCAAAGTGAAAAAAGTGTTCCTAAAACAATCTGTTTTTGTTTAAAAGCAAGATACATGCCAAAAAGTACTCCAATCGCCCATATTTGCTCTTTAGTAATTGCTGCAAGTGCAAAAAAGATGACAACTAATAAGTATTTTTTTCTTGTTATAAAAAACCATGACCCGAGCAGAAACGTTGTTGCAAGAGTCACTGCATGAAAGTCATAAATAACAGAGCGCTGCATGCTAGGATTGAGTAGATACAATACTGCAAGGGTAAGTGCTAATGCTTTGTGTTTGAGTAGATTTCTTGCTAAAAAATAAACAAAAAATGTTCCTGCTCCAGTAATTACCGCTTGAATAATGAGGAGTATTCGTGGATCCTGCCAAAGTGCATAAAAAGGAGCGAGTAAAATAAGAAAAAAGTCAGCATGGAAAGCAAGTCGTGAAACAATAGCCGTGCCATTTGGATCTGTTAACTCAAATATATGACCATGAACAGTATTCCAAACAGTCTGAGCCATATTTCCCAGATCAAATCTCCCTGTATAGTAATGTTCGTATCTGAGCATGCTAATCCAAGAAAAATAAACTGAGAATATGCCATAGCACTGGATAAGAATGACCTCATAAGGATATTTTTGAATGAGCATAATGATCTTTGCAAAAAGTCCATTTCTAAATTTCCACGCTGCATAGATAAAAAGTAGAAATATTATTTCTGAGAGGATGAGGACAACACGTGCGATAAGAGATGAGAAAGCTGCAACAGAAGATGGGATAAATCGAGATAGGCCAACAGCCATTACCCCTTCCCTTACTCCAAGACCAGATGGTGTAATAATGGATAAAAATCCAGCCAAAAGCGATAAAACAAGATAGCTTGAAATTGATAGAAAATTATTCGGATCAAGATAATGAATCGCTGAAATAACGAAAAATGTTCCTGCTCCATAACATACAAAGGAAAGCGCCATGAGAACAAAAAGAAGAACAATTTCATTTCTTTCTAGTGTTGGGAGCACTGTTTTGAGAAAAGCAAATCTTCTTGAAAGAATTGTCGACACTTTTTTACTATAAAAAAATACCGCAGTTCCGATGACAAAAAGTACTGCGTAAACAATACTAAGCAGTGAAGCTAATTGTGAAAGATGCAATACATCAAAAAGAATTGGAAGGCCTAAAAAAGACACCAATAACGCCGAAACCAAAACTAGCTGTGACTCAACGATAAAAGCATTTGCCAGTTCTTTCTTCGTCACTCCATGTTTCTCAAAATATACAGAGACTCCGACAATCCCCCAAATATTCCCTGGGATATATCTTTTAAGCTGTGCGAATGACCAGGTAAAAAGTGATTCCTTTGCATCAAGCTTATGACCCATGAAGCCAAGCATTTTGTACCAAACAAAACTCCTGAGAAAGAAATAAACAACGAAGCATTTGATAGCAAACAGATAAAGAATAAGATTTCCACCATGAAGCCCTGAAGAGATTTGAGAAAACTGTGCAAAAAATGCCTTTGCGAGAAAAAAAACAGCCAGTAATGATAGTGGCCATCCCAGAAAAAATTGCAAAGTTTGCCTGATTTTTTTATTTTGTCTCATTAGTTAGCTGATGAGGATGCGGAATTAGGTTGGTCGTTACTGCCGTTATATACAAATGTTCTTGTCAGTACCTTCTCTTCACTAGTTACTATACTTTTTACCTTTAACTGAAAGGTTATGGTGCCTTTTGGAGGGTTAAAAAGAGCAATAGATCTATCATCATAATCAGAAAATCTTCCATTATTAATTCTGTATGCCCATACAACTGAGCAAAAATCTTCTTGTTGATAATTGATACTTATCTGAATAGGATTTTCAGATACGGTATCCCCTTCTTCTGGATATGAAATGCCAATTGGTCCAATACCTTTTTTGCAGACCGTATTTTGCGGTGTCGGCGACATGACATCGTCGTCTTTTGCCACAGTAACAACAATTGGACGATCGTTGATTGGCACAGGCGTTGGGGTTGCGTTTTTCTGTGAACTTTTAAGATTATTAAGGTTGAGAATAATAACGGTCAAAAGAACAGGGACAGTTAATAATGCCGTAAAAAATTCTACGTATTGTTTTTTATCTGGGAGCGAACGATAAGAATAGCGGATCTTTCGCGCAAGTTTTTTCATATATTCCATAAC
>CAYWEJ010000013.1:0-15492 GCA_964457465.1 uncultured Gammaproteobacteria bacterium | reverse complement strand
GTAGCTAGATTCCCATCGGATAACCGCTGAAAGCATCTAAGTGGGAAGCCGTCTCTGAGATAAGATCTCATGTACCCGCAAGGGTACGAAGACCCCTTGAAGATTACGAGGTTGATAGGCTGGCGATGGAAGCAGAGTAATCTGTTAAGTCTACCAGTACTAATGGTCAAGCAGTAGATTTTTTTTGACACTACATATCTTGCCATTTGCCTTAGATCACTTGATCTGCGGCTCATGGAGCGATTATCGTAGTGCAGGCAAAACACATTTTCCACCCTAGGATATTTTTACCTGGCCCCGCTTAGCGGGGTAAAGGAAGAATACCTTAGGGTTCTCTCTTCACTTATTAAGTAGCTCTCACAAAGCTCTTTTTAGTTCAATAGTAAGTATTTGTCGGTGTCACAAGCGAGATGGTCCCACCTCTTCCCATTCCGAACAGAGTAGTGAAACGTCTTAGCGCTCACGATACTAGGACTTGTTCCCGGGATAATAGGTCGATGCCGGCGATTACTTGCTACGGAACAGCAAGCACAAATTTTCCTCCGCAAGGGGGATTTTTTGTGTCTAAAACGCTAATATCTATAATAAGAACCATATGAGCGAAAAAGGAGTAAGTATGCTTAAAAGAGCAAAAGATTTCAGGCAGCGAGTGTTTCCTCCCGCAGCAATTGATCTTACAACTCCATCATCAGAGGCCGAAGCATTATTTAGAGACAGCGTATCAAAAGCAAACGGCGAAGTCGGGATATTGGTCCATCCATATTTTAGGGGAGGTTGGGGAAGTTTGTACCCGCTAACTGATCAATATCGTCAGCAGGTAGACAGCTTTGTTGCGGATTCAGAAGCAAAAGGGATCCCTCTTGTTGTTTTTGAAGAACAAAAAAAGATTGGTACCCTCCCTTTTTCATTTCCAAGAACCACAACTCCTGTGTTTGCTATAGCTACGATTAAGAATAATCCAGCTCCAGCCCTTCCTCATATTCCGCCTCGTGACGAAGGAGATATAGATCCAGAAGTGACCAAGGACGCTCTTGATGTGGTGTCCGCGAGATTTTCTCATTATGGAGTAAAACATGTAGCAATTGGAGGGAGATATCTATTTACCAACAGAGGTATCGCATACAACAGAGATATTTATCGAGAGTTTGCTGATCCGATAAGCCATCTTGCTACTGCAAGGCGTTGGATTGATCACAATCTTTATCCCAATGGATGTGTTGGAGCAGTGATAAAAAGCCTCTACCGAAATAATATTGAAACAGATGTTATTGAGGCTGTTGGTCCTTCTGTATTGCCTTCAGATCTCTTCGTAGCATAATAATATGATCTTCGACTAGTACTTCAGGCAAATAGTTAGTATTAATAAATCTTTGTAGCATTGTTTGATATTTTATACTTTCAGTTGTTGCTATGATAATACCAACCTTTTTTTGCATCAGCTCCTGAATGGCTTGAAGCTGATAGTTCATGAATAGCCCGGTATAGTCGTAGCGTGTTGGATTTGCCTTGCCGAGAAAAAAGTAAAACATTGGAGCGTAATAGTTGATAAAGATTTTCTGATCCTTGTTATATACATCAAGCCTCTTTGTAAGATTCGTGATAAGCCTTGCAGTACTGCTATCTGTCCAGATGCGTATATGAGGATTGGCCACAAAGCTGTTTTGAGCAACAAGGGGCGTACTCCATCGATAGTACCCAAAAAAGAGTGATGACCATACCCCTGTGACAAAAAGACCAGCGCCAGCAAAGTAGAGAGAATATTTTTGCCACTTTCTATTGATAGCTAACAACAAGGGAAGCACGACTAGTCCACTCAGCCCAAGAAGAGGAGAGAGGTGAACATAGTCTGTTTCTGGTCTTACCCCGACAAGATAATGTATTACTACAAATAACCCGAGGCAAAATCCAATACTTTGCCTTTTGTTCTTCCAGAGCGTAAATGTAGAAAGAAAAAAGGGTGAGCTATAGAGTAATAGTTTGGCCATACCTCCGATGGACCAGAACTCAAAAGGAGTATGAAGATTGTTCTTGAGAATAATTCTTTCAATAGAGTATACCCACATATTGGTAAAAAAAGGTTGAACTGAACTCGTTGCAAGAAGATACAAAAAGAAAATTCCCATAGAGATTAAAAACCCTTTTAGTAATGGAAAAACAATTTTTTTCTGCTTGGTATTAATACCTATATCAATAAGACAAAAGACAAGGAAAGCAGTGCCAAAATTTTGTTTGGTCAAAAACATCAGCGTTATTCCGATACCCGTAATGAAAAGTGAACGAGCTTTATTTTGGTTTTTCCCTTGGAGATAGTAATAAAGTGAAATGATAGCAATCTCAAGGACAAGTATGCCTGGTGCCATAAAGTTGATGTGCGATGGCCCCCATGCGATAAAAAATAACGCAGGAAGGAGAGGGAGTAGAACCCCTTTTGTTAGTAGTCGTCCTATTTTTAGCAGATAAAAAATGCTGACAAGTACTATGCCCAGATGAAAAAGTCTTTCAACAAGAATACTTTCTCCAAAAAATACAAAACTTAACCCTGTAAGCCATGCACTCAGCGGTGTGTAGACAAAATCAAAATCTTTATAGAGGACTTGTTGATCAAGAATTCTTTGTGCGGTATTGACGATGTATCCCTCATCAGGGAAAAAGAGGCCGTGGAGTGCAGTATAGGAAAGAAATACGATAGTAAAAAGCGAAAAAAGACTGAGGGAGAGGGATAAAGGTTTCATATTGTTATTATGCATTAAGCTTTAGGTTCTTACAATAACGATAGACAGCTTTTTAGCTTGCGCTCTTAATACTATAGTGATATACTGCAGCTATTCTTAAATATGAAAGGTACAACGATCAATGTCAGATTCCTCAACAACTAAATCCTCAGGCGCTACGACAATGGCAGAGCTGATGGCGAAAGCTCAAGCAAAACCAATGGTCTCATTTAAAAAAGGCGATCTTGTTAAAGGTATCATCACAAAGCTCTCAAAAAGAGAAATACTTATTGACCTTCAAGGGAAAAGTCAGGCAGTTGTTCTTGAGAAAGACCCGCATATTTTGCGAAGCATTATGTCCAATCTTAGTGAGGGACAGGATATTGAGGTAAGCATATTGAGTCCTGAGTCAGAGACTGGTCAGCCAGTAGTTTCGCTTCGACGATACATTAATAATATTATCTGGAAACGACTAGAGGAAGCTAAGAAATCTCAGGAAAAAATTGGTGTAAAGATTGATGAAGTAACAAGAGGCGGATTTGTCGTCTCAACAGCAGAGGGACTGTCTGGTTTTCTTCCTAACTCACACACTATCGCATCAAATGGGCCTCTCACTGTTGGTAAGCAGATTCAAGCATCAATAGCAGATCTCAATAAGGAAGATAATAAGATTATTTTTTCTCAAAAGACTACCATGTCTGCTGAGGAATTTGCAGCGCTATCATCTTCTTTTAAACCCAAAACAAAGACGACTGGAGAAGTAAGTAGTATTACTAATTTTGGTTATTTCGTGCTTCTTCATCCGCAAGGATCAGATCAGACGATCGATGGGCTCATTCATATATCAGAGCTCTCCTGGTCAAGGGTTGAGGATGTCTCAGGCCTTTTTAAAGTTGGAGAGACAATCGAAGTCTATGTGATTGGCGTTGATCGAGATGCAAGAAGAGTTGACCTCTCTATTAAAAGACTTACCGCTGATCCTTTTGAAAGTATTAAAGAACAGTACCCCCTAGAAAAACAAGTTTCTGTGAGAGTAGCAAGAACTGAGGATGGTAATGTTTTTGTTGAGGTTGGTCAAGGAGAGGGAATTATTAAAAAAGAAAAAGTACCCCCAATGACAGCCTACGAGCCAGGCCAGACGATATCAGCAACAGTCACAGCTTATGATTCGAGAAGACGAAGAGTTGAGTTGACGCCAGTTCTTAAAGAAAAGCCCCTCATGTATCGCTAATTCCTCTTTTTTCCTCGTGCTATAATCCTCCTATGGTGAAAAAGGCTAAGATCTCCTTCGTGTGTCAGGAATGTGGCTATGATACTCCTGCCTACATGGGAAAATGCCCAGAGTGTGGGAGTTGGAATACCTTTAAAGAATTTAGAGAAGCTGCGCACGTAGCAGGAAAAGCAAGATCAGACTCGGTTGTTGCTGCAAGCAGTGAGTCCCCAAAAAAACTATCTGAGATTGTTTATCACGAAGAGTCAAGAATAACGACATCTTTTCATGAACTCAATACTGTGTTAGGCGGAGGGATGGTAGCAGGGTCTGCCATTCTTCTTGCAGGGGACCCGGGTGTCGGAAAATCAACGCTACTTTTACAGCTTTGTCTTTCGCTTTCACAACAAGAGAAAAAAGTTCTCTATATCTCAGGTGAAGAGTCGGTTGAGCAGATTAAGCTTCGTGCAGACAGAATTCTGGAAAATCAAAAATCAGACAGGAAGAAAAATGATTCATTATTGTTGATTTCTTTGTCTGATCCGGATATCGCAATTACTCATATTGAAAAGATCACGCCTGATCTTATTGTCGTTGACTCAGTTCAGACAATGCAGTCTGCTAATCTTGAAGGACTGTCTGGATCGGTAGGTCAAGTGCGTTATGCAGCTCTCCATTTTATCCGCACAGCAAAAGCGTTAGGTATTCCTCTTGTGCTAGTTGGTCATGTTACAAAAGAAGGAATGGTTGCAGGGCCAATGGTTTTGTCACATATGGTTGATACGGTTCTCTTTTTGGAAGGCGAGAAGTTTACTAATATCCGACTTTTGCGGTCACTTAAGAATCGTTTTGGTCCTGTTGATGAGGTGGGAGTTTTTTTAATGGGTGAGAGAGGCATGCAAGAAGTTGCAAACCCTGAGCAGATTTTTCTCTCCCAAAAAGTCCAAGATGTTCCAGGCAGTGTCCTTGTAGTGACCTTAGAGGGAAGTAGGGCATTCCTTGTTGAGATCCAGTCATTAGCGGTTAGATCAACGCTTCCTATGCCCCGTAGGGTCGTTTCTGGTATAGATCAAAAAAGAGTTGAACTTTTGCTTGCCGTGCTTCAGAAGCATTGTCATCTTCCAGTGGATGCTATGGATATTTTTGTCAACGTTGCTGGAGGACTCAAGCTTTCTGACCCTGGAATTGATCTTGCTATTTGTCTTGCTGTCTTTTCAAGCGTAAAAAATATCCCGCTTTCAAAAACAGTTGGCCTTGCTGAGGTAGGACTATTGGGTGAGCTTCGTCATGTGTCCTCTATTGATAAAAGAGTTCGTGAAGCAAAGAAATTAGGGTTTCAGGATATTATTTCTTCTCATACCCATATGTTTCTCTCTCAGATTTTGAAAGAGAGAGGTTCACAGACAAGATCAAACGAGCTATAATAGGCCTTTATGTCAGCCAAATCGAAAAAAAATGTCTCAGGAATTTCTCGTCGGAAAACTCAGCCTAGAATGACTGAGCGTGATTCCGACAATCCTTTTCTCCTCCCTCCAAAATTAGTTGGTGCACTTGCTGATGAGGTTGCAAAGACGCTTGTTACCCGACTTCCCAATATGTTGCCGCGTCCCCGAGCGAGATCTATCGTCAAAAAAAAAGGGAATAAAATAGAGTATGGTGTTTTTCTTGATACTTCAGCCATAGTTGACGGAAGAATTTTTGATGTTATTCACCTTGGACTGCTGAATGGCGTGATCGTTGTTCCCCAGAGCATCTTACTTGAATTAAAGCACTTAGCAGACTCACAGGATATGGTTAAAAGAGAAAGAGGTAGAAAAGGCCTTCACCATTTGGAGCAATTAAAAAGAAGTAAGAAAATGAAAGTTATTATCCTTGATGAATTTGAAGAGAAAGGAATTGTAACCGAGAAGGCTCAAGAAGTTGATGAGAAGCTTATTCAATTAGCAAAGAATCATAAAGGGAAAATTATTACTTGTGATTATAATTTAGAAAAGAAAGCGACAATTGACAACGTCCTTGCTATAAACGTCAATGCTCTTGCTAACGCCCTCAAAGTAATTGCAGTTCCTGGAGAGTCTCTCCATATTAAGCTTTTGCACCCAGGAAAAGATATTACTCAAGGAGTTGGGTATCTTGAAGATGGCACGATGATTGTTGTTGAAGAGGGAAGTAGTTTTGTTGGCAAAACAATTGATGTTGTTGTGTCTCGAGTTATCCAAACAGCAACAGGCCGCATTTTGTTTGCAAAGAAGATTTAGGATAATAAAAACTCCCAGGTTCTAAAGAGGCCCCACTTCGCTAAAGCTTCGAGGGGTAAATAAGAGTTCCGTTCCGCGCTTGTCAGACAAGTGAACTCGCATTTTTGTTTGTAAGTTTGAAGAGGTAAGAGTTTCCCTTTTAAGGATTTCGTAGTGATTCTACTCAACCTGCCCTTTATATCTGAAAAGAGGTAAGAGTTCCTGCCCTAAACTCCTACCTCATTTCAGACCCCAACTCATTGTTGGGATGATAATGTAACGACTAATGATGAAAAAAGTCTCCCTGTCAAGAAAAAATCAATTTTTTAGCTTCATGACATTTTCTTGACAAAAAGTCAGACATTCTTTATAAATTTGTTTAGGTCGTTAGTTTTACCTGCCTGAAGGACTAACACCTTACCCTAAGAGCATTGCTTATCGTACTTGAACTCATTAATTCTTACGTAACGAAAGCGATGCTCTTTTTGATGGAAATCTCATATCGCAAATTACTGCGTTTACCCTTTAGAGAAGTCCAACAGGGACGGCAAGTCCTTGATCTACTAACTTTTTAAATTGTTCTCTTCCAAGTCTCACCATCATCTCTCTTTGATAGTCCATAGGTGATTTTCTTTCAAATTTTTGTGGCATTCCTAAAAGTGCTCTAATTCGCTTCATTAACTCATACTAACATAGGTTTTCCCTGTTGTCAACCTATAGCAAATAGTATCGTAATATCTCATAGGCCTAGAGTTTTGTATATCTAAAATAGCTTGATATATCAAGCTAAAAATATTTATAAAAAATATGTGGATAACTTTTGGATAGAAAAATACGAATGTTTAAAGGATTAAAAAAGGAGAGGTTTTAGATAGTGGACTTAATTTTGTTGTTAATGGGGTAAAAAAGCGAATTGAGAGAAATCCCTGTCCCGTAGAGAAATCGAGCCTTGGTCCAAAGCTGAAAATGATGAAGTGCTTTTTTCATATCGCTTCTTTGAGATGTGATAGTAGCTCTTCTGATGTAGAGATGCTGATTTAAGTTCGCAAACATCCCGTATGGCTTGATCTTGGTGAGTAGACTTCTAAATACAACTGGGTACTGCTGAGGAGTGAATTTGAGAAGATCGCGGGGAAGGAGATATCTATTAATGACAATGCTCTCAAGCTGCAGTGCATCTGATGTAAGGAATGTTTTTGCAATCGCTTGATCGTCCGTAGGAAAGATGCTCTTTAGCTGCGATCCGTCTTCTTGGACCCAGGTTGTTTGTGTGCCTACTACGGCGACTTTAGGGTGTCTTTTGAGGTAATTAATTTGTCTTTTGAGCTTATCAGGCGTTACGATGTCAGATTGATTCATGAATGAAATATAACTACCTTTCGCTTTTTTGAGAGCTCTGTTAAGCGTGACAGTTAAGCCATACTGCTTGACATTGCGGGAGATAACAAGTCTTTTATCTTTGAGACGATATTTTCGTAAGATACTGTAGGATTTGTCTTTTGAATTGTCATCGATAGCTATAATCTCGAGAGGTTCATAGGTCTGCGCAAGGAGGCTATTAAGGCACTCTACTAAGGTGTCTTGTCCATTTCGAACCGGAAGAATAATTGATACAAGTTGGTCGATTGGTTGAGTCATAGCTGAGGAGCAGAAGACAGATGGTGAGCAGAGGTTTTTCTTTAGGCGAATTTAAAAGATATCACAAAAATAAGCATATTGTCAAGTTTTCATGATTGACTTGAGGCTAAAATAGCATAGGGCAAGCAGAAGCATAGAACCCCCTATATACTGAAGATATTGAGGAAGATATACGATAATAATCGTACCATCACCACTTAATGTCCAACCATTCTCCCAGCTATTGACCTTTGTGTGGCGGGGGATGCTTCTTCCTATAATAAAAGGTGCAATTTGACTTAGCTTAGTCTGAAAAGAAGACATTGTCTTAGGCAATCTGTAGGCTTTCCAGCCTTTGTCAAAGGCTTGAGAAAGAACAAGAGTATGCTCTCCTTGAGACTTATCATGAACAATATAGAGACTTTCATTTGGGTGCTCAACAAGGGAAATATGAGGAATCCCTGAGTCCTGTGGGAGGCCAGTCTTGATCATGATTGATGAAGCAAAGTCCCAAGGTATTGCTGTAACAGTAGTGTCTTTTATCTCGTTCTCAACAGTTTCGTTGCCGATTGATGCATTGTCAAAATGGAACGAGTAGGCAAGGCCAAATTTTTCCTGAGGAGGCACGAGGAATACATCAGTTGTAAAGTTTTTGTTGTTAGGTAGATAAGTGTCAATTGGAGCATACTGAGCATCTTGGTTGAGTGTCCAGAAATGAAGACTTCTTCCACGAAGATTTCGATGGGTAATCGCAACTGCATACCCTTGATCATGGGAGAGCGAGTTCATGAAAAATGACCCGCATGACGTGCCATTAACAGCCATGAAAGTAAGAGTTTCAAAGCCCTTTACAAGCTGTGTGGGTCCAGTTCTGAATTGGTCACAGTTATTTTTTTGTTCAATTTCATTGCCTTTTATTGTTTTCCCGAAATAGTTGTCGTTGATAAGTGGAGTAATAAGTCTTATGTCATGTTTTCCCGCTGACAATGTATATGTCTGTTCAGAAAGACCTGGGGTACTCTGAAGGCTTGATGAGGTGATCACCGTGTCATCAAGAGTGGCAGCCCTTGTACCTACAGTAAGGATATTGTCCTGTGTGAGACTGAGAAAGGTCGTCCCAAGTAATCCTTCTTTAAGGCTGAAAGAAGAAGCGCCGTTAACTGAGATCTTTTGGGCAAGATTGTCTTTTGTGGCTGGGATACGCAGTATCTCTTTTGTCTGCTCTTTCCCAGAGATAAGTACGCCATTGTCCCACAGTTGAGGAGGGTAGTAGGTAGCAAGAATGATCAGATGATTATTTTGAATAATCCCTTCAAGCTTGATGGGAATGATATTTTCCTCCGAAAGGTATGATGGGACTATCAGCGTTGCTGCTTCGGAAAGATTGACAGGATTTTTGGGTCGGAGAACAAAAGAGTCGTGCGTTATCGTTGCTGTAAATGCTTCCTCACTACTAGTTTTCTGTGAGGCGAGCGATCTGAAGAGATAGTAGATTTCAGGATCTGATGATGTTTGGTAGTTTTCTAGATCACGATATGCCTTGTCATTATTGGACCAAAGATAATCATTGACGGAGGAAAGAGTTTTTGTTGCAAAGACATATGAAGAAGGATTGTCCTTAAGCATTACCTGATAGATCGCGATTTTCCCAAACTGAGCACTTTTTGCAATGTCAGGAGATGCCTTGATCATCTCCTCCAGCTGGGGAAGATAGAGCGCTTTGGGGGATATTGGATTGATAACGTTACTATCCACAAGCAACCAGGTTATTTGATATTTCTGTAAAATAGCATTAAATGAGTTGACATCTTTGGCATAGAGCGCCTGAGAGAGTTCATAGTAGTAGTTCTCGTTATAGGAGGACCATACATCAAAAGCGCGATCTAAGATCGGCTGCTTGATGCCGTACCATAGAAATCCTGAACCTCCATAGTTCCAGTTGTAAAAATTCCATCCCCAAAAAGTGTGTTGAGGAAAGTTGGCAATTCTCGTGTTTGGATCTTGTTTCTTAAAGAAATCAAAAAGTTCAAAATATTCTTTGGGAATTGCTATTTGTTCCTTGTTATATAAAAAGTTTCCTTGCAATACCGGGAAGATGGTAATGCCAATAAGAGCTATGATTGCGATAAATCCAGCTGTACCCGCATGAACATGTCTGTTGTGTTTTTTGAGAAGCTCAATAAAGCTTTTGGCTCCTATGCTAAAAAAGATTGCATAGGAAAATGCTGTCAAAATAGAAAATTTCGTAAATGGAAATCTGAAGGCTTGATTAAAAATAGGCAGAGCTTGTCTATAGAGCACATTGACTAGAGAGAAGGGTGGTGTAGCAACAGCCAAAACAGTGAGGCAAAAGATAAATAGGCCGACATATGGATAGAAAGAACGATTTTTTTTACGAAAAGTGGTGGCTATGCCAGTTATGATGATGGCAAAGACTAGTAGTCCAGCGAGTATAACAAGAGGGTTGTTGTAGTGATCCTTCCACGCTTGGAGCATGTAGACAAAGTTGCCGCTTGTATCAGGGTCAACATTTTGGAACCAAAATCCTTTAAGAAGCATAGTATCCAAAATCCCACCAAACTCTTTATTTTGGAGGTAGATAGTCTGTGTTGCCATCTGATTTATTTTTGAATTGAGGTTGACGTGTGAATTTGTTGCTGTGAAGTATAAGAAAGGCAACAGCCAGAAGGCATTTGCTATGACAACTATCCCAAGGAGTTTTGTTGCTCTTGTAAGAATCTGTTTTTTTTTCTCAAGAAGATAGGTAAGACCCACAATAACGCCAAGCGCTAAACCGTAGACGACAAAAAGAGTTGGAATATAGGATGCTGGAGAGGTAAGAAAAAGTCCTACTAAAAGAAGAAGCGTTTTTTTATTACTTGGATTTTTTAGATACTCAAGTGAAAGAAAAAGCATCCATGGTAAGAAGCCAAAATGTGCGATAAATGACTCAAAAGGAACAAAAAATGTTTGCACTGTTGCAATATTAAGAAAATAGAAGAGCGCACCCAAAAAAGGATAGACTTTCTCATGTTTTTCATTACTAAGGGATCTTAAAAACACATACATACCAAGTGTTCCGCTAAGTAGTGTTAAAACCATCCAAAGATACCGAAGATTTGCAACAGGGACAATAAATGACAAGAGCGCAAGAAGTAGTTGGCGGGGAAGATCTGACGCATGCCCCATGCCTCCAAGGAGTCCTAGGCCTTGATACTCCTGCCATACAGCAAAAAGAGAGCGCTTGATATTCATCCCAAAGAAGAATTCAGGATGTAGATTATCCCATCCAGTCAGCCAGGTTCCTGCTTTGTGATTGATGAGAGATACGAATGCAACAACGAAAAAGAGACCAAGATATGGCCAGTATTTCATTGCTTTATTTTTTAGCGTTACTATCATTAATGAACTGAATATACTGCAGATTTGTCGTCTTCATATTCTTTTTGGAAAGGTTGCGCAAGTGGAATCGTATCATTTCCTTCAGGTTCATATCGATACCAAACAGAAAAAACCGTCTGCTTAATGTAGTCCTCAGAGGAGAGAGCTAGCGTCGATCCTGCAGCAACATCAATGTTAATGGCTTGTTTAGGCATAAGTTCTAAGGAATATGCATCAGGGCCATGATCAAAACCATACTCAGCCTGTAGAGGCGAGTTATCTAATGTGATTGCAAAATTTGCCTGTGAAGACGGTGCAAGGTATGCCCCATCAAGGTAGAGTACTCCTTTAGTTGGGAAGTAAAGAGAGATAGCAGGTTTTGTTTCACTCAGCGTGCCTTGTAGTTGTTTCTGCCCTGTATTTTTAGTTGAGCTGAGTGAATAAGTCTGATTCAAAAGTGTTGCTAGCCGTTGTCTGACGTTGGTACAGACTGTGTGGTAGAACTTGTCATCTTTATGAACGACAATAGTTTTGATGTTATTATCTCGAAGGATTGTTACGAGCTGCTTATTAATAACATGTTGAAATGCTTGCTCGGTTGGTGAGTTGAGAATCGGATCGCTTTCAGAGCAGCTGAAAAGTGAAAGATATGAGTCATGAAATAAAAAGCTTTGCTCCCGTGGTCCATCTGCTGACCAGTGAAAGTATCCATTTACGATTGGTTTGTCATAATACAAAGAGAGCATATTGTATCGTGCGTAATAAGGGTTAACAGGGATATCAAGCACAGCTTTGCCAGGTAAGGCTTTTACTATTGTAGTATATTTGTCGTGAAGTGAATCAGAGAGCGGGAACCCAAATGTTAATCGCTCAAGAATGATTCCTGCAATAATACAGTACATAACCATTCTCTTTTTACTGAGACGAGAGTCTTTAAGAAAAAGAATTGCCGCTGTGCTCATCAGAAAAAGAGAGATTACTGAAAATCGTCCAGCTTCAGCAATCCCAGTAAAAGGGAAAATATGCGAGACTGCATGATAGGGGAGCAAGAAGAAACGATTGTAGTCCCCATAGCCAAGCGACAATAAAAATGGCAAGAGAAATGCTAAGCCTAAAAATACTTTAAGCCTTGTAGTATATTTGCTGACAAAAAATAAAAAGAATAAAACAAGCTCAATATAGCCAAAAAAGACGACCTTTTCGATAGATGAATCACTCAAGCTATGCATATAAGGAAGCGATAGGAATGAGAGATAGGCATTAGGAAGAAAAAAGTCAGTGATAGATGGTGTTGCATGTTTGAGGACGTCTGCTCTTGCAAAAAAGATAAAGTTCCCTGAGAGAAGAGCGGTAAGCTGTGCGTTAAAAAGAAGAAGAAAAGCAGTAGCGCTACTGGTAAAAAGAAGAATCCACGTACCAAAATGATTGGATAGTCTTTCTAAGAGTGTTTTGGCTTCTGTTTTATATAAGACTACATATATAACAAGTACCCAAAAAAGCTCAAGCCCTAAAAGAATGATGTATTGCATCGCTCCTAAAAGGATTGCAGCAACAGTCGTACTGTAAAGGATAAGCGATCTCTTGTCCGCTGGTTGTTCTGAGCGCAGTTTAAGAAGCGAAAGTCCAGTGAGTGGAAAAGCTCCGACGAAAATAAGGTTTGCATGAGAGCCTGTTTTAGATAAAACATAAAAAGAAAATCCGTACATGATAGCCCCAAGTAGTCCCAAGAGATGTTGCTGTGAAATTTTCTTAAAGAAATAATATGAGGCAATGCCGTTAAGCGTTAGAAGCAGATAGATTGAAAGGTTATAGGAAAGAGGCATGGGAAGAATAGTGCTGAATAGACCGCCACTTCCAATTGCGAGATATGAGTCAAAGGCTCGTGAAAAATCAAACCCAACAGGATATCTCCAAAAATTGGTATGGATGAGAGGATTTTGTCCCTCTCGAAGTTCTTTCCCTACAAATGCCTGGTAGCCTGCTTGCTGATAATTGTCCCATCCATCGCCAATAAAAGTACTTCCCACATGAAAGATGCTTGGAAAAGTAACTATTATTGCAAAAAGCAGACTGAGTCCCGTAATTTTTAGCCACGTTTTATTTCGCATATGACAAAAGTGCTGTTAGGTAGTGATCACCAATTGTCTCCCAAGAGCGTTTGTATGCAATCTGAGATGAGAATTTTTCAAGAGTTTGTATCTTTTTTGTATCGCTAAGGGTGTTCTTAATAGTTGAGGCCGCTTTGTGATCTAGTGAAAAAAGCAGATCATCAAGGTTGATGCCTTCCTGCGTGAGTACGTCTGAGAAGTCTTGTGTTATTGCTAGATCAACAAGTGGTTCTGAGAGAAGGAATGGGGTGTGAAATGTAAAGGCAAAAGAGAGAGGGCCACTTGATGCCATGAGACTTCGGTAAGGAAAGAGAGCTAGATCACAAGCTATAAAGTAGAGAGGAAGATCCTTTTCATCTATAAAGCCAGTAATGATAGTATTTTTGTTATTGTAGCTGTTTTCTATGTCAGCAATATACTTTTTGTAAAAAGGCTTGGTCATGTGATTGCTGTTTGGTCCTCCTGCAATAATAAGAAAAGTATCAGAAAGATTTTTTTCTGTTGCAAATAGAGAAGTTATCCAGTCAGTCCCTTTGTACCAGGCCAGAAAGCCAAAGCAAAGTACAATCTTTTTGTTAAGAGGCAGGTCAAGTTTTTTTCTTGCCTCAGCTTGAGTAATAGAAAGTGTATTTTTCTCAACACCATGAGGGATAACAACAATATTGTCTTTATTGCCAAGTCTTTTTTTGAGCACTTCTTCAAAGACAATAACGCTGGTACTGATAGTGGTAATAAGCGTGTAGAACAGTTGAAAGAGCACGCTATAGACACTAGCCTTCAGACCTTTTTCAGCGATATTGAGATGTCCGCTCATTGAGGAAGCATCAGTAATAACTTGGTGCAAAACCACATGGAGTCTTTTACCAAGAATTTTGATACCAATCAGAAGAAAGGGGAGAGGGAGTAGGTAGAGTAGTGATCCAAACATTGAGAATTCAAATGTGAGGAGCACGTCTTTTGCAGAAGAGTTTTTGATGCTTTTAAAAAGCTGCCAGCATGCAAGTAGATTATTTTTTTCCCAGACTCTTTTTACTGTAATATCTTCATCAACATACGACGTATTGTCGTCAAGCTCTTCAGCCAGAACAGTAATTTTTGGAGTGATATCTTTTTTAGTTGCTTTTTTAATGATGGAGAGAAGAGTATTTTTGGTATAGCTCGCACCACCAACAATTGCCTTGTCATGAATAGTGCCAAAGGGAGGGTAGCTCCCGATGACTAAGAGGTTAAGATTTTTCATACCTACTCTTATTTTGCACCCAATATGCGTGTTTGAAAACGGGCAAGTAGGGAAAGAGGGGATGAGATCTTTTTTGAAAGAGAGTGTTTGTACACAATAGTACCAATTTCAAGGAGCGTTGTTGGAACCGCTTTGAAAAGAGATACTTTTGTTCTTGCGTCATTTGACCACGCAACAGGTACTTCAGTAGTTGAGAAATTATTTTTTGAAGCAAGATAGATGATCTCAGCATCATAGCCCCAGCCATTGATCATACTTTGAGGAAAGATGGTACTTGTTGCTTTTCGTGAGAATGCTTTAAATCCACAGGTAAAGTCAGTAACTTTGCTTTGAAGCAATATCTGGGTAAGTTTGGTAAATCCACGTCCAAGCATTTCGCGAACGAGTGGCTGGTGGACAATGACCGTTGAGTGACCATTTTTTCGTGTACCAATAATGACATCAATACCTTTTTGGATTGCTGGCATAAATTTAGCGATCTGAGAAAGAGGAGTTGACATATCAGCGTCAAAAAAGAGGGTATAGTCAGCATCGCTCTCAAGCATGCCTTGTTTGATAGCAAAACCTTTCCCACGGTTTTTTCCGTAGGTAACCAATTTGATTTTGTAGTCCTTTTTTAATTTTGAATTTTTAATTTTTAATTTTGAATTGTCGTCTGAGCCGTCATTGACAAAGATGACTTCACTCAGCTTAAGGCCACGAGGAAGTGCTAACTCAGAAAGAGCAGCAAATGTTTTGGTAAGCCTTTTTTCTTCATTGTAGACTGGGATAACAAATGAAATTGTTTTCATACTTTATTTCCGTTTCGTCCTTCGACAAGCTCAGGATCAATGATCCTCAGTTGTCATGGACTCATCAGTCCGCCAGCTGGCGGAGACGGAGTCAGGGAGACGCCGTCAGTGCTTTCCGCACCCACTTGTTACCACCGCAATTGGTGGTGAAGTGGGCGCGGTCGCATGCGACCGCGCCCTCACGATACTATTCAGTT
>CAYWEJ010000012.1:0-15787 GCA_964457465.1 uncultured Gammaproteobacteria bacterium | reverse complement strand
TGTATCTGGTAATGCGAAAAGCGTTGCCCTTTGTTTTCCCTCTGGTAACTTTTAGTATTATTTCTCTCTCTTTTTTGCTTCTTGGCGCTTTCTCCTCACCTACTGTCTTAGGTGCAAAGACGACGATTGTTAAAAAGTCAAAAAACCATCTTATGGTGGTAAGAAAGATAACGCCAACACCAATAACTACTGCTCTAAGCAAGGCTATAACACCAACATCTACCCCCACCCCTACTCCTACACCATTACCCACGAGTACCCCAACGCCCACACTAGTAAAGAAAGTCATAACTCCAACTCCTACAACGGCGCCAACATCAGTACCTGCTGCAAAGGCTCAGGAGTCAACAGATGAAATAGGGTTTATTATGAATGCAATTAATAGCTATCGTAGTTCACAAGGGTTAGCAAAAGTTGGTCAGGATCCTCTCACCTGCTCTTTCGCTGCAACTCGCGCAAACGAAATTGCATCGAATTTTAACCACGATGGTTTTACGAATAGAATTAACAGTCATACGCTCCCCTATCCTAGCTATCATGAAATAACAGAAAATATCGTGATGACTTCTGATTATAAAGAGGTTGTTAGTATTTGGATCAATTCACCAGGGCATGCAGAGAATATGAGGAAAGATACTCCTTTTGTCTGTGTAGCTAAATACGGTAATTATTATGCTTATGAAGGGTTAAGAATATAATCTATAATGAAGGAGAAAGGAGGAATCATATATGTGTTACAACTGCGGGTGCAATATGCCAGATGATGATATGTCTCTTGGACATGCTGGTCTTGATCCTGAAGGAAAATCGATCACTACAAAAACATTTCAAGTAGCAGCTGATTCTCAAGGAATGACGTTACAAGAAGCAATGGAAGAGACACATAAGCTCTTAACTCATGAGCTCAAAAAGATGAAAGACAAATAGTATCGTCTTTTTTTCTTTTTATATCTTCTCTATACTACCATTATGACCCTCTCAATTATTATTGTTGCGTATAACACTCGTGACTTTGTAGCAGCCTGCCTGCGATCGCTTGAAAAAGCAGAGCCTGCAATGAAAAAAGCTGGGTATTCAATGCAGGTAATTGTGTCTGATAATGGATCAGACGATACTGGGGAAATGATCAAGAGAGATTTCCCAGATGTTCTCTATCAGAAAAACGACAATGTAGGCTTTGCCAAAGGCAATAATATAGTTAAGCATCTTTGTAAAGGGAAATATATTCTCATGCTTAACCCTGACACCCAGGTGAATCCTGACACTCTCCCTCTCTCACTGGACTACATGGAGAAGCATAAAGATGTCGGTGCCATGACATGTAAAATCGTCATGCATGATGGATCGCTTGATAAAGATGCGAGAAGGTCTTTTCCAACACCGTGGGTTGCGATAACCCATATGACATTGCTTGATCGTCTCTTTCCAACTTCTCATATTTTTGCACGATATTGGTATGGGTATTTGTCACCTGATGTTGAGTCTGAGGTAGATGTTCTTGAGGGAGCGTATTGTTTGGTTCGACGTGAGGTCATGGATGAGATCAAGTGGTATGACGAGGATTACTTTCTGAATGGAGAAGATATCGATCTTTGTTGGAAGATCAAAGAGGCAGGGCACAAAATCATGTATGTTCCATCTATCAGCATTAACCACTATAAAGGCGCAACAAAAGGAAAAGTACAAAAATCAGGTGAAAAAATTGTGGTGAACAAAGAGACAAAGAGAAAAGTTATTGTTGCTGGTAGTGATGCAATGAAAATCTTTTATCAAAAGAGATTGAAGAAGAAATATCCTTTTGCAGTTACTGGATGTATTCTTTTTGGTATCTGGGCTCTTAAGCAGTATCGCCTCGCAAAATTTAACCTTACATCAAAAGTATGATAAGACCTGAGGAGGTATATACACATTGCCCAACATGCGGAAATGCTTATAGCGGTGGTTTTGATATCATTGATTACTCTCTTACCTGTCAGTCATGCAGCTTTGTCTTCTATGTTACCCCTGCACCTTCAAATGCACTAATTCTAGAAAATGAAAAGAACGAAATATTGATGGTTAAACGAAAATTCGATCCAAAAAAAGGTTATTGGGATTTTCCGGGTGGATTTATCAAGCCAGGTGAAGACTTTGTTTCATCAACACAAAGAGAGATTAAAGAAGAGTTAGGTATTAGCATTGATGCTATTGAGCTTTGTTACGCATTTGGTGATACGTACGAATTTCAAGGCATCGATGTTCCAGTATTGTGTCTGTATGGTCGGGGGAAAATAGTTGGAGACTCTATCAACTTTGGAGACGATGTTGCTGGGTATCAGTTCTTTTCAAAAGAACACGCCCGCACTATAGAAATGGCTTTTCTATCGCACCAGAGAGCACTGAGTGAATATCTTGCCTGGAGCTCTTAGATTTGCTAAATATTTTATTTTTTGATTACAATAATACTATGAAGATACGAAAAAATGCATTATTTCCAGCATTCCAAAAGGCACTTTTTTGGATGGCAAGTGTACATTTGCTCATCATCACTTTTTATGCGCTTACCACAAGACAATATAGCTATCTTAATTTAGGAGACATTCTCGATCTGAAGTTTATTTTGCCTGGAATTGCATATACAACCGGCCTGTCACTTTTCTTGTCTCTTTTCCCTATCGGACTCTTCATCTATTTTTACAAAAAAGATAAAAAATCTTAGCCTCTTGCTGCTATTTGAACAAATCTCTTGCTTATTCGCGCCGCTATTTTACGTGGAAGCAGCCTTGATCCAAAAGGGATAAGCCAGTACTTAACTGATGGGATAATAACTGTTTTACCCTCCATAAGACCTTTGTAACCAGCTCGTGCCACTTTATCTGCAGAGAGCATGGTTGATCTAAGAATAAATGATGTCTCTGGAAACTGCGCTTTTCTAAAAAAATTTGTTGGCGAGGGACCTGGGCATAGAGCGCTGATGTGAAGAGAGTCACTTGCATGTTCAAGAGCAAGCGCTTCAGTGAAAAGAAGCACGTATGATTTGCTCGCGTAATATGTCGCAAAATATGAACCTGGTTGAAAACCTGCCATTGATGCAACATTGAGGATATTTCCTTCCTTTTTTTCTTTAAAATATGGAACAAAGAGATGACATAGTCTTGTGAGAGCTACAATATTAAGCTGGAGGAGTTCATTTTCTTTTTCCCATGGAATTTCACCGAATTTACCATAATTACCCATGCCTGCACAATTTACTAGACAGGTTATACGAGGCTCTGCTCGTGTTGCCCACTCAAAAAGTTTTTCTGAGGATTCAGGTTTAGTGATGTCGATTGCCTTAATAGCAACTTCAACAGAAAAAGATTCTTGAATCTCATAGGCTCTTTTTTTTAATTCATCTTCTGATTTACCAGTAAGGAGGAGATCATATCCCTCTTTTGCAAAGACGCGTGCAAAGGCAGCCCCGATACCTGAGGATGCACCTGTAATCAGTGCTGATTTTTTTGGAGATGTCATGCGTATATTGTACAATAAATAAAACTAGTTCAAAAGAATTCATGTTTTATTTGAAATAGCAACTAGATTTGTTAAAATCTCAGTATGAAAATTGCTTTTTTTACCGATAGTTACTACCCTATGCTCAATGGCGTAACTATCTCTGTTGAGAATTTTGCACATGAACTTCGTGCCTTGGGACACACAGTTTATATTTTCGCTCCAAAATTTGAGGACTATCAAGATACACAGAAGGATATTTATCGTCTTAGTGCTGTTAGACTGCTCTCAACAGATCCTGAGATACATGTACCATTCATGTTGCCACATAAGATTCTTAAAGAGATTCATCCAAGAGATTTTGATTTGATTCATGCACATGGTAATGGCTTTTTTTCATTCTTAGGTTATCAAGTTGCAAAATTGAAAGGTGTTCCTTATGTATTAACTGTCCATACACAACATACAAAGTACACCCATTATCTTTTCAATGGTAAATTTATTACACCAAGGATTGCCGCTACTGGCTTGAGGGTTATTAGCAATATTTGCGATGAAGTCATAACCCCTTCAGAAAAAATGAAAAAGGACCTCATATTATATGGTGTCAATAAGCCTATCAATGTTATACCTAATTTTATATATACCTCAGGCTTTAGAGATGTTAAAGAAAATTTCCTTCATGAGCTTTGTGGAATTCCTCCATCAGCTCCGATACTGCTTAGTGTTGGTAGACTTGGGAGAGAAAAAAATTTTACTTTCCTCATTAAAGCGTGTAAATATATTTTTGAAAAAAATTCTGAGGCTCATTTTGTACTTGTTGGTGGTGGTGACGAAGAAAGAAATCTTAAAAATTTAGTTAAAAAAATGAAGCTTGATAAGAGAATACATTTTACAGGGAAAATTCCTCAAAAAGATATCCCATCTGTGTACGCAGATGCAGAAATTTTCCTCTTTGCGTCGACTACAGAGACACAAGGGATCGTTGTTTTGGAGGCAGCAGCTGCAGGTTTGCCATTTGTTGTGGTAAAAGACTCAGCCTATGCAGGATGCATCGTTGATGGTGAAAACGGTTATATGGTTCAAAAAAACCAACAACTATTTGCTCAAAAAGTTCACGAGTTGCTTCTTGATGAGAAAAAAAGAATGCTTTTTGGAAAAAAGTCAAAGGAATTGGAAACCAAAAATTTTCAGGCATCTCATCTCGCACGCAATGCTCTTGAGGTGTATCAAAGAGTTCTTGAGAAAAAAGCTTCAAATAAATTTGCAATAAAAAATATTAATAGAGCAACTCTTAAGCGTATTTACAGAGCTACAGAGATTTTTAACAAGATTTTCGAGTAAGATTTGACTATAATGCATCTATGAGTGGTCCAAGTATTTCTGTTGTAATAGCCGCATTTAACGAAGAAAAATATCTCCCTAAAACCCTCAAAAGCTTACAGTCACAAACAGATAAAGAATTCTCTATTTTAGTAGTTGATAATAACTCAACTGATAATACAGCTCAGATTGCTCGATCATTTGGGGCAAAAGTAGTGACCGAAAAAAAGCAAGGTGTTGTTTTTGCCCTTAATAGAGGTATTCATGAGGCAAATACTGAGATTGTTGCTATGACAGATGCAGATACCGTTGTTGAACCTAAATGGATTGAGAGTATTAGGAAGAGATTTGAAGATGAAAAAGTGGTTGGCGCTACGGGTTCGATAGTGCCTAAAGGTTCTTTTTTGTATCAAATAATCGCTCGGTTTTTTTATGATGGCTTTTTGATACTTCATGAGAAGATAGGTAGACCGCATTTAATAGGTTTTAATTTTGCTGTGCGAAAAGATGCATTCGAGAAAATAGGAGGTCTTAACGAAAAATATACTATGAGTCCTGATGTAGAAGTTGGGTTGCGATTAAAAAGACTTGGAGAGGTCGTATTTATTAAGGATATGGCGGTTGTTCCGAATATGCGTCGTTTTAACTCTGGCCTCGCAAAAACAATTTATGAGTACGCTCTTGGCTACTTCTACACCATATGGCTTCATAAACCACCTCCTGTAAAGCAAAAAGTCATCAGAACTGCGTAAGAAAATTATAAGACTTGACAAGTATGCTGAAATTTCCTACGATGAAATTGGAATTATCTAGAAAATACTATATATGCAGTCAATCTTACTTTTTGCCGTTGCGCTTTTAGTGGGTTATTACCTCTCTGTATACGTATCAAAACCAGTAGAGAAAAATGGTCGTAGACTTCCTAACAGGCTTCCCCATTTAAAGTTTAAAAATATTGAAATCCTCCCTTGTGTGAGAATTCATACTAAAAGTAAGACCATTTGGTTCCATCATTGGTTTTATTTATCAGTAATTGTTGTTGGAGCGCTTCTTCTTTACGACAATATCATGCATTACTATCCGGCAAAGGCAGCAGCTGGTGCATCTATTGGTGGGATTATTCAAGGACTTCGATACCCTGATAGATTTCGTTTTCGCCATCCTCGTTTAAAAAAATAAGCTATTTTCTTTGTATTGCCTCTTGACAAGATTTTAAACCGTTGATAAGATCCTGTTCACTGCTCTGCTTAAAAGTCAGAGCTTTTTTATTGAAATTATGGACGGAGCACGACAAACATTTACATCACGAAAGTTTTCTAAAAACACTCTTCTTATCCCTGCTATTGTAGCCGGCATTGTTATTCTTGTCTTAGTATTCTTTGCATTGAGGAAATCATCGCAAGTTGCTAATACTATTTCATCACCAGACAGAGTAACTCTTCAAAAACCCAAAGCAACACAGACGCTTGCAAAGAATTTCTCTTACCCTCTAAGGGATCTAGCAGGGAAAGAAATAAGTAGCTTTAAATATACAATTGATTCTGTAGAGAAAAGGGATGAAATCGTTGTAAAAGGCAAAAGAGCAGTTGCAGTCTCTGGGAGAACATTTCTTGTTCTTAATATCAAGCTAACAAACACCTATAGCAAAACAATTAGCATTAATGTTAAGGATTATGTTCGTCTCAGCGTTAATAATTCAAGTGAAAAAATGGCTGCTGACATTCATAACGATCCTGTTGAAGTACAGGCAGACTCGACAAAGACAACAAGACTTGGATTTCCTATCAATGACTCTGATAAAAATTTAACAATTGTTGTAGGTGAACTTTCAGGAAAGAAAGAGACAATAAAGCTTAACCTTAAGTAATTTCTTTCAACCTATCTCATTCGAAAAGAAGAGACATTATGAACGATTATTCAACAAAAAAAATAGACCCGTCCCTCACAGAAGAAATTGTCGAAGCCCTCAAAAATATTCGCGGTTGGGGGAGCGTTGAGATATACGTCCAGAACTATAAAGTAGTCCAAATTACCGAGAGAAATATCAAAAAAACTAGCTCTGATTTATCCCATGGCCGAACTGTGAAAATTGGGTCTTGACAAGACTTTAGTAACTCATCTATAGTTTGGTTAACAGAAAAATATTCGAACGTCGCAAAGGATTGCTGACCGTACACGGAGGCACCTCACAGATATGTGTGGTGCTTTTTTTGTTGTAAACCTTTCGACATTATACTTATGACAAATCAAAGATTATTAAAAACGGAAACTTTTCAACCTTATTCTCTATAGGGGTGTAAAGCTTCCGTTTTTTTTGTCAAAGCTCAGGCCTTGGACAAAATAAAGCGGAACGAAGTGCTCTTGACCAATAGGTTAGGAAATTATCGTCAAGAAAGGGGGTGAATATATACATGACAAACTATAAAACAAGAATCGCAACAGCTATTGCAACCGGATCAGTCTTACTCCATTCATTAGCTGGAGTAACAGCAGCAGCTACAACAATCAACATCACTGGAAACGGTGATAGTTCGAATAATTCTGCAAATGTTACACAATCAACTAATACCAGTGTTGTTCAAAATAACACTGCAAATATTAGTAACAATGTTAGTGTTAATTCATCAACAGGTAACAACGATGCAAACCGCAACACAGGTGGAGATGTAAAAATCGACACAGGTGATGCTACATCAAATGTTACTGTAAACAATCAAGCAAACCAAAACCACGCAAATGTTGCTGGTTGTGGAGCTTGTGCGGGTGGAGACACTACAGTAAAAATCAGTGGAAATGGTGTTGATTCAGACAACGATGTTGATTTGAACCAAAACCACGAGACTGGTGTATACCAGTACAATGATGCTGACATTGACAATGATGTCGATGTTAATTCATCAACTGGCGGCAACGATGCAAATCGAAATACCGGTGGTAATGTAGAAATTACTACAGGTAATGCTGACACAACTGTTTCTATCACAAACGCTGCAAACGCTAACCACGCTGTGGTTGGTGGAGGCAACGGTAACGGTGGCGCTATCTCAGCTCTTATCATCGGAAACGGTGACAGTTCTGACAACGACATCGACCTCGAAAATACAACTGCAACTGTTGTCACACAAGACAACGAAGCAGATGTTGATAACGATGTTGACGTCTACGGCAAAACCGGCTACAACGATGCAAACCGCAACACAGGTGGAGATGTAATGATCGACACAGGTGATGCTACAGCAGATCTTTCTGTTGACACAATGGTAAACTTCAACGCTGCAAGTGTTGAGGATTGCTGCATCGATGATGTAGAAGCAAGTATTAGCGAAAACGGAGTTGATTCAGACAACGAAATCGATGTAACCTTGGGATCAAACGATAACAAGGAGACTGGAACTTACCAGAGCAACGATGCAGATGTCGATAACGACCTCGAAGACGTTAAGCTTAAAACCGGAGGAAATGATGCTAACCGAAATACTGGAGAAGCAGACTCAGACCCATCAGTAACAACTGGTGATGCTGATGCAACTGTTAACCTCAGTACAGAGGGTAACGTTAATACCTTTGGAACTGATGCTGATTTTGATTTCCCAGACATGGACCTCCATTTCTCTTTTGATCTTGGAGATCTTCTTGACTGGTTATCAGGTCACTCAAACTAATTGATAAGGAATGTGGGGTGCTGTACGAGCACTTCCGTCAACACCCCACAAACTTATCTCAAACTAAAGATATTTAATAAGCATACTAAATAAAAAAATATGAAACAAAAAATTCTATCACTATTTTTAATTACGATACTATTTCTAGGCCAAATTGCGCCAATACAAGTGTTTGCAGAAGCCCCAGCTGCACCAGCTGCTCCTAATGCACCAGCTGCTCCTAGTGCGCCAGAAGCCCCAGCTGCACCAGCTGCTCCTAATGCACCAACAAATCCTCCAAGTAATGATAATAATCAAACAGAAGAACAGCCATCTCAGGTCGAAGATCAAGAGGTTCCATCTCCTACCCCAACAGAATCAGAATCGAATCAAACCACTCAGGCCCCTGCGCAGCCAAAAACACCAAAAACAGCAAAGCAAAGCAGTTACCAACCATCCCCTACCCCAGAAGTTTCTACTGGCGAGAGTAGTTCAAATGGTACTGGAGATACTTTGATTGAGACTGGCGATGCAACAGCAAATGGAGCTCTCTCTACATTTGGAGACACTAATGTTGCTGGAGTACCCCAGTCAACAGGACAGAGTGCGCAAATTACTAATAGCAATAATGGCACAGGGTCAACTAATAGTGGCTCAGCATCAGTCGAGAACACATCAAATGTCAATCAACAGAATAGTGCGGTAGTTAATAATGACCTAGTTCAGAGTGCAGTGACAGGTCAAAATGATGCATCAAGAAATGTCGGCAACTCTGAAATAACAACTGGTGATGCAAACGCAACTGGAACTGTGATTACTTCTGTAAATACTAATGTAGCTGGTGTAACAGTTGCAGAATTTAATGTCGCTGATAATCATGTTGGAGACCTTGTCTTAGATTTTGGTACAGGGTGTATTTTCGGATGTGGTGGAAGTACAGCAGTTGCAAATACAGGTAATGGAGATAGCTCTACTAACGAAGCTAGTCTTGATAGTTCAAGCAACTCTTATGTGCTGCAGGACAATAATGCAACCGTAGGAAACAATCTTACGCTTACTGCAGACTCAGGTCACAATACTGCAGATCGCAATACGGGTGGCAACAATACTATTACAACCGGTGATGCAAATGTTTCAGCAAATGCTATTACCATGGCAAATAACAATATCGCTGGAAATGTCGTCTACGCTGTAGTCAATATCTTTGGTAATCTTATAGGTGATATTATCCTTCCTGAATCACAAGTAGCCCCATCATGCTGCAGTGGCAACACAACGATTGCAAATACTGGCAATGGTGCAGGTTCAAACAACAATACTGATGTCTCACTTTCTAACTCTGATGCAACTTTTCAGACCAATGACGCAAATCTTACCAATAACCTTACCTTTGATGCAAATACAGGTGAAAATATGGCAAGTAGAAACACAAATGGTAATTCAGAGATCAATACTGGGAATAGTAGCATCGATGCAAATGTCCTTAATATCGTCAACACCAACATTCTTGATGGAACTATGTGGTTGGTTATGATAAATGATGCTGCTGGAAATTGGATCGGTAAGCTTATGGGTGCTCCAGCAGGACAGCTTTTTGCAGGGTCAGATGGTACACAGTTCACCGTTGATGAGGACGGCTACATCACGGTAAGCAATTCAGGTAACGGTGTTGACTCAACAAATAACGCAAGTTACACAGAGAACAATGCATCAACAACAGTACAAAATAACGTAGCAAACGTTGAGAACAACCTTAACCTTACTGCAAACACAGGTGGTAACTCAACAAGTAGAAATACAGGCGGCGACAACTCAATCTCAACAGGAGATGCAAATATCGTTGCAAATCTCGTCAACATGCTCAACAACAATATTTCTGGGAAAGGCAAGCTCGTAGTAACAGTTGTCAATGTATTTGGTAGTTGGTTTGGAGATTTCATAACGCCTGGCCACTCAAAAGAGACCAAGACTGCTCAGAGCCAGAATAGTACTGACAACAACAGTAATAACAGCAATACTAACAACAACCAGAACAATTCACCAGCAAATGATACAGGTGCAAAAGTAGGTAATACATCTGTCACAACAGGAAATACTGACACTGGAAGTAATACTCAAAATGCCGGTAACAGCAACTCATATCAGGGTGGGCAGACGGCAGTTGCAGGTGCAAGTACCACTATGGTTAAAGGAACAGGTTTTGATAACCCACTCTTTGGTTCAGCTGAAGGTAAAGTGTCAATCAACTTAGCATGGTTACTAGTCTTAATTCCCATTGCTGCTCTTTTTGTAGTCGTCCGAAAATTACTGCTTAAGAGATCTGCTGCCTAGTCAAATAACTTTCTGCCTCTGCCTCAGCACCGCTTGCTGTAAATAGCGATTAAAATATGTTACAGAAAAAAATTGTATTAACACTTGCCGCATTGGCTGTATTGCCTGTTGCGACACGCTCTGCATATGCTGAGACATTTACTATTTCTGCCAACGGTGATAATTCATCAAGCAGTGTGAATGTTTCACAGTCACAAAGTAACGGAGTAACTCAGACTAACACAGCTGAGGTGCAAAACAACGTCAATGTTGATGCGAATACTGGTAATAATAGTGCATCAAGCAATACGGGCGGTAGTAATGCAATTGATACTGGTAATGCAACAACTAATGTAGATGTCCAAAATCAAATGAACCAGTCTATAGCTGACTCTTCTCTGTGTTGCAACAGTGGCGATAATAGCGGAGCAATTATTGGTAATGGAGCTGACTCAAATAATGGTATCTCTTATAGTTCAAACAACTCAAATAATGTACATGTTAGTCAGTATGCAAATATCACCAACAATATCTCAGGAACAATAAATACTGGAGGTAATAGCGCAAGTCACAATAGCGGCAATGTCTCAATTGATACAGGCTCTATCTCAGTTAGTGAGTCTGTCAAAAATACAACCAATACATCAAAAGTTGTTTTGGGAACTGGTGGAAATCAAGGATTCTCACTAAAGATTGCAGGCAACGGTGCTGGAAGTCTTAACACGATTACTCTTAATCAGGACACCAATACATCGGTGGTTGTGAGTAATGTAGCTGATATATTTAATCACAGTGTCTGGAATCTTATTACAGGTAACAACAAGGCCGATGGCAACAATGGAAATGTTGCTATCAAGACTGGTGACATCACCGTAAAGGTAGCAATTGATAATAATGCAAATACCAGTGATGTGACTGTTGACTGTGATTGTGAGACTCCACCTCCTCCTCCACCACCATGTGATGGGGATGGATGCAACCCTCCTCCACCTCCTCCTCCACCACCAGGCAATGGTGGCGGTGGCGGGTCATCATCAGGCGGTGGCGGGAGCAATAATCCTTCATCAGGTTCTGTACTTGGAACAACTACTGGTCAGGTATTGCCAGCAACAGGCAATCCATGGATACTTCTAGCTATTCTTGGTAACTTGTTAATGTTATTTTTCGGTGTGTTGTTAAGACTGCGGTCCGGCAGGTCGCCGGGAGCATTCGCTCTTTAAAAAAGTCCCCTCTATAGGGGATTTTTTTTGACCTAGCAAGCTAAATTAGCTACAATACGCAGGTGAAAAAAACAAAGCTTCTTGGGAATATTTTTATTGCTCTTTCTCTTCTTGGTTTTGTGTATATATTTTTTCCAGTACTCAGTGCTTATCTTCTTCCTTCTTCTATGCCACCGGAAAATAATAGAGCGTTTGCACTTTGGATTCCAAAAATTAAGGCTTCAGGGACTATTATCCCAAATGTTGATCCATGGAATGAGAGTTCATATCGAGAGATTCTCAAAAAAGGAATTGCCCTTGGACAAGGCTTTTCAGTTCCAGGAGAGAAAGGACCAATCTACCTTTTTGCTCATTCATCAGGCCCGCCTTGGGAGCTTACACGCTATAACACCGTTTTTCTTCGTTTAGGTGAACTTGAGATGAATGACAGCATTGTTATTTGGAGAAATAATAAAGAGTTTGATTATAAAGTTGTTGATAAAAAAGAAATAAGTCCATTTCAGATCCAGGAAGTTACGCAAAGAAAAGACGATGTGTTGATCATTCAGACCTGTACACCACTAGGAACTGATTGGAAGAGGCTTTTAATATTTGCCAAACTCAAGGGATAATATACCACTGGAGACTATAGACTATAGCAAGAACGACAAATGCAAGAACAAACAGTACTCCATAGCCAACAAGGTTATGGACTGGATCTTCGAGTCGATGTCTTTTCACAGTCTTTTTTGCTGATTTCTTTGTCATGTATTTAGTTTGGAAAAAATCTTACCTTTTGTCAAGTAAGATAATTGGGGTTAAAAGTGGAAAAAAGGGAAAATATTTTGGAAAATAGTTTTAAGGAGTTGAGAGATGGAAATCTTTTCTGTCTTCTTCTCTTCATGAGCTGATGAAGAGGGCGTATCTTCCTCGTCTTTGCTAGGTTTTGGTGTAGTAGTTGCAGTTGGAGATGAGGTCACAGTCTTGGAGTTAATTTTTACGGTAGATTTACCATCATCGGATGTCCAGTCAACTGAGTCATCTCCCTCTGTATCAAAACTTTTTACTTCTCCATTGTTTTCAATAGTTACATGATTTGATGATGTTGTGTTGCCATTTGTTGAGGAGGTTTTTGAGACTACGTTGACATGACTTGAGGAGTTACCATTGGTCTTTATATTGACTGATGTTTCAGCATAAGCTTTTTGTTTGAGTCCGATAAATGAGAGAATTGATAGAAAAAGGAGAATGTATTTCACACCTATAGTGTACATCATGAATATATATTTTGTGTAAGAATTTGAGGCTAACAAAAACCCTGCCTGGGCTCGTCAGCCTGGGCAGGGCTTGTTCTTCTAGAAGTATCTCTAACTATTAGTTGATAGTAAGAGAGTTTTCACCAACGGTGTTAGTGATACCAACGGTAGCATTTGCATCACCTGATGTGACATCTACTGATCCACCAGTATTACTATTTGCAGTATTGCCGCCAGTTGTTTGTCCAATACTTACCACATTTGTTACTGTAGTAGTGTTCTTTTGAACAGCTTTTGTGATATTGGTATTTGAGATTTTGACTTTATTTGTTGAGTCAGTTCCGTTGCCATCAACAGTGACAGTCGTATCTCCGACCACACAACCACAGCCATCAACAGTTGCAGTATTGCCTCCTGTTGTTGTTTCGAGGGTTACATCTGCCATAGCGTTGCCGCTTGTAAGCTTGACATCACCACCGGTATTTTTGTTGGCTTTGTTGTTGCCAGTGGATTGGGTAAGTCCAACAGTGTTAGCTACATTTGTAGTATTTTTCTGTTTGACTTTGGTAACGTGCTTGTTCTTAACTTTAACTTTGTTAGTTGAACTTTCGCCGTTGTCATGAATTGTTACATCTGTATCCGCAAATGCTGCAGGTGCAACTAATCCAGCTAGAAAAGTTGCTGTAACTAAGCCGGTTGTTATTTTTGTTTTAATACTTGTCATTTTATATATTCACCTCCTTTCATAAAAAGATATTCGATACTTCATGATTAGTGATCTCTACTCATGAAGTGAAAACATCGTTTTATAGTTCACACTGTGATTTTGACTCTGCACTGCATGTATCAGATCCTGGGCCGCCGACTGCTTTGTCTGATCCAGCATCACCTGTGATACTGTCATTGCCGTTCTCACCATACATGCTGTCTGCGGCACCGCCACCTGAAACAACATCATTGCCATCTCCTGCTTTTATACTATCGCTTCCGCCTTCACCCACAATGACATCGTCTCCTGTGCCACCTATTATGGAGTCACTACCATCTCCTCCGAGTATGCAGTCCTGACCACCTTTGCCATCGATGTTGTCACTGCCGCCCATGCCAAGGATGAGATCATTTTGAACTGTTCCGTTCAGCTTTTCACTCTTTTTAGATCCAAAGATTGGTTCTCCGCTAAAGTTAATTGATTGGCAAGCTAATGGAATGTCGATAGCAATTCCCATATGGATATCAAATGAGAGTGAGGCATTTTGGTAAGCATTGTCAGCCGAATCTTTAAAAGTAATGGTAAATACATAATTGTTAGTTGTATTTGGATTTTGTGTCTGTAGCGAAATTCCTAATACGTTTGTACTATCGGAGAAAAAGTCAGAAAGCGTTTTAGGTCCAGTAGGACTCCCTCCTCCATAAAGATCTATGCCATTTTGGGAAATAACAATATTCATTGCTTCACCAAGACTTGCAGTCTCTGTTGTCTTGACTCCTCTGGCACTGATTGTGAGTGGATTAAGCCCTCCATTGCTAACACTCACTGTTTTTTGTGTTGATTGTCCTGGAGCCATATTATTGAGGGTAAAAATTGGTCCGACATTTCCTGTCCCTATTCCCCAGTTGATAGTAAGATCACCAACAGCCTCAACTCTCTCTGGAAAGAAGATTTTTTGCACAGCATGGGTTTGCAAGGCTAGCACTGCTGCAATAATAAAGAGAGCGAAAATATGAACTAATCTATTTTTTACAATTCTCATAAGCTATTAGCCCCCTTAGGAGTGGCTGATTCAAGAGATCCTCCATCAAGATTAAATTGCGTGGACGCTGTATGCCAATTTGACTGTATTGAACCATCTCCGGGTACCAGATTTCTTTCCATAGATTTTCTTGGAGATGTATTACTGCCAGCAAGAGGACTTCCTGCACCATCATCGGCCTGATCAATAATCACATCAGATGCATCCTTAAGAATAATTTGAAGATTTTCATTATTTAACCCTACAGCTGTAGATGTCACTTCAGGAGTGACATCTAGTATTGAATTTGAATCTGTTTCTGAGAAATTGGCAATAAGAAAGTATCCATTGGCTGGTATGGTGCCAGATGAAATTGTTAAGTTAGTGCTTCCTTCAATTTTCCACCCAGAGAGATCAATTGGGCTATTTGTTGTGTTACGTAGTTCAATCCATTCATCTGCGCTACTAGAAGCACTTCCTGGCCACATTAATTCATTTATAACTACTGTTCCAACTGGAGAAAGAGTTGGCGTAGGGGTAGCAGTTGGGAATTCGGATGCCGCAGCAAAGGAATTACCAATACTTGTTGCATTATCAAGAAATAATGCATGAGTCACCTGGTATGATAGTCCAAAAATAACAGCCATAATAATGATGCTAAGAAATATCAATTTTTTCATACTTGTTGAGACTTAATTCTTGTCTCAATTTTTTCTCAATAGATTTTTCAATCTCACCTTTTATACTCCACAATTCAAGTGCAATAAAAATAAGAATTGGACCTATCACAAAAAGTAAAAATCCAAGTGGAGTTCTGAGTGCATTGATGAAGTAGCCAAGATAAGGAAGTGACATAA
>CAYWEJ010000011.1:0-18525 GCA_964457465.1 uncultured Gammaproteobacteria bacterium | reverse complement strand
CTCAAATTTGATATCATTAGGCCTACATTATGCGATTGTACGAATTAGTTTTGGTGCTTAAGACATCTCTTTCAGACGCACAGCGTAAAAAAGTGATCGAACAGATCAAAGACTGGATGGGGGATGCTAAGGTAACTAAAGAAGATGAATGGGGTCAAAAACCTCTTGCTTATAAGATCAAAAGAGAGCTTGCTGGCTTTTATCATAAAATGGAATTAGAGTCAGAAAACGCTATCCCAACAGATCTAGAAACAAGAATTTTACGAAATGACGATGTCTTGCGACATCTATTGATCAGAACAAAGTAACAATGGCACGAAGTCTCAATCGAGTACAGTTGATCGGAAATTTGACTCGCGATCCCGAGTTGCGATATACACCGCAGGGAACTGCAGTATGTACCGTTGGTCTTGCGACAAATAGGTCTTGGACGACAGATTCAGGCGAAAAACATGAAGAGACAGAGTTCCATCGCATTGTTGCTTGGAACAAATTAGCTGAGCTTTGCAGTCAATTTTTGGTAAAAGGTCGAAAAATTTATGTTGAAGGTCGACTTTCTACGAGAAGTTGGACAGGACAAGACGGAGCACAGAAATCAGTAACCGAAGTTGTTATTGATGACATGATCCTACTTGATAACAAAGGCCAACAAACTCAATCAGCTCCAGTAGAGGAGGCGCCAAAGGCGTCACCAAAACCAGCTGAGAAAAAAACAAAAGAGACAGAAAAGTCTCCTGAACCTACACAAGATTCAGGAACGGTAGCGCCCGATGAGGACATGGTTCCTCCGGATGACATACCTTTTTAATACATATGGCAGTTAAAAAAACAACAAAACCAAGAAGAAAAATAATTGCACCAAAGAAGTGTGCATTTTGTGAAGAGAGCAAGACTCCGGTCTATTCTGATGTTGGAGCTATTCAAAAATACATCACTGATCGTGGCATGATGATTGGCCGCGTAAGAACAGGCTTATGTGCGAAGCATCAAAGACGTCTTACCGATGCGATCAAATACGCTCGACATTTAGCGCTTTTACCATACGTTTCGCGAGACTAATTTTTTCTGTATGACTTCACTGCCAATTGCCATTCCTGATGGTTACAAGATTTTGGTAAGAAAAGGCGACGCAATTAAAGCCGGCGCTGTTCTTGCTACGAAAGAACATGAGGGCTCTTCATCTCCAACTCCCGTACCTAATTCCACCGATACTCTCATCAACATTGCAGACGCTTTGCGTATTTCCCCGACTTCATCTCACAAAACACTCTTAAAAGCACCAGGTGACATGGTAAGAGTTGGTGATGTTCTCGCGGTTAAAGGAAAATCCTTTGGTCTTAAAAAAGAGCAGGTAATATCACATGTGGCTGGAACAATTGTTCGTTTTGAGAGAGATACTGGAGTGCTTGTGATCAGGGGCGATGGTGTAGAAGATGTAACATTAGATAGTTCAAAAACATCGCCTCAAGACGTTGTTTCACCACTTGCTGGGACTATTGGATTGTGTAATAATGACGAAATTATTCTCGAATCAGAGAGTAAGGATATTGTTGGATCGATGGGTTCAGGGGGTGCTGCGCAAGGCAAGATAACTCTTTTAATTCCCAAGACAGGCGATGTAGTGACGGGATCGCAGATTACGCCAGCGTTGAAAGGTAGCATATTGTTTCTTCCATCAATTGATAAAGAGGCGGTTGTTAAAGCATCAGTTGTGGGTGTTGCAGGCATTCTTGGTACTGACCTTAGCGAGGATCTTTTTTCATATCTCCTTACTCGTAAAATCGAACTCCCTGTAGTTTCGGTTGATGTTTCGTTTGGTAAAGTGCTTGCCAAAACTACAAAAACAGTTGCAATGCACGGACAGAAGAAAGTTGTTGCGATACAAAGCTAATGAAAGTTATTCGTTTTTTTATTATCATTATTCTTGCTGGGGTTGTGGGTTATTATCTTGGAGTTAATCATATTACTGTTGGTTGGAATCAGTACAAACCTACTATTTCAGTTTTGAGTAAAGAACCCCCATCATCTTTAAGTACGCTTGACATGTCTCGTTTTTGGACAGTTTTTGAAAAAGTACAACAAAACTACTACGACAAAAAAGCAATTGATGCTGAAAAAATGCTCAATGGCGCAATCACGGGAATGGTTAATAGTCTTGATGATCCCTATACAGTTTTTCTTCCTCCTACACAAAATAGTGACTTTAAGCAAATGTTATCTGGACAATTTAGTGGTATTGGAGCTGAGCTTGGTCTTCGAGACAAGCAAGTAGTAGTAGTTGCTCCAATTGATGGGAGTCCTGCACAAAAAGCTGGAATCAAGTCAGGGGACTCGATATTAAAGGTTGATAATGATGCGACTAGTGGTTGGACGCTTACTCAGACTGTTGAGAAAATAAGAGGACCAAAAGGTAGTCAGGTTGGGTTAACTGTCATGCATAAAAATGAGACGAGTCCTAAAGTCATCAAGATTGTAAGAGATACGATTACCGTTAAAAGTGTTAATTCATGGGTTAAAGAAGTGGGCTCTATTGACCAGATCAATAAATCTCAGACGTTGTCATCGCATCAAAAAGAGACCATTGCGTATATACGGCTCTCTCAGTTTGGAGACAATACCAATCAGGAATGGCTTACAACGGTGAATGCAATGAGTCTTGATATGCAAAAAAATAAGCATGTTAAAGGCCTTGTACTTGATCTTCGCAATAACCCAGGTGGCTATGTGAATGATGCAGTATTCATTGCTTCTGAATTCCTCAAGATGGGTTCTCCTGTTGTTATTCAGGATTATGGCAATGGTAAAGAGGATGTACTTGAGGTGAAAAGGGGAGGATTGCTTTTGACAACGCCTCTTGTTGTGCTTATCAATAAGGGATCTGCATCAGCAAGTGAGATCGTAGCAGGATCACTACGAGATTATAATCGCGCAACATTAGTTGGGGAGCAGTCTTTTGGCAAGGGTACTATGCAAAACGCTGAGGATTTAGGAAATGGCTCTGGTATTCACGTTACTATTGCGAGATGGCTTACTCCAAAAAAGACTTGGGTGGGAAATGGCAAGAATGGTGAAGGTTTAAAACCTGATATTGTTGTTTCGTTAGACACTAAAGACCAGTCACATGATGCTCAGCTTGAAAAAGCGATTGAAACGCTAGTAAAAAAATAATATGAAAAAACTCGTTTTACTTGTAGGCGTTTTACTCATCTTGCTTTTGGTGGTAATTAATGCTGCAAAATATACGCCTCAATTCACAAAGTTTTTGCAACAAAAACAAAAAGTAACGGAGACGGTAAAAGTAACTTCTGAAGAATCAGTAGTCACTCAGGTTGTCAAAAATGTCGCACCATCTGTTGTAACTATTGCTGCAATAGAAAAGGAAGGTTCCTCACAAAATCAATTTAACCCTTTTGATTTTTTTGGTATTCCTTCCCAAGGCTCAGATAGCACTTTTGATCCTTCAAAACCTCAGAATATTGGCTCAGGATTTATCGTGACAGCTGATGGTTTTGTTGTGACCAACAGGCATGTTGTAAGCGATACATCTCTTTCTTATGTCGTTATCACAAATAACGGTAAGCAGTACAAAGCAGCTAAAGTGTATAGAGACCCACTTAATGATATTGGCATTATCAAAATTGATCCATCTGAAAACTCAGGAAATACGTTGAGTCCTGTTGTCATGGGTGACTCATCAACGCTTCAGGTTGGGCAGCTTGCTATTGCAATTGGCACTGCGCTTGGAGAATTTAATAATACAGTAACAACAGGAGTTATTTCAGGTCTTGGGAGAGGAATAACTGCTGGTAGCACATTCGAAGGGACCATTGAAGAGCTGTCTGATGTTATTCAGACAGACGCTGCAATCAATCCAGGCAATAGCGGAGGGCCACTTCTTAACTCTAGTGGTCAGGTAATAGGGGTAAATACTGCCGTTTCTCAGAGTGGTCAAAATATCGGATTTGCTCTCCCAATCAATACTATCAAGGAATCAATTAAAAATTTCAACGCAACTGGACAATTCAGCAGGCCATATCTTGGGGTGGCATATCAGATGATAGCTCGTGATGTTGCAATACAGAATGAGTTGCCAGAAGGTGCATATATTCAGACGGTTGTTCCTGACTCATCAGCTGATAAAGCAGGACTTAAGCGGGGAGATATCATAACAAAAGTGGATGGGCAAAAATTGCAAGTTGGCATACGAGAGTTATCAACTTTGATCCAAAAGAAAAAAGTAGGAGATACTATGTCTCTTGATGTTTATCGTGAGAATGAAGATAACTCAAAACAAAATTTTCAGAAAAAAGTAGTACTTCAAGAGGCTCCAAATCAATAAATTACTATTTGCATTTTTTATTTTAGTTATTATAATTAGATAATGCCAACAGCAAAAACGAAAACATCAGTTGCAAAAAAAACTACTAGTTCCCCAAAAAAATCAGTAACTGCTAGAGCAGCAAAATCCTCAACAAAAGTTGTATCAGTCGAAAAAAATCCAGTATCGTCCCAAACTCAGCAAGTTATGCCATTTAAGGTCAAGAAAAAAACTCTTGCTATTGGACTTATTATCATTGCTGTTTTGGGTCTTGCAGTATATTTCCGAAGTGTTTTTGTCGTTGCGATGGTTAACGGTCAGCCAATTACAAGACTATCATATATCAATGAGACCGAGGCGGTGTATCTTTCAGATGCTCGTGTTACAGCGGGAAAACAGGCGCTCAATCAGCTTGTTACGAAGACGCTTATCTATCAAGAAGCAAGTAAGCGCAATATTACCATTAGCGATAAAGAGGTTGATGCTGAAGTCGCAACAGTGAGAAAAACAGTTGAAAAGCAAGGTCAAAAATTAGAAGAAGCACTAGCAGCACAGGGAGATACACTTAAAGCATACAGAGAAAGAATCAGAATTCAAAAGATGCTTGAAAAATTGGTTGGAAAAGTTGCTGTCGCTGATAAAGATGTAGCTGACTATATAGAGAAAAATAAAAGTACTCTCCCTCAAGACCTTAGTGAAGCTGAGTTAAAAAAGCAAGTACGGTCATCACTAGAACAGCAAAAGTTTAGTGAAAAAGTCCAGACTCTTATCACAGACTTGCAGAAAAAAGCAAAAGTCTCCTACATGGTTCAGTAGCCCAAATCCTCTGTTGACATGCTTCTCATTGCCTCTTGTATGATAGATGTATAGGAATTTTTGAAAGGAGGTGAGTATATGCCAAAAAAGAAAGCTTCAAAGACTGTAAAAAGAAAAGTTAGTCACAGTCATCATACAGACGATCATTCATTTTTAATTATTGCTGGAGGAGGATTTGTCATCATTTCAATTATTATGATTTTTATGTATAACCAGCCTTCAGGTAGCAGTAAGATGATGTACGAGACAACAAATGCAACAACTGATGAGAGCGAAGCGCAGACTGTCACTATTAAGGACAGTATGCTTGCACCAGAAGCACTCACCGTAAAGGTTGGTCAAACTGTTACATGGAAGAATGCAGATGCTGTTGAGCACAACATTGTATCTGATGACGATGTCTTTACGACTGGAGTGTTAGCATCAGGGGAGGAGGGGACGTATACCTTTACCAAAGCTGGAACATACGCATATCATTGCAGTATTCACCCTGAGATGACTGGAAGTATTGTTGTTGAGTAATAGAATGCCCGTATTATTCAATAGTAGTTTGTGGCTTATTAGGCAAAAAATGGATTTTTGTCGAGTTTTTTGATTGGAAAAGAAATCTAACTAAAATCTTGTACATGTCTAAGTCAAATAGATAATCATGTTGTCTTTCATTGAAGCTATCAAAGCTATCTGTTGCGATAGATCCTAACAGACACCAATTATCGACAAGAAAGAATTCCTTTTTGTCTGCTATTTCGTCTCGCTCTTCAATAATAATTGGTCCTTTAAATGGCCATTGTTTAATTTTGGTTTTTGAGAAAGCTTCGATAAATCGCATATTGTAAGATAGCGATTTTTCTTTTCCTGAACATGCCCCTTTACATCTTCCAAGTCTATACCCAAAACAATTTTTTGATACCTTTTCAATGCCCAAAAGTTTTTCACAAAGCATATTATTCTTCGCAAGTGATGCTAGATGATCTTTCATTTGTTTTTTAGATCGGTAGATGCCACAGATTGAGGAGAGATCATCTGTCTTTGCATCTGAGAAGATTTCAGGTCTGATAGTCAAATAACCATCTTCATTTTCTTTCTGCCTGATAACAGTCAACTCCTTTTTTTGACGAAGCATCCTGTTATAAAGCGGTAATTTGGTCTTGATAAGTTGACTTTCAAGAAAAAGAGCCCCTAGTTCTCCAGCAGTTGTAATTGTCTCTATAGACTCAATTTGTTGAGCAATTTTCATCTCAAGTGGGGAGCGAATGTCTTCTGAAAAATGAGAGAGTACTCGATCTTTAATGTTGATACTTTTACCAATATAGAGAGGGATGTCGCTTCCGCCATAAAACATATAGACACCAGCTGTCTCAGGAAGAGTATCAAGAATTCTTGGATCGAGGTTGAGTGGGGATGATGGTTTTTTCGTAACGATACTAAGTGCCTGTTCAAATGCATCATTTCCGACAATTTTTTTTGCCTTTTCATAAAAGATGCTAATTGCTAAGGCATCATCCAGTGCTCTGTGTCGATTTTTAACTGAAAGTTGGAATCGTTCAATAATTGCGTCAAGGTTGTGATGGTATTCGTTTGGAAAAAGTGTTCGTGAAAGTCGGACAGTACAAAAATGTTTGGGTGAAAATGATTTCTCAAGACGAGCAAATTCTGCTTTCAGGAAGCCGTAGTCAAACCTGACATTATGAGCAACGAGAGTGTAGCCTTGTAGCCTTTCAAAAATTTCTTTTGCAACCTGCCCAAATGGTGGTGAGTCGAGGACATCACGAGAAGTAATACCAGTTATTTTTTCTATCTCAGGAGGAAGAGTATCACCCGGATTAATCAGTGTTGAGTAGGTATCAATAACCTGTCCGTGCTCTGTCTGGACAATTCCTATTTCAATGACCCGGTCATACTGAGGGCGAGTTCCTGTTGTTTCTACATCGACGAATGCAAGTCGGGTGGGTAACATGGAGTACCATACTAACAAAATCTCATGAGTCAGACAAGTCTTGTGTATAGACTTGCGAGAAATGTGACAATGCTTAATACTAGATACATGGAAGAAATCTTTTTTGAGATTGCGTTGGTAATTATTATCTCAGCAGTGCTTTCAGTAGTGCTTCGCTATCTCAAGCAACCGGCCATTCTTGCGTATATTCTTACAGGTATTATTCTTGGCCCACTTGGTTTTTTTCATCTTCAACAAACTGCTTCATTACAAAGTTTTGGACAGCTAGGAATTACTCTGCTTCTTTTTATGTTAGGGCTTGAGCTTAAGCTTCATGAGCTTCGCTCTATTGGCAAGACAGCAATTATCGCAGGCACTCTTCAGATGGGTATTACTTTTATTCTCGGGTATGGTGCCGGTGTGCTTCTTGGGTTCCCGACAGCCGTGTGTCTATATCTTGCCATTGCGCTTTGTTTCTCAAGTACGATTGTTATCGTAAAATTATTTTCGGACAAAAAAGATCTCAACAGTCTTCACGGAAAGTTGGCAATTGGTATTTTGTTGATGCAAGATTTTTTTGCTATTTTGACAATTATTTTCATGAATGGTTTTCATGCTGGTTCATTGATAGAAATTGTCGATCAGATTTTGCTTGTTGGATTGAAATTGAGCGTTCTGGTTGGATGGATTTTGCTTTTTAGCAGGTATGTTTTTCCACGTATTCTTCACAACCTTTCGAAGTCAGGTGAGATTCTTTTTCTTTTTAGTCTTGCTTGGGTTTTTGCGGTTACAGCATTAGTTACTTGGGAACCTATTGGTTTCTCAATTGAAATCGGTGGATTTTTAGCAGGTCTTGCGCTTGCAAATACTCATGAAAATTATCAGATTATCGCTCGCATGAAGGCTTTGCGTGACTTCTTTGTAACTATCTTTTTTGTCATTCTAGGAATCCAGATGAGCCTTGCAAATGTCGTTTCATCATTAGTTCCTGCTCTTATTCTCTCAGCATTTGTTATTTTTCTTAAGCCTTTTATCGTGATGGTGATTACAGGGCTTATGGGATTTCGTAAGAGAACATCATTTCTTGTTGGTATTTCAATGGCTCAAATTTCAGAATTTAGCCTTATTATTCTTTTTCTTGGACAAAGTATGGGTATACTCCCCGAGAGTATTGTTACGACGATTATTCTAGTCAGTATGATTACTTTTATTGTCTCAACCTACATGATTCAGAGCTCAAATTCATTGTATAACATGATTGGCTCCAAGCTTTCCTTTTTAGAATTTAGGAAAAATCCTAACAAGCATGATTTCGTTCAGAGTGATGAATTTAAAGATTATGATAAACATGTGGTTTTGATCGGAGGACACCAGATGGGGGAGAGTATTATTCACGCACTCAGACAAAGTCATGAGAAAGTTGTGGTTGTAGATTTTGATCCTGATGTTATTAAAAGGTTAAAAGATAAAAAAATTCCTGCAATTTTTGGTGATATTGCTGATCCTGAAATTCAAGAAAGAATTGGTTTTGATCGGGCTAAAATGGTTATTTCAACAGTCCCTGATCTTGAAGACAATCTCCTTTTAATAGAAGGATTGAAACATACCAATAAAAAAGCGAGAGTTGTTGTGATGGCTTTTGAAAACGATGAAGCAAAACAACTCTATAAAGTTGGCGCTGATTATGTGGTACTGCCACATTTGGTGGGGGGGCATCATCTCGCAAAAATTCTTATTCATGATGACAATCTCGAGATGATTGAAAAGTACAAAAAAAATGATCTTGCACTTATGATCTAGTTATTCTTCGATCCCCTCTGTGGTACTGTCCTCTGTTGGATGCTCTTCTGGAATGGCACCATCCATAATAACCGGTAAATTTCCCCATGATTTACCAATGCGGTGATCAGTAAGCCTGTCTTGCGGAAAATTGTATGTTTTAATTTTTTCATTTCTCATACCTCGTCCGACCTGCGTTGCCTTAAGGGAAGCATATTCTTTTTGTTGTTTTTCTACTTCCATTTCCCAAAGTCGAGCTCGAAGAAGTGTCATAGCGATCTCACGATTTTGTATCTGTGATCGCTCAGCTGATGATACGACAGTAAGATTGGTTGGAATATGAATAAGACGAACAGCTGTTGATACTTTGTTGACATTTTGCCCGCCATGACCACCGCTTCTGAATGCCTCAAATGAAATTTCATCTGGACTGATGTGTAAGTCGATGTCCTGTAGCTCAGGAAGTACAGAAACGGTAACAGTTGATGTATGAACCCGACCTTTTTTTTCAGTTTTTGGAATCCGTTGGACACGGTGAACTCCTGATTCATATTTAAGGAGATTAAAAACACCCCTGCCTGCTATTTTGAGCACTTTATCTTCTAAGAACTCAGCTTTAAATCCATGACGCTCAGCAAATCTCATATACATACGAAGTAGTTCTTCTGCAAAAATGTTTGCTTCATCGCCTCCAGCAGCACCTTTTACTTCAAGAATTACATTTCTTGCATCTAAGTCATCTTCTGAGTTGTTTTTTTGACTTTGCTTGAGACTTTCTTCTAGTGCTGTTTTTTGGGCATGAAGTCCCACCAGTTCCTCTTTGGCTAGATCTGAGAGCGTTGGGTCTTCTAGTAGAAGCTCTGTTTCTTCAATTTTCTTCTGAATTTCTTCTAATTGAACGTATCGATAGTCATTCATAGATTGTTGTTAGTAGTAGGTATTATGTATTAAGTATAAATGTTGTATACATACTACATGATACATTCTACCTGACACAAAGTGGGGATAGCTACTTGAGGGCCATGAGCATCTCTCGAAGAGTTTTTGGAGCTTCTTGTGATTTTCTCTTTTCTTCCTGTTTTTTAACAGTTGTTGCTTTGATTTTTGTTGCAATCTCTTGTTTATTTTGGAATTTTTGAATTCGTGATGCTGTGTCAACAAATTTTTGCTCACCTGTATAGAATGGATGACATTTGTTGCAAAGCTCGACATGAATAACTTCACGTGTCGAACCGACTGTGAATTTGTTGCCACAGACACAGATAACTTGAGTCTGGTCAAAGTATTGTGGGTGAATTGCTGTTTGCATGGATCTATTATAGCTAACTTGAGGATTTTTTTCAAGCTCAAGAGGAATGCTTTTTAAAGAGGTAATGGATAGGATGATAATGAATTCTCTTTTCTGCGATAAAGATGCCAGATATTACAGCAATACTGCCAAGGATAAAAGATGCAGTAATGTGTTCTCCCAGGAGTGGGACTGCGATAAGAGTCGTGACAATAGGGTCAACATAGAGAAAAAGTCCAATTTCGCTTGCTTTCACGGTTTTAACTGCGAAGTTATAGAGAATATAGCCTATAACTGAGGTAAAGATGGCTCCGAAAAGGATGCCGATGAGTGCTTGTGGATCAAGAAAAATGGATAAAGACTGATGTGGTGATTCTGTAAGGAAGAATGGTAAGAAAATAACGGTAGTAAAGAAAAAAAGATAAAAAGTTATTGTCGATGCTTTAAGATGATGTGTGTAATTTTTTAGTAAAAATGTATATGCAACAAATGAAAGTGTTGAAATAAGGAAAAGTATATTTCCAGCAATTGTTCCGTCAAGACCATGGTCAAATAATGGGCGGAGAATAATGATTATAACGCCAATAAGGCTAACGATGGTTCCAATAATAATTCGTTTCTTCACTTTTTCTCTAAAAATAAAGAGACTACCAGTAAGAAGAAAGATAGGCGCTGCAGTTGCGATAACAGAGGCATTGATGCTGCTTGAGATTGTCAGGCCAAAAAGGAGCAGTCCAATATGAACAAAAAATCCAATGAAGGCCAAAACGAAAAGTGCAATAAAGTCATGTTTTGAAATTTTAAGCCTATGAATAGTAAAAGGGAGAAGCAAAAGGCTGGAAAGAAAAAATCTTAAAAAAGCAAAAGTGAATGGTGGAACCTCTTGAAGTGACCACTTAAAAATTGGGATGCTTGCACCCCATATGATATTGGTGAGAATAAGCGCCAGCACTGCATAGTGAATTTTAGACAGCTTCATTATTTTATTCTGGCAGGAAGAAGAGGAGTTTTCAAGTAAAAGTCAGGAGATTTTTGTGAGGAGTTCTTCAAAGGTATATGATTTTTGTTCACGGTTTTTTAAGTTTTTTAATGTATATCTCTGATTTTTTGCCTCGTCTGGTCCTATGATGATAACAAAAGGAATATTCTTTTCATCAGCATACTTAAGCTGTTTTTCTATTTTTGTTTCTGTGTCACTATAGAGTTCTGTTGAGATCCCCTCAGAGCGCAGTTTGTAAGCTACTTCTGCGCTTTCTTTGACTAGGTCAGGTGAAAAAATACTCACTAACACTTTTGCTGATGACAAATTTTCAGGGAAGAGCTTTTGTTCATTCATAGCATCCATGATTCGATCAAATCCAAATGCAAACCCGACAGCGGGAATAGGTTTGTTTGCAAACATACCTATAAGGTTGTCATATCTTCCTCCACCACCAACGGATCCAACAGCGTATCCATCTATTTCGACTTCGATGATGATCCCTGTGTAGTAATCGAGTCCTCGGGCTAATGTTGGTTCGTAGCAAATGCGTGACTTATCTACGCCTAATTTTTGCGTTGAGTCTATAATCATTTTTAATGATGAAGGCATTTCTGCATGTATCAGTCGCTCGAGATCTTCTTTTGTATAATTTTCTTTTTTAAGCTCCTCAACAACAGCTTCTACCCCAATTTTTTTAAGCTTATCAATTGCGATAATTGCTTTTTGCGATAATCCTTTAAAAATTGTTCTATCGTTAACTAAAATTTTAAAATTACTAAACCCGAGAGCTTCAAAGGCATCAGCAATAATTGCTATGATTTCAGCATCAGCAACAGGAGAAGTGGTTCCTGCTGTGTCGATGTCACATTGAAGAAATTCACGAAATCTTCCCTTTTGTGTATTTTCTGCTCTCCAAACAGGTTGTATTTGATAGCGTTTAAAAGGAAGAGGTAGCTCACCTTGATATTGAGCAACGACACGTGAGAGAGGAACTGTCTGGTCGTATCTAAGAGCTACGCTTCGTCCACCATTGTCCTCAAATCTATACATCAGCTTGTCACCCTCTTCGCCGTATTTTCCTGTCAGGATTTCTTCATATTCCAATGCAGGTGTCTCTAATGGCTCAAATCCATAGGACTCAAACACCGATTTTAAGGTGTTGATCACAAACTGTCTTTTTCTTGCCTCAGGAGGTAAGAAATCCCTAAAGCCTTTCAATGTCTGAACTAACATATCAGTATTTTAACATCTTCACATCTAAACAGCTAGTTGATATGGGGTATTCGTTAATCTTATCAGTTGATTATTGCTTAGAACAAAAAGATCTTCGATGCGGATACCTAGTTTTCCTTCGATATAAACCCCAGGTTCTATAGAGAAAACCATCCCATTGGTAAGTAGATCTTTAGAGTTAGGTGAGAGGCTTGGGGCTTCATGGACATCAATGCCGATGCCATGACCAAGTGAGTGAGGGATGGAAGGAAATCCATGTGACGAGATATAGTGTCGCGAGATTTCATCAACGCTGCTTGCAAGAATTTTTTCATGCTTTCTCAGTTTTTCTTCAATATATGTTATTGCTTCCTCTTGTGATTTTTTGACAACTTCATAAGCTCTTTTCTCCTCAAGAGATGGTTTTTTAACAAAAAAAGTTCGAGTCATATCAGAGCAGTAACTATTTTTTTGAACTCCACAATCTATCAAGACAACTGATTGACTGGTGAGTTTGGTTTGACCAGTTAGGTGGTGGGGGGTAGCTGCATTTTTTCCAAAAGCAACGATAGTTGGAAATGAAAGTTTTGCACCCGCATGGGCAACTTCTTTTTCAAATATACCTGCAAACTCTTCTTCGGTGATGCCTTTTTTAAGGAACGGAAAAGATTTCTTGAGTGCTTTATCCGCAATAATGCATGATTTCTCAATAGCATCTATCTCAAATTTTTCTTTAATCATTCTCAAATTTCGAGTTTGGAATGGCATGAAAACAGGAACTTTTTTTTTAATTACTTTATACTCAAAAAAAGTCAGATTGTCCTCCTCAAAGCCGAGTGATTTTATCTTTTCTTTTTCACAAATATTTTCTATATGATTTGCGTATGAAATTTTTGCATCTCGTACCAACACAGTAAAATTTTTGTTATTTATTTCGTTGGCATACAGAAGTGAGGTGATGACATAGGCATGATTTTTTGCTACTAAAAGAAATGCGTCTCTTTCAAAAGGTGAAAATCCGTTATCTCCTAAAAAATACCTGAGATGTGATGGAGAGGAGAGGAGGACGGCATCAACATTGTGGTGTAAAAAACTACTTCGAAAAGAAGAAAGTGAGATCATAGTCACCTGGTTATGGGTGTTAACTTTTTCCCGCTACCGGTTGATGGGACAGTGCTACTTTTTCCATCAACTGCTGCAGGAGCTATAACAATCTTAGGGTTTTTGGGAAGACTAGCAAAGACAAGAATTCTCGATGCCACCATCCTATTTTTTTCCTTTTTATCAAGGTAGCCGACAATGTAGACTCTATTTCCTACTTCGATCTGAGTGAATCCTGATTTTTCTGAGTCAGTGTCAATAACGCTGAGTGTTTTGGTAATATTCTCTATATCAACTACGTAGCTTTTACCTTCTTCAAGAGCTACAGTCAAGGTAAAATTATCTTTATCTTTTTCCGCAACAACACCAGCAATAACAAGTGGAGGAGATACTACGTCGATAAATCGAGCAAGTAGTTTTTCTGAGTCTTTGTTATAAAGACCAATTGCGCTAATATGCATTTCTTTTTTCAGGTCAGACATACCGAAATCTTTTGAAGATCCGGAGGTAAATTTAGTAATTTCGTCAACATCGATAACACGTGAGTCGTTTTGGAGATCAATAATGGTGATTTGAGAATTGCTTATTTCTTTAATTACTCCAATAGTTCCTCTTTTCTCAACAAGTTTGAGTGTTGCAACTTTTGAGGCAATTTTCTCTTTGAGATTATTAATTTGATCTGATAGCTTTTCAGTAACAGATTCTGAGGTTGGTTTGGGAGAGGGAGTAGGACTTACAGCCTGTGATACAGATGGAAAAAATGCCAATGTGATACTGATAAGAAAGATAGCTAAGTAATTTTTCATATTAAAAATCATCTGATATATAACTAACAATTCTTTGTTGAGACTGTTGATTGCCATCTGGAAATATTGCTGTAATCGTAATAACATTCGCATCTTCTTCAATGATTTGTGTAAGCGTGAAATTTCCTGTTGATGAAGGTTTGACGACCTGGTCACTGCCAGCGGTTGAAACAATGATAGTAGAGTTAGGAACAGTTTTGCCCGCAATGCTTATTGTTTTGTTGCTAACAATCTCTTCATTTTTAGGTGAGTCGATACTAAGATAGTTTGAAGAGCGTGGAGTAGGGGTAGGATGAGATTTAATGGTAATCGTATCTGCTTGATCATCAGGTATTTGCTTTGTCATTTGATAAATATAGAAAGCACCTCCAGCAACTAAAAGTCCGATGAAAATAGCAATAAGAGATAAAATGATTCGTTCCGCTTTCATGTATCTATACTTACTATCTTAATTATGATGAGGGAAAGATAGTAGGCCCTTGTCAGCCGACGAAGGGGAGGCAAGTGTAGCAAGATAATATGTCAAAAAAAGCATAATGTCAAGAAAAATTATCTGGATTGCTGCCCTAGACAGCATGATGCTCATATGCTAGTATGGGGTACATGGAAATTGCTAGTGTTGGAACAAATTCAATTCGTATTAAAGGGAAAAATGCCTCAGTTGTGATCAATCCTGAGGAAAAAAATATTACCTACAATGCAGCGATTCTTATTGGTAATCCTCAAAAATCACTCCTCAAATTGTCAGAGGAAAATGTTCTGATTGATGGACCTGGTGAATACGAAGCAGGCGGTATCAAGATGACAGGAATAAAAGCTGATGCTCAGACTGTATACAGTATCACTGTTGATGGCGTCGAGATTCTTCTTGGTGATAGAGAAGCTCTTGAGAAAGTGCATCAAAAAATGAAAGATCATCATGTTGCAGTTATTTTTGCAAATACTTTTGGTAATGTGTCCTTTGCCTCATCTCTTGCAATGAGCGCAATTCTTTTTACCGGTGAGAAAGGCCGTGAGTCAATTGATACTATTGCAAAGGATCAGAAAAAAGAAGTACCTAAATACTCGATTTCAGCTGACAAACTCCCCAGTGAAGCTGAGACGATTTTGCTTTCATAAGAAAGTAAGTAATCTCCAACATTTCTTTTATGGCAGTAAAAATTCTCCCACATAATAAAGAGGCAGAAGAAAGCGTATTAGGAGCAATTCTGATTGATAAAGATGCAATTATCGTTATCTCTGAATTTCTCAAGGTTGAGGATTTTTACGACGAGACCAATGCGATCATTTTTGGTGCAATGCTCAAGCTTCATGATCAAAGAAAGCCTATTGATATTCTGACGGTCACTGACATTCTTAAGAAAGAAAAACTCCTTAAAGGGGTTGACAGCAATTATTTTACAGAGCTTGTATCAACAGTACCAACTGCTGCAAATGTTGAGCATTACGCTCGTATCGTTAAGGAGGCTTCTACAAAAAGGTCACTTATTCGCGCAGGGACTTCAATTGCAGAATTGGGATACGACGATAATAAAGAGACGAAAGAAGTTCTTGATCAGGCAGAGTCTTCTATTTTTGCCATATCACAAGGAAATATTACTCGTGGATTTATCCCGATTAAAGATACCCTGACACAAAGCTTTGACAGAATCGATGAGCTCCATAAAGGAGGAGAGGGTCTTAGAGGCGTTAAGACTGGATTTATTGAGCTCGATAAAATTTTGTCAGGATTTCAAAAAGCAAATCTTATCATTCTTGCTGCAAGACCAGGGCAGGGAAAGACTGCGATAACACTCAATATGGCTCAATACATAGCAACCCAGGATAAAAAACCTGTCGCGATTTTTTCACTTGAAATGAGCAAAGAAGAGTTGGTCGATCGTTTTCTTGTCGCGCAAGCTGATGTAGATGCGTGGAGGCTTAAGACAGGTAAATTGTCAGAGGAGGATTTTACCAAGCTTTCTGATGCCATGGGACAGCTTGCTGAAGCACCTATTTATATTGATGATACACCTGGGCTAAATTTAGCAGAAATGCGTAGTAAAGCGCGAAGATTACATATGGAGCATAATTTGGGTTTGATCATCGTTGACTATCTTCAGCTTGTTGATCCAGGGAGAAAAGTAGAAAATCGTGTACAAGAGGTATCAATAGTTTCTCAAGCGCTTAAAAATTTAGCTCGTGAACTCAATGTTCCTGTACTTTCAGCATCTCAGCTTTCTCGTGCAGTTGAGCATAGGGGGGAGCGAAGGCCTCAGCTGGCAGATCTTCGTGAGTCAGGGGCAATTGAGCAGGATGCTGACGTTGTCATGTTTCTTTATCGCCCTGATGTTGAGCTTGACGCATCGTCAAAAAATATTCCAACAAAAGTACTTATTGCCAAGCATCGCAATGGGCCGACGGGGGAGATTGATTTACTTTTCCGTGGTGATAGGATACGATTTTATAATGTTGAGAGACAGCATGAACAAAATGCATAAATGTTTACAAATTAACATATGAAGGGAGGTGAATAATACATGAATCCAACAGATCAGTCACAAAATCCTGGTATGGGAGGGGTACAGGATCCAGCTGCTAATCAAGCTCCAGTAGTAAATCCAACTCCTGTTGAGCCAACAGCACCTGTTGTTCCACCAGCACCAACTCCAATGCCTGAAACACCTGTTGTTCCACCAGCACCAATGGGTGAACCAGCTGCGCAACCAACAGTGCCACCAGCGCCTGAAGCTCCACAAAATGGTGGAGGAACCGGTCAGCCAGCTGCTTAAGAGTTGGTATAGTTCTAGAACTAACTAAAGCGAGCACCTAAGTGTGCTCGTTTTAGTTTTTATCATAAAAAAAACCGCACCTTCTATTTCTAGAAGAGTGCGGTTAGAGTCAGATCATGAGAACGCGAGGTTCATCATGGTCTGATAGTTGTGGGCCAGTTCAGACACGCGAATCAGTCGCCTAGTCGTATCGGCCCAGATCTTAAAAAACTGAACCAGACACTGCGGAGCGCCGTTTGGCAGCAAGTCTCCTGGCATGAGGAGATAAGCATTTGCCCCGCGAGGGGCTATTGCTCTCAAGTCGTTGATATCGTATTTGAGAAATTTAGGATGATCATGTTTCTCAGTTCTAAACAAGATTGGCTTTCCAAGGACATAAGGATACCCAACCAAGTATTCCGGTTCCCAGGTATCCACACCATTACCCTTTTTGGGGTATTGCGTGAAAAGCTCTCTATCAAAGTCCATGAGACTACAGAAGCCGATTTCTCTTTGTTCTCCTGCTGGAGAGAAAAGCTTTCTCCAATTGGCTTTGAAAAGAGCTTCGGGAATGAGTCCTGGGTGAATGTCGGTAGTGATATTTCCATCTTGTTTGATCGCAACGAGACGGCAACCATCTAGCCATTCATGGCAATGGACATCAAATAAAAGACACCTATTGCCATCGAAGCTAGAGTCGAAGGGCCGGCTAACTGAGAGCAGATGGGCGACGGCATGCCCTTTTTCTACTTCCCAATGGGAACGATTGCGACCAAAGGGGTATGGACAATTTGCCGCACATTGGATTCTGATGAGAAACGGGTCGGATCCAGGTCTTGCCATAGCAAGGTGCTCTTGGCGTATATGTTCTTTATACTCAGCGAAGCCGGAAAGATTACCACTATTCTTTTCCATTTTCTCAGCTTCGCTTAAGTGCCAAGCTCTTGCTGCCTCAGCGTAATGCATGATGAGCGTTTCGGCGTTTTGACCCAGGCGGGCATGAAGCACAGGATCTGCTAGGGCTTTGGACAGAGAGAGAAAATCAATAAATGGATACTCTCTCTCATTGCAGTAGTTGTCATAATCGATGATTTCGACAGCGCCATATTTTCCAGCTTCTAGATCCCAGAATTCCTGTTCTGTAATCCGTCCGCCTTTTTGCTTTTTGTTCTTGTCTTTGTATTCAAAGCTGTAGGCTTTGAGGGTGCCATCGAGTGTGGCCATCGGACCGACGCCATGGGCAACGATCAGAATTCGTCTGCCGCTTTTGCTAAAACCATAATACTCTGCAGAATGTGTCGTAAAAAAGTGTTCCCAAGGAAATTCTCCTGGTACTGTTACGATACGGGCATTGACAATTTCAGGTAAGGTAGCCAGATGGCCACCTATTCCTGCAAATTGCATAGCCTGCTCCCACGTAGCCGGTAGGCCGGCTTGATGGTAAAAGGCCATCGCTTCGGGAAGGTTCACCTGATTCACCTCTTTCTCCTTTCCCCGACTTAGGGGTTTTAGGATTGTGAAAGTGCTCCCACGCATG
>CAYWEJ010000010.1:16870-19375 GCA_964457465.1 uncultured Gammaproteobacteria bacterium | reverse complement strand
TAAAAAATATACGACTTTTCGTGTATTTTTGTCAATAATACGTACTAGAACAAAGTCTCTCAATATATTTCTATGATAGAATACACCTATGAATTTTAAGCTAAAATCAAATTTCAAACCAACAGGAGATCAGCCAACAGCGATCGAAAAATTGTCAAATGGTATCTTACTGGGAAAGAAAAACCAAGTTCTTTTAGGCGTAACGGGAAGTGGTAAGACGTTTACTATGGCAAATGTCATTCAAAAAGTCCAAAAACCAACATTGATTATTTCACATAACAAAACACTCGCTGCACAGCTCTATCAGGAGTTTAGAGACTTTTTCCCAGACAATGCAGTCTCCTACTTTGTCTCCTACTATGACTACTACCAACCTGAAGCATACGTCCCAACTACAGATACGTATATCGAAAAAGAGGCAGAGATCAATGAAGAAATAGACAAATTGCGACTTTCTGCAACTACTAATCTTTTAACAAGAAAAGATGTCATTGTCGTTTCTTCTGTATCCTGTATTTATAACTTAGGCTCACCTGTTGAGTATGGAAAATTTGTTCTTGAGATCATGAATGGGATGCTTATTTCACAACGGGACATTTTGGTGAGACTCTCAGACCTCCAGTACGACAGAAATGACTATGAATTTAGAAGAGGAACTTTCAGAGTCCGAGGCGGAACTGTAGAAGTACTTCCTGCATACATGGATACGGGCATAAGGATAGAACTAGGAGAAAAGACGGTCAATAGCGTTACTGAATTTGACCCGCTGACTGGTGAAGTCTTACAAGTGCTCAACAAGATTGTCATCTACCCTGCCAAACATTATATGACCGACCCAAAAGGCTATGATGAAGCATTTGCCAAAATCAATCACGACCTTGATGAACACGTGAAATATCTCACTCATAATAACAAGCTCGTTGAAGCTCAGCGCCTCAAACAACGAACAACCTATGACTTAGAGATGATCAGAGAGGTAGGCTATGTCAACGGGATTGAGAACTACTCAATATACTTTGATGGAAGAAAGCACGGAGACCCTCCATACACCCTCGTAGACTATTTTGATTACAACGCAGAAAATATCTCAAAAGACGGCTGGCTACTTATTATTGATGAGTCCCATATCACTCTTCCTCAGGTGCGAGGCATGTATAATGGTGACAGATCTCGAAAAGAAGTACTTATCGACTATGGATTTAGGCTTCCCTCTGCTCTTGATAACAGGCCCCTCAAATTTGAAGAATTCATGCGTCATATAGATCAAGCAGTCTATGTCTCTGCAACTCCTGAAGAATATGAAATCTCCCTAGCCAAAGAAGAAGATGGCATTGCTGAACAGCTCATACGACCAACAGGCATTGTAGATCCGATTGTTACCATAAGGCCAACTGATGGACAAATCACCGATCTGATTGAAGAGATTAAAAAGCGTATTGAGAAAAAACAACGCGTCCTTGTTACAACACTCACTAAGAGAATGTCTGAGGAGTTGTCATCGTATCTTGAGGAAAATGATATCAAAGTCACCTATCTCCACTCAGACATAATAACGCTTGAAAGACAAGAGCTTCTTGATCAACTCAGAAGAGGAGATGTGGATGTATTGGTGGGCATCAATCTACTTCGCGAAGGGCTTGATCTTCCAGAGGTTACGCTAGTTGCAATTCTTGATGCTGATAAAGAAGGCTTTTTGAGAAGTAGAACTTCCCTCATTCAGACTATGGGGAGAGCTGCGCGAAATATCGACAGTGAAGTCATCATGTACGCAGACACGATTACCAAGTCAATGAAAGCGGCAATTGATGAAGTAGAAAGAAGAAGAGAAATTCAGATAGCTTACAATAAAGAGCATAACATTACTCCTCAAAATATCGACAAAGCTATCAGAGCAAGGCTCATTGAGCAACAAGAGATTAAAGAAACCAAGCCCTCACTAGACTTCCTGCTTAAAATGGGAGAAAAAGATGTGCTTTTGCCTGATGAAAAGGAGAAACTTATTAAAAATTTGAGGAAAGAAATGAAAGAGTATGCAGAGAAAATGGACTTTGAGACAGCAATGCTGATAAGAGATCAGATCCGACTACTCCAAGGAAAGTAACTATCGTGCGTCTATAAATTCAAGGATACCATTAACCCACGCAACTCTCTCTTCCGCTGGTTGTTGCTCAATTCCCTCTGCTATGCCTGATGCGATCTGCAAACGTGATTCCTCTTTGATTGCTCTTCTTTCGGCATTGTAATAACCATCTCTTCCGACTTGCTTGTAGGCAACTGCTGCGTTCTTCATTGACTCACCATATGTTTCTTCAAATTTAGCAGCAGCCTCTCTATCTTGACGAATTAATATGTCGATAAGTGTTATCTGATTTTCTCTATCTCTTCTAGCTTTAGCTCTCATATAGTCAGAATCTGGATCTGTTACCCAATGCAGGTGACGCATGCCTGGATTCATTTCAAGATCTAGATCATGAAGCGCTTGTGCTTCTGGTGGACCAACAACGA
>CAYWEJ010000010.1:0-16770 GCA_964457465.1 uncultured Gammaproteobacteria bacterium | reverse complement strand
TTCATTTCAAGATCTAGATCATGAAGCGCTTGTGCTTCTGGTGGACCAACAACGACATCTAAAACATGACGATCATGTTCAGATGAAGGAGTTTTTGGAGTAGCTGAAGCATCTGACCCTGAGACATCTCGAGCGATACCATTAGAGACAGTCGGATCCGAATCTCTCTCATATAAAGCAAATGCTTCCATGTTGCGATCAAGAGCCTCAATGGCAGCATTTCCTCTTCTTACAGATTCGGCGTAAGGAAGAATTTCATAGCCCCAATCTTCGGATTGAGGGGATCTCTCTGTTTGTCTTGCCATAATAAGCTAATTTATAGCACGTGTACTAAGCTTTTTCAACAAGGATCATATTCGTTGTCCCTGATTCACCAAAGGGCATGCCTGCAGCTATAACAAAATGCTCACCTTTATGAAGTCTTACCACAGGGTTTTTGCCTGCAATTGCTTTTGCCTGCTCTGTCATATCCATAAATCCTTTCGTAGGATCAATAGGAAATGGAAATACTCCCCATGAAAAATTAAGCCTCCTTAGAGTCTCCTGTACTGGTGTGAGAGCGATAATTGCCTGCTGTGATCGATGTCTAGCAATACGAGATGCTGCTTTTCCTCGATGGGTGAAAGCAACGACAAGTCGTGCTCCAATCTGATCTGCTACATGACCCACATTGCTACTGACCGCATTTCCAACAGCCTGTTCGTGGTCAAATTCACGTCTTTTTACATGGGGTACAGCGCTGGTGATGATCTGAGTCATCATCTTTACTGTCTCAACAGGAAATTTTCCCATCGCAGTCTCACCTGACAACATCACAGCATCAGTTCCATCCAAGATCGCATTGGCAACATCAGTCACTTCTGCTCTGGTTGGTAGTGGATTATTGGTCATAGACTCAAGCATTTGGGTTGCAGTGATGACGGGTTTTGCTTTCTTCAGACAAATCTCAATCAACTGCTTTTGTAAATGTGGCACCTCAGCCATAGGCACAGCAAGCCCTAGATCACCACGTGCAACCATCAATCCATCAGATACCGCGATAATTTTCTCGATATTTTCAATTGCCTTTGAGGTCTCAATTTTCGCAACAAGCATGAGCTGCCTATCATGAGGAAGCAGCTTCTTAACTGCCTCTATATCTTTTTCTGTCTGCACAAATGAGACAGCAAGAGCATCCGCTCCTTCTTTAACCATTACTGCGATATCATCTTTATCTTTTTTAGTAAGACCGTGATTTTCAAGAGAAAGTCCCTGTGCATAAAAACCCTTGAAAGAGACGAGTGGCCCACCCACAACAACTCTTGCAATTGCTTTGTCTTTCCCCTCTGACTCAACGACCATACGGATTTTGCCGTCATCAACAAAAATTTCAGCTCCTTTTTTGAGTTGGTTAATAATGGTTGGGTAATTAACAGAAAGCCTTGAGGATGTACCAAGCACTGCTTTGCTCACAATCTCAACTTTGTCATTGTTTTTCAAAATGACATTTTTATCAACTTTTCCGATACGAATTTTAGGCCCTGCTAAGTCTCCCATGATAGTAAGAGGACGTCCGATCTTCTCCTCAACTTTTCTCATGTCTGACACTAGACGAGCAATTTCATCGTGTGGCTGATGGGAAAGATTGATGCGATAAATATCAACACCTTCTTTGGCTAGTTCAAAAAGCGTATGGTAGGAATTGCTTGAGGGGCCAATAGTTGCAATGATTTTAACTTTCTTGTCGTACATATCCTATAGAATACCACTTTACTTTTCTGAGTTCAATAGCTAACATCTTTCAAATGTTCGATTGATGACAGGTTCCCGTCAGGAAATAGCATAACAGCAATTGCATCAATGCGAAGAAGTTGTGGAAGATTTCGATGAGTTGATTGATAAAATTGTGCAGTTCTCATAAGAGCCTTCATTTTGTAATAATGGATACTCTCAAATGGCGATCCAAAGCGATCAGAGATTCTCGTTTTTACCTCAACAAAAACAAGCGTATGTGGTTTTTGAGACTCATCAATGGCGACGATATCTACTTCACCGTTTCTGGTTCTAAAATTTCGCTCAATAACTCGATATCCTTGTTTTTTAAGAAAGTCAGAAGCAATTTCCTCGCCCTGTGCTCCGAAATGCTTATTATGAAGTGATTCCATCAAACCTAGTATGACAGAAAAGAAATATTAAAGAGATTTTCGAACGTAGGTGATACGTGATCTGCGGATACGATCTTTTGGATGCTCTTTGAGTTCTACCTTTTCTATATTTGGAGAACCGATTTGCCAAATCTTTTCAACACCAATACCCTGAACTACTTTTCGGACAGTAAAGCTTTTGTCACTACCACGACCACGAATTTGAATTACTGTTCCTTGAAATACCTGAGTTCGAGTCTTTTCGCCCTCTTGGATTCTTTGATGAACTCGAACTACGTCACCTGGTGCAAAATCAATAGTTGCAATCATGAAGGTATTATAACAAATGTTTGAGGGTAAACTCAAGTAGATAAGGTTTATTTCTTTACGTCCTTACAAGCAGATAGGAAGGCAATAAAGAGTGGATGGGGAGAAAGTGGCCTGCTTTTATACTCCGGATGTCCTTGGGTACCTACATAAAACGGATGTATACTCTTAGGAAGCTCTACTATCTCAACCAAATTTTCTTTTACTGACCTTGCTGCAATAACAAGACCTTTTTTCTCCATTTTTTCTGCGTAATCGTTATTAAATTCATAGCGGTGACGATGACGCTCGCTTGTCAAGCCTATTTTTTTATCAAGCAGTCCTCCATATTTTTCATAAGCATCATAGGCCATTGTCCCTTTTTTGACATGAGCATCCCACCCGCCAAGTCGCATTGTCCCACCATATGCTCTTGCTTTGATCAGCTCACGTTGAGTTGGAATAAAATGGATCACTTTGTCTGGAGAGTCTGCATCGTTCTCTTCTGTATTAGCCTTCTTTAACCCGAGAACATAGCGAGCGTAGGCAACGACTGCAAGTTGCATGCCATAGCAAAGCCCGAGGTAAGGAATTTTTTTCTCCCGTGCGTAGTTAGCAGCAACAATCATACCCTCTGCCCCTCTTTCTCCCCAACCAATTGGAACGATAATACCCGCAGGCTTTCCAACCATCTCAACTGCATTTTTTGGAGTAATTTTTTCAGCATCAACCCAACGGGTCACTACCTCTACTCCTTGAAAAACAGCAGCATGATCAATTGCATCAAAAAGTGCTGCGTATGAGTCTCTCAATTGGTATTCCCCTGTACCAAAATACTTTCCAATGATGGCTATCTCAACTGTTTTTTTCTTTTCAGTCTTTATCCTGTCAACAAATTTTTTCCAATTCTGTAATTTTGGAGTTCTGACAGGCAGTCCAAGTTTGGTTAGTATCCTTTTGTCCAATCCTTGCTCATGAAGCGTCAAAGGTATCTCATAGACTGTTGAGAGGTCTGGATTGGATATGATGTCCTCAGGATGCATATTACAAAAAAGAGCAAAACGATCACGTCTTCTTTTATCCAAGTATCGAGCAGACCTTGCTACAATAAAATCAGGCTGGATACCCATGGAGTTAAGCGTACGAACCGAGAGTTGAGTTGGCTTGGTCTTGGGCTCGCCAAGATGAGATGGGGTTGGGACATAACTCACATGGATATGGATAACATCACCTGGGTATTTGAGAGTCATGATACGGGAAGCTTCATAATACAAAACGTTTTGATACTCTCCAGCTGTTCCCCCAAGTTCAATAAGGATAATATCTGCTTTCTTATTTCTGCCCAAAGTTTGAATACGATGAATAATCTCATCAGTCACGTGAGGTATTGCTTCAACATCTTCGCCTTTGTACTCAAATCGCCTTTCTTTATCAAAAACAGTCTGATATATTTTCCCCATGGTAACAAAGTTATCTTTGCCCATGTCCTGATCTAGAAATTTCTCATAAGACCCGATGTCCATATCAGTCTCTGTCCCATCTTCACACAAAAAAGGATCTCCATGTTCTATAGGGTTAATAGTTCCTGCATCCAGATTGAGGTAATTTTCAAATTTTATGGGGGCGACAGAATAGCCGGCGGATTTGAGAAGAAGGCCAATGGATGATGCTGTTAGGCCTTTTCCGATTCCTGAGATGACTCCTCCAGAGACAAATATAAATTTTATTTTATGATGAGCAGATTTACTACGGGGCACGATTCATATTATCAAAAGAATATTTTATCGTCAACTAGATCGATATGTATCAAAAATTATACGAATGATGGTCACTGCCTATTATTTCGTTAATACTCTTGATTCCTTCTTGATCCAAATAAAGAGAAATACCTCTGTTGATTTTGCCAGGAAGTGATGGACCTTCTGATCGAATTGCAGTAACAACTTGCACAACTCTTGCACCTGCTTTCAGTTTCTCATTTGCCGTTGCAGCATCTTTGATACCGCCTACTCCTACTATCTCCATTTTGCCACCTGTCTCTTTATAGATGTGGGATATTTTCTCAGTCGCCATCTTGCGGAATACAGGATCATCCCCACTGAGTCCTCCTGCCTGCTCATGCCAATAATTGCCATAACGACCTTTAACTTCAACATTATTGGTAGTATTTGTCGCTACAATGCCTGCCAAATTGTTATCTGCAACTACCCTGATCACAGCATTGACCTGATCATTATTAAGATCTGGGGCAATTTTAACAAAGGTAGGTTTTCGACCTCCCATTTGATCCATCGCATCATTGACTGCCTGAGCTATTGCGTGAAGCGGTACGCTATCCTGTAACCGTCGAAGTCCCTCTGTATTAGGAGATGAGACATTAATAGCAAAATACGAAGCGTGCTCAAAAAGAGCCTTTACAATATTTGCGTGGGTTTCAGGCGCGAGATGATCAGGAATATCTTTATTCTTCCCAAGACTTATCCCAATGGGAATATTGTCCTGGCGATATCTTTCTAAGTTACCTAAAACAACATCTACGCCTGGACTATTAAATCCAAGTCTATTGAGCGCAACACCAGGTGCAACAACAAATTGCCGAGGCTTTGGGTTGCCAGGTTGTGGATATTCAGTAACAGAACCTATCTCAACGCCTGAAAATCCTAGCGTATGCAGTCCCCTCACGCTTCGTGCCGCTTTATCCCATCCCGCCCCAACGATCACTGGATTTTCAAATTCAATACCTCCAAGTACAATCTTCAATCTGTCATCGGTAAAACGATGGCGCTGATCTGCAAATTGCTCTAAAAGCCTCAGGGTAAAAGGTGTTGCCTCAGCAACATGAAGTGCTTCTTGGGCACGATGATGCCACGTCTCAGAGTCTCTCCTATCGAGAAATGGAGAAATAATATTTTTATACACCTCACTCATCCACGAGTACCAAGATCTTCTGCAAAACGAAGCAAATATCCATCAGGATCCATGACCAAAAATTGCCTGTTACCCACTTCTTTATCATCCTTTCGATACCATTTTTCCTCAGGCTCTAGAAATAATCCTATACTGTGTCTCTCCAGTTTTTTCAGGATAGTGTTGATATTCTTGACTTCTATCTGAAAATTGATACCTCTTCCAAGAGGATATTCAAAATCGCCAGTTTTCCAGGTTCGTCCTTTCCCAATCTCATCAATCATAATCTGAGCATCTCCTAAGCTCAAAAAAGCAAACCCTTCTTCCTGTCGTTGATAATCAATAGAAAAACCAAGTATCTCTGTATAAAAAAATAGGCTTTTTTGAAAGTCAGATACACTTAATTCTGGTACAAGTTGATTGGTCATAAAACTGAGCGGGGTACGAGAATCGAACTCGCTTCTCTGCCTTGGGAAGGCAGCATACTACCGGTGTACTAACCCCGCGATGAGATGCATCATAGCATAGAAAAATTCAGAGGTGAAGCAGTTTTATCGAGGAATTTTGAGGATATTCCCAGCATGGATAACATTTGGGTTAACAAGATTATTAGCCTTTGCGACATCGACCCATTTGTAACCATTCCCATACGCTCGTACGGCAATATCCCAAAGATCATCACCCTGGATAATAGTGTAAGTAGTACCAGAAATAGTCTGAGATTGCTGGATAGTTGCTGCAGGTGCTTCTACTTTTGCTGCCGGTGATGATTTCATAACAACTGGAATAGCTAGTGAGTTTCCAACATTAATAATTCCTGGATTGGCAAGATTGTTAGCCTTCGCGATAATTACCCATTTATATCCATCGTTATATACTTTTTCAGCAATATGCCACAGATCATCCCCTGCTTTTACCTTGTATGTTGACCCACCTTGCACAGGCTTTTCTGGAGCTGGTTTGGTCGTTGGAGTTGCGGTTGACACAGCTGTTGGTGTAGTTATCTGAGTAACTACAGGTGTCCCCGATGCTACTTGATCGTTTTCAAGACTGGTTGCTGTTGATGAAGTAGCCTGATGAGTCGGTTGATTTCTTGTTTTGAAAAATGAAAGAAGTAATATTGATACTATGATAACAATAATTATTCCAAGAACAAGACTTGTATAGGATTCACTCAGCCTAAAATAATCCATGAGACTTGGAACGTTATTAGTAGTTTTTTTTCTTATCGAAGTTTTTTTTGCTGCCATAGTTTTGAATCGGGCAGCAGTGTGATAAATCCTCTGTCCAGAATTTACCAGTGGTATTTCTACCTTGGGCGGGATGGACGGGACTCGAACCCGCGACCTCCTCCGTGACAGGGAGGCGCTCTAACCAACTGAGCTACCACCCCAGAAAAGCATGCAATATGGCTACTTTTCAAGTATGACACGAAAGATTACCACTTGCGATAGCCTGCGTATCCTAACAGATATTTGCGCACGAGTCAACGTTTTTGATAGACTGTTCGCATGACGAATGCCGAGATTGCAAAGCTTCTAAGACACGTTGCTGCTGCCTACATCGTCAAGGACGAAGCGAAATATCGTTTTCAAATTATAGCCTATCAAAAATCAGCAGATGCCATAGAAAACTCCACCTCAGAAGTAAAAGATCTCGCTAAGGAAAACAAACTTCAGTCGCTCCCAGGAGTTGGCCCATCAATCAGAGGATATCTAGAAGAGTTGGTACAACACAATAAAGTTGCTCATTTTGACAAAATTCTTGATGGAGTTCCTGAGGCTATGTTCCCACTACTTGATATTCCTTCATTTGGACCAAAAAAAGCCTTCAAACTAGTAAACCATTTTGATCTCGGAAATAAAAAAACAGTCGTTGAGGATATCAAAAAGCTAGCACAGGAGGGTGAAATAGCCAAGTTGGATGGATTTGGAGACAAATCTCAGGCTGACATCTTGCAGGCTATTAATGAATTTGGGCAGGGTGTAAATAAAACTTCACGCATGGTGCTTCCTTTTGCAAGCGAAATTGCTGACAAGCTCATCGAGTATCTAGAGAAATCTCCTGATGTCAAAAAAGTATTCACCTTAGGGAGTCTTCGAAGGAGAAAAGAGACAATTGGTGATGTTGACATAGCAGTTGCCACTGACAAACCAAAAGAGGTACTTGAATACTTTGTTGCCTATCCACTTAAGGAAAGGGTTCTTGAAAAAGGTGAGGCTACGGCCTCAATTCTTATCTCAGGAGGCAAGCATATCGATCTTATGGTGCAACCCCTTCAAGCATTTGGTTCTCTTCTACAGCATTTTACAGGAAGTAAGGAGCACAATATCAAGCTTCGTGAATACGCGCTCAAAAAAGGCCTTTCACTCTCAGAATACGGCATTAAGCGCAAAGGGCAAGGAGACAAATTAGAGCAATACGATGATGAAGTAAAATTCTACAACGCGCTTGGTCTTGACTGGGTTCCTCCAGAAATAAGGGAAAACCAAGGTGAAATTGAGCTTGCAGCATCTCACAAGCTCCCTAAACTCCTTGAGCTCAAAGACATAAAGGGTGATTTTCATCTACACTCAAGCTTTCCTATTGAACCAAGTCACGATATGGGTGCAGATACGATGGAGACCATGATTGAAAAAGCTAAATCGCTCGGGTACCAATACATAGGATTTTCAGAACATAACCCAAGCCAATCAAAGCACACTGCAAAACAAGTGTATGAGATATTAAAAAAAAGGAGTAATAAAATTGAACAACTTAATAAGAGTAATGAAAGTATACGAGTAATTTCGTTACTCGAAACAGATATTATGCCCAATGGGAACTTGGCAATCGACAACTCAAGCCTAGATCTTCTTGACGCAACTCTTGTCTCAATTCATAGCAAATTCTCTATGTCAAAACTTGAAATGACAAAAAGAGTCATCAAAGGACTCAGTCATCCAAAAGCTCGAATTCTCACTCACCCGACAGGAAGACTCCTTAATCAACGACCTGGCTATGAACTAGATTGGAAAGAAATTTTTGCTTTTTGTAAAAGCGAGCAAAAAATGCTTGAAATCAATGCTTTCCCTGCAAGGCTTGATTTATTAGACACGCTTGTTAAGCAAGCAAAAGATCATAAGATTAAGCTTGTCATCAACACCGATAGCCATGCCGTCAACCAAATGCATCTGATGAGATACGGAGTGGATGTTGCAAGACGTGGTTGGGCCACAAAAGATGACATTTTAAATGCACTGGAGTATAATGAGATGATTAAGTGGTTACTCCCTAAGGAGGTGAAATAATATGTTTTTTATTCTTGCAGGAATTATTATTGTTGCTCTTGGTTACTTATGGCTCACCTATAATGGTCTTGTTACAGCAAAGATGCGTATTAGCGAAGCTCTCGCTCATATCGATGTCCAACTCAAAAGAAGGACTGACCTCATTCCAAATCTTATTGAGACTGTTAAAGGTTATGCCAAGCATGAAAAAGGTCTTCTAGAAGAAGTCACCAAAGCTCGAACGAGTCTCATGAAAGCATCTTCTACTGAAGATAAAGCAAAAGCAAACAATCAATTGAGTGAGACACTCAAAACGCTTTTTGCGGTAAGTGAAAATTACCCTCAGCTTAAAGCAAATGAAAATTTTGCAAAGCTTCAGGACGAATTATCTGACACTGAGAATAAAATTGCCTACTCAAGGCAATTTCTAAACTCAAATGTTTTGGATTATAATACCAAACTAACTGTCTTCCCAAGCAATCTTGTGGCAAATCTTTTTGGCTTCAAATCAGCAGACTTCTTTGCTGCGACTGAGGAAGAAAGAAAGACCGTTAAAGTCTCGTTCTAAGTTCTATGTACAATGCGATTGGAAAAAATAAGCGCAACACCATAGTGATTATGGTGCTTTTTGCAATATTTGTGACAACCATAGGATACGTCTATGGCAAAGCTTCTGGTGGCCTTGGCGCTTCCTATGCCATGCTTGCTTTTATCTTTGCACTTATCAGTACAGTAGGGAGCTATTTCTTCTCCGATAAATTAGTGATAGCGACAACAGGCGCAAAAAAAATAGCAAAAAATGACAATCCACAACTCTATAATATTATTGAAAATCTCACTATAGGAGCCGGAATCCCCATGCCTGAGGTTTATATTGCACAGGATGCACAACCAAACGCTTTTGCAACAGGTAGGGATCCAAAACATGCAGTCGTCTGTGTAACAACAGGTCTTCTAGAGAGACTCAACAAGACTGAGCTTGAAGGCGTCATCGCACATGAACTATCTCATATTAAAAATCTTGATATCAGATTGATGGCTGTTGTTGCGATCCTGGTCGGCTTTGTCGCCATCCTTGCAGATATGTTCATGCGCAGTCTCTGGTATAGAAATTCAGACCGAGATAATGACAGAGGCAATGGTATTTTTCTTATCTTGGCACTAGTTGTTGCCATCCTCTCACCAATTATTGCCACACTCATTCAGCTTGCTGTGTCAAGAAAAAGAGAGTTTCTCGCAGATGCATCTGGAGCGCTTCTAACAAGATATCCAGATGGCCTTGCCAACGCTCTTGAAAAAATCGCATCTGATCCTCATCAATCTAAAAGTGCAACACCAGCCACAGCGCACTTGTTTTTCTCAAACCCTTTTAGAGAGAAAAAATCATCCACGTGGTTCGTCTCACTTTTTAACACTCATCCACCTATTGAAGAACGCATCAAAATTCTCCGAGAAATGTAATCTCCCTCAACTTACGATATAATCAAAATGATCTATGAAGAATTTTTTTGTTATTCTTTTGTGCAAAGTCCTCTCTTTTTTTGCCTCTAGACTCAATTTAGGAAATGGGTCTACATGGCCAGGTCATATTGCGCTAAAGCTTAATCCAAATATCATCAAAGATCTCAGCAGTCATTCATCAACAAAGATAGTTTTTATTCTTGGAACCAATGGTAAAACAACTACTGCATCCCTCATATCACACATCTTGCAAAATAGTGACAAAAAAGTTATTCATAACAGCTCTGGCGCAAATCTCACTAATGGCATAGCATCAACTCTGATACTCAGTAGCAATGTTTTTGGAAAAATCCATGCTGACGTCGCCCTTTTTGAAATTGATGAGAATGTTTTTCCATTACTTACCAATGATGTAGCACCAAATATCATTGTTGCATTAAACCTCTTTAGAGACCAGCTTGATCGTTATGGAGAGGTGCATACTATTGCCCATAAGTGGGAGAATGCTATTACCAAACTCCCCACCCAAACCAAACTCATTCTCAATGCAGATGATCCTCAAATCGCATTACTTGGGAAGAATAGTAACCAAGCGGTGTACTTTGGACTTAATGAAAAAAGTGATGCTGTGCTAGATCACGCAGCTGACTCTACCTACTGCCCACTCTGTGGGACAAAACTAACGTTCTCAACTGTCTATTATTCCCATCTTGGTATATGGAAATGTCCCAAGGGAGACTTTGTCAGACCTAACCCAACTCTCTCCTCTAGTAATTTTTATCCCTTGCAAGGGCTATATAACAAATACAACACACTTGCAGCTATCCTTGTTGTTGAAAATCTAGGTATCCCTCAAGATCGCATTGAAAAATCCCTTCGTACTTTTTCCCCAGCATTTGGCAGACAAGAAAAAATTACCTATCACAATAAGCATATCGAGGTAATTCTCGCTAAAAATCCTGCCGGGCTCAACCAAACACTTGAGACCATCATAGATCTCAAGGCAAAACACGTTCTTTTTGCACTCAATGATCGTATAGCTGATGGGAAAGATATCTCATGGATCTGGGATGCCGATTTTGAAAAATTACAAAAGCAGCAACTTTCTATTACGACATCAGGTGATAGAGTCTATGATCTCTCGCTCAGGTGTAAATATGCTGATCTTTCAATAAAAAGCGACGAGAACATGAACGATGCAATATCCTATGCACTTGCCCAGATGGATCGTGATGAAACGCTATTTATCGTCCCAACCTACACCGCAATGCTTGAAATAAGAAAAATTATTACCGGTAAAAAAATACTATGAAACATACCTTGACCATTGGCTGGCTCTATCCCGATCTGATGAGTACTTATGGAGATAGAGGCAATATCATCACACTTGAAAAAAGATGTGCATGGCGCGGAATTGATACGAAAGTTATACCTATTACCCCTGAAACAACTGTCGGAACAATAGCAACAATCGATCTCCTTTTTGGTGGTGGCGCACAAGACAGAGAGCAAGAAATAGTTATCAAGGATCTCCATAAAAAGAAGAAAAGCATTATCTCACTCATCGAAGATGATAAACCTGCACTCTTTGTGTGTGGTGCGCCACAACTTATGGGTAAATACTACGAGCCATCCATTGGGAAAAAGATTGAAGGACTTGGAATTTTTGATATGACCACGAGTCATCCAGGACCTGCATCTGTTCGACTCATCGGTAATATCGCAGCTGAGGTCAATTGGGAGGCGCTCGGAGAAAAAGATCATGGCTCAACGCTCATCGTTGGATTTGAAAATCACGGCGGCAGAACGCATCTAGGGAGCACTGCCAAAGCATTTGCATTTGTTCGAGAAGGCTTTGGCAATAATGGTGAGGACAAAACAGAAGGAGTTATCTATAACCACGCAATTGGATGCTATTTTCACGGACCGCTCCTCCCTAAAAATCCAGAGATCGCTGACTGGCTCATCAAAAAGGCTTTGGAGGTAAAATACGAAGAAAAAATTGAACTTTCATTTTTAGATGACAGTCTTGAGTCAAAGGCTCACGATGCAATTGTCAGGAGGCTAAACATTAGCGTATAATACCCTCATGAAAATTAATATTCCTCATGTAGCAAAACTTGCCAATCTTGAAATAACCAAAGAACAGGAAGAAGTATTTGAAAAGCAGCTTTCAGAAGTACTTACCCATATTGAAAAACTCAACGAAGTCGACACAACCGGTGTCAGTGAGACAAGCCAGGTCACAGGTCTTGAAAATGTTGAACGAGAAGACAAACCAACTGACTCCTTCTCACAAGATGAAGCACTATCGCAAGCAAGAAATACCCACAACGGCTCCTTTGCCGTGAAAGGAATATTTGAGAATGAATAATATGACTACTTTTTACCTAGTTCGCCACGGAGAGTCAGAAGGCAACGCAGTTCCCAAAGATGGTTTTATACTTGAGTCACACGAACTAGGCAGCGACCTCACTCAACTTGGTGTTAAGCAGTGTGAAGATCTTGAAGAAAAACTTGAAGATGTTCATTTTGATAGAGTGTTTTCCTCAGATCTTAGAAGAGCCCACAAAACAGCAGAAATACTTGTTAGGAAAAGAAATCTAGAAGTCGAAGACACCGCTATTCTTAGGGAAAGAACTAGAGGTAAAATCGTTGGAGAGATGGAAACAAGCCTTGGTAGGTTCACTGGCAATATATTTGATGACATGGAGCAAATGACTAGTCAGGAAAAAGAAGAATTAAAGAATAAATACGGAATTGAACTACGAGAAGATGCAGAAAAAAGAATCTCAAGATTTCTTATAGAAACAGCTAAAAAATATCCTAGTGAGACTATTCTCGTAACTACTCACGGAGCAATAATGCGTGGGCTACTTGTACATCTAGGTTTTGCAGACCATAAAGAGCTAATTTCAGGTTCTATTAGAAACGCTGCATATGTTGTCGTTCAGGTAGATGGCGAAACCATAACTTTGAAAGAGACATTTGGCGTCACAAAGAAGAGAGGTAATAATGAGTAATCTAAGAAATCTTACTATCAAAACAGCAAGAGAAAAACTTGATAAAAAAGAGATCTCCTCTGTTGAACTGACAAAATATTATCTTGAGCAGATAAAAAAGCATAACGATAGACTCAACGCATTTATTACGATTACAGAGAAAGAAGCTCTTACAATGGCAGAAAAAGCAGATGAGAAAATCAGAAATGGTGAGAGTTCTCCTCTTCTTGGCATCCCCTTAGCACTAAAGGATATCTATCTCACCAAAGGCATCAAGACGACAGCTGCGTCAAAAGTGCTTGAAAATTATGTAGGACATTATGATGGAACCGCTGTCAAAAAGCTCAAAGACGCAGGTGTCGTAATCCTTGGCAAAACCAATCTTGATGCATGGGCTCATGGATCAAGCGGAGAAAACTCTGATTTTGGTGCAACAAAAAATCCTTATCATACTGATTTTGTACCAGGAGGCTCCAGCAGTGGCTCACCTGTAGCTGTTGCAGCAGAAATGGCACTTGCTGCTTCAGGCACTGATACGGGAGGTTCTATCAGACTTCCAGCATCATTTTGCAATGTCGTAGGGCTTAAGCCTACCTATGGCAGAGTAAGTCGGTATGGAGTCATAGCTATGGCCTCATCGCTTGATAGTATCGGTCATTTCACCAAAACAGTTGAAGATAATGCTCTGTATCTTCAAGTTACTGCTGGTAGTGATTCCTTGGATGCAACTACTCCACCAGTAGATATTCCAGACTATAGTGCAAAACTCCATCACGGAGTAAAGGATCTGAAAATCGGTGTACCAAAAGAATATTTTGTAGAAGGACTCGATCCAAAAGTAAAAGAACTCACTGAAAAAGCACTTTCGTGGTATGAGTCCCAAGGTGCAAAATTAGTAGAGGTCTCACTTCCTCATACCAAATATGCTATTGAAGTCTATTACATCATCCAGACAGCTGAAGTATCATCTAATTTGGCACGATACACTGGCGTTCGTTATGGCAATGAGAGATCGACATTTGGTGATGAAGCAAAACGTCGTATTATGCTTGGTACCTATGTTCTCTCAGCTGGATACTATGATGCGTACTACAAAAAAGCGATGCAGGTCAGAACTCTTTTGATCAAAGACGTCAAAGAAGCATTTGAGAAAGTTGATGTCATGATCACTCCTGCCTCTCCTACTCTTCCTTGGAAATTAGGGGAAAAGACAACTGATCCTCTGAGTATGTATCTTTCTGATATTTTTACTGTTCATGCAAATTTGGTCGGCATTCCGGGACTTTCGGTTCCTGTTGGATTTGTTGATGGACTTCCCGTTGGTATGCAAATCCTAGGCCCTCACTTTAAAGAAGATCTTCTCTATCAGGTTGGCAATGCATTTGAAAAAGAACATCCCGTGTGGATGGAAAGGCCATCATTATGAGCAAATACACACCGATCATAGGGCTTGAAGTACACGTTGAGCTAAAGACCAAATCAAAGATGTTTTGTGGCTGCAGTGCTGATTATTTTGGCAAAGATCCAAATACGCATACATGCCCAACATGCCTTGGTCTTCCTGGAGCACTTCCAGTACCCAACAAACAAGCGATTGAATGGTGCATCAAAATAGCACAAGCACTCAATTGCGAGATCAATCTCTTCTCAAAATTTGATCGAAAGAATTATTTTTACCACGACCTTCCAAAAGGTTATCAAATTAGTCAGTACGACCTTCCTTTTGGAAAAAATGGCTCAATCACTCTTTCAAACGGCAAAAAAATTGGCATCACAAGAGTCCATATGGAAGAAGACACAGGCAAGCTTACTCATCAAGAACTAGATGGCGTTAAGACAAGCCTTGTTGATTTCAATCGCTCGGGTGTTCCTCTTGTTGAGATCGTGACAGAGCCAGACTTTCACGATGCTAAAGATGTCGTTGAGTATCTTCAGACGCTTCGATCAATTGTCAGATATCTTGATGTCTCAAATGCAGATATGGAAAAAGGAGATATGCGCCTTGAACCCAATATCTCGCTTTCCACTGATCCAACAAAGCTTCCTAACTACAAAGTTGAAGTTAAAAACATTAACTCATTTAGATTTGTTGAAAAAGCGATCACCTATGAGCTCAAAAGACATGAAGAGATTCTGGAAAAAGGAGAGACTCCTGTTCAGGAGACAAGGGGTTGGAATGAAAATAAAAATGTCACTTTCTCTCAAAGAGTAAAAGAAGAAGCAAATGATTATCGCTATTTCCCAGAACCAGACATCCCACCAATTCGTCATACGAAGGAAGAGATTGAAAAGCTAAAAAGTTCGCTTCCTGAACTCCAAACAGAAAAAGTTGCTCGTTTTGTCAAGGAATTATCTATCTCCCCTACTGACGCTGAAATTTTGACGAGGGAAAGATCACAAGCAGAAATCTTTGAAGAACTAGTCAAAAAAGGAGTTGAGAAGGGATTATCACCAAGGCAGATTGCCAATTCACTTATCAATAAACCTGTGGATTTAGAAATTCACGTTTCAAGTACTATTAATGTTGAAGCTGTTCTCAATAAGATTCAGTTAGAAAACACGAAAGATGAGATTTCTGAACAAGAACTAAGCAGCATTATTGATAAGGTAGTTACAAATAATCCAAAAGCTGTTGAAGACTACAAATCTGGAAAAGAATCTGTCATAATGTTCCTGGTCGGACAGTGTATGCGAGCAATAGGCCGCAAAGTCGATGCAAACATCGTTAAAGAAAGTCTGATCAAAGCACTCGCCTAACTATGTCAGAAACAGATGCTCCAGGAATAACTCCAGAAGAATCACCAAAGTCTCTTCACCAACAACTGATCGCAGAAGCTGTCGCAAGCGCAAACAGGCTCGCATCTTCAGATAAAAAACAGATTCGTGATGCAATGGAAAGTGCAGGACATCAGGTCAATGAATGGAGATCCTGGGAGGGCAATGGAGATATCACTCAAGAACAATTTGACATGCTCGCTCAGGCTGCAATTGCTGAGGCACGGCTGAGCACTGTTTTTGACCCACTCACTGGCCTCCTTAATAGATCTGGCATGAGTGTAAGACTTAATGATCTTGCCTCAAGAACACAAAGATTCGGGGACCCCCTTTCCCTTCTCTATGTCGACTTAGAAGGATTTAAGAATCTTAACGACACATTAGGGCATGATGCAGGCGATGTCGCACTGATGTATACCGCTGACTATCTTCAAGGAATTGTCAGAGGTATTGATCCTGTTGGAAGACTCGGAGGAGATGAATTTCTTATTGGTGTTTCTGAATCAAAAAGTATCAATCGAAAAAATGGCAATGGTGAAAAAAGAGAGTCAGCAAGAGAAAGAATTATGAGAGAAATCACAGAAAACTATGGCACCTATATCTCAGAGCGGCTTGCTGAAGATGGTATAGCTCCTGGAACTGTCCATATCGGTGCGAGGATCGGCGTAGCTGAATATCAAAAAGGAGAAGATATTAATGACACGGTTAAGAGAGCAGATATAGATATGAATAGCAAGAGAGATCCGAATAAACCAAGTAGATAATGGCTGATTTTGTACACCTTCATAACCACTCTGAGTATTCACTCCTAGATGGTCTTCAAAAAACCAAAGACATGGTCGCATATGCTAAGTCAATTGGCATGAAAGCACTCGCCATTACTGATCATGGCAACCTTTATGGAGCTATCAGGTTCTACAAAGCATG
>CAYWEJ010000009.1:0-30152 GCA_964457465.1 uncultured Gammaproteobacteria bacterium | reverse complement strand
GGTGAATATTGATTCAGTTGTAAAGGATCTTCTAGCGGGACTTGAGGAGGGAAGCCATTTCTCTGTTAAGATCTCGCCTTTTTTTCTGCTCGCGTTTGTCAAATTGCTTTCGAGGCTTTCCCAAGGCTAATTCGACCTTAATGAGATTGTGTGTAGTATACATCGAAACAGGCACGATTGTCAAATTATTACCGTCTGTTTTGTGCTTGAGAGAGAGGATTTCTTTCTTGTGAAGGAGTAATTTTCTTGTTCGATTTTGATCATAGTCAGCTGTGCGTGCGTACTCGTAGGGAAAAATCTTGGCATTAATTAGATATGCTTCGTTCCCGATGATGCGAGCGTGACTTCCTGTGAGATCAGCATGCCCCTCTCGAACAGCCTTGACCTCCTGGCCTTGGAGATTGATCCCAGCCTCTAGAGTTTCAAGGATGAGATAGTCATAATGTGCTCTTTTATTAAGAATTTTCATCCTTCGACAGGCTCAGGACAAGTTCGTCTGAGACTGTACGGATATGATAGTGGATGAAAAGATGAAAGTAAACAAAAAACTAGAAGGATAGCTGATAGATCTTATCTTTAGAGAGGACGTAAGCACTTTTTTCATCTTTAGTAACGACAAAAGTAGTTGCGTCCTTAAGAAGAGGAGCTTGATATTCAGCTTGGAATACGCCACCGCTACTAAGCTTGACGATTCGTGAAGTTGCAGGGTCAAGAACATAGATATTTGAAAGATCAGGAGAAGCATAGAGATATGACGGTTTTGAGAAGGCTTCTTTGAGCCCCGAGATATCAAAATCTGTTTTTACTCCTTTTGCATATTTAGTTAGCGTTCCATCTGAGAAGAGGAAATAGACTGAGCTATCAATGCCAAAAGACGTTGCTTGCGTTAGTGTAGGCTCGTCACCTTTGAAATAAGTGGAGGAAGAGTAGTTATCAGCTGTTGGTACAAATTTCAAAAACCCTTTTTCAGTGTCCAGGATATAGATATTGCCGCCAAAAACTCCAAGTCCTACAGGCTTTGTCCAGTCGCCATCATTTTTAATGATAACCTCTTTTTTATCCGTTGATTTTGTTATTTTGGTTACTGCTGTTTTGGAAAGGGTATACAAAGCATCTTCATCTTCAGCAACAGCAGCCACGCCAGATTCCTTCTTAAGAGCTAAAAGCGGAGCATCATCATCTGATACTTCACTCGTTGAGACTTTGCTAACACCCTCAGTCTCTTGTAGTCTCTCATCTACTTTTTGTGCTAGTTCATGTATTTTTAGAGCCTCATCTGAGCCTTCTTTAAATTGTCCCTCTGCTTTTGACAGGGTATCTTTAGCTTTTTGATAGTCATCCCTTGCCATTGCCTTGTTAAGACTGAGAAGCCCTTCTGCCTCATCGTAATCTTTTTTAGCGGAGGTATAGATCTGATTGAAAAGCTCTTTTGTTTTTTTGGATTCATTTCCTGAAAGAGCAAGAACGCTTATGAGAATAAGTGCTCCGATTAAAAGAATTGCAATGCCAAGAGTCATTTTTCGTCGATTTGAAAGCTTGATATGTGGAACTGGGATACGAGGAAATTTGAAGGGTGTTTTTTCTTCTTTTGACTGTTCTTCTGGAAGTGTCTTATCCTCATCAAGTAAAGGCTTTTCTTCTTTCATAACAAGAGGTGACTTCTCTTTATGTTCCTCAGGCTTTTGTACAAGAGTTGTATCATCTTTAGTATCTTCAGCCAAAACCTCATCAAGCGCAGGCTTAGCGATACCTTTGAATGAGATAATAATAGCTGATGCTCCACCATCTGATTGTCCGTGAATATGAGGTGAAATAGTCTCAGCAATATCGCTTGGAAGAGAGAACTCAAAAGCCTCCGTAACTGTTTTGGACGGAACGTTCTGAACAAACTGTGTTGTTTGAAGCAATATAAGATCGTCTGATGATAGGTATCCTGAAGCGCTTGAAATTTCACGATCTTCTTTTGGATCTTCATGAAGAATAGTACCTATTTTCTCGCCGCGCTTAAGAGTGATTCGACCTCCTCCCAGGATGAATCCATACAAAGTATCATCTTTGATGTAGGAGAGAGATAGGGAGAGGGTTACTTTATCTGAGAGCTGGTGTGTTGATTGAGAGATAGCCTGTTTTATGGTGTCAAATGATTTTTCTTCAAGAGCAAAAAATTCAGCCTCAATCGTATTAAGAATTTCTTTACCAAGCGTTGGAAGCTCGGCTTGCGTATCTTCATCTTTTGCGAGTAAGGAAAGAACAATAAAGAGACTACCTGCATTATATGCTTGGGACCAGCTTGAATCTGTCGGGGTTGCGACTATTTTTGCAAAACTGAGATTTGTTCCTGACATTGCTTATAGTATAACAACTGCGAGCAAGAAAAGTAAAATCGTAGCAAGGAGATAGATAAAAGCGAGCGTCTGAATGAAGGGTGAGCCTAAAGCTTTTTGAATAATGACGACTCTATTTAGAGATCTAATGTTATTAAAGATTAATATAGTAAAAATAAGATAGAGTCCAAGAAAAATAAGAAAAACAGCCTTTACAATAATAAGAATATTGAATTGATCAAGAAAGCTAAAGTCAGTCATTGCGAACCTCTCTTCCCGAGATGAGATCTGAGATTATGTCGGTAATTTTTGCTGGATGGGGGACTTTAAGAAACTCAAAATTTGACTTGATCCCTTCTGTTTGAATGTGCACATCACCAAAGTCAAAAAAGTTCTGAAAAAATCCTCGTTGCGTGTACTCAACATCAACTATTCCTTCGATGTCTGTTGCCGCAACATTTTTACTTTGTAAATTTTCAACGTCAATATCAACAACCCTAAGATTGGTAATAAGAGCAATATTGTAGAACCAGCTAACAAAGTTGATATAAAAATAGCCAAAAACAATAAGGTAATAAAAAAGAACCCCGATAATGATAAATGATGATGGGAGAGCAGGGAGTACGACAAGCTGAAGCGATGTAAAAAGAAAAATTACAACAGGGAAAAGGGTAAAAGCAATAGCCCCAGCTAGCCAGTTGACATTTGTAATGAAATGTCGGCGAAGAAAAAGAAGAATTTCTTCATTTTTTTCCTGATTTTCAAACCTAATACCTTCAGGGGCAATATGGTAGGAGGTAAAGGGGTGCATCTCCTTTTTTTCAATCACGACTTGTCCTGGCTGAGGAGTGCTAAGTGCTTCGTCTGAGTTAGAAACATACAGATCAGGCATACGTTGGTATTATACCCAATTATCCATTAAGATGCATGGAGCTCTATTTGTGTTCGATGTTGAAGAATGCAAAACCGCTTTGAGGGATAGCGAGATATCCTGGGGCGCGTAAATTAAAAGCTGTCTTAAAATCACTTGCCGATACTCTTATTTCGCCAATATTCGTTTGAAAGACTATTTCATTTGTTGATCCATTGCCTTGAATAACGTTAACACTTGATACTGAAGATGGTCCATTTGATTTGGATCGAAGCTCATCCATGCTATAAGGGTTGGTGCCTGGATAACAAGAAGTGGTGATTGGTGTCACTCGATCGTCACGGAATCGAGTTGCATTGATAATGTCTGCAATTTCTTGTGAGGTGAGCCATGGATTTGACCTTCCGCATTTGTCTGATGATATGCTGTAGTCTTTGGTGTACCAAGCCTTGTACAGCCATGGAGAACCCCCTGATTTTTCCCAGGCTTTGTTCATAAAGTCTGTCCCGCCTGAACCATCAGAAGTATCCCAGCCAATGGGCGAGGCAAAACCTCCATGGGTGGACGCGTAATAGGTAACAACGTCTTCGAGGATCTGTCCACGGGTTGATTCAACTGCTTGTCTCCAGGAGTCTGGAGGGCTGGAAGCCTTACTGTTATTGTAGACCTGACAGGCTTCAGTTGTGCAAATTTCACGATTTTCTGCTTTGTAGCGATAGGCGTAGGTGCGAGCAGCAATCGCCTGAGCCTTAAGCGCTTCAGGGTGCCAGCTGGAAGGCATCTCGGCAATTCCAAGCAAATATCTGCCTTCAAAATCCATATCTCCATAGCCTGAGACTCGAATAGTACCTCCAGTGTCTTTACTGACTGGTTCTTTGCCATAATATGCCTTAAGGATGGTGTTGGCACTTTGTCCGGCCTGAGCTCTTCCTCTAGCTCCGTATTGACTCATTCCTTTTCTGTGTGTATGGGCACCGAAAGAAAAAACAGCGAATGACCCACTGGGCGCAGCCTCTCTAAAGCCTTTAATTGATGCATTGTAATCATCAGCTAGGTCGCTGTCACCAACATTGGCAGTAAATCCACCTGAGCGGGCGTTTAAGATTTCGTTTTGTTTGGCACTTAGGCTTGCAAGTTGAGATGAGACTTCAGCCTGATATGCCTTTGCGCCTTTAATGACACCATCAAGTTTTGTTGTCTGCTCATCAAGAGTAGATTTAACAGAGATGAGCTTTTTTTGTTCAGTCTCCAAGTGTTTTTTTCGTTCCTCAAGATCTGTCAGTGTGAGAGCGATGTTGGTGATAACTTCTTTGTCCTGATTTGTTTTGGCCCTCTGATATGCTAGCAGCTGTGTAATCTCAGATGCATTACCTGATGATAGAAAGAGCGAGAGAGGATTATTATAATAGCTTTTTATGTAATAGCTTCTCACTGTTTGATTAAGAATTTTTTCTTTTTCAGCCATGTTTTTGTATCCTTCGTCAATATCCTTTTTTTTGGTAGCCATTTCGCGCTCTATGAGAACAACCTTATTTTTTATACCTGTAATCTGTGCCTGGAGTGCTTGTAATTGAGATTCAAGTGGCTTGGTCGCGGCTACTGATTGGTTAAGTGCGGTTGTAAGATCACTAATTTGTTTATTGAGATCATCGAGCTCATCAGAATAAGTTTTGGTAACAGGAAGAAGTGTGATGAAAAAAACAACACTACTTAAAGCAAAAAAATAACGGAGGAATGTGGGCATCTTACTATTATAGCAAACTAAAGCAATATGAGGCGCTTGCAAACTCGAGAAAGTATGCTACACTCAGTGATACTTTTGAGAGCTTACTATGACAAGCGAATTTCAAAATCTTAGTTCATATTCAAAACCCTCATCTCCAAAGAAAAAAGCATTTTTGTATGTTATTGTCTTTATTCTTCTTATAGGAGGGGCAATTCTAGCAGGTAATTTTTTTCTAGGAAATCATCGTCAAAAAGATACTGCAGTAAAGCCCTCTCCAACAGTAACTCCTACTCCGACAATTACTGAGGCGACTCCGACAGAAAGTCTTTCACCATCGCCAAAGGCAACAGCGACACCAACACCTAGTAAGAAGATAACTCCTACGCCAAGTGGAAAGATAACTCCTACGCCAACTGAGGAGCCAACAATATCGGCAAAGCTTAGAATTGAGGTTCTGAATGGCTCTGGTACCTCAGGAGAAGCAAGTAAAATGGCATCATTTCTTAAAAGTAAAGGATATCTTATTGCTTCAACGGGAAATGCAGATGCATTTGATTATGAGCTAACAACAATTCAAATTAAAAAGAGTAAATCTTCAGAACTTGCTCAGCTGAAAAAAGATTTGTCATCCTCATACGAGGTAGCAAGTAGTGTTGGCAATCTTGCTGAGACCTCGTCATTTGATGCTATAGTGATAGTAGGAGCAAAGTAGAATTCTTCATGACATACGACGTTGTAACAATAGGCAATGTGCTTATTGATGTATTTCTTCATGTATCTGAGAACAATAATCTTGTTTCGCTTAACCATACAGGCAACAGGCTTGAGGTAGCTTTTGGCGAAAAAATTCCACTTGATGGCTATGAGTTGTCTATGGGAGGAAATGCTGCAAATGTTGCTGTAGGACTCAGAAGAGCTGGCTACAAGACTGCGCTTATGGCACAAGTAGGCAAAGATGATTTTAGCGACACTATTCTTGATGATCTTAAAGACGAACACGTGGAGACTGAGCTTCTCAGGAAAGGAGATGGCTCTACCTCGCTTTCCATAGGGCTTGCGTACAAAAAAGAAAGAACGCTTTTTACGCATCATCAAAAAAGAGAACACGACTTTGATTTTAACGCATTTTCAACAAATCTTATCTACCTTACTTCACTTGGCCATGAATGGTTATCTGTTTATAAAAAAACAGCAGAATATGTACAAAAGCACAATACACTTTTTGCGTTTAATCCAGGATCAGTGCAATTTTTGGATGGTGTTTCATCTTTTTCCTTTCTTTTTCCTCTTATTACAACTCTTTTCGTCAATAAAGAAGAAGCAGAAAGAATTGTTGGCAAAAAACTTTCGTCTCATGAGCTTTTGTCAGCGCTTCATGCTATGGGTATCCAAACAGTGTGCTTGACTGATGGGGAAAGGGGTGCCTATGCTATAGATAATCAGGAAAAAATTTATTATCAGGAAAAAATACCTTGTCCTGTGGTAGACAAAACAGGTGCCGGCGATGCATTTGCATCAGGTTTTTTGACTGCAATGCTTTCAAAACACAGTATGCAGGATGCCTTACTTTTCGGAGCGCATAATGCTGCTTCGGTTATTGGGCAGATTGGGGCAGAAAAAGGATTGCTTACAAAAGACGATTTAAAAAGAAAATTATGAAAACAATTGTCATTGGTGCAGATCATAGGGGTTTTGAGCTGAAGCAAGAAATCAGTATTTATCTGCAGCAAAAAGGATATACAGTACAAGATGTTGGTGCAGATCATAAAGAGCATGAGGATGATTTTGTAGATTTTGCTGCGTTGGTTGGCAGCAAGATTTCAACAGATAACACTCTCAAAGGAATACTCATTTGTGGGAGTGGAGTGGGGATGAGTATCGCCGCGAATAAAATACCATCTGTGCGATGTGCTGTTGGTCATACAGAAGAGGAAATTCGCTTAGCAAGGCAGGATGATGATATTAACATTCTTTCATTACCTGCTGACTTTCTCTCAAAAGAAGAAGCAGAAAGAATTGTTGAGACTTTTTTGACTACAGCATTCTCTCCAGAAGAAAGGCATGTTCGAAGAATTGCAAAAATAACATCACTTGACCATGCGTGAATTAATTCCTGGCATTCTTGAGAAAGACTGGAACGAGATTAAAAAAAAATTGGAGCTTGCGACTTCTGTAGCAAAAACTGTCCATATTGATATTATCGATGGCGTTTTTGCTCAAGAGAAAACATTTCTTGATCCGGCTCCATTTGCTCAATATGCATCAACGTTCACTTTAGAGCTTCATATGATGGTTAAGGACCCTATCTCATATCTTGAGGACTTTGCAAAAGTCGGCTTTAAAAGATTTTTGGGACATATAGAAATGATGGAAGATCAGGAGGAGTTTGTGGCAAAAGCTCAGCAATTTGGAGAGATAGGTCTTGCTCTTGATGGCGAAACGTCAGCGTCTTCCATTAAGGTTCCGATTGAAGATTTGGATACAGTATTATTTTTTACAGCGGGAAAAGTCGGGCGATCAGGCCAAGATTTTATGCCTGAGAGGCTGAATAAGATTCTTGATTTTCATCGGAAGCACCCTCTTTTACCGATTACCATAGACGGAGGAGTAAGAGTAGAAGTAATTGAGCAAGCGTGTGAGGCGGGAGTGGAACGATTTGTTGCGAGTTCAGCACTTTTTCACCCACAAGATTTTACTTCAACATATCACGAACTTTCACAAAAGCTCAAGACTACTGCTTTTTTGGAGTAAGAGATGGAAATGTTGTTCTACATACGCCTTGTGACTCTGAACCTTTAAGGAAGTACTCTGTTTTTCCAAAGCAAGGTAGTCCAATAATATTTGTTGGCATAGGCATTGGAGTCTCTCTTTTTTGATTGAGAAGTTGTGTCATGATGCTGTTCCATATCGGCGCAGCGCCAGTTATCCCTGATGCAAGTGTCTGACTCATCGGCGTGTTGTCGTTGTTTCCAACCCAGACGATAGTAACAAAATCTGAAGTATAGCCATTCGTCCAGTTATCTCTTTTATTGTCTGATGTACCTGTTTTGACAGATACTTTATGCCCTGGGATATTCAGCGGGGAAGATGAGCCAAATTCCATACTTCTTGCAGCATTATCTGAAAGAATATCTGAAATGATGTAAGCTACTCCAGGATCTAGTACCTGTGTGCCATGCGGTTGTTTTTTTTCCTCAAGGACTGCTCCTTTATAGTCTGTAACTTTAAGGATTGGATTAAGGTCAACTCTTTTACCTTGATTTGCTAATGTGCCATTTACCGTAGCCATATCAAGCATTGTTGCCTCAGCGGCCCCAAGGGTTAGTGAGAGGCCATAGTCTTCTGGGCTATTCCAATGTTGAATACCCATATCCTTTCCTAGTTTTACCATCGTAGGGACACCAATTTGTGCTAGGATTTTGACAGCTGGGATATTGAGTGAATTAGCAAGAGCAATTCGAAGAGGAACGCGTCCATGATATTTCCCATCATAGTTTACAGGCGAATAGATGCTGGTTCCAAGATTAAAGCTTACGGGAGAGTCATCAATAATTGAACCTGCGGTAAATCCGTTCTCAAGAGCAGCACTATAGGTAATTATTTTAACTGATGAACCAGGTTGACGAAGGGAGGTTGCTAGATTGACATTTCCGCTAGAGGGGTCATTAAAATTTTTGCTTCCAATCATCGCAAGAATATCGCCATTTTTTGGATTAGTTACTACTGCTGCACCGTTTGAGATGTTGAGATAACTATTTTTTTCTATTTCGCTAGTGACAATGTTCTGCACCTTATCATTAAGAGCGAGATCAAGAGTTGTCGTTACTTGGAGACCACCTTTTTCAACCATGGCGATGCCATACTTCTTGACGAGAAAATCGCGGATATAATTCACAAAATGAGGCGCTCTAAATGCTGCCTGTTCAGTATTGAATGTGAGCTTTTCTTTTGCTGCTTGCTCTGACTGCTTTTGACTGATGTAACCTAGTTTTACCATACGGGAGAGAACTTCTTTTTGTCGATTTTTCCAAAGTGTTTCATTTGAAGAAAAAGGAGAGTAGGTGGTTGGCGCTGAGGTGAGCCCGGCAAGAAAAGCACTTTCTGCAAGATCAAGATTTTTTACCTGTTTGTTGAAATAGATTTCAGATGCTGCTTCAACACCCCAGGCTGTTCCACCGTAAGGGACTTGGTTGAAATACATTTCTAAAATTTCATCCTTGGTATAGATGCGTTCCGCCCAAAATGCAAGAATAATTTCCTTTACTTTTCTTTTAACGCTTTGCTCAGGAGATAGCATTGATGACTTAATAAGCTGCTGTGTGATAGTAGAGCCTCCTTGGAGTATTTTTCCGGCATGATTGTTAGTCTGCAAAGCTCGAATAATAGATGAGATATCAAATCCAGGATGACGATAAAAATTTTTGTCTTCAATTGCGAGCGTAGCATTTTTGAGCGTTAGAGGAATTTGTGAAAGAGGAACGAGTGTTCTATTTTGAGAAGCATAGATCTCATAGAGTAATTTGCCACTTCTGTCATAAATCTTGCTTGTTTGAGGAATTTGTCTTGTCGTCAATTCTTTTGGATGAGGAAGATCTTGAAGAAAGATAACGAAAACAAGAGGTAGAAAGATAAAAAAGAAAGATGAAACAAATCCAACAAAGAAATAACGAAGCTTTATACTTGTTGTTTGATGGAGAAGTTTTCTCCTTTTTCTTTCTTTCTTGACTTTTTTTTTGGCAAAAAGTTTTACAAAGGTATTTTTGGTTGTTTTGCCAAACGCTTTACCCGTTGAGGCTATTTTTGCACCAATAGACTGAACAGCCTTAATAATTTGCAGGATGCAGTACAAAAATAGTTTGATAATGGCAATTGCTAGATTGCCAACAACTATAAAGAAAAGCACTAAAAATCGTAAAGCAATAAATATAAGATGCATAAGAATGCTCTTTAAAGAATAGGCAGGGTATCCCAGATTGGTGGATAATTTCTAAAAAGAAAAAGAGTTTGCAAGATTATACTAAAGCTAATCAGGCTTGAAAAGAAGGAAAAAATTAGAGCTCTGATGCCTGCTGATCCAGATTGGTAAGATCTTGCGTTGGATCACCAGTGTCAAGAGTATCAATTTCCTCTTCGCTACTAGAGGATGTATCTGTGACTGTTGGAGAAGGAAGTAGTGGCGTTGGTGTAAGTTGTTTGGTTACTACTGGAGTAGGCTGAGGCGATGAGGGGCTGATCATGGCAATAAGAATCATGCCTACAAATATGATCACCAGTATAATAATACCAATAATTAGAAAAAGTGATTTTCGATTTGCTTGCGCATTCACATTTGGATTTTGTGGCGGAACAACAGGAGGTGGTGATTGGACTGGTTGTATTGATATTGGTTGTTGCTCCATAGTATATTGTTTGGCTACTTGTTTTCTTGTTTGATAAGCCGTAGTGCTTTGAGCACCGCCTCACGTGCTGCAGCTACTGTCTTGTGAGTTGCTTGTATATCTTGTCGAAAAACACGAAGCGTACTTTGAACAGCCTGTCTTAGGGCAGCCTCATCAGTAATAGTAACAATATACTCTTTTTTTTGCTGGGATGAGACCGCATCTTGTGCTGTGGTAAGTACTTGTTCTGCGGTCTCTATAGCCTGTTTAGACTCAAGAGAGCTAGAGGTAGTTGCTGCAGTGTCGAGAGCGGAAGTAAGTCTGGTCAGTGTAGTACTCATCCTGGTCGTCAAGCGCTCATTTGTTTTAGCGATACTTTCATCAATATTTTGTGTAATCGTTCTTTTTTTTGCATCTTTTATCTGAGCGAGTTTTTCTTTGAAAGTCTCTCGGGTTTCCGTTCTTGTCTCTTTGAGTGCGGCTTTATGGTTATTAATGGGTAAGTCAGTTTGAGCAAGGAGGCTGTTTTTTGAATAGGAAAAAGTTTGTAGAGGAAAAATAACGACAAAAAGAAATAAGAGACTAAATAAATATCTCATCGGGTACTCATCATACTATGGTATTATCCGGACAATTGTCAAGGCGTTGGCGTTGGGTGTGCACAGGTTACGCAATATCTATTATTGAGAGGGTCAGTGACAATTAGCTGCTCCTTTTCTTCGATGTTGTCAGTTTGCCCAGGTTTTGCGAGATCCTGTGTGGTTTTGTCTATAAAAACTTTTTGTAGGCCTGGATCAACTTTTCGTGGCTCTGTTCCTTTTATGAAATATTCAAATCGAGTAGGGCATGATCCTTGCTGGGGTGGAATAAGTCCTGAAGTGGCACAAACAGTTTTGCCAATAACGTTCTCTGGCTTTGAGAGTTTTGAGACAGGGTTATCTCCTAAGAGGTGTGTGGTGAGCATGTTCCAGATCGGTGCTGCCCCTGTAACACCTGAGGCTATGTTGCTCATTGGTGTGTTGTCGTTGTTTCCAACCCATACAGCAACAACAAAATCTGGTGTGTAGCCAATTGTCCAGTTGTCTCTGAGGTCATTTGTTGTTCCTGTTTTGACAGGTACTGGAATATTTTTTCCTATACGCAGTTGAGAGCTAGGGCCAAATTCAAGAGTTCTAGCGCCGTTGTCAGAGAGAATATCAGAGATGATAAAAGCTACTCCGCTTGGAAGAACTTTTTCTCCAAAGATAGGGCTAGTTGGTGGGGTATATTGTTCAAGAACTCGACCTCTGCTGTCGCTCACGCGCAGAATCGGATGAAGATCCATCCTGTATCCATTGTTTGCAAAAACACCATAGGCAGTCACCATCTCAAGCATGGTTACTTCTCCTCCCCCTAGGGTCAACGAGAGTCCGTAGCGCGTAGGGTCCTGATTGTAAGAAGTAATACCCATTGCTGATGCTGTGGCTATCATGCTTTCTATAGTATTTAGCTTGAGCATCTGCACTGCTGAGGTGTTGATCGAATTCCCAAGAGCATAACGCATCTGCATAACACCGTGATATTTCCCATCATAATTTTTTGGACAGTAAGCAGGTCCAGTAAGGTTTGGATAGCATGTTGCCTGATCAATAAATGGCGTTGCAGCAGTGTATCCCTTAATAAGCCCTACCGCGTAGTTGATGGGTTTGATAGATGAGCCAGGTTGTCTATGGGCGAGGGTAACATTGACGTTTCCGTCTGATGTAGTATCAAAGTAGTCCTTACTTCCAACCATTGCTAATATTTCACCAGTGCCAGGTCTTGTAATCAGAGCTGCTGCGTTGCCAACTCGGTAGTTTTTTAGTGATGCTACTTCTGTTGCGATTGCGTCTTGAGCAAAATTTTGAAGTGTGAGATCAAGGCTTGTCTTTACACTAAGCCCTCCTTGCTCAACTGTTTTTGAGCCATATTTTTTGACGAGTAAGTCTTTGACATATAGCACGAAATGAGGCGCAAGAATTGGATTACTTATTTTTTTGTAGAGAAGAGGCTCTCTTGATGCCTTGATAAAATCTGCGTCAGTAATCATTTTTTGACTTTTCATCGCTGTAAGAATTTCTAGTTGTCGATTTTTTGCCAACTCAGGTCGAGAGCCAAAAGGAGAATATGTTGTTGGAGATTCAGGGAGTCCGGCAAGCAAAGCGGATTCAGCAAGCGTCAGCTCTTTTGCTTTTTTCCCAAAATATGTTTGCGCTGCTGCCTCAACACCGTATGCCGTGCCTCCATAAGGAACTTGATTAAGATACATCTCAAGAATTTTTTCTTTTGGATAGATCATCTCTGTCACCATTGAGAGGAGAACTTCCTTCATCTTTCGTTGAATAGTTCGTTCCGGGCTAAGGAGGCTTGTTTTTACTAGTTGCTGTGTTAGCGTAGACCCTCCTTGCAGCTCTTTCTTAAAAAGAGTTGCATACGCCGCCCTGGCAATGCCTCGGACATCAACTGCCCCATGCTTGTAGAATTCTTTGTCTTCAATAGCGATAGTCGCATGCTGAAGAGATATTGGGATTTGTGAGAGAGGTACAAAGGTCTGATTTTTATCTGCGTAAATAGTATAAAGGAGATTGCCAGACCTATCATAGATTTTTGTAGACTGTGGCAAAGCCTTGCTAGAAAGTCTGGTAGGTGAGGGGAGGTCTTTTATAAGAAAGAAGTAGAAGAATAAACAAAAAAAGAAAAATGGGATAATAAGATATAGCAGCCTTTTTTTCTTTTTGAGCACAATTTTTTTGATAATTCTATTTTTAGACATGCATGTATGATATCATCCTGGCCTTTTTTCTGACAAATACATGGGCATTAATCTTTTGTTGTCTTGTTATAATAGCTGTATGCAGTTCTTCTTCTCATTTAACGATGTGATCGCTCAAATACTCTCAGTTTTATCTCTTCAGCAATATGGTGTTAATATTCTGGATTTGATTATCATTTTTGTTTTTCTTTTTTATATCTATGAAGGATATGTAATCGGTTTTGCGTTGTCGATTTTGGACCTTTTTAGCTTTGTGACCTCATTTCTTTTTGGTCTGTTATTTTTTGACAAGTTAAGCTCAGTTATTTTGCAGTTGTTTTCTGTTCCTCTGGGTTTTGCAAATGCTGTGAGCTTTCTTTGCATTGCTGGAATTTCTGAGCTTGTCATATCACTGCTCCTTCGCAAGATTTCTCTTCCTGTGCTTTCTCACAAGAAGGCAAATGGTGCTATAAGTTCTTTTAATCATTTTCTTGGAGTTTTCCCAGGTATTGCTTGTGCTTATATATTGCTTTCATTCCTTTTAACGGTGATTGTTGCACTTCCATCTTCATCAGTATTAAAAAATGTAGTAGCAACATCTCATCTTGGTAGTACGCTCGTTGCTCATACAGCACACATTCAGCAAACGCTTGATAATGCTTTCAGAGGCGGTCACAAGGATAGTATCAACGTCTTAACAGTAAAACCTGAAAGCGATGAATCAATCAAGCTCCATTTTATGGTAGCATCACCAGTTGTTGATCAAGACTCTGAGGAAAAGATGTTTAAGCTGGTAAATTATGAAAGAGAGAGGGCGGGGCTTGAAAAGCTTAGTTATGATAAATCTCTGACTCTTTTAGCAAGAGAGTATGCAAAAGTGATGCTTCAAGAAGGTTTTTTTTCTCATTACGATCTGCAGGGAGGTTCGCCATTTGATCGCATGGCACATGCAAACATTGTGTTTCTTCATGCTGGTGAGAATTTAGCACTTTCTCCAGGGGTAACATTAGCACATCAAGGGTTGATGAATAGCCCTGGACATAGAGCAAACATCTTATCAACACGTTATCAAAAAGTTGGAATTGGTGTTATGGATGGAGGAATTTACGGACTGATGTTTGTACAAGAATTTACCGACTAACCTCAGAGGGCAAAGAGAATCACTGCTCCGATAATAGTAAGCACAAGGCCTCCGATAATCGTTAGTGTCTGCGTAATGCTTCCAGGGCTTTCAAGCGTTGGTGTTGGAGTTATCGTAACATCGCTTGTTGGTGTATCTGTTGGCGATAGGACAACAGCAATGGTAGTTGGCGTTGGCGAATCAACTGCCGTTGGAGTGGTAGGTGTTGGATTCTTCGAAACAGTTGGGCTTGGGCTTACCGTCGGTTTGGTAGGCGATGGTGAGGGTGATGGAGACGGACTAGGGCTAGCCGATGGGCTTGGGGAAGGAGATAAGCTTGGCGATGGACTTGGGCTTGGTGATGGTGAGGGTGATGGAGTAAGAGATGGAAGTGGGCACGAAGCCTCGGCTGAACCCTGATCTCCTGTCCCACAGCTATTCGTAGCGCTAACAGTGCACGTGTAGGTCTTGCCAGGTTGTGCTGTAAATACTACCTTTGTCTGTGGTGCATCAACTTTTGTTGGGCCAAAGATAGTCTTTCCTACGGTGTCATCAGCAGCAGATTCTTTGACCTCAACGTTGTAACTTATCGCTCCTGTGAGAGGATCCCATTGACACGACCCCTGGGTTACAGCACAAGCATTTGGAGGTGTCTCTTGGCTGTTGCCAAAATCAATACCTGTTTGGTTTTGAGCATTAGCAATAGTGACTGCTTGCTCTGTATGGTTGTCTGTTGCTACATAATCAGTAACAGAGTCTTCTTTGACAGTATATGAGCCGTCGCAAAGACCATTAAATACATAATTTCCTTCAGCATCAGTCTTGGTAGTCTGGATAGGCGTAGTGCTTGTTTCGGAGTAGAGAGAGAACTGCCAGTTATTAATTTTTACTTCATCTTCATCGAAAATACCATTTTGATTGACGTCATAGAATTTAGATCCACTGATTGAGCCTTTTCCAATAATCTGTGCGATTTTTGTATAGATCGAATCTAAAGTTGCTGCATCAGGAGCAAAGAAATACTGACCACCAGATGCAGTCGCGATATTTGTGAGAAGTTGATCTTTTGCATCAGCGCCAAAGCCGATGGTATAAAACGTAACGTCATAAGTATTATGAATCTCGACTGCCTTAGCCAGCGCTCTTTTTTGCGCCTCAGCCTGTCCTTCTGCAGAGCTATCTGGCTTTCCTCCAATAAATTGTGTAGCACCACCGTCAGTAAGCATGACTGCTATATTTTTAATTCCATCACGATCGTTTGAGGCAAAGTCCTTTACTGCAGCATCAAGTCCGCACTCAATACATGTCCCGCCCTTATAAGTAAGAGCAGATAGGGCGGATTTAACTTTTGAGAGATCAGACGTGAGAGATTGTTCTGTTTTTACGATAGTATCTGTGCTGATGGTCGAAAGACTGACTTGGTGAAGAGGATCCTGAGTTCTCTTTGCGAGAATATCAAGAAATTTATTTGCAGCGTTTTTTGCACTATCGATCCGCATGGTGCTGTCGGTAGCACTGGTAGGAGATTTCATGCTTCCTGATATGTCTAAAATGAGCATGGTGTCTGTTGGTTGATCTGCAACACAGACTGTAGGAGAAGGTTCTGCAGCTCTCTGTCTTACATCTTGGCGCTGCTGACTAAGATAGACGGCTATTCCTACACCTACAAGAAGTAGGATAACAACGATAAATGCTAGTATTCTTTTTGAAACTCTCATAGACTAAGTAGTCCCTCCTTTGCAGTAAGGACAAGTTACTTTTATATTTTTTACAACACCTGGCGTTGGACATATTGATGGCGAAGGAGTAGGCTCGCTAGGAACAGGTATGCTTGGTGAGGGAGAAGGACTAGGCGATACTGAGGGTGAAGGGCTTGGCGATGGGGAAGGAGATAGGCTTGGCGATGGACTTGGGCTGGGTGATGGAATAACTGGCTGACAATACTTGACTTGAGTTCTGTCAGCATAGATAGGATAAAAATGATACCAACCATCTACGTAACCCTTACCATCAGCATAGGTATTAATATTAGGATGGAAAGAAAAAGGAAGCCCATTAACAAAAATGTCGGCTTGCCATACACATGGGGGGACTGAGGTTGAGATAAACACAGTTTTACCAGGGGAGAGTTGATATTTTTTAGCACTGTAAAATGTTTGCGTCCATATCTCATTATATTCTTCTGGACATTGTGTTGAGCTGCAGTATGGGACCGGCTCCTTGTATTCAAGATATGCTTTGTATGATGCAATGACTATTGTTGCTTCTTGAGAAGTGTTATTGGTTACTTTTCCTTGAACTTTCGTACTGTCGTTAGTCACCTGTTGAATGCATCCAGTGAATCCTGTAAGAAATAAAGAGTTTTGGCTGATGCAAGGGAAAGTGTTGAAGTCAGTTGGTTGTGTGAGAGAAGTTGTTCCCTTTTCTAAGCTTGAAGTAAACGGAACAACATTATAGGTAACAGTTGCTTGGTTGTTGATGTAATCAGATTCAGTCACATGCTTATCTGAGTTAAGAAAAATTCTTGCAGTATAAGTCCCAGCTGTAGCTTTTCTCCAGGAATATTTCCTCAATGCGTTTTCATTGTAGGGATCAGTCAGAAATTTTGTCTGACCCGCTCCATTAATACGGGATTCGTATGTGAATTCTGACCCTGCTCCAAACTCACCGTTTTTTAAGGAAATGTTTACATCAGAGAGGGAGTTGTCTGGTGCTGTGCTCGCTCTGTTTGAGAATATTTGACTTGTTGTGGTTCCGTCAATTGATGTGCCCTTAGCTCCTCCATTATTTTTTATGACTGTTCGTACGTAAATGTCCTCGTTTTCGTAGAAAGTTGTCTTGACATTGCCACCAGCATCTGTAAGCTGTAATGTCTGAACAACAAGATCTGCTTCTGAGGCTGCATTTTGTTTTAAATTTTGCTGTTGTTGGGAGAGAAAAACTACGAGCGGAATACTCAGCAGTAGAAGAAGCACTACTAGAATAGTGATAATTCGTTTTTTGGAAGATGGCGTGCTGTTCATAGCAAAAGATCTCTGAAAATTCAGATTACTTTCATCATAGTTACTTTTTTATCTCTTCGTCAACAAGAGTGTCATATTGAATTTGTAGCTGGTCCTTTTCTATACTGAATATATGGTACGAGTAGCAATTAATGGATATGGAAGGATAGGACGCGTTGCCCATCGGGTGATACTCCAAAGACACGCAGATCAGATTCAGGTAGTTGCTATCAATGCTGGGTCCTCGACTGATCTTAAAGGCTGGAAATATTTACTTCAGTATGACTCTGTGTACGGCACATTGCCGCTACGCATAGAAATAGAAGAGCGATCAGAGAGCGATCCCAAGGAGTTTTTGGGCAAACTTTTAGTGAATAATCAAGCAATTAATGTTTATTCTCAAAAAGACCCTTCGCTTTTACCATGGAAAGATTTAGCAATAGACGTTGTTATCGAATCTACCGGCGTTTTTGAGAAAAAAGAAGAACTTCAAAAACATTTGGACTCAGGAGCCAGAAAAGTCGTGCTCTCAGCCCCTGCAAAAGACGACGTTATTGAAACAATTGTCCTAGGTGTCAATGATACCCTTTATAAAGGACAAGAGGTGCTCAGTAACGCTTCTTGTACCACCAACTGCATAGCTCCTGTCGCAAAGATAATGCACGAACATTTTGGGATTGAGAAAGCGATGATGACAACTGTTCATGGATATACATCAGACCAAAGACTGCAAGATGGTGGACACAAGGATTATCGTAGGGCACGAGCAGCAGGACTCAATATTGTTCCCACCTCAACCGGCGCTACAAAAGCAGCAGAGAGAGCACTTCCTGATCTCAGTGGAAGGTTTAGCGGTATTGCTCTTCGTGTCCCGGTTCCTGTTGGCTCACTCGCTGATTTTACTTTTCTTGTCTCAAAATCAACAACAAAAGAAGAGGTAAATAATGTATTTAAAAGGGAGGCTGCCAAGCCGGAGTTAGCATCTATCTTAGAGGCAACAGAAGAGCCTTTGGTCTCAAGTGATATCATCGGCAATCCACACTCGTCTATTGTGGATCTCTCATTGACACAGGTAGTCGGAGGAAATATGGTAAAAATCGTTGCATGGTATGACAACGAGTATGGCTATGCAAATCGTCTTGTTGAGGAAGTACTTCTTGCTGCTTCGTAATAGCTATTTGCTATACTACCCACATGGTAAAATCCATAGCAATTCGTAACCTTACTATATCTGGAAGAATAGGGAGTGGCGCCTCTACGCTCGCTACAAAATTAGCAGATGAGCTAGGCTGGCATATGCTTGATGGTGGAAAGTTGTTCAGAAAGATAAATGAAGAGCTAGGGTTTAGTATTACCCAAACTGAAAAAAGACCAGACCATTTTGATTTGGAATATGAAGAACGTATTAAAAAGATGCTCAGAGAAGAAGAGGGGCATGTCATCCAGAGCCACTTAGCAGGCTTTGACGCTCAGGGGATTCCTGGGGTATTTAAAATACTACTTGTTTGTGAGGACGAAGGAAAAGATGTTCCCGCAGTGCGAATCGACCGTCTCGTTAATCGCGATGGCGTATCTGTAGAAGATGCAAAATATGAAGTCATCGAGAGAGAGCGCCAGCATTTGAACAAGTTTAGAAGGTTATATGTCCATAATGATCCAGAATGGGTATACTGGGACAAGAAATATTATGACTGCGTCATTAATACTTTCACTCATAACCAGAGGGCGGTTTTTGAGATTGCACATAGAGCACTTCTAGAGGCAAAAGACTTGCAATAGAGAGGGTCTTCAATTATGATGGCGCTACATAATGCGAATATCTCTCCTCTTATTTCTTTTTTTCTTTTTCCCAAAATTTGCTTTCGCACAAGATGCTAGTCCAGCAGGAGATATCGTTCCAACAACCGCGCAGGTAAGCGCTGATTACCCATTGCCATATCCTGGTATGTTGCCTGATAACCCTTTGTATATTATTAAGACTGTTCGAGACGGGATTATTCTTTTTCTCATTAGTGATCCTATTAAAAAAGCAGAGTTTAATCTTCTTCAGGCTGGTAAGAGATTTCAGGCAGGACTTTTTCTTATCAAGAAAAGTGATCAAAAAGCTCCTCTAGCTTTTTCAACTATAGATAAAGGTATTAATTATTTCTCCCAATCTATAACAATTGTTGCAGCCCTTAAAAAAGAAGGAATGGATACAGCACCTCTTGTTCGTAAGCTCTCGGCATCATTTTTTCAGTATACATTCATGCTTTCAGACATGGCTAAGTCGTATCCTCAAGAAAAAAAGACTATCGATATATTAAAAGCTAAGTTATTGCCTTTTGAGCATAAGCTTTTTCTTCTATCACGATAGTTTTCACAAAAATATTGTAAGAATTTCACAAGATCTGAGCCTACGTTTTCCCGAAAAATTGCCGTGATATAGATAGATATACTTTTCGATCTTGACATTGGTACTGGTAGAGTCATATAGTTTTTTAGGACACTACATATAATTTTAGCTAAGAAGTGTATTGTTAGAAAAGAGAAGAACGTATGCATTGTCCTTACTGCGGAAGTAGAGAATCAGAAGTCGTTGAAACAAGAGACAGCGAAGACATGGATGCTATCAGGAGGCGTCGAGCATGTCGAACCTGTCAGAGGAGGTTTACTACCTACGAGCGGATTGAGACAGTCAATCTGCTTGTTATTAAAAAAGACGGGAGACGTGAGCAATTTAATAGAGATAAGTTGAAAGCAGGACTTATCAGGGCATGTGAGAAAACGACTATTTCTGTTGATGAGATAGACAGGATCATTACAGAAGTAATTCATGAGTTGCGAGGTGGGGACTCAGTAGAGATAAAAAGTGAGAAAATTGGACAGTTGGTGGCAGATGAGCTAAAAAAGCTTAATAAAATTGCCTATATACGATTTTCAAGCGTTTTTAAGAGGTTTGTAGACGTTGAGGATTTTGAAAACGAGGTTAAAAAATTAATACATTAATACTATGCCAGTAAATTTAGACGGAATCAGACAAAAAGTATTTTTAGATAGATACGCCTTAAAAGACAAGGACGGCTCTTTGCTTGAGCAGACTCCTGAAGAGATGTGGAGAAGGGTTGCTCGTGGTATTGCTGCAAATGAGAAAAAATCAGAGCAGAAAAAGTGGGAAGAAGAGTTTTATAAAGCAATGGAAGGATTCAAATTCGTTCCAGCTGGACGCATCCTTTCAGGAGCAGGGACAGAATATCAAGTAACTTACTTTAATTGTTTTGTTATCCCTAGTCCTAAAGATTCACGACATGGGATCTTGGAAGCTCTTGGCCAACTCGTTGAAATTCAGGCTCGATCAGGAGGAGTGGGTCTCAATCTTTCATCCCTTCGCCCCAAAGGCGCCCGTGTTAAAAAAGTAAATGGCACTTCAAGTGGTCCTGTGAACTGGGCAACACTTTTTTCAGTAGCAACACACGATATTGTGCAGCAGGGAGGCAGTCGACGTGGTGCAACAATGCTTATGCTTTGGGATTGGCATCCAGATGTTGAGGAATTTATCACAGTCAAAGAAGACCTCAGTAAGATTAATGGTGCAAATCTATCCGTCTGTGTATCTGACGCATTTATGGAGGCTGTTAAGAAAGACGCTGATTGGGATCTGATCTACCCAGATATTACTGATCCTGAATACGATGCTAAATGGGATGGGGAAATTGATAAATGGAAAGCAATGGGCAAAGAGGTTGTCGTTTATAAAACGATCAAAGCTCGTTACCTTTGGGATCTTATCTGCACAGCAGCTTGGAGAAGTGCTGAGCCAGGACTTCATTTTATGGAGCGTTCAAATAAAAGAAGCAATACCTATTATTTTGAGCGATTGATCGCTACCAATCCTTGCGGTGAGCAGCCTTTGGGAGCATGGGCAGTTTGTAACTTAGGCGCAATGAATTTAGCTGCGTACGTTAATGATGAAAAATTTGATTTTGAGAGTTTTGGAAAAGATGTCAAAGTGGCAATGCGTATGCTGGATAATGTCATTGACCAGACATACTACTTCTTCAAAGAAAATGAGGCATGCGCAAAAGATATTCGTAGAACAGGTCTTGGCATCATGGGACTTGGTGATGCTTTGATCAAGATGAAGCTTCCTTATGGTTCTGAGAAATCAATTCCTGTTATTGAGAAAATTTTTCAGGTCTTGAGAGATAGTGCCTATGATGCATCAGCTGATCTTGCACAAGAAAAAGGAGCATTCCCTCATTTTGAGAAAGACAAATATCTTGATGCGCATTTTGTCAAACAGCTTCCTAAAGCTATCAAGAAAAAGATTGCTGAGAATGGTATTCGCAACGCAGTGCTTTTGACTATCGCTCCAACAGGTACCACATCTCTTGTCTCTGGAGTCTCAAGTGGTATTGAGCCTGTCTATGAATTCTCATTCCGTCGTAAATGGAGAGGTGGAGAAGAGATCATGTATCACCCTCTTTTTGACGAGTGGAGAAAGGCTCATGAGGGAGAAGACAGGCCCGATTATTTTGTTTCAGCAAATGATCTAACTCCTATGGAGCACGTCAGAGTCCAGGCTGTTGCTCAGGAATATATTGATTCCTCAATCTCAAAGACTGTTAACGCCCCTAATACTCACACAGTCCAGGACGTAAAAGATCTCTATATGTTCGCGTATGACTATGGTCTTAAAGGTATTACGTACATGAGAGATGGATCTCGTATGGGAGTGCTTGAAAGACTTTCTGATAAAAAAGACGAGGTTAAAGAAGAAAAGCCAGTTATTCCAGTCACGCCACGAGTTCCACGTCCAATGGTTCTTGCAGGAACTACCTATAAGGCAGATAGTCCAATCGGCAGGATGTATGTCACGATCAATCATGACGAGACCAATCAGCCTTTTGAAGTCTTTATCAACAATGGCAAATCAGGCTCAGATGTCATGGCAATGGCTGATGCATTAGGAAGAATGATCTCATTTGTTCTTCGTATCCACAGCACTGTTCCTCAGAGAGAAAGAATGCGAGAGATTGTTTCGGAGCTGACCGGTATCGGAGGAGCACGAAGTGTAGGATTTGGAGAGAATAGAGTACGATCGCTTCCTGATGCAGTGGCTAAGGTGCTCGCGCGTCATAGTAATTTTAGAGTAAACGGAAAAGTAGAGGACAAACCTGTCGAGCCAGTAGCTGTAGAAAAAGCGTCTGAGACCAACGGAGAAGCAACAACCAATGGTAATGGCAATGGTCATGCGACCAATGGCCAGGCATCATTCTTGACGAAAGTTGATCAGCCTGAGAGTCAAGGAGAGCAGCTGGGTTTTGCAGCAGCGACTGTTCCTGTTGAGGCAATGCATACTAATACCAATCTTTTTGACATCTGTCCTGAATGTGGTGCCGCGAGCTTTGCTTACGAAGAAGGTTGCAAGAAGTGCTATGGCTGCGGCTATAGTGAGTGCTAATTGCCTCTTGTAATAAGCTGGCAAGTACGATAAAACAATACGACAACTATATCGGAAATCATGGTGTAATTCCATGGCTATGCCGTAACTGTCCTTCAGCAAGCTCAGGATAAATTTTCCTGAAAAGTTGAAGGGGAAAGTCAGAAAACGATATATTTGAGAAAACTCCCGAGCAGGAATTCTTTTGATAGATCCTTCTTGGGAAAGAAGGATTTTTTGTAATGAAAAAGACAATAGCTAAAAAATTAACACCAAAGCGTCGAATGAAAATGGCACTCGTTAGTGGTTTTCTTTTTGTCATCATTATCTTGATCATGATGAAGTATTAGTATGCCGATTTATACAAGACGAGGAGATAAAGGACAAACATCACTTTTTGGAGGGACACGAGTTCTCAAGTCAGATGAAAGAGTAGATACCTACGGAACGGTTGATGAGCTTAATAGTCTAGTTGGGGTAGTGGTTGCTCATATTGAGAATAGACATAAAAAATTAGCAGTTGTTCTTGAAAGTATCCAACACGACCTTTTTGATATAGGGTCATATCTCGCCAATCCCAAAGCACTTCCCGTTAAAAGGCTTGAAGAACGAGTAGCACTTTTTGAACAGGAGATTGACAAGATGACTGAAAAAATGCCTGAGCTTCATAATTTTATTCTTCCGGGTGGTGGGAGAGTAGGGGCAAGTCTTCATCAGGCTCGAACTGTTTGTAGGCGCGCTGAAAGAAGGCTTGTTGCACTTATGCAAAAAGAAGAAGTTGATGAGAACGCTGTGAAGTATGTCAATCGACTTTCAGATCTTCTTTTTACCATGGCGCGTTTTGTCAATCACAAAGAAAAGAAAAAAGAAACAAAGTGGATTAAGCAACAATAATCGGGTGAATGGAGTGTGAGTCTCCAACTGTGCCGCAACTGTAAAGTCAGATCCCCGTGAGAAATCTTCCGAGCAGAAGTACATTTTTTGTACTCCTTGGAAGAGGAGTTTTTTTATGGAAAGAGTATCAACATTTAGTCATGCAATAAAAAAAGAAACAGCAGCTCGCGTTGTAGGATCAGCGCTGTCTTTATCGGGAGGATATAGCGATGCTGCTTCTGAGCTTATTTCACCCTCTCCTATTGTCAGATCCGAGCAGGAAGTAGGGCTAGAGCGCTATCAACAGGAATTAGCAAATGTTTATGAAATACGGCGTGACTTTGATAGCGCTCTTAATATCGATACGAGTAACAAGCTTCTTTCGTGGGATGCTGTTAAGTCTCGAAATCGTTTTGAGCAGTGTAGGGATGAGAAAGAGCAAGCTGGATGGATGAAGAATGAGCACAAAGACATCACGAGTACACTTCGTGAGCGATATAACTGTCTTGAGAGCCCTATGGATTTTTTTATCGATGATGATGGCAACCTTTACAACAGCGAATTCCCAGCAGAACCTATTCTTACTATTGTGGAGCGAGGAGTTGCATATCAAGAAGCGCAAGGGTCAAGAGAAATTGAGAGAGAAAGAAGTGAGCTGATGGGTATTCAAAAAGTGCAAGAGTATTTTGCAGATCCCACAACTGCGATGGGATCGGTGATGCTTGTTTTTTCTCCTCCTGGAATGCGTGACAAAAGCCATTATCAAAAGAAGTTTGTAGACTCCTATACGCTAGGGGAAGACCCTGCTACAGGAAAGAAAATTGTGACAGGAAAACGATATGCAACTGATATGTCTTATGAAGATTATCAGCATGCTGCTCTTTCATTAGATCCAGAATACTTTGACGGCGAAGAGGGATCGCTGGATGCTGTTTTACTTCGAAAACCAATAAAGCTTGAAAGATTTGGCAATGACGAGAGGCTACTTGAGCAAATTTTGTCTTTCGACTCCGAAGCCTTGAAAGGGTATGAATTTGCTATCATCGACATGATATGTGAGCCCATTAAACCTCTGTTGATAGAAGCAATTATTAGATGGGATCCCAAAACAATCGCGCATGTATTTAATACACTTCTTCATATAGGGGACGAGGCAAATGCTTTGGTAAAACAGGGAGATATTGATGGTATCAAGGCTATGCTGGCATGGAGTAAGACGCTTGATCAGGAAGGTGCTAGGAGAGAAGTAGAAAAAAGAGGTAACCTCCCCGTTGAGGTATTGGCTGTGGGCTGTGGTGATTCAGGTGGATTCTTCGAGAATAGCGTTGGACAATTCGGGGTTCGTCCTGAGAATGATCCGAGTCTTTGCAAATGCCAGGGGGCAAAGCCTCATTTTCATTGTGGAGGTACCATAGAGCAGATAGTGAAGGATGATGAAGGAAATATTGTTTATGACGACAATGGAACTGAGAAAACAGAAGAAATTACTTGCCAGTTCAAGGTAATTGTTGGAAAAGGAATAAAAAAATGTCCAGACTGCGGTAAGGGAGCTGTGTGTGCCTAGTCTCCATGAGAAATTGAAGCTAATTTCGTTGTCTGATTTTGCTATTCGTGCTAAGATAATGATGCTATGGATAATACCCAAAATAATACGCCACCTCAAATACCCGTCTCAAACCAGTCATTAACGATGGATCCCAATCAAATGACTGTTCCACAGCAGACGACACAACCTGTACAGACTGCTCCTGCACCACAGTACCATGGTGGTCCTCATAAAGAGATGGCGCCCATTTCACATGCCCCTGTGTCAGAATATCTCAGCCCAACAGAAGTTGCGCCACAGCTGCATCCTGAGGTGCAAGAGGCAGGGGTTGAGGCAGTAGAAAATAAAGAACAGCCACAACTATCTCAGGATCATAAAGAAGCGGGTATTGAATATGCAAAAGAGGCAACTCCTGTTGTTATTCCGCCTCCAACAACAGTGACATTGCCCTACGCAGTGGAAGAAGCAAAACAAATTGTCAAAAAAACTTCAACTGCCGAGTCTAAGCATTGGCTAGCAGCACTTACTGAGTATATTGTTCGAAAATTACAAACAGTCACAACATAATATGGAAATGCAATCGCTTATCGTCATGTTCTTAGGAGGAGTGCTTCTTTTTGCTGTTGTTGCTCTTTCTCTTCTTGGACTTTCATATGCAGTACTGTTATGGATGCGAAATAAAGGGCGTGAGTCGGAGTCTCTCAATTCTGTACTTCTGCAAGTATCGCTTCCTCGCGACAACGACATAAAAATAGATGCAGCAGAGCAGCTTTTTTCTAGTCTTGCCTCACTCCGAAAATCTAAAAGACTTGATTACTTTAGTAGGCAGCCTCACGTTTCTTTTGAGCTTGTTGGGCTTCCAGGAGATGTGCGATTTTACGTTAATGCTCCTATAAAGCTCAAAGATTTTATTGAAAAACAAATAAATGGCGCTTACCCTGATGCTGAAATAGTGCAAATTAATGACCCAGCTGCAAAGCAGAAAGAGAGTGCAACAATTGCTGGTGAATACAATATTTTTTCTGATACTGGGAAGGTGGCTTTTGCCTCACTTTCTCTTAAGTACGATGATTTTAAGCCTATTAAAGTTTTTAAAGATCTAGCTGTTGATTCCATGGCGTCAGTTACCTCAGTTCTTGCCAAAATGGGCGAGGGTGAAGGTGCAGCAATTCAGATACTCATCCAACCTGCCAATCCAAGATGGAAAGAATCAGGAAAAGAATATCTAACCAAAACTAAAAAAAATGAGTCAAATCCAGAGACTGCAAAATACTCTTCAAATGCAAAAGAGCTTGAAGGTATTGAAAATAAATTAACAAAGCCAGGATTTAATACGATCGTTCGCCTGGTGGTTTCTTCTAGTTCTAAAGAGGCTGCAGATGCCCATCTAAGTAATCTTATTGGTTCTTTTTCTCAGTATACCGGCATGAATCAGTTTAAAAAGAACAGGCATCATTTTAAAGGCCTTTTTGTTACTGATTTTATTTACCGCTATTTTCCCATGAGAGGACATACCTCTGTCCTGACAAGCGATGAGTTGGCAACAATTTTCCATTTTCCAAATAAAAGTGTCCAGACGCCTGGTATTCACTGGGTAACTTCAAAAAGAGCTCCAGCTCCAGCAAATATTCCAACAGAAGGACTTTACCTTGGGAAAAGTACTTTCAGAGGAATATCAAAACCTGTATATATTCAACGCTCTGATAGGCAGCGACATATGTATATCATCGGAAAAACAGGTACAGGAAAATCAGAATTTCTTAAGCAATCTATCATGCAGGATATTAAAAATGGCGAAGGCTTGGCAGTAATTGATCCTCATGGTGATTTGATTGAGGATATCTTGCAGCTTATGCCACCTGAGAGGGCAGAGGATGTTATCTTGTTTGATCCCTCCGATCTAGAGCAGCCACTAGGGTTTAATATGCTTGAGGCTCAGAATGAGCAGCAAAGACATTTGGTTGTCACGTCAGTTATTGGCCTTATGTACAAGCTTTTTGACCCTAATAAAACAGGCATTATTGGCCCTCGTTTTGAACATGCGGTTCGCAATGCGATGCTTACCTGTATGTATCAGCCTGGAGCTACTTTTATGGAAGTGGTTCGTGCGCTCACTGATCCTGCCTTTGTTCAGGAGTTGTTGCCTCGTGTTGAGGATCCTGTTATTAGACGATACTGGACAGATCAGATTGCTCAGACATCGGATTTCCATAAATCAGAAGTTCTTGACTATATCGTCTCAAAATTTGGTCGTTTTGTTACGAATAAAATGATCAGAAATATTATTGGTCAGTCAGAGAGCGCATTTAATTTTAGAGAGGCAATGGATACCAAAAAGATCCTTCTGATCAATCTTTCAAAAGGAAAAATAGGTGAAGAGAACTCAAGCTTTTTAGGCCTTGTGTTAGTGCCAAAGATCTTAGTCGCTGCGATGTCTAGGCAAGATATACCAATGGACCAAAGGCAGGACTTTTTCCTTTATGTTGACGAGTTTCAAAACTTTGCAACACCTGACTTTGCGCAAATTCTTTCTGAGGCTCGAAAATATCGCCTCAATCTGATCGTTGCCAACCAATTCGTGGGCCAAATGGAAGAGGAGGTCAAGAACGCTATTTTTGGAAATGTCGGAACAATCGCTACTTTTCGCGTAGGAGTTACTGATGCGAATTATCTCCAGCATGAATTCCAACCTATCTTTACTGAAGCAGATTTGATCAATATTGATCGTTTTAACTGTTATATGAGGACTATTGTTGGAGGAGAACCCGTACCACCATTCTCACTTGATACAACCAAAGACATTGAGGCTGAGAAAAGAGCTAGAGATCCACGGGTTGCTGAGCTTGTTAAAGAGTTATCTAGACTTAAATATGGACGAAATGCTCAGATCGTTGAGTCTGAAATTTCTCAACGAGCGAGACTATAGTATATATTTTAATCTAATATAGGTGGGTGTGCTTGGGATCGAACCAAGGACATCTATCTTATAAGGATAGCGCTCTACCACTGAGCTACACACCCAAATCTTTTTGTTCCTGCAATACATCTCGAAGGATAGCGCTCTACCACTGAGCTACACACCCAAATCTTTTTGTTCCTGCAATACATCTCGAAGGATAGCGCTCATCCGCGCCTGTCAAGCAGGCGGACTCGCTACGGCTGCGTCCCACGAGCTACACACCCCAGCGTACTAGCGATTGTAGCAGAAAAATAAGGCTAAATGAAGGTTTGAAGAAGAATTTAGAGCTCTGAGAGGGAAGAAGTGTCTTTTGCTCTTTCTTTTACGTATTCAAGATATCTTTCAGTAGTTGAGATCCTTTTGTGTCCAAGAATTTTTGAAAGGAGTACTAAAGATACTCCATGTTTGAGGTGATGCGCGACAAAGGTGTGTCGAAGATCATTTACCTTAGCATTCTCAATCTCAGCAATCCTGAAATATCGTTCAATTGCTGTTCGGATATTTCTAACCAGGAAAGGCTTGCCTGATTTGGTAATAAAGACATGATCGTCGGTGACTTGTGGGCGAATCTTAAGATAGGCATTAAGAGCATCTTTACTTGGGTGATTAAGAGGAACGACTCTTTCTTCGTGTTTTTCATAAGGCCTGATATTGAGGCTGTCTCCTTTGATATCAGAAAGGCGAAGCTCAGCTAATTCACCAATACGAATTCCTGTTTGAAGCAAAAGTTCAATGATCGCAAACATGCGTGCATCATGGCGAGCAGCATCGCGAAGCGCTCGATATTCAGTAGGTTTTAGAATTCTAGGTGGAGCGAGCTCATATCGTGGGTGAGACACGAGAAGAGATGGGTCATCGGTGATCATCTCGTTGACCTTAAGAAACCTATAAAACGTTCGAGTTGAGTTAAGCTTTCGAGAAAGAGATTTTGGCGTATAGCCTTTCTCTGACATTTTAGCCAAGAAAGCCTGAATATCATCTGAGCTTACATCGTGAACATGATGCTTGTCCATTTCTTCAAGAAATGAAGCTAGCTGATCAATGTCTTTTCCGTATGCTAGAATAGTGCTACTGGAGTGCTTCTTCCCTTTAAGAAAATCAACAAATTTTTGGTGGGCATTTCGTATTGTTGTTGGTTGCATAAGCTAGAATTATCCCATAATATCAACTAAATTGCAACTAGTCAATAAGAGATTTGTGCAAAGCTAGCTTGAAGGGGAGTAATATAGCAAATTATGAAAAGAATTCTTTACGTTGTTATTTTTATCTTCTCTCTCTTTATCATCAATAATTTACTTCGATCTATCTATAATTTGTGGCAGAAAAATGATCTGATTAGCGATGCTGCATTACAGTTAGAGAAAGAGAAAAACGAGCATGAAAAGTTACGTAATGAGCTTGAAAAGGTTAAAAATATCAATTTTGTTGAGGAAGAGGCAAGAAATAAGCTATTTTTGGTGAAGCCGGGAGAGCAGACGGTTATTATTGGAACTGAAAAATTAGATGATAAAAAGAAATCAGATGCTTCTGAAAAAATTCTTCGTCCGTGGGAGGAGTGGAGCAAGTTTTTGTTTGGAAATTAAATGCTCCCACTACTGCAAAGAATAGTGGGAGCATGCTTAGAGATACTGAGAAAATGCCGCATTAATTGTTGTTAATATTATCAACAGAAACATGACGATGTATATATCAAGCATATAGATCCATTTGCTTTTGGTGTAACTGACAGTTGTCGGTTCGTCAAACATAAGATCAAAGCCTTGATTTTCGCTTCTTATACCAGCAACATGCCATTTTCCCGGTGAAAGCGTTTGGTCAAGGCAATAATAGGTGATTGGAGCAACAGGATGGGCAATAGCCTCTCCTTGAAGTTGCTGACCATCGCATGTGAGTGTGAACGGATTGATACTCCATGCCTTTATCTGTGCGGTTGATTTGAGCACGAAGCCATTTTGTGTTGTGAAAAAAAGTTTTATATGCGTACCGATTTGCTTTTCGAATACGAATGACTCGACATATAAGCCTATCGCAAAGATGATTATTATCTCCTGGATGCCAAAAGCGATCCATTGTCTTATTGATGCATCGGGAAGAAAGTCCATTTTTCCTCCTTTAAAATCTCTGTTAAAGATCTGCTAATAAAGCAAAGGGAATTATAGCA
>CAYWEJ010000008.1:0-33391 GCA_964457465.1 uncultured Gammaproteobacteria bacterium | reverse complement strand
AAGGCGTAAGGCATAATAACCAGAAGAAGTAGTATTAGTTTGCCCCGTCTACCTTGGGTGTGCTATAACAGCCTCAATGGTAGTTACTGAAAGAAAAACAATAGAACAACAGGGTCAAGAATGGGCTGCAACCACAAAAGTAAGGATGCAGACAGGAAGTGAACAGATCTATCCATTTGTTCATTTGAAACATCAAGATATTTTGCGTCTTCCTCGTCTTGTTACTGGTGATTCAGGATTTCCTAGAAATCGATTTGAGGAGGATCTTAGGTTCCATCCGACTAATGGAGAGATTTACTCAACCCGGTGGACTCGGCTTCATACTGATATCGACGAAAATGGCGTTCGGTCAATAGATGATCCTTACAGCTATACCTACCTTACTGTTCCAAATCAAAATTATTCGCCAGAAAATCTGCCAAAAAGTGGTGAGCCTGTTGGCCTTGTGGTTAATCAGGTGTGGGATGGTGTTGAGGCAGCAATCCGCCAGCAGCAACATATCTTAGGACGATATAGTCCTGCCGATGTTGATGGGGAACCGCAGAGTCTGAGAAGGATTATTCATTGGGTGGATGAGTCAGCAGCGCGTCTTCGCGAAGGACCAGTGTCTGAGCAAGACTTAGAGAACATGTCATATCAGGCAGCAGAGCTTATTGAAGACGCAGGTCTTGAATCATCAATTGACCAGACTCGAGTTAAGATCGCAACCATGCTTCGTGCTGCTTCGCAAAAAGATAGCCTGTCTCGGATCAATCCATTAGTATCTAGAATAAGGCTTCGATCAGGGCTTTTAGCAGCAACGCAGCGAATTGTCGTTGGAGAATTGGTGACACGAAAGTTCTCAGCAAATTTAGGAACTCTTATTGCTGAGCGAGAATTTACCCGGGATGATCTGGAGCAAACAAGAGAAAAATTGAGTCAGTTGTCTGATGGGTTTTTTGATCGATCAGCGGCTATTGATCAGGTAAGGCAGATTGCCTATGACCACCTCACTTTCCCGCGCGTTGCTCCTTATCTGATTCCATCTCGTCTTTCAGGTATTATGCTTGTTGGATGTCGAGATGATAAAAAAGATCTTAATAGACAGGTTCTTGGAGAAGAGGTAGCTGATGATGTTTTTGGACTCCCCTCCCTTGTCCAGTCCATTGAAGAAGGGGAAACATTAGAGGCAAAAAGGACCATTGAGTGGATAGATGATATCTTAAAAGAGGTACTTGAAACTAATCCTATCGTTAAAGCACAGGAGTTAGATCAGTCTGTTATAGTTACAACATGAGATACGTTGCGTTACTTCGTGGCATTAATGTTGGAGGAAAATCCAAAGTGAGCATGGAGGATCTAAAAAAGATTTTTGTATCACTTGGCTTTTTAGATATAAAGACACTTCTCAATAGTGGTAATGTTATCTTCTCATCTGATGAAAAAATTGATTTCAGAAATACTATAGAGAAAGCACTCATTGACCATTATGCAAAGCATATTCCTGTATTGGTGCGAAACATAGAAGAGATAGTTGATCTTGTTAAAAAAGATCCTTTTAAGGATATCGTTGTCACAAAAGATACGAGACTTTATGTGACCTTTTTGTCAGTACCCAAAAAACCTTCATTTTCGATTCCATATATTTCGTCAGATAAAGCAATCCACGTGTTATCCGCTTCTAGTAGAGAGGTATGCACTGCAGTCACTCTGCTCCCGCAAAAAAATACCACAGACATGATGGTTTTTTTGGAAAAAGAGTTTGGCAAGAATATAACCACGAGGAATTGGAATACTGTCATAAAAATTGCCAAACCCTGACCTCTTGTTAAATGTTGGCTTTCGATGTATAGTCTACATATGCTTACCTTGAGCTCAGTTATGATAGGAACCTCTCAAATCGATGTCCTTGCTTCTTTTTATGAGAAAGTCTTTGAAAGAAAAGCAGACATGATGGAGGAAGGATGGCACGGTTGGAGAATTGGTTCATCATTTTTTTCAATTGGTCATCATTCAGAAGTACATGGACAATCAAAAGATCCTTCTCGAATAATTTTTAATTTTGAGACAAAAGAAGTAAAAGAAGAGTTTGAGAGAATTAAGAACTGTGGAGCAACTGTTATAAAAGAGCCTTATGAAATGGGTGGAGGTATGATCGCTACTTTTTCTGACCCTGATGGAAATTATTTTCAGCTGATGACCCCTTGGGAGTAATATACCGCATAGGTTGCTTCTTTTTATATATAATTTTACTGATAAATAAGAAAGCTTGAGAAAATACTTGATCTTTTAAAAACATTTGCTACAATCATATTTCAGTATGATTAAAAAACTTCTCCTTTTTGGGGCACCTCTTGTCATTATTATCGCAGCGGTTTTTCTTTTCATGAATAACGCCAATAAAACAACCGTATCTGATGATGCTTCTAAAATCTCTTCTCCAGAACCAACGGTCACTCAAATTTCTCCAACCTCCACTACAAAAACCTTTTCACTTGATGATGTAAAAAAACATGCGACTAAAGACGATTGTTGGATGGTAATTGACGGAAAAGTTTATGATGCAACTGATTTTATACCTAGGCACCCTGGTGGTGCAACTATTGCAAAAGGATGTGGCATGGACGCATCAACGCTTTTTAATGAGCGTCCTGATACAGATCTGGGTGGTCATCCTGAGCAGGCTCTAGAGCAACTCGAAAAACTTTATATCGGCGACTTTGTAAAATAGCCCCTTTACCTCTTAAGTTCTATAACTTGATTGAGATCACTGCAAAATAATATCAAGAGTAATATGCTTTAGTTATGTTTAGAGGAGATTTCAAGCATCTAGCTAAAGAAAACGATAATTTTAGAAAGGTTATTTATACCGGTAAGTATTCTCAGGCTGTTTTAATGAGCATTAAACCTGGAGAAGAAATAGGTGAAGAAGTTCATTCTATGACTGATCAGATTTTTATGATGATTGATGGAGATGAGGAAGTTGAAATCATTGTTGATGGTATGCAATCATGGCTTGATGAGCATGGAATACTTTTTATCCCAGCAGGAGTAAGACATAACATTATTAATAAAGGAGAGAAGAGTTTAAAGCTTATTACCTTCTATGCCCCTCCTGAGCATAAAGATGGTACCGTTCACCAGACTAAAGATGATGCTGCTCATGAGGAATAATTATGCCTACAGAATATCAGATTGTAAAGGAATCAGATAAAAAAATCCCCATTCATTATTATGGAGATACGATAAGAAAACTTTTTTTTACTTCTTCATTTATCATGCTGTTTTTTCTGCCGTTTTTTACCAGCTATATTCCAATAAGTATTAGGGTCTCTCTTTTGATAGTATTGGCTTTAAGTATTTTCTCAGGCCTTACTAGTCCAAAGGTTTTTATAGTAGCTGTCGTAGATGTTCTTATCTCAATTTTTGGCGTTTTCCTTTTTGGTTATTATGCGGTAGATGCTTATCTCATCTACTCTCCAGTAAGTATGTTTTTTTGGGTAAATCAAATTCTTGCCATCTTATTTTTAACAAGCCTGTATTTCAGCATCAAGACGTTTCGAGGATTTGTTTCAAGATGATCACTTAGAGCAATTTGGCCAAGCCCCAATTCCTCCTTGTGAGATTTTGAATGCCGCAGTTTTAATTGCCTCATCTGTATTAAAACGGAGGTTTGGATTTGGATCTTGTGCCATTGCAATTCTTGTTGATGCCCAGGAGCTAGATGAGAATTGGAACATTCCTCCATAATCTAAGAATTGTGCATTTGAGTTAAATCCTGATTCGCATTTAGCAATTTTTTTTAGTAGCTCTTTATCGACACCATATTGCTGGCTATAATTGTTAAAAAGCTGCTCAAGCTCTTCTGGGGTTATTATCGGCAAGACAATGGTCGGGGTAGGCGTTGGAGGTATTGGGGTTGGTGTGGCTGTTGGAAGAGGTGTTGGCGTAGCAGTCGGTGATGGTGTCGGTGTGGAAGTGGGTGCAGGGGTAGTTATGGGGAGTGGGCTAATAAGTCGTACTGGTTGTGGGTGACTGATAAAGGAATTTGCGAGCGATCCCACTGAAAGAATAGACGCGAATGCAATCGCGGTAAAGCTGTCCAGCATAGGAGTATCATACCATATTAGGTCGAAGTTTTTTTGAGAAGATGCGAAAGGAGTCCAGCTGGGCGAGAGTAAGCAAAGATTTTCTTGATGTTGTGTTGGTATCCATAAAGGAAGCTGGCCTCAAGGAGTTGGATACCCAATGGTGATCTTGGATTGACAACCGGTTCTTGGTGTAGTGCATCATATTGCATAATGACACTATAGCCAAGCGATGCGATATCCGCCTCTCGTCCTTTTGGTATTATATGTAACACAGAGGCTCCTTTTGCAAATCCAGCTTTTGGCTTCATGTGAAATGAAATAACAGGATCATTTGGAAGGTAGATTGGAATAATATCTTTTGCAATTTTTTTCAGCTCGTCTTCATTTTCTGGAGTAGTTACATGAAATGGCTCGCCATTTGTCGCAACAGATACAAGTAGTAGCGCATCCCCATCAGGCTCATTGCTTTTTAGGGTGAGGTTGTGAGTTGCCTTATCATATGTTTTATACTTTTCAGACAGTGAAATAATGTCATCGCTTTTAGCTTTTAGAGCAAAAAGTATGCCTTCTAACTTATTTGATTGTTTATTAATTGCTCCAAGGACAATCCCTTCAGTCGTAGCTTCATCAAGTGTTATTTTGTCGATACTGAGTCCATTTCCCCATCTGGTATTGTGGATTAAAAGTCCTGTTTTTAAAAGGTCATCATCAAATGGCGTAAGCTGCCTGATGATAGATGTCTCATCTTCAAAAATTGGAGTAAGCAGATGCTGAATATATGATCTAATTATGACCCGTTGTACTTTCCCGGTTGAAGTCTTGGGAAGAGTATGTTCCTGAACAATAAAAACATATTGTGGTTTTTCGTAAGAAGATAGACTCTTTGTATTGTTTTGTATTTCCTTTTTAAGTTCTTGGGCTGCTTGATATGTGATGGTATTTTTTACAACAATAACTGCTGCGATTTCTTCACCAAGCCTTCTGTCAGGAGCCCCTACTACATAGCAGGTTTTTACTTGAGGAAAAGATTTTAGTATTGCATCCTCAATGGATAATGGCGAGATATTTATACCTCCTTTGATAATAATTTCTTTTGCTCGTCCATTAATAAAGTATTGCTTTTTATTGTTGATGTTCTTCCAGTATCCTAGATCACCGGTATGGAACCACCCATCATAGAAGGCATCTTGAGTTGAGTTTTTATCGTTCAGATATCCCAAGGTAAGAATTGGTCCTCTGACACAGAGCTCTCCTTCTTCTGATTCTCTAGCTTCTTTCCCATTATTGTCTCGTATTGAGAGATTGTTCCATTTCAATTCTTCACCGATGCTATTTTTTATAGTGAGTTCTTGGAATATAGCATCTGAGAGCTCCCATGGGCTTACGCCCGCAACTCGAAGAGCTGTTTCGGTAGAGCCGTATCCTTGCACTAGCGGAATTTGATACAGTTGATGAAATTTTTCAACATCACTAGGGACAACAGGCGCTGAGCCAATTTGTATACGACTCAATTGCGCCAGAGAAGATTTGTGGAGCTTGAATTGCTCCTCTTCTGATAAAAGGTCTAGGCAGATAGTTGGAACTATTGAAGAAAGAGTACATTTATTTTGAGCAATAGTTTGGAAAAAATGTGTTTTAGTATATCGTGAAGAAAGAACTATGGTGCCTCCTGTAAGAATAGTTGCCATACTCATGGTCGTTGAGTTGATGTGATGAAGCGGGAGTACGATATAAAAAATATCTGATGAAGTTATCTTTAGCCAGTCTATAATGCCATCAGCATTTAAAAAGATATTGTTAGACGTAAGTGCTACCCCTTTTGGATTTGCTGTTGTTCCAGAGGTGAAAAGTATCAGAGACGGATCAGATAAAGCATTCGATGGCAGATCCTGAGTTTTTTGATGCTTTTCAATTTCACTATCTGTTAAAAAATCTACTCCTGATAAAAGGTTTTGAAAATGAGCTTTTTCGGATGAGGCTCCAATGATCAGCCTAGCTTTCGTTGACGAGATTTTAAAAACTTTTTTGTCATCAGTATCTCTCTTAAGATCAAGAGGTACTGTGATGGCGCCAATTGCCCAAGCAGCAAAGTGCGAGAAAAGAAGGAGAGGAGTATTGCCTAGATGAAGCGCTATCCTATCGCCTTTCTTAAGGTCAAAGACATTGCTAAAAAGATCTGTGAGAGACTGCACCTTATTAAGTAGCTCAGCGTAGGAGTAGGTTTCTTTTTTGTTCGTGTCTACATCAATAAAAATGAGAGCATCTTTGTTGCTAAAATGCATAGCGTGGTTTTCTAAGAGCTTGCTGATAGAAGAAAATGGCAAAGTAGGCTTGATGACCTGTCCATTCTTAACGCAAGATGAGGTGTCCAACATCCTCGTATTGTATCATGGAGATTTGAATAGTAGAGATAAGTGTGTTACAACAAAGATACTGTGGCAAGAATACTACGTTGGTGGATCGTCTTGATTGTCTTTGGGGCGTTGGTCTGTGGAGTATTCTACGTATTGTTGCAGCAGCAAATAAGGCAGGCTTCGAATGATCCTCAGATACAGCTTGCAGAAGATATTTCAACCGCATTATCAACCAAAGAAGATACAGTTCAGATAGCTAGGCTTGAAAGAATCGATATTGAAAAAAGCCTTTCTCCCTTCGTTCTATCTTATGATGGAGCTGGAGAGATGGTTTTGGCGACTGGTCAGCTCGATGGAAAAGATCCAGTTGTTCCTCAAGGAGTTTTCGCTTATACAAAAGAACACGGAGAAGACAGATTTACTTGGGAGCCTAAAAAAGGCGTGAGGATAGCTGCTGTTATGCGTCATTTTACAGGAAGAGTTGATGGATATATTTTAGCTGGGAGATCTCTTCGTGAGGTAGAAAAAAGAGAAGATTTGCTATTGCAACATTTCCTCATTGGGTTAATTGCAGTAGTTTTTGCAACATTTCCGCTCGCAGCTATGCTATCTCTTAAGAAGTTTCGTCAGTAGGTTTTTTTATTATATCCGGGAAAGTCTTATAAAGTTTTTGAATCTTTGGATCAATAACAACTTGGCAGTACGGGGTTGATTTATTAGCTTCGTAGTAGCTCTGATGATAGTCCTCTGCTTTGGTGAATGAGGTAAAGGGAATAATTTCTGTCACAATTGGCTGCTGGTAGGTATGGCTTTTGCTAAGATTCTCTTTAGACATCGTAGCGAGTTGCTGTTGTTTTTCGTTATGGTAGAAGATGACTGATCGATACTGCGTACCACTGTCTGCTCCTTGACGATTCAGCGTTGTAGGGTTGTGCATTTTCCAAAAAATCTCAAGAAGTGTTTGATAGGAAATAATGGTTGGATCAAAGCGAATCATTACAGCCTCTGCGTGTCCGGTGTTTCCCATACTAACGATTTCATAAGTAGGATTTTCAGTTTTTCCACCACTATAACCTGAGATGACTGACTCAACGCCTTTCAATCGTTTAAAAATTGCTTCAGTACACCAGAAGCATCCTCCACCAAATGTAGCTTCCTCTAATTGCATGTCGTATTATACGCAGTATATCAATATTTGCTATAGTATCAACTATGAAGCAAAAGATAGGACTACTCATCTTTTTGATAGTTTGTCTTGCCTTATTAATTTACGTTTTCATTCCAAAAAAACCCTCAATAGAGAAAGAAATAATACATACAGTCCGCCTTGAAGGAGCTGTTGATGCAAAGATTATAGCAATAAAATTTTTTCAAGCTTATGATTCATGTATTAAAAGCAATCAAGATAAATCCGTTCCAGAGAAGCAGAATGCATGCGTGCAGCAAAATCCACACGTAGCCTCTGGGTCAGTAAAAAATTTTATGATGACAGATCAAAGCATGATTGATCCGGTGTTGTGTTCAGCGCAGCTGCCTTCATCTTACCAGGTATCGACAGGTGATGATAAAAAAGATAACAAAGTAAAACTTGTGGTAGTAGAGATGTTTGGTGCTTATGAGCAGAAAATAAGTCTTGAGATTGCAAAGATTGACAATATATGGAAAGTGGAAAAAATAGTATGCCCACAATCTCTACGTTGACTTCCTGAGAGACCTGTGCTACTATAGGTTCTTATGAAATCTGAAGAAATATCGCCTAAGGTTGTTATGATCGTTCTTGGCATGATTTTGTCTTTTGTTGCATTTTATCTTGCGCTTATTCGAGTAGATGGAGTTATTCGAAGTGCACAAATAAACAGTTGCGCTTCAATATCAAGATTTGAAAAGAACGATAAAAATGAGGGATCAGTTATTGCGTATCCGATCCGTGATGTTTTTCTTGATTGTCTCAAAAGAAAAGGTATCTAAAACTAACCAAAAAGCTGTTTTTTAAGTGAAATAAAAAGCTTTCCCCAAAATCCGGATTTCTGAAATCTTTTATACTCCTCCTTTTTAAAGTAATCAATAGTTCCAGGCAGTGGTGGATCAATCCAATTTGAAAGAATCAACCATTCTCTTTTTTCATTTTGTTTGGCAATGATAGTTACGAGGGAAGGGCCAAATCTTTTCTGAAATTCAAAAGTCCCTGGATTTTTTCCTGGGAAAGATTTATCCGGTGAAGAAAATGATTGCCATGCCAAATCTTGAGACAGACCTCTCTGCCCTAGTCTTTCAAGCGCATGATTGGTCCAGATAATCCCTCTATATAAGCGAACAGCTTCTGGCATAGTTAAAAATATTCTAGCAAAGATTTAAGTAAAAGAAATAGCATCAGAAAGACTCATGTCTCCAACTGCTGTTCTTTTTATATCGAATGCACATGCAAAGCAACCTATTCTTTCTCCAAGTTCATCTATAATAGATCGGATATATGTTCCAGACGAAACAGTCGCTCGTAGCGTTGCCGTTGTAAGATGTTCACCGGTACCTCCTGAGATCATAAGTTTTTCCCAATCGGCAATTATTTGATTTTGCCTAAAGTCCCCTTGCACAGATGAGATTTGTTGAATAATATTTTTAATAAAATTTTTCTTGCTTTGCCTATTAAGCGATAGGAGGGAAAAATCACTAATGACAATTTGATGGTGTGGTATCTCTATTTTATTAAGTTGTTTTGATCTAGCCCAGTAAAAAAGAGGTTTTCCTTGCACTGCTTTGGATGAGTAAGGTGGATATTGCTGACTCTTTTTTTGAAGAAAGTAAGGTATTTCTGAGACTATCTTACTTTCTAAGTCAATAGGAGTATTTTTTACTGCAAGAATTTTTCCCATCTGATCATAGGTATCAGTCTTAATTCCAAGAATAATAGTGAATTCATATGTTTTGGTTAGTTTTTCAAAATCTTTCCTTTTTTTATTGAGCTCACCATGAAGAATAATCAATAGTCCCTGCGCCATAGGATCTAGTCTCCCGGCATAACTCATCTTTTCGTCAGATGATATATTTCGCTTGATTTTAAGCCTTCTTATTGCTTCAAGTGGCGTTAAACATTTTGGTTTATTAAGTAAAATAAGATCTTGCATGTGCGTATTGTATCGATTTTCTGGTGATAGTGAAAGTTTTTTGAAGAGGATCAGTACTTGTATAATAGGGGAATAGTATTATAGAGTATCAAAATGATAGATAAAAAAAATCCAACTTGTCGTTACGACAAATCATTATTAATTATCAAGTCGACAAAAAAAACTTCTGAGCAGCAGAAAAAGCAATATTTTTATACAGCATATTATTTTTGCCCTCTTTGTAAGAGAATATACCTTGATGATAGATTTCGAGTAGATAATGCAACAAAAAAATCCCTCACCTCATCTGAGGGTAATGGCTCTTTTGACGTTGAAATTTGGACAGATGGTGCATGTAGTAATAATGGTACTGCAAGCGCTAAAGCATCATGGGCATTTGTCTCGGGAAAATATGAAAATGCAGGGCTAGTTGAGGGGAAGCAAACAAACAATAGAGGAGAAGCTTTTGCAATTTATCATGCATTACTCTGGGCTAAGAACAAAGGGTATAAAAAGATTAAAATACATTCAGATAGTCAGATAACTCTTCATGGTGTTGCTAAAACACCAGATAGAGTTAAGGAGAATCGTGATATTTTCGAAAAAATTTATAACATTATCTCCTCTTCAAAGCTTGAAGTTGTATATATCAAAGTACTTGGGCATTCTGACAATGAGAATAATAATCGCGCTGATCAACTTGCGGTTGCACTAACTCAAAAATAACCCTCAATTTTTCGAATAGAATAAGATTTATTGCTTTGTGTAGAAATTCGCTATACTAAGTAAAATGCTTTATCTTTTAATCTTTCTGACGTTATTATTGCTTTTGCTTTTATTATCAATGATCTGGCCTCCTGATAGTCCTTGGTCTCCTTGGTGGAGAACAAACAAAAAGGTAGCTCACGCAATAATTAAGCTTGCAGAGATTACAAACAAAGATATATTACTTGATCTGGGATGCGGAGACGGAACTGTCTTGATAGAAGCTGCTAGCTTGAGAAATGCACATGGCGTTGGTATCGAGATAGACCCTCTTAGAGTCTGGATAGCAAAATTTCGTGTTCGAATAAAAGGATTGTCATCTATGGTTGATATTAAAAGGGCAAATTTTTTCGAGATGAATATTTCTGAGGCAAATCTTGTGATTGTATATTTAATTCCAAAAACCCTTAAAAGACTGGAGAATAAATTTTTTAAAGAACTTAAGCCTGGATCAAGAGTAGTGAGTTATATCTATCAAATTGATTTTTTACCAGAGATAGGGAGAGATAAAAAAAATCAGATTTTTGTTTATAGAATACCAGCTAGCACTGGAAAAAATTGATTATATTTGAGCCTCCTTCTGATCTAAAAGGAAATGAACTAACATTTTTACAATATTTTTTAATTTTTTCTTGGTCACTAATTGTGGTATATATTGGCTGATCAATTCCTAATTCTGGGTAGTAAATACCTTCGGTTATAAAAAGACCATGATTTTTAATCAGATCATCCGTCATTTTATTAGCATTAAGATACCCTTTATTGAATATATTTGCATTTGTGTCAATTGCGTTATTAAGTAGCGGTTTTTTTGAAGACAATGCTATTGCTGGCGTAATTCCATTTACACCATAAAGAAGCGGTGGATTATGTCTAAGTATGGTTGATGTCATCTCGTTGATGTTGAGATTCTGAAGATTTTGATAGCCTGAAAAAAATACCACAATATTAATGAATGCAGAGCACACAAGTATTGTGCTTATTACATGTTTATTGACTGAGAAGTGTGAGATAAGATCCTCGATGATACTAGGAATTGAAACAATAAGAATCGGTATCATCACCACCAAATAGAGATAGTAAACATCTTGATAGAGCAAAAAGAAGAGCGCAGAAAATAAGGAAAATATTCCAAAAAATAATCTTTTTTTTATCCAGATAATATTACATAGCAAGGTTGCTGTAATCACTGGATCATGTTTAATGGCGAACCAAAACATTGTTGTCTTACTAAGTCCCTGAGGCCTGTTGAGAGAGTAGGCAAAGATGTCTTGATAAAAGTCTGGAAATGCAAATATAAGCGATGGCAAAAGGATAGTTGTTGTTGTGGCAGAAAAACCAAGTAAAAATTTTAGCAAAGCATTTCTATTCTGCATGAGCAATAATATAGTGTAGCTTGCTAGAAGAGGGAGGGAATATGCTTTTGTCAAGATTGCTAATCCAACAAAAATTCCTACGATGACGAATCGCTTTTTTTGATAGAAGAAGTAGCTCAGTAGTATAAAGAGACATGTCAGGAATACTCCGGTCTGGTGCTGTGATGTAGATAGGACAATAAAAGAAAAAAGAAATGTGAGCACACCCATCACTGCATATTTTTTTGTATGTGATTTTTGAATAATTTTATATAGTAATACTGCACATACAGTTGCTTCTGCAAAGGCAGTAGCAAAATAGAAAAGCAGATTACCTTTTGAGATTAAAAAATAAAGCGAAGCAACGTAAGGTACAATAGGAAGGTTAGTGAAAAAAATATCTTTATAAAGCAGCTTCCCTTCGAGTATCTCTTTTGCAGTATAGAAGTATATATTGCTGTCTGATGCTCTTACGTGTATTGTTAGAAGTTTAATAATAATAAAGACCGCAATTAAAAACAGGGCACCATATTTATCAAGTAGTTGTTTCATTGCTGATGAAGTTGAATTTTAAGCTGCTTGAAAGAGGGATTGATTTGCCCTAAGCGATCAAGCTGCTTGTCAACCCAGGTCATACCATCTTTATCGCTTGAGGATTGATACAAATAATACAGTTTAACATATGCTAAATAAAAAGATGGATCAATCCTAAGTGCTTCTTTATATGCTGCTATTGCAGGGCTGGTTTCTTGTATTCCCAAATAGGCATTTCCAAGATTATAGTGTGGCTCAGGATACGCTTGATTAAAAGAGATTGCTTTTTTATAGGTAGCAATTGCATTTTTGATATCCCCTGAGTCACCATATGTCATTGCTAGGTTATTTAGAATTCTCGGACTTTGTACGTATGAGAGTGTTTGAGTATAGAATTTAATAGGATCGTGCCAGTCATAATTTCTTACAATAGTTCTCGTAATCAACAAGAAAATACATAATGTAAAAACAATAAATAAAACATAGAAAAAGCGCACATTCATTTTGTATAGTGAAAAAAGCCCATAAGTTGTTGCAAGAAAAAAGCCTACAGAAGGAAAATACAAAAAGTGTTCGTAGAGTATGCCGTTAATTGGTATGAAGCCAGCTGTTGGAATAAAACAAATAGCAACCCAGCATAAAGAAAAAAGTAATATAGGGTTTCTGACCTTATATTTGAATGAAATGATAAAGCTTATTGTTCCACAGAGCATAGTTAAGATCGATGTTATCGTTGCTTTTGTATAGATACTAAAACTGTAATCCCTCTCTATAAAAAGATCTCTTGGGAAAATCAGTAGTTGTAAATAGGTAGGAAAAATATTTAAAAAAGTATTTAAGCGTACAAATATATTTGTTGCATAAATATTCTCTGTGCTATAAAAATTAAGTGTATTAGCGAAGTTAAAAATTGTTATGCGGAGTAAGAAGTAGCACATAGCTATGGTGAGATATGGTAGTGCAGTAATGAAACTTTTTTTTACATTTTTATTTTCAAACAAATAGCTGGTTATAAATATTAGTCCTGGTAAAATAATTGCAATTTCTTTCGATAGCAATGCAAAGACAAAAAAGAGGCATGAAATAAGTTTTGCATTTTTCTTTGTTGCTAAAAAAAAGTAAAGAGCAATCATGCAGAAGAGAAAGCTTAGAGGATCTCCCCTACCTGATGCATAAGATACTGCTTCTGTTTGTATGGGGTGTATGAGAAAAAGTAATGTTGTAAAAAATGCTAAAAATTTATTTTTAAATAGTTTTAATAAAAAGAGATAGAGAAAAACTCCTCCTAGAAAGTGAACAACAAAACTATCAAAATGATACATAAATCCATTATCACCAAAAAGTCGATATTCAATACCAAAGCCTAAAAATAATAATGGTCTGAAATAATTACTCACCTTTCCAGCATTTGATACTAGGCTTTGAGTGAATATTTTTTCCACATTTAGTGTTTTGACGGCATCATTTCTGTAGATAAATTGCTCATCATCATAAAATAAACTATTTCCAAATGTGTTAAGATAACACACTAAAGTTAGTAAAAAAAGAAGAGTTATTAGGTAGAGCGAAGAAAGCTTGGATATTTTGACAGCAAGTTGTGAGAGCATGTTATTTTATGTGAAGAAAGAGTGAGCGAATTTTATCTGCAGCAACATATGCTTGATAAAGAATCGGTTGAATAACTAAATCATAGCTACCTATGAACATGATGTGCTCTGGTCGAAAGCCCTGTTTGAATCGATGAAAGCCAAACCATGGATCAAGTGGATCGGGTTCTTGTCCTAAAGCGCCCCACATATCAAACTTTTTCAAGCCCGTTTTTTGCCCAAATTTAATCGCCTCCCACATCATCAGAGTTGATGCCATAGTTTCCCTGTGTTCGTTGCTCGAAGCACCATATGGGTAATAAAGAGTGTCTTTGAATACAAAAAGGATCCACGCTGCTAATGTCTTCATGTTGTAATTTGCAACAAGAAGGTGCGATGAGAGCTCTTCGGATTTTTTTATGTGGCTTAAAACCTGCCATTGAATTTTGTGGTAGTCAAGTGAATGTGCATAAAACTTTTGCCTTCTTGTTGTTTCCTGCATGAGTTCAAGGTATTTTTGAAATGCATCATCGGTGTTTTTTTCAACTATTGTTACGTTATGTTTTTGTGCAACTTTGATGTTGTATCTCGTTTTCGGGTGAAGGTTTTTTAATAAATCACTCTCAGTTCTTGTTAAATCAAGCATAAATGTATATTGAGTGAAAAGAGGATGTGCAGCTTTTTTTAAGGAGAGAGATGTAAGTAATTTTTCTTTATCTTCAAAAAAGAATTCATTAGGCTCGATTTGAACGAAAATACATTTCTCTTTCTTGCCTAGCACTCGAATTTCATCGAGCATTTTTTTGTCTGGCATTGGGCCTTTTGGTATATATCCTATGTTCCATGATGTTTTAGGTATCCTATGAATAGTCATTGTAAACCCCCCAGTCAATTTGTTGTCATGAAAAACTCCTTGTCTTATAATTTTGATCCCTGTTTTTTCTCTAAACGTTCCCCACTCATAAGACTGAAGTGGATGAGAAACAACTTTGTTATAGTCTTTTGCGAGATCTCCGGAGAGAGGGACGAATTTCATGGTAATTATTATTGTAGCAGGAGAGTGGTATTAGAAATAGTCTTCGGACGATTTAGTTAATATGCTCTCATCATGGTTTTGTTTGATAATATCTGCAGGAAGTTCGATAACAAATCTTGAAATAGTATTAGCGGTTTTCTGTCCGAAGAAAAGTCTTCGCCTTGCATGCGTTAGAAACAGTCTTTCTTTTGCCCTAGTTATTCCTACATAGCATAGTCTTCTTTCTTCCTCAAGTTCGTGTTTATCCATAAGGGCTCGTGAGTGCGGGAATAATCCTTCTTCCATGCCAATCATATAGACGATTGGGAACTCAAGTCCTTTAGCTGCATGAAGAGTCATGAGGGTAATTGCACTTTTTGCATCCTTATCTTTATTTGATGCATACTCTTGCTCGACAAGCGCGACGTTCTCAAGAAACTCAACAATATCTGGAAAAGATAGAGCAACTGACCGAAGCTCTTTGATGTTTTCAAGTCTTGCTCTGTCTTCATCATCTTTATCGTCATAGAGATCAAGATAGGAAGTCTCTTCCAAAATTCTATCTAATAATTCTATTGTTGGGGTGTTTTCAAATGACTCATGCCTTGAGAGAAAATCAAGAAATTTTTGCATCCTTTGTTTTCCTATTTTCTCGATTCTTTTTAGCGCGATTGTCTCTTTTTGATTAACTGCATGGCGTAGATAAGAGAGTACATCTTTAATCTCCTTTCTTTCATAAAATCTCGTACCACCAATAAGAATGTAAGGAATGCCGTGATGGAGAAAGGCTTCTTCTATCACGCGAGACTGGGCATTAGTTCTGTAAAGAACTGCAACTTTGCTTAGTGTGTCGACTTTCATATCTATCATACTTCTAATAATAAAATCTGCTTCATCCTGTTCATTTGATGCCTCGTAAATTTCAATAGGGTCTCCCGATTCATTTTGTGTCCAGAGCTTGAGCACAGGGTGTGATGTGTTTCTTGCAATTACCGCTGTTGCTCCGTCTAGAATTTTTTGTGTTGATCTATAATTTTGTGATAGGGAAAAAGTTTTTGCTGTAGGGAAATCGTTCGTAAATTTAATGAGATTACGATAATCAGCACCTCTCCAACTGTAAATACTTTGTGCAAAATCTCCAACAACACAGATATTTTGTTTTTTTCCTGCCAGCAGTTTCGTGAGAACGTATTGCGCTCTGTTCGTATCCTGATATTCGTCAATGAGAACATAGTCAAAAAGATTTTGATATTTTTCAAGAATGTTAGGATTGCTTCTTAGTAATTTAACTACTAGCAGAATAAGATCATCAAAGTCTAACGCATCATTTTCCAGCAAAATTTTTTGATAAAGAGGATAAATCTTTGCAACTGTTTCCTGAAATAATCCTCTAGCAAATTGAGGGTATTCATCATGAAAGATGAGTTCGTTTTTGGCTTGTGAAATTGTTGACAAGATAGAGTGCGGCTTAAAATCTTTTGGTGAGATAAGTAGTTTATTCATTGCTTCTTTTATTGCTTCGACTTGGTCAGAGTCATCATAGATCGTGAATTTTTGTGAAACTCCAACATGTCTTCCATCGACTCTTAGTATTTTTGCGCATAATGAATGAAATGTAGAAACAAGAGGTTGTCCAGTAATTTTTTCTTCGGATAATGAACCAATAAATTTCTTAATTCTTTCTTTCATTTCAAGAGCAGCTTTATTCGTGAAGGTGACCATAAGAATTGATTCTGGAACAATATGCTTTTCCAATATGAGATACATGACTTTATAGGTAAGAACTCTCGTCTTTCCTGAGCCTGCTCCAGCTAGAATAATCATTGGACCATCTGTATTCTGTACTGCCAATTTTTGATCATTATTTAGGTCATTGAGGATATGTTGATTCATAGATTATGATAGAGATTGTTGGTTGAGGTTTTTCGTAAAATTCATTGTAACATATGAAAAAACTTTTTCTCGTCGCAAATTGGAAAGAACATAAGTCTTCGCTTGAAGTGCATCAATTTATGATTTCTTTTTTGAGAGCTGAATTAATCCAGTATATGGTTGGTCAAAAAGACCAGAAGAAAATAATCATTTGTCCTCCTACTGTTCTTCTGTCGCAAATGTCCTCACTCATCAGAGAGTATAACCCTAAAATTAATATAGAGCTTGGCGCACAAGATATTTCTCAGTTTGATGAAGGCGCACATACTGGGGAAGACTCTGCGAGGCAACTTTCTGAATTCGTAAAATATGCAATTGTTGGTCATTCAGAGCGACGAAAAGAGTTCTTTGAAACAGACGAGATATTGAAAAATAAAGTTTTTGCAGCGAGAGCATCTCATATAGCTCCAATTTTTTGCGTCCAAGGAAAAGAGACATATGTTCCAGAGGAGGTAACAATGGTTGCATTCGAGCCACTTGATGCTATCGGCTCGGGCACGCCAGATACACCTTCTCATGCAAATGAGGTAGCAAAATTTTTCAAAGAAGAGAAAAATATTCACTACGTTCTCTATGGCGGAAGTGTTACCTCAAAAAATGTTTTATCGTATACAAGTCAGAAGTATATTGATGGTGTCCTGGTAGGAGGAGCGAGTCTTGATCCTCTTGAGTTTTCAAAGATTATTCAAAATGCATAGCCTTTGCTATAATCGATAAACCATATGCCCACTCGAAAGAACAAACAATACCATAAAATTTTTAAGCTACTACTTCTTCTTGTCGCTCTAGGTATTCTTATTAAAGCTTTTCTACTTGTTATTAATTATGCGCCTGTTGCATATCAGTTAGCATTTGATAAAAAAATCTCTCTCAAAAAAGTTGGAGAAGAAAGAGTAAATATTTTGCTGCTTGGGATTGGTGGCGGAAGCCATGACGGCCCAAATCTTACAGATACCATTATATTTACCAGTATTGATGCGAAGAACAAAAAAGTCACCATGATTACTCTCCCTCGAGATCTTTGGGTTGATGATTTAAATTCTAAAATTAATAAAGCATATTCAGACGGTCAAGAAAAAGGGAAAGGGCTAGTTCTCGCAAAGGCTGCTGTCGGAAAGATTTTGGGGCAAAAAATTGATTATGGTTTTCGTATAGATTTTAATGGTTTTACCAAGGCGGTAAATATGCTAGGGGGGCTTGATGTAAATGTTGAAAGAACATTTGATGATTTTGCATACCCAATAACAGGGAGAGAGGATGATTTGTGTGGATATGAAGAAACAGCAATTGCAAGCTTTTCTGCTCAAATTGCTACAGGAAGTGCAACTGATGCAGACATTTTTCCGTGCAGATTTGAACATCTCCATTTTGATAAAGGGTTGCAACATATGAGCGGAGAGACAGCTCTTAAATATGTGAGATCCCGTCATGCGCTTGGGCCTGAGGGATCAGATTTTGCTCGGTCAAAACGACAAGAAAAAGTGATCAGCGCATTTAAGGAAAAGGTATTTTCAGCTGGGACATTGTTGAACCCCTTAAAACTTGTTAGTCTTTTCGATACATTTCAGTCAAGCATAGATACTGACATTAAAAAAGACGAGTATGATGATTTTGTAAAGCTTGCTAACAAAATGAAAGGTTCAACAACAAAAAATTTTGTTATTGATACAGGCGATGAGTCTGTAGATAGGCCAGCGCTTTTGTATAACCCACCGCTTTCCCAGGAGCAGTTTGGTGGTGCCTGGGTGCTGGTGCCTCGAAAAGGAGCGGGTAATTACTCAGAAATTCAAAATTATGTTAAGTGTCTTGTGGAGAGTATTGGCTGCCCAATAACACCAACACCAACTACAAGTAGGTAATCTAGCTTAGAGAAGTTGATAGATTTTTGTCTCTCCGGATTCATATACAATCCTCCCGATTGTCTTAAGTACTTTTTCATTAATATTGTATTTTTCGTTTTCTAACTGCCCGACAAAAATATATTTCACATAATATTTAGCTAGCAACGACCTGACCTTTTTAATATCATCCGACTCATACATTTGTTTTATCTCATCAATACGAGGGGCTGGAGCATCGTATGATCCTCTCCAGAGCCACTCATGAACAGTCCATCCAAGTATTGTTGGCAGCCCTGTATTGGTAGAGACTCTGGCATAGTCAGTGTAGGAATCTCCTTGAGCTTCAAGAATTATTGGTTGTCCTGATACGTGTTGTTTTATCCATGCAATAGCTTTTGCATCATCTGGATATTTATTGCTTAGATACTTAATGCCGTTGAGTCCTTGGTAATTTTTAAAATCATCGTAATAAGATGTTACTGCATAATATGGGTACACAAATACGACTGATAGCATAAGAAGAGTAATAACAAAAAATACAGAATATAAAATTTTTGCGCTCAAGCTAGTTTTTGTTTTGAGAAAATGCATCACCCTACTAATACTATATCCGCTGACTAAGGAAAGCATGATAAATGCTTGAAAGACTAATTTAAACATAGTGTTAGCTCGATAATGAGCAGGATAGATATCTTTTGCATAGATAAATTCGGGGATAGCAATTAATATTGTTGAAAGAATAAAGATCATTATCACAAAGACGTCAGAAAGATATTTTTTAACCATTTTTTTCAATGCGATAAAAAGGGAGATAGCAAAAAAATAAAAGAATCCATAGAGCGTTAGTAATTGCCAGAAAGGGGACTTTTGGCAATGATCAGCCTCAAAAAGTATTGGTCCAAGATGTCCTTTGGCACTCAGAAAATCTGGAGTACACAAAATTCCTACCCCTGAAACAAACGGTTTAAAAAACAACGAAAAAGGCAATGAAAAGAGCGCAAAGAATATTCCAAGCATAATACTTGCTGGTAAAAGATGGGCACATATCTTGACTAACGATTTTATAAGCCCTTTCCTAGAAGAGGCAAAATTAATATTTTTGTAAGTGAGAACCATGATAACAAGGAGGAAGTAGATCAGCCCATCCCATGCGTTGGTCATATACATGCATGCAAGCAAAAATCCTAGTAATCCTAAAGGAAATAGCAATGAGGGAATTTCTATTGAAACCTTATGCTTTTTAACAAATATAGATATTTTCTTATCACTTACCGTTTTAGATCTAAAAGTTAAGAGAAGAGAAAAAACATATGCTAGTGTGGTTAGCACAAATGGAATATCAGTCACGTGCCCATGAAGATCTGACACAGTCCAAGAATAGATTGGAAACTCATGGATTGTGTTGTAAATAAATCTTGTTGCGTTTGGATACCAATAAGAATTAGGGAAGGTTGTAGGCGAAAAGGTCAGATTCCACAGCGGGACAGGGTGTTCATTCTCGTATGGCTTGAAGAAGGTGTATAAAGTATGAAGGTTTCCAGAAAATGTAACAATACATGCAGAAAGAATTCCTGCAACAAAAATTTTCAAAAAATATTTTTTTTGAAGGATCTGTTGATAAAGATTTGTGGCTAGAGAAAAACTACTGACAAATGTTAGCGATGCAAGCGTTGCGATCATAAGATTGTAGGTATATTCTGATTTGAGTAGAGTAAGCTTGGTTAGAACTCCAGTCATAAAATGCCCGAAATAGTAGTAATTTATTGGTAGTGGCGTAAACCACATGTCTTTTGCTGGGAAAAAATCGCTACGCAATATTGAATTAAGAAAACCATAGTCCATATATTTTTCAAGCCCATTAATTTCTGGCGAAAAGGAGCGAATAAAAACCCAAATAAAAAATACAATCAGGAAAAGACTTTCTTCAACTATGATCCACCTCCAAGATTTTTTAATTGACATATGAATCGAAAGGATAATTTTTGGATATTTTTTTGCAAGAAGTAATTCTATAGATAAGATAATCAGCAATAGTAATATGAGGTTTAAAAATGAAAATCTTAAAAGGTGGACTGTTCCCAGAAGTAGCATTGCGTAAGATAAAAAGAGCACACCAATACTTTTAGTAAAAGCATACCCCTTATCAAGAAAAGGTGAAAAAAGAAGGCTTGTTATAGGAAATACAATAATTCCAAGAATAAAAATTCCTACCCACCACTGCAGGGCAATTAGTATGTCTGTAGCAATCATGTGTTATTCTCAATTTCCGAAAGGCTTGAAATCTGGGTAATATTTGATGGAAGTTTTGTGTGTGTTTTTCTGGGGTGATACCAATAGAATTTAACCTTCTTATTTCTTTTCGCAACGTATGTAAGTAGATGGAGATCATCATCTATATATATGTCTAAATTCAATTTTTTTAAAACTTCGTCTTTAAAAAGATGAGGTTGTTGGTTGTTAAAATTGAAAAACATACTTGTGAATAGCTTTGACAGTCCTAGCTTATTCACAATGAATAAAGTCTGTTTTTCTAGAAAGCCAAATCTGCTTGATATGAGAAATAGCGAGTCTTTTTTCTTGCGGAGTTCTTTCAGAAAAGTGATATTTCTCTTTATTGGAGGTCGTAGATGATGGTTGTGTGATAGCTGACGAAAGATTTGTTCAGGACGTGATGGAATTCTATAGAGAAGATCCCCATTGCCTTTTTTCCTATATAACCTATCAATAAGAGAGTCAGGGATAAGTGGTGGATAATCAATAAATATTTTGTCAAGATCAAAACCTATTTTCATAAACGAGAAATAAGATTGAGAATTCTAAAGTTCCAACTGACCCGATGTGTGTCTCCTGTTTTACTCAAGATTTTATTTCTATTCTTCTTGTACCATAGATAGCTTTCAAGCAAAAGATCTTTGTTTGATTTTTTAGGACTCCATCCAAGAATTTTTTCTGCTTTTTCAGTTGATACATATGAGGAAATAGGCATCGTTTTGTAGTGCCATGCCGCGATGGGAGAGAGATTAAGTAGCTCCAAGATCCTAAGGATTATTTGTGATGGAACAACGGGTAGACCTGTAATTTTTGATCTGGATTTTTCGGTTTTGATAATGAAGCCTAGATCTTTTCTCCAGGTCTGGTATTCTTTAGCGCCAATGTTAAATATTTCATTATCAACAGGTGAGACAAGCGCTTTATAGATAGCGTCAGCAACGTCAGAAACAGCCAATAGTTGATATTTGTTTTTTCCATTTCCGAGAATGAACACCCTGTGTCCAACATAAATTGCCTCAAACCAGATCGAGAAAACGCCTAGTCTTTCAGGGCCAAGAAATGTCTTTGGACGAATGATATTAATACTCAGACCTTTTTCAATGTATTCCTTACATAGTTTTTCGCCTAGTAATTTTGATTCCCCATAGTAACCTATTGGATCAGTCGGGCTTTCCTCAGTTTCAGGTAGATGCTTAGGGACACCATAAATAGCAGTCGTAGAGATAAAGACAAGTCTTTTTATATTGCTTTTTAATGACTGTTGGAGCACTAGTCTAGTCCCGTCAACATTAACACTAAAAATTTTTTTCTTTGTACGTTGAATTGGAAGTGCTGCTGCAGCATGGACAACATGTGTTATTCCTTTGAAAGCTTTCTCGAGAGAATTTTTATTGCGTATGTCCCCATGAATTACATGCGTTTTGTTTTTGAGATCATGTATCTCAAGTGGAGCGATGTCGTAAAGCGTAACCTCCCAACCTTCTTTGAGAAATTTTCTTGCTAGATGAGCTCCAAGAAATCCATTGCCTCCAGTTATTAGAACATGTTGCTTCATAGAATTTTGTTTCTCTTATGTTATCAAGACAATCCTTATACGTTACTTGATTATTAGAAGATTTGCAATTGCTTCTTTCGTGAAGTGTTTTTCGTTTTTAAAAACCATTGCTTTTGGGTGATCATATACTTGAAATGTTTCTTCGCTTCTATCGTCGTTTATCATAATGCCAAATAGTCTTGGATAGGAACTGAACTCAGCCACTTTTATATATCCCAACTTTTCAGCAAAAAGCATTTCATAATATCTTTTCGTAATAGGATATTTTTCAGGAAGATGCATAAGCGTTCCATATAAACGACGAGAGTCAATTGTTATATAGTCAGCGGTTGAAAGCTCCTTTGCATAATAATGAATTTTCTCTGCGTTATCTTGATCATAGATGGTAAGTTGCTTCATAAGATACTTTGACGGGGAGGACGTGGGTAATGGAATGGGGAGTCCTTCGTCCCAGTGCTCTGTAAGAATAACGCTTTTTTTGGGGATGTGTTGATATATCCATTCAGAGGCTTTTACTCTTGTTTGCTTGGTGCTGTATATTGAAGAAAAACTCAATGCGTAGCTATACGTAATGATGATACAAGAAGCGATTAGAAGCGTTCCTAATTTTTGATATTTTTTGTGAATTATGGTAAGTAGATATGCCCCAAGAAGTATGAGAAGAGGAAGAAGTGGTGTCATATATCTCACAAATTTTGCGTACCAGGATCCTACATAAAGAAAGTAAAGACATGGAAATGCTGAAAAAACAAGAAATTGCCCCCACTTCTCCCCTCTTGTTTTTATAAGAGCAGCTATTATTCCAGGAAGAATTATGAGCATAAATGGGCCAATCTGCCAAAAAAGGTTTGAAAGTTGAAAAAGATAGGGAATGGTATGGCTAAATTGAAGTGTATACACAACAGGAAGCGTTCCAAGTACTACTGCGTTTTCATAATGCATAGATTCCATAAATTTATCCCAGTTTAGGAAAGTAAAAGGAGAAAAAATGACATATGTAAAGAGGGCCAACAGTCCCAGTATCGCTACATTTTTAATCACAGTATAGATCGAGTTTTTTCTTTGGAAAATAAAAAGTGTGAACATGCAAGCAGGAACGAGAAAGAAAGAGACTCCAGTTGTTTTTGTCGCTATCGAGACACCTAAAAGTATCGCAAGTAATAAAAGTTTTTTATACGAGAAAGATTCGTAGATCTTCATGCAGAGATAGATAATCCATGCTATTTCAAAAGTAAGGATACTTTCTGTTGTCGCATAGTGAGCAGCTTGGATTGACCCAACCGTTGCAGCATATATAGCACAAGCAATGAGAGCTGTATTTTTGTTAAATAGTTTTTTTCCAATAAGCAGGATTGGAAATAGAGTGCATAACGAAAAGAATGCTGAAAATGATCGACCGATAACGTTAATCCATCCCCAATCGTGAGGAATGGCGGGTATGTTCAAAGATGTTGCCAGGATATCTGCAGTGATCTTATAAAGATAGATAATAAAACCACCATAGGCATAGAATTTAGGATCCATTTGCGAGAAGAGTTGGATTTGAGAAACAGCGTTGTCTATATTTCGTTCGTCAGGATGAAAAAGCGCGCCTTGGTCCCAATTAAGATGTGAAAATCTCAAAAAAGCTGCAAAGAGAAAGATCGCAAGTAGTAAAAGTTTTTGCATGTGATACTTTTCAGGCTTTTGATCAGTTGATTCTTCATTATTGTCGACAATATCTGCAATTTTTTTTCCAAGCTCTACAGCGTAGTTTGTCCCTCTATCCCATGGATAAACCTGCTCAATATTTGCTAAGTAGACATGTGGTAAAGGGGTCGAAAATGATGGGATATGTCTTGAGTAGTTAACAGGGATAATAGGCTGTGCAAAAGGTGCTTTAAAAATTTCGTAATCAATAATATCTTTTTTATAGTCACTGTTAATTTTCTTTAGGAGTGGATCATATAGCTTAAGAAGATTTTCTTTAGTGGAAGTAAATGTGCTATGGCTTGGCTCTGGATAGTTGCCTACATAGATGATATGTTCGTTGTTGTAGTTTTTTTTGGCAATAAGATTGGTGTGTTCAACAACGACCATGACAGGTGCATTTTTTTCACAAATACTTAGCCAATATGTCGAGTCTTCCATGAATGGCTTTTTTAGTCGTATCACCATGTTGGTTGCTCCAAGACCTTTTAGTTTTTTTAAGGAATTTCTATAGACATCAGGTAGATTTTTGGTAATCGCTAGAAATTGATAAGAAGGAAGAGTGACAATTACCCTGTCAAATATTTCTGTAAACTCTTTACCGTCTTTTTTGAAAGTAACTACTGGTCTGTCTTTTTCCTCAAGCGATAAGATTTCCGTTTCAAAATGTATTTTTCCATGTTGGCTTACAATGTTTTTTACCAAGTTTTGGGCAAATGCCAAGAATCCTCCCTTAGGATATGCAAGAGAGCTCGTTCTTTTATAAATTCTTGTCCAAAACCAAACGAGGGAGATCTCATCTGCGTATTTTCCCATCTTATTTCTTAGCTGCGGTTCCCATAGCGTGCTAAATGCTTTTTTGCCCATTGTCTTTGTTAGAAATGGAATGGCGTGAATTTTTTCTAAAGGCTTCCAGAATGGATTGAAGCGAAGAAAGGCCAGGACAATGCTCATTCTGACCTTTTCAAGCATAGTAAGCTTGGGGAAAGCTAGGATTGCCTTTGGTGAGTCGAGTTGATAGGAGTTTCCGTCAAGAAAAATAGAGGTCTTCGGCTTTTTAATTAAAACATCAAAATGAAGTTCTTTAGCTAGTCTGAGTATGGCGTCGTCGTTGGTGAACCAGTGATGATAATGCTTTTCGAGCGACCACTGCCATTCCTTTTCTTGATAGCCAAGAGCAAGACCTCCAGGTCTTTGGTCTTTTTCGAAAATTGTTATATCGTGACCTTTTTTTTGAAGATAGTAGCCAGCAGAAAGTCCGGTAAATCCTGCACCGATAATCCCTATTTTCATAATGATTTCTTACCAAGGCGAAGTAAAAGGTATCCCATGCCCAAGGTTAATGTGGCAATTATACCTGAAAAAACTATCACTGGACTACCGGGATTGTCCTGAGGAGGCGGGACGCTTTGTGTGAGCAATGCGGTTGGAGCCGGGGTGGTTGGAGTAGGAGTGGCTGTAGGACTTGCTGAGGATACAGTAGTCAATACAGGCGTTGGTGTCTTAGTAGCGGAGGGAATCGGTGTGTTCGTCGGCGAGGGCATTACAGATGGCTCAATAAATTGACTTCCCTCAGCATATACAGTAAATGATTGCTTGATAGTCTTGAGCACACCATCTTTGTTTTTTGTCTTAATAGTAATAGTATGTTCTCCAGGTGATAATTTTGTGTCTGGCCTAAATGACCATGTTCCGTTAGATCCAGCTTTGACAGAAGTAACTATTTGCTCATCAGAGTGTATTTCTATCTGCACATCGCTGTTTGGTAATGCTGTTCCTTCAAATGTTGGCTGACTATCATGCAATGCCTCTTGGCTGTCAGGAGACATAATGGTTGGATTTTCTGATGGCGAGTATTCTGTCGCGCTAAAGGATGGGAATGAGCTACTGGTATCTGCTGAGGATGTAGCCACTGGAGATGGGTCTGTAACGACTTGGGAAGTAAAATCATAAGAATTACCAATAGCAATAGGAGGAACTGGGTTGATTTGACTTGGTAAGACAGATACTGTCGCTTTTCCTTGCGGGCTGATGGCAAGTAGTTTGATGATACTTTGCTGGGTAAAATTTTGGTAAGAGAGCGTGTCTTTTTTTCGCAGTGCGTTAAGGGGCATAATAAAAGTCCCATCCTGCTTGGTGAGCACAGAAAGCGTTTGTGTGTCATCGCTTACGAGAAAAACGACCGTATTGTTATCAGATGACCCATCGGGATAGTGTATTGTCCCAACAATCGGCTGCTGCGAATTTGGTTTTTCTGAGAGAAGTGGCAATGTTTTGATGGTGAAGGATTTTCCATCATTGAGGAATGTTTTGTCTGATGATGTTATAGAGAAATAATAGGATGTATTAGGTTCAAGATTCTTAACAGTTATATGGTGGATAGTGTATGGCTGCGGATTGCCTGATTGCTGATCTCTATCATCTAAGGCAACTTTTCCTCCTGATGGTGTTTTGCCATAGATGAGGCTTCCTAAAACATTATCTTTTGTTGTGTATGAAACAGTAAATGATGAATCGGTAAGGTTGGTTGTTCTAATCTCCTCAGGAGCATAAGTTGGTGAGGCTTTGGTGAGAAAAAAGACACCATGATCAACAGCGTAGTTGAAAACAAAAATTCCTACCCCTATAAGAATTAAGCCAAAAAGTGTTGGTATTCTTTTGTACCACAAAGATCCTTGCATAGTTTTTATTGCCCTTCCACAGCCGAAGGAGAAGCCTGCTCAGCTTCGGTTGTCGTTATTGCACTTGATGGCTGTGGCTCTGTTGGTGATTGGGTGGATTGGCTTGTCAAGTCAAAGTCCGGAGAAATAGTATTTCTTTTTTTCAAATCAGTTAAGACCCCTGACTCAAAAGTAGATGAGATAGGTGTTATGAGGAGGCTTTGTGGTTTGGTAATTGTTGAACTGATGGATTTATTATAAATTCCTAAAATAAGCCAGACAAGCATTACAAATCCTGAGGGAATAAGTATGTATAGTAAATTTTTTTGTTGTTCCGGTTTCATGTTTATGGTCTGTAATAGGCACTTGCTTGAATAATCAGTCTTAGCGCACCTGATGCTTGATCTGCTGGGACTGTAAGCGTTAGTGAATTAACAGTAATAATTCTTTCAATAGTAACAATATCGATATAGAATGCTTGCATATCAGACAGGTTTCCTTGAACGCTTAAGATAATCGGGATTTCCTGAAGAACACTCGTTTCTTTTTTATGAGCTGCAAGCTCAACTGACTGTGTTTGTAGCTGTACTAAGGTAACATTGTTTTCAAGTGCTACTGCGCGTAGCTCTCCTGTGAGTTTAGTAAGATCAGCAGTCTTTGGAACAGCATTATAAAGAGTTGGTAGCTGCGGAGATATCGTTAGATATGCCTGATCAAGAAGAGTCATATTGGCAATTTTTTTCTGAAGCTGCTGATCAAGATATTTATTGTCCTCAAGGCTTTTTTTCAGTTCAGAAATTGTAGATAACGTTGGGTTTATGGCAAAGATCCCAAAAAACATACAGGCAAGAATAGTCAGGATAAGCGTCGCATAGGTCTGTACTTTTTCTTCATGAAAGTTAGGGAGGGATCGGATGTATTTCATATACCTCTCTTTGGAAAGTGTGTGAAGCAGCTCTGGAGTGATTTTCATTGAGTACCTCCTTTACTTGCTTTATCTTTTCCTACGACCTCTGAGGAGACGACTGCAGCTATTTGAGCTGTAGTTGATTTATTTTCAATTCTATCGATACTAATCTCAGACAGTTCTTTTTTTTCTTGTAGCCCTGCTACAAAACCTCTAAGATTTCTTACATCAAAAGCTACAAGCTCGATATGAATAGAGGCATCGCTGACAGAAACCGTTTTTATCGCAATGTTATTTTTTTGTGCGAGTGTTGTTATGCTAGTTAAAAGGTCTGGGACAAATGTTACATCGGTATTCAACTGCTTGGTTTGAAGAAGTCTTTCCTGAAGCTGTCTGTAGTCGCTTTCTTGTTCTTTGAAGCTCTCAACGATCACGCTTTTTGCCTTGATTTTGTCATGAAGATCAATAATCTGTCGATCAAGGGTGAATCGATAGAGAAATGCTCCAAGAGCAATGGTTTCTGTGAGGATGACCAAGAATCTCCCACCAGTAATTGCCCATTTAATAAAGACGTCAAGAGAAGGGGTACCTTTTTTTTTAAGAAGATTGATCGTTAGTTGTTTAGTCATGGCAGGCAGATTGTGTTCAACAACACAAACACAGCCGACAAGAAATCAGCCTTATCTCAGTCTAGGTTCTTTTTGTATAAAAGTAAAGCAAAAACATCCTAAGATTTCATGCTAGATATAGGTACTAAAGTATGGTATACTTGCTTTGTCCCGAATGATACGGGATTTTTCTTTCTATGGCAGATACATCACGAATATATCCACTAGATAAAATCCGAAATATCGGAATTATTGCTCACATTGACGCAGGTAAGACTACCACTACCGAGCGTATTCTCTTTTATACAGGTCGCACCTATAAAATTGGTGATATCGATGAAGGAAATACGCAAATGGACTGGATGGAGCAGGAAAAAGAGCGAGGAATCACTATTGTTTCTGCTGCAACTACTACATTCTGGAAAGACCACCGTATTAATATCATTGATACTCCAGGCCACGTTGACTTTACTGCTGAGGTAGAGAGGTCACTTCGTGTTTTGGATGGAGGTATCACTGTTTTGGATGCAGAGGAAGGAGTACAGTCCCAGTCAGAGACAGTATGGCGTCAGGCTGATAAATACAAAGTTCCTCGTATCTGTTTTGTCAACAAAATGGATAAATTAGGAGCAGATTTTCTCGCAACAGTCAAAAGCATTGAAGATAGATTAGGTGCAAATCCTGCAATTATGGTGCTCCCAATTGGATCAGAAAGTACCTATGTTGGTAATGTTGATTTACTTACGCGTCAGTCTATAAGATGGGGTTCAGATGAGCTTGGTGCAAAGTTCGAGTTGTCAGACGAAGTCCCAGCTGATATGAAAGATCAGGTTGAGGAGTATAGAGCAAAACTTATTGAGAAAATTGCAGAGACAGACGACGCTCTTTTGGAAAAATATCTTGGCGGAGAAGAGCCATCAATTGAAGAATTAAAAAAAGCACTTCGGGCAGCAGTTATCGCATATAAACTCGTTCCAATCTATGCAGGAACATCGCTTCGAAACAAAGGCGTACAGCCACTTCTTGATGCAGTTGTTGAATATCTTCCCTCCCCAGCTGACTTAAAAGAAGTTACAGGTACTCATCCAAAAACAGGTGAGACAGAGACAAGAGAGCTCGTTCCAGAAGCAATATTTAGTGGTTTAGCATTCAAAATTCAAAACGATCCACACGTTGGAAAGCTGACTTACTTTAGGGTTTATTCAGGAAAAATAGAGGCTGGGTCATATGTTTACAACAGTACTAAGGGAGTAAAAGAGCGTGTTGGTCGACTTCTTATGATGCATGCAAACCAACGTGAGGAGATAAAAGAGGGATATGCTGGAGAAATTGTAGCTATCGTTGGTCTTAAGGATACAGGAACTGGAGATACGCTTTGTGATGAGGCAAAACCAATTGTTCTTGAGAAGATTTCATTTCCTGAACCAGTTATTTCGCTTGCTATTGAGCCTCAGACAAAATCAGATCAGGAGAAGCTTGGTTATGCTCTTAAGAGACTTACTGAGGAAGATCCTACGTTTTCTGTTAAGAGTAACCACGAGACTGGTCAGACAATCATTTCAGGTATTGGAGAGCTCCAACTTGAGGTTATGGTTGATCGTATGAAGCGAGAGTTTAATGTGCTTGCAAATGTTGGAGCGCCACAAGTTGCCTATAAAGAAACATTCACAGAGCAGGTAGAGGCTGAGGGTAAGTATATTCGTCAGTCAGGAGGAAGAGGGCAGTTCGGTCATTGCTGGTTGCGAATTGAGCCAAAAACTCGAGGCGAAGGAAATGAATTTGTCAGCGAGATTAAAGGAGGAGCTATTCCTGCAGAGTTTGTTAAAGCTGTTGAAAAAGGTGTATGGGAAACTCTTGAAAATGGCGTATTACTTGGATATCCAGTAGTTGATGTAAAAATTGCATGTTATGACGGTTCATTCCACGAAGTTGACTCAAGCGAAGTCGCATTTAAGATCGCTGCATCTCAGGCAATTCAAGCTGCTTCTAGAAAATCACAGATGAATCTCTTGGAGCCTATCATGAAGGTTGAGGTAACAACGCCTTCTGAATATATGGGAGATGTTATGGGAGATCTTTCAAGCAAGCGTGGACAGATCGTGGGAACCGAAGAGAGATCAAGAGCAACTATCATTAATGCGCTTGTTCCTCTTGCAGAGCTTTCAGGTTATGCAACTCAAATTAGAAGTATGTCTCAAGGTAGAGCTTCCTATTATATGGAGCCAAGTCACTATGATATCGTTCCACGAAATATCGTTGAGCAAATGCTTGCTAAATCTACCTTCACAGGCCGTGTCGAAGCATAAAACTGCTTTCTCCTTTCTTGAGTTTTGCTATAAAATAGTATATAAATCACCACTATGAAAAAGGTAATGGGTATTTTTGCTCATCCTGATGACGAAGCGTTGGGTCCAGCTGGTACATTAGCAACGCTTGCTAAGGACCATGAAGTATATCTGATTTGTGTCACCAGTGGTGAGGCTGCAGGAAGGACTAAAGAGGAGAAGCTGGTCATAGGACAGACAAGAAGAAATGAGCTATTAGCATCGGCAAAGATACTGGGAGTAAAAGAGGTTTTCTTTTTGGGATATGAAGATGGTGAGTTAAAGAATAACATTTATCATCAACTCGCTGATGATATAGCAGAGAAGGTTGAGGCGATCAGGCCAGAGATGCTCCTGACTTTTGAGCTTCGAGGCGTATCAGGTCATATCGATCACATTACTGTTTCTTTTGTCACGACATATGTTTTTAGAAAGTTCTCTTTCGTAAAAAAGCTACTGTATTATGTGACGACAAAGGCGAAAAGTGATCGGATGCAGGGATATTTTGTCTATTTTCCTCAGGGCTATGAGAGACACGAAGTACATGAAGTCGTTAATGTTGAAAAAGTTTGGGATACAAAAGTAAGAGCCATGCACTGTCATGTGTCTCAGATGAAGGATGTGGAGTCTGTTTTTAAAGGTGCTCAAAACTCACCAAAAGAAGAATACTTCCTCGTATTGGAAAAATAATGTTTGTGTTCACGTATAATGTGTAATACCGCATGAAGAAATTATTATTCATTCTTGGGGCGCTTATCTTTGGAGTATACATAAGCCTGACTGGCGTTAAAATCTTGAAAGAGAAAATAAGTGGAGTTTTCACTCAGAGTGCCAATCAAATTTTGGTACAACCATCCCCTACCCCAACTCCTCTAGCTGCTCAGAAGACGCATGAAATTCTTTTTGTTCCTACATGGACTTTCGATGGAGGCTCTGATGATATCTCCTCGTATGAAACTGTTATTTATTTTGGTCTTAGTGTGCATAAGGATGGTGTCATTAAAAATAACGATGAATACAATAAGCTGGCTATGTTTAAGCAGGTAGCAAAAGGTAGTAAAAAGATTCTTGCTATTAGAATGACTGATTCTCTTTCAAATATTGAGATATTGAAAGATAAAAAAAGCCAGGAAATAATTGTTCAAGATGCTATTGCCGTTGCGAAAGAACATAATTTTGATGGTATCCTGCTGAACTTGGAAGTTTCCGCACTCCCTTTTACATCACTTGTTGAACAAATTACCTCATTCAACATCTTGTTTGCCGATCAAAGTCATAGCAATAAGATGACATATAGTATTACCGCTTATGGGGATTCTTTTTATAGAGCTAGGCCATTTGATCTAAAAAAATTAGGAGAAATGGCAGATAAAGTATATGTGATGGCATATGATTTTCACAAGGCAAAAGGCAATCCAGGACCAAATTTTCCTCTCCATGGAGTTGATAGCTACGGATATGATATGGAAAAAATGATCAATAATTTTGCTGATAGCATAAAGCTTTCAAAGTTGATTGTTGTCTTTGGGATGTATGGCTATGATTGGCTGGTTGATGATAAAGGGGTATCTCAGAAAATTGGTTCTCCTCTAACTCTTAATCAAATTTCATCGACTATTATTGATGATTGCAAGCATGACGTATGCGAATGGGAGAGGGATACATCCTCATCAGAGACCAAGGCATCTTATGAAGACGCTGCACAGAAGCATATTGTTTGGTTTGAAGATAAAGAATCAGTAAAAAGAAAACAAGAATTTCTCAAGCAGCATGGAGTTGGGCAGTTCGCTTACTGGGCATACTCATATTTTTAATAAAAAAAATCCCCGCCTGCATCATGTGACACAAGCGGGGTGAGGCTTTATGATCCTGCGTAGTCATAGCGAAAGCAGTCAAACGCGCCAATCGCGGTTGAAAGCGTTTTGTAGTCTAGACACACATGGTCGCACAACATCATCGTGCGAAAACCAGCTCCATAAAGGTAAGCAAGTTCCGAAAAATCAGCACACTCGGGGGTTTCGGGGTTTTGTCCCAGTGAAAGAAAAATCCGTGAGCCTACACAAGCGCTGGGATCTTTTGCAATAATTTGCTCAAGAGCCTTGAGGATATAGTGCGGCCTCTCAAGCTCGACATAGAGATCACCTCGAGCAGCCATGAGCCTGATGTTTGGCTTTGACTCAAAGCTGTTGACCACATAATCCATTCCCTTTGGTGACTCAATCTTGAGCATCACCATTGCGTCATTTCCTACTAAGCCCAGAAAATGATCGACATCCTCTTGGGACTCGACGTAGGATAGGAAGTAATTTGTGAATCCGGCAGCTTTGACCATCTCAATTTTTTCAAGTTCCATGTCGGTAAACAGTGGCCCTTGGATTGAGAGTCCAGCGTTCCTGATGCACATTGAATCTCCCGATACGATCTCAAACTTGGGACCATTTTGTTTACCGGGTGCAAAAGTTAGCCTCGTACCATCATCAGATATTCCTATGATGACGGCTTTATCTGCTCCTGATTTGAGGACGACCGGAATACCACGTGCTGGATCGGCCGTCACCGAGATGGGGTGGTTGAGGGTGACTTCATAATGCGATGGGAAGTCGTGAACCTCTACGACCCGAAGCTGCCGACTTTTGATGTCGTAGTACATAGGGACGGTAGAGTGAGTCTTGCGAAGGACCCTGAGGTCCTCCGCAAGATCAGAGAGGCTAACCATAGGCCTATTGAGGCGGATGCCGCTTAGCCGATGATCAGCCGCAAAATCGGCAAAGTGTGGCATGGTTGGCCACAGCGTTGCCATGAGATCAAGTCTCTCAGGAGACAT
>CAYWEJ010000007.1:0-41060 GCA_964457465.1 uncultured Gammaproteobacteria bacterium | reverse complement strand
TGAAGATATGGGGCCGGGAGCAACCATCATTGGTATGGGAGCATTCTTTACAGTCTTAAGCATCATCGGAGCAATCCTCTTCTTTGCTCTGTAGTCTATGAAATCTAACTAGAAAATCTGCAGAATAGTGTAGCTAATAACCCCTGCTGGAACATGAAGCTCGATTTTTGCCCCAACTTTTTTTCCAAGCAAAGTCTTACCAAGAGGCGACCTATGGGATATTTTTCCTTGACTTGGGTTTGATTCTTCTCCGCCTACCACTTGGTAGGTAACTTTCTCATTTTCTGACAATAGCTCAATTGACGACCCAATCTCAACAATCTCCGTCTGAGACGCCGATTTAACTACACCGTATTTAAGCAAAAACTTAATTCGTCTCAATCTCGCATCTATCGCATTAACTTTCTGCCGTGATGCTTGATAATACCCATTTTCTTTAAGATCTCCCAACTCTCGAGACTTTTTTAAGTGATCTATCGCATCAACTCGATCAATAAGCAGCTGCTTTTGTTCATGTTGTACTTTTTCAAAGCCTTCTTTGGTAAATGGAATTGGATCAATTTTTTGTGTAACGTTCTTCATATCAACTTTCTATTAAAGAAAATAGCGCCTCTTGAGGGAGCTGAACTTTACCGGTATGAAGCATGCGAGATTTTCCTTTTTTCTGGGCTTCTAGCAATTTGTCTTTTCTTGTCCTATCTCCACCGTACAATTTTTGCAAAACATCTTTTCTAAATGGCGGTATTTCCTCACGGGCAACGATTGTATTATTAACAACTGATTGAATAATTTGACGAAATTGCTGACGAGGTAGAGACTCTTTAAGCTTTGAAGCTTTTTCGCGAGCGACATACAAGGCCTCGTCTTTATACACGAGCTCTGAAAGCACATCGATCGGATTATCATTAATTCGGACCTCTAGTTGTTCAAGATCTGCTAATTTATAATCACTAATTTCATAATCAAGACTAGCAAATCCACTTGAAATAGATTTAATTTCGGCAGATAACCCACGCATAAACATTGAGTATGGCATCTCATATGAAAGCGTCGCATATGATTCATGATACTGCATATCAAGTAGTGTTCCCTTTTTCTTTTGACAAATTCCCATCACCCCACCAACATACTCAGTTGGAACGTATACTGTTAGCAACATATATGGTTCAAAAATTGTGCCATCCTCTTTTTTGTCATATAGTACCTGTGGCATCGTCAAAAGAAGATCAAGATCAAACTCCATTTTAAGTCTTTCTTTCACAATCTCTGCATGAAGTAGTCCTAAGAATCCAACGCGAAAACCACTCCCCAAATACGCTGAGTACTCCTCTGAATACGTGAGTGCTGTATCGTTGAGAGAGAGCTTGCCAAGAGAGTCACGAAGATGTGCAAAATCTTTCTGATCACGAGGATACACACCAAAAAATACCATAGGTTTTGGGGTAGTATAACCAGGAAGGGCTAAAGCCGAGCTATTTTGCTCAATAATGGTATCTCCGACGCGAGCCTCCCTGATATTTTTGATGCCAGTAATAACATACCCAATCTCCCCTGTTGATAGCTCATCTGACGAACTAAGATATGGAGAAAAATACCCGACATCTGTGACATCTGTTTTTACCTGACTTTGAAAAAGTTGCACCTTGTCGCCTTTTTTAACACTCCCATCAATAATACGGGTGTATGACACAACGCCACGGTACTCGTCATAGACCGCATCAAAAATGAGTGCGCGGAGAGGAGATTGCTCATCACCTTTTGGAGAAGGAAATTTCTCTACAACTCTTTGAAGAAGTAGCTCAACATTTTCTCCAGTTTTTGCAGAGATAAAAATGATATCTGATTCAAAAAATCCAAAAACTTCAACTAACTCCTTTACCACTGCTTCGGTTTGGGCTGCAGGTAAATCAATTTTGTTAATTACAGGAATCATTACAAGACCTTCTTTTTTTGCTGAATGAAAATGCGCTACTGTCTGAGCCTGAATACCTTGAGTAGCATCAACTAACAAAACTGCACCTTCACACGCAGCCAGAGTCCGTGAGACCTCATAAGAGAAGTCTACATGCCCTGGTGTATCAATAAGATTTAACTCATATTCCTGATCTTTATAATGATATTTCATCCTCACGGGAGCCAATTTAATAGTAATTCCTCTTTCTTTACTGATAGGATTTTGATCTAAAAATTGCTCTCCTAATTTATCTTTGGCAATGGTGTGAGTAATCTCAAGAAGTCTATCAGACAAAGTAGACTTACCATGATCGATATGAGCTATGATGGCAAAATTCCTAATAAGTTGTTGATTCATGAATGTAATTGTACCTGATTGACTGATTTGAAGCAAAATATTGAGCAAAAATATATTATAAAAGCTTGCCAATTTATAATAAGTTGTTACAATAGGATGATGCAAAAATTACAGATTACTATATTCCTAATAATAGTTTTAATTTTTGTAGCGATAATTATTGTGACTCAAGGATCAAATAATGGAGTCGATCAAAAAAAAGATGCTGTCAGTATCTCAGAAATCCCAGCAAATATCAGCATCATTCCTACGAGCACACCCACACAGCAAGCCCCAGTAACACCTCCCCCCTCATCTGAAAAATTTGATAAAACAGCTCTTGAGCAATACAAAGCTGAGACTGCAACAGCAATTATCAAAACAAGTAAAGGAGATATCACTCTTATTCTTTATGGGAAAGATGCACCATATACTGTCGCAAACTTTATAAAAAAAGCAAAAGACGGCTATTATAACAACCTTACTTTTCATCGAGTCGAAGGCTGGGTAATACAAGGCGGAGATCCATCAGGCGATGGGACAGGGGGAGGCAGCATGCCTGTTGAATTTAATGACAAACCATTTCTCAGAGGTTCTCTAGGTGTTGCCAGCACTGGAGACGGCATCAATCAAAACGATTCACAATTTTTCATTACCAAACAGGATTCTGGACACTTAGATAAAGCATATACTAACTTTGGTATGGTGGCAGAAGGCCTTGATGTTATTGACAAGATATTAATAGGAGATAAAATTCTTGGTATTACTATCCAGTAGCTTTAATTAAAAAAATTACCAGCGGAAGTGAGCAAAAGCCTTATTTGCCTCTGCTTGTTTGAGGGTGATGTCTCTTTTTCGAATTGCTTCGCCTTCATTATTGGAAGCAGCCATAAATTCAGCAGCTAATTTCTCCTCAAATGAATGATATTCTTTATTTGGTCTTTTTCGCGCTGCTTCAATAAGCCATCGAAGAGCAAGTGCCATTCGTCTATCATGCCTAACCTCTGTTGGAACTTGAAAGTTAGCTCCTCCAATACGTCGAGCTTTAACTTCAATTTTTGGGCCCACATTCTGAAGTGCTTTTTCAAAAATTTGCATTGGGTCCTGCTCTTTTTGCTTGATAAGATCAAATGCGTTATAGACTCTCTTTTCAGCTGTAGATTTCTTACCATCTTTCATGATGTTATTGATAAGTTTTACTACCATAACATTCCCGTAGATGGAATCTGGAGGAGTCTGTCTTTTTGATACTTTTGCGTGTCTCATAGGTTATTTATTAGATGATTGTGGCATTTTTGTGCCATACTTACTTCGTGATGTCTTTCTTCCTTCAACTCCCTGAAGATCAAATTTTCCTCTTACGATATGATATTTAACTCCAGGCAAATCTTTTACACGACCGCCTCTAACAAGAACGATGCCGTGCTCAGAAAGTGAGTGACCAACGCCTTGAATATATGCTGTCACTTCAACTTTGTTAGAAAGTTTTACACGAGCAACTTTTCGAAGTGCTGAGTTAGGTTTTTTTGGAGTCATTGTCTTAACAAGCGTTACCACACCTCTTTTTTGAGGTGACTCAAGCTCTTTATATTCTCTATCTTTTGCATTAAAAAATCGGCGAAGACCGGTAGCTTTCACCTTTTTTGATTTTTTATGACGTCCTTTTTTAGTTAGCTGTGATAGTGTTGGCATAATTGTAATTATGTTCGAGTATTATAGCATATCTAGCCTCAGCGAGGAAAGGACCCGAATATTACTCTCCAAGGGGCTTAGGCAGCAGCTTCAACAGGCTCAACTGGGGCATCAGTTGCCTCAATTGCAGCCTGATTAACTTCTTCAACTGCCTCTTGAACATCTGCCAGTTCTTTTCCTTCAACTGGGATAAGTCTACCAATAATAACGTTCTCTTTAAGACCAATAAGCTTATCTTCTCTTCCCTCAAGAGCTGCTTCAGTAAGTACTTTTGTAGTCTCTTGGAATGAAGCTGCTGACAACCATGAGTCTGAGAAAAGAGCTGCTTTAGTAATACCCAAGATTACTTGTCTTCCTGTAGCTGGATTTCCACCCTCAGAAAGAACTTCTGCGTTAATCTCTTCAAATCGTGCACGAGTTACAAAGTCTCCTGGGATAAGTGATGTATCACCAACGGTCTCAACAACAATCTTGTCAGACATTTTGCGCAAGATTACTTCAAAATGCTTATCGTTGATACCAATACCTTGTGACTCATATACTCGTTGTACTTCTGTAGTAAGATATTTTTGAGCCTGAGCAATGCCGCCAACTTTAAGAACTTCTTTTGGATCTAAGTAACCTTGTGCCAAGGCCGTTCCAGCAACAATATCTTGCCCATCAGTAACAGCTAGAGACGCTGCAAGAGGAACAAAATACTCTTGAACTTCAACAGGCTTCATGCGAGTATTTCGAACCTGAACTCGATAACCTTCATCACTTGTCTCAATTTTTACTTTTCCTGAAAGACCTGAAATTGGAGCCAAATTCTTTGGAGTTCTCATTTCAAAAAGCTCCTCAACGCGTGGTAGACCCTGTGTTACGTCCGACATTACAACTCCTCCAAAGTGACGAACACGCATGGTAAGCTGTGTTCCTGGTTCTCCAATACTTTGAGCAGCAACGACACCAACAGGCACGCCAAGCTCTACTTTTTTCTTTGTTGAGAAGTCCCAGCCATAACAGTTCTTACAGATACCATAAGCAAGCTTACAAGCAAGAGGTGATCGAATTTCTACCTCTGTGACCTCATTTTCTACCAAAAGCTTAACATTTTCTTCAGTCAGCTCTTCCCCTGCTTTAAGAATAGTCTTTCTTGATTTATTAACTGCATTACCAACTAAAATTCTTCCAATAATTCTATCTTCAAATGGAGCTGTTCTATCTAGATCAGTTGTGGTGACCAGCATACCCTCAGTTGCTCCACAATCTTCTTGCATAATAATTACATCGTGAGAGACATCAACGAGTCTTCGAGTAAGATATCCTGCGTTTGCTGTCTTAAGCGCTGAATCAGTAAGGCCTTTTCGAGAACCTCTAGCTGAGGCAACGTACTCAAAGATTGAAAGACCTTCGCGGAAGTTAGATTTAACTGGTAACTCAACGATTTTACCTAGTGGGTCTACGATAAGTCCTCGGATCGCTGAAAGCTGTTTGAGCTGCTCAACACCTGCACGAGATCCTCCTGAATCAATACTAACCTTGATTGGATTGTTTGATTTAAGACTATTCCAGGTAAGTCTTGCGATCTCATCAGTAGCTTTGAGCCAAACATCATTTGATAGACGCTTCTTTTCTTCAAGAGTAATAAGTCCTCTTTGATACTCGCCGTCAATTGCAGCAACTTTTTGCTCAGCTTCATCAATCATGCGATCTTTCTCAGGGACCATTTCGTTGTCAAAAACAGAAACTGAAAGTCCAGAAATCGTTGCTCCGTAAAATCCAAGCGATTTGATATTGTCAATCAACTCAGTGATTTGCTCTGGACCAAACATCTTCATTGCTCTGGTGATAAGCTTTTTAATACCTGCTGCATTAATAGCTTCATTAATATAATCAACCTCAGATGGCAACACTTCATTAAATCGAATTCTTCCAACAGTTGTTTCTATAGTCTTTTTCTTGCCGTTTGCATCAATTCTCACCTGGATAAGCTCCTTCAATTTTATCTTTCCTAGGTCATAAGCCATAATAGCTGCTACAGGATTCTCAAAATACACCTGCTCCTCAGCTGGCTTGATGAGAGACTCATCTACTGAAGTTAAGAAGTAAATTCCAAGCGCCATCTCTTTGTTTGGAAGTGTAATTGGTGATCCATCAGCTGGCTTAAGAAGGTTATGGCTTGGCAACATCAGAGCGATAGCCTCTTCTTGAGCTTTTTGTGAAAGAGGAATATGAACAGCCATCTGATCTCCATCAAAGTCCGCATTGTATCCAGCACAAACACAAGGATGAAGTTGAATTGCTGAACCTTCAATAAGAACAGGATAAAATGCTTGAATACCAAGCTTATGAAGTGTTGGGGCACGATTCAAAAGCACTGGATGATTTTTGGTAATCTCTTCAAGGATATCGAATACTTCTGGTGGTCTTTTTTCAATATACCTCTTTGCTGATTTAATATTTGTTGCAAGTCCTCTAACAATTACTTCACGAAGTACGAATGGCTTAAACATCTCAAGTGCCATTTCTTTTGGAAGTCCACATTGAGTTAGCTTAAGCTCAGGACCAACTACGATAACTGATCGACCAGAATAATCAACACGCTTTCCAAGAAGGTTTTGTCGGAATCGGCCCTGTTTTCCTCTAAGCATGTCTGAGAGTGATCGAAGAGGAGATGCCAAAGCCTGACTACCTCTCTGTGAAGCATCAATTAATGCATCAACTGATTCCTGAAGCATTCTTTTTTCATTTCGAAGAATGATCTCAGGAGCACCAAGAGACATAAGATGCTTCAGACGATTATTTCTATTGATCACTCTTCGATAAAGATCATTTAGATCAGAAGTCGCGAATCTACCTCCAGCAAGCTGAACCATAGGACGAAGGTCAGGTGGGATAACAGGAAGAATAGTCAAAATCATCGCCTCAGGAGTAACAGTCGCTTTTCTCATATTCTCAATAAGTCGAAGTCTTTTAACAACTTTTAGGTATCTCTGTCCACTTGTTTTCTCTGCTTCTTTTCGGAGATCGGCAATTAGCTGTGAAAGATCTAATGATCCGATAAGTTCATTAAGCGCCTCAGAACCAGTCTTAATAGTGTAGAAAACAGGAATCTCGTATTCCATCAATTTGTAGTATTCATCTTCAGACAGTACGCTTCCCACTCGAAGACTCTTCAAAAGCCTTGCTAGAGTATCAGCAATCTCATCAATTTTCTTTGACTCACTCTCAAATGTTTCGTGAAGCCTTGTTAACCTTTGACGTTTTGCCAAATTAAGCTCTTCAGCAATTAGCTGCTTTTGCTCTCGCTTCATACCTTGTGTGTCATCTTTTTTGTCCTTTGCGTCGTCTTTTACTTTTGACTCTTCATCCTGCATCTTTTCTTTAAGAGCAGCTTTCCTTTTGTCAATATTCTCCATCAAGACATCCATTGCCTCTTTTTTCTTCTGCTCGTCAATTCCCACAACGAGGTATGATGCGTAATAAATAACAGACTCTAGATTCTTCTGAGGAATATCTAACAAAAGTGCCATTGCACTTGATGCACCCTTGAAGTACCAAACATGAGAAACTGGAGATGCAAGGGTAATATGACCCAGGCGCTCACGTCGAACGCGAGAAAGCGTAACTTCAACACCACATTTATCACAAATAATACCTCGGTAACGAATTCTTTTATATTTCCCACAATAACATTCCCAGTCTTTTGTAGGACCAAAAATCCTCTCATCAAAAAGACCATCTTTTTCAGGACGAAGAGTTCTATAATTAATAGTCTCCGGTTTTGTTACTTCACCATATGACCATGTTTGAATATCTTCTTTATTTGCTAAAAGAAGCTTAAGTGACTTAAAGTCAGTAATAGTTAGATCTCGTAGGAATTTTTTGTTATTTTGATTATTCATTTTCTGCTCCTTCTGCGCTCATAGCTTCAGACGTATCAATTTCTGGACCTGCTTCTGCGACTTCAATCCCAGGCTCAACTTCTTCAACTGTCTCTGTTACTTCTAATTCTTGTTTTAATTCTTCAACTTCTTTTTTAATTTCCTCAGATGCCTGCTCTTCTTTATTTTCTGAAACCTCATTATAAACGGTTGCGCCAACAGGAACAACATTAAGACCTAGCGATTGCAACTCTTTGATCAAAACCTTAAATGACTCTGGAACTTTAGGTGTTGGGATATCAGTTCCTTTAACAATTGCCTCAAAAGCTTTTGCTCTTCCGATAACATCGTCAGCTTTAATGGTAAGCATTTCCTGAAGGATATGACGAGCACGATGAGATTCAAGAGCCCACACCTCCATCTCTCCAAGACGCTGACCTCCCATTTGAGCTTTTCCTCCGAGTGGCTGCTGGGTAACTAGGGAGTAGGGACCAGTTGATCGAGCATGAGTCTTATCTTCAACCATATGGATAAGCTTCATCATGTACTCAATACCTACTACGACAGGATTCTCGTATGCCTGGCCTGTTCGACCATCATAAAGTGTCACTTTTCCATGAACAGGAAGCCCTGCCTGCTTAAGCAGATCAACAATTCGTTCCTCAGAAATCTTTTCAAATACTGGAACACCAATTTTCATATTTAACTTCTTTGCTGCAAGACCAAGGTGAGCTTCAAGAATCTGACCAAGATTCATACGAGCAAGGATAGACATTGGTGAGATGATAATATCAACAGGTGTACCATCCTCAAGATAAGGCATATCTGCTGATGGAAGAATTCGAGAAATAATTCCTTTGTTACCGTGTCGTCCGGCAAGCTTGTCTCCAACCACGACGTGCCTAAATTGTGCAACTTCTACAAGAATCTTTTTAAGAGTTCCTGGCTCGAGTTCGTCACCCTTCTTTCGGTCAAGAATCTGTACGCTAATAACTGTTCCTCGCTCACCATGTGGCATTCGAAGAGAAGTATCTCGTACTTCTCGTGCCTGCTCACCAAAGATTGCTCTCAATAGTCTCTCTTCAGCTGTGAGTTCTGTCTCTCCTTTTGGCGCAATCTTACCAACCAAGATGTCGCCAGGGCTAACTTCTGAGCCTACGACGATAATACCTTCTGCATCTAGGTGTGCTAATTCTTCTTCGCTAACATTTGGGATATCAGGGGTAATCTCTTCAGGACCCAATTTAGTCTCTACAACTGCTGCTTCATATTTCTCAATATGAATACTTGATAGTACGTCTTCTTTGACAAGCCTCTCAGAAATTACAATAGCATCTTCATAACCAAGACCATCAAGCGAGGCATAGGCAATCAAGAGATTTTGACCAAGTGCTAGTTCGCCATCCTGAGATGAAGGCCCATCGATAAGAATATCGCCTTTATTAACAACCTGTCCTTCCGAAACAACTGCTTTTTGCGTATAAGATGTTGCATTTGAAGTACGTCTGAATGAGTTTACTTCAAAAGTTGCTTTCTCTGACTTTTTACCTTCAAGAACAATCTTTTTTGCATCAACAAAAGAGACTTTTCCATCAAAAGGTGCTTTTACAACACGACTCATAACTTCTGACACTACTGACTCCATACCAGTTCCGACAATTGGACTATCAGGCTTAACAAGAGGAACAGCTTGACACTGCATGTGAGTTCCCATCAGCGCTCTATTTGCCTCATCATGAGCTACAAAAGGAATGAGAGAAGCACTAGTTCCAACTACTTGTCGTGGAACAACATCAATGAAGTCAATTTTTTCTTTATCAACCTCAATAAATTCGCCTTTATATCGAGCTGGAACACGGGCATCAACTATCTCACCTGCATCGTTGATACCAATTGAAGCATGAGTAATAAATCTTACTCTCTCATCGTCAGCATCCATATAGACGATTTCATCGGTAAGTTTTACAACAGTCTTGTTGCCTTTTTTCTCTTTAAGAACTTTTCTGTATGGTGCTTCTAAAAACCCAAATTCATTAACTCGAGAGTAAAGAGCCATGTAGGTTACCAATCCAATATTTGGACCTTCAGGGCTTCGAATAGGATCAATACGGCCATACTGTGAGCTGTTAATATCACGAATTGAGAAAGCTGCTCTCTCTCTTGAAATACCTCCCGCTCCCATTACAGTGAGACGATTAAGGTTGTCAATTTCAGATAAAGGATTTGTCTGATCAAGGATTGTTGAGAGCTGAGAGGTTCTGAAGAATTCATTAATAGCAGCCATGATTGGACGAGCGTTAATAAGGTTTGCAACAGATACTGGGACGTCAGGCTGCATAAGCGTCATACGCTCCTTAATTGACCGCTCAAGGCGGAGAGCTCCTACACGAAAAGCATTGGTGGCAACGAGCTCACCAACACTTCTGATTCTTCTATTTGCAAGACTGTCAATATCGTCAACCATACCATTGCCCTGATGGAGCATGATAAGGTATGTAATCGTCGCGATAATATCTTCGACAGTGAGAACTCGATCTTCTGTAGTCTTAAATCCCTCAACCTCAGCAAGCTTTTTATTCATCTTATATCGACCTACTGCGCCAAGATCATAACGTCTGTTGTTGAAAAAAAGGTTCATGAAATTCTCACGAACCTTGTCATATACAATTGGCTCTCCGGGATGCATCTTCTTAAAGATTTCGATAATAGCCTCAGTCTCACTGGTTGTTTCGTCTTTTTGAAGTGTTGCAGCGATCAATGAGTCACTATCTTCATTCTCAACACCTGCAAATTTTTCTTTAATACTTTCATTTGCAGAAATACCAATGGATCGAAGAAATGTTGTTGCGAGAAATTTTCTTCTGCGGTCAATTTTAACAGTGATTGTCCCATAGCGAGTTGTTGTGAACTCAAGCCATGATCCGTGAGTCGGACGAATTTCTGCTGAGTAGAGTGTCTTCCCTGTTGCTGGATCGTGAGTAGCAGTGAAGAACACACCAGGAGATCTTACGATCTGACTTACTACAGCGCGCTCGATACCGTTTACGATAAATGTACCTCTGTCAGTCATTTGTGGAATGTCACCCAAAAAAACCTCAGCGTCATGGGTAGTGTTGGTCTTAAGATTGGTGAGAGTTACTTTTACGTAGAGAGGAGAGTCAAAAGTGAGGCCTTTAGCTAAGGCAATTTCTGGAGTATTTGTAGCTTGGCCAATACGATATTCTTTAAAAGAAAGACTCCAATTCTTCCCAGTAAAGTCATCAATGGGAGAAATTTCCTGGAGAATTTCTGAGATTTGTTTATCAAGAAAACTTTGATACGACGCTCTTTGTACTTCCAAAAGATCAAGCTCTGGTAAGGAAGTATATTGCTTACCCCAATTGTGGCGAATAATATTGGTTTCTTTATTCTTTTTCGGCATTTTTTAATTTCCTATAGGGCAGCAGTTTAAACGATAAAAAGACGCAGTGGGTATAATACCCCTGCATCTGCTTTGGGATTTACTTGTCTTGTTATACCATAGGAATATCGATATGTCAAGCCCTGGACGAGACTATTCGCGCTTCAAGACTAAGAAAGATCATGGTATAATAATACGCACGATGAAAGCAGGACAAATTTTACAAAGATATATCGATTTCTTTGAAGAAAAAGGCCATAAACGTATCGCCAACTCCCCACTTGTCTTGGCTAACGACCCAACCACTCTTTTTACCAGCTCTGGGATGCAAGCACTTATTCCTTATTTATTAGGAGAGACTCACGCTGCAGGGAATCGTTTGGTAAACGTTCAAAATTGTTTGAGATCACAAGATATTGACGAAGTAGGAGACAACAGGCACACCACTTTTTTTCGAATGATCGGCAATTGGAGTCTTGGAGATTATTTTAAAAAAGAACAATTACCCTGGTTTTTTACATTTCTCACTGACAATGAAAAAGGGCTAGGTCTTGATCCGAACAAACTTTATGTCACAGTTTTTGCTGGAGACGATACCATTGCTAAAGATGAAGAGAGTGTCGGTATCTGGCAGGCTTTATTTAAACAGCAGGATATCGATGCAAAAGTCATCACGGATGCAGAAGAAAATGGCATGCAGAATGGACGTATTTTTACCTATGGTGTAAAGAAAAATTGGTGGTCACGCTCAGGCATACCTGAAAACATGCCTCCAGGAGAGCCAGGCGGACCAGACAGTGAAGTTTTCTATGACTTTGGCACGCCTCATGATGAAAAATTTGGACAGCAGTGCCATCCAAATTGCGACTGTGGAAGATTCATGGAAATTGGCAATTCAGTCTTTATGCAATATCAGAAGCAAGCAGATAGATCATTTAAAGAATTGCCACAAAAAAATGTCGATTTTGGAGGCGGGCTGGAAAGACTTGCTGCTGCAAAAAATCATAACCCTGACGTCTTTCATACTGATCTTTACAGCAATATCATTGCAACCATTGAGGAAATCACTGGCAAATCATATAGCGATAACTCTTCTCAGGCTTCCATGCGCATTATTGCTGATCACCTCAAAGCTGCAACTTTTTTAATGATTGATGGCGTAACACCTTCTAATAAAGAACAAGGGTATATCCTTCGAAGACTACTTCGCCGTTCAGCAGTAAAGATGCACGAGCTACAAGGTGGACTAACTCCTATTCCAGGATTTATATCTATTGTAGATGCCGTACTCACCAAAGAAGAAGAAATTGACGAAAAAGTGAATCGTGCCAAGCACCGCGACATTATTTTCCCTCTCATTGAAGAAGAACTTACCAAATTTGCTAAAAGCCTGGATAAGGGTTTAAAGGAGCTAGAAAAAAATATCGACAGACTTGATGACATCGCATTCGATCTCTATCAAAACCATGGCTTTCCCTTTGAAATAATTGAGGAGCTTGCCAAAAAATACAACAGATCAGTTAGTAAATCTAAGTTTGATGAAGCACTAACCAAGCACAAAGAGCTTTCCCGAACAGCATCAGCCGGAATGTTCAAGGGAGGTCTTGCAGACCACTCAGAAAAAACAGTTATGGGTCACACTGCGACACACCTTCTCCACCAAGCGCTAAGAGACGTTCTGGGGAATCATGTTCACCAAACAGGCTCCAATATCACCTCAGAAAGAATTAGATTTGATTTTAGCTACGATCAAAAATTAACAGATGAAGAAATGGAGAAAGTAGAAAAAATCGTTAATGAAAAAATTCAAGCAAATCTTCCTGTTCATTTCGAGCTCATTCCCACAAAACAAGCCCATGACATTGGCGCGATCGGATTATTTATGGATACTTATGGTGAGAAGTCAAAAATATATTTTATAGGTGGAGATAATCCTTATGATACCAATTCTATTAACAAACCTTACTCTATCGAATTCTGTGGTGGACCTCATGTAAATTTTACAGGAGAGCTGAAATCGTTTAAGATTAAAAAACAGGAGAATTTAGGAAAAAATCAAAAACGCATATATAGCGAAGTAGGAAATTAGTCATATGAAACTGCCAATTCCTTCAATCTTTCAAAAAAAAGAAGCATCAAATTACATTCTTTCGCTCCTGCTTAGGGATGAGAAAGCAACAGCTATCGTATTGGAAGAGGTAGATGGCAAATTAAAGCATATTGGAACAGCCTCCACAGTATTTCCTCGCAATCTTGAAGACACTCCCTTTGAAGAGCTACTCGAAACTCTTGATAAGACAATTAGTAAGGCAGAAGAAAATTTGCCACCAAATATTGAAACAGAAAAAACAGTTTTTGGTGTAAAAGAGAGTTGGGTTGAGGATAAAAAAATTAAGAAAGAATATCTATCAAACCTAAAAAAGCTTTCTGATTCACTCTCTCTTCAGCCGATTGGATTTATGATAACGAGTGAAGCAATTGCGCACTTACTCACCAAAGAAGAAGGCGCCCCACTCTCTGCTGTCTTAGCCGAAATTGGTAAGCAGCAGGCAACACTTACTCTTTTTCGAGCTGGAAATATTCTTGAGATTCATACAGCTCGCATTGAAGACTCAATTCCACTTACTGTTGATAAACTACTTCACCACTTTACTACCGAAGTGCTCCCATCGCGAATTATCGTCTTTGACGGTGGCAATGCTGAAGAGCTGGCACAAGAATTTGTTGCACATCACTGGAGTAAAAGTGTTCCTTTTCTCCATATACCACAAATTTCTGTTTTGCCTGAAGGATTTGACGCAAAGTCCATGGTATATGGCACTGCAGAACAGTTGGGTTACACAGTTCTTGACGCCTTTGCAGATATCAAACCGATTACACTTGATGTAGAAGAAAGTAAAGACGAAGCAAAAAGAAAAACAACCAAAGCTAACGAAAAGAAAGACGAAGAAACTGTTGAAGAAAAAGATGAGGAAATCACTCAAGATGAAACTCCTATAGACAACGAAAAAAATCAAGCCAAAGACAGTAAATTAGACAATAACGATGACTTTGGTTTTGTTCTAGGGCAAGATATATCCCAAGTAAAACCTCACGCTATAGAGAAAGCTAGTAAGACATTTGATAATGATGCTCCAACAGAAGGAGAAAATTTTACTTTTCACCAACGATCGCAAGAACTAACCCCAGCAGCCATTGAAGTTTCTGGAAATCGATCATCCTTTATCTCAAATTTTTTACAAAAGATGCCTAATTTTTCTTTTCTCAACGGTCATTCGCTTCAATTTAGAAAAAAAATGATTTTTATTCCTATCGCGCTTGTAATACTCATTGGAATTACACTTTTGTATATTTTTTCTCTCAAAGCAACCATCGTCTTGCATATGCAAACAAGAGGTATTGATGAATCAACTGACATCACGCTTCAAACAGATTCCTCAAATGATCTCTCACAAAAAATAATAGCTGCAGAGGAAGTGCAAACATCACTAGATGGTACCGTTTCCACAAATGCTACAGGCAAAAAAGATGTCGGAGACAAAGCAAAAGGAACAGTAACCATTTACAACAACTCAGAAAGCAAGAGGACAATACCAGCAGGCATTGTTATCACATCAGCAAATGGGCTCGACTTTGTAACGGATAAAGAGGTCTCAGTAGCATCTCAGTCAGGAGATGTCTTTTCAGGAACAAAGCCTGGAACAGTACAAGTTGCTGTAACAGCAAAAGAGATTGGCTCATCATCCAATCTCCCATCCGGAACCAAATTTACTCTAGCACTATCAAGTAGCCTCGCTGCAAAAAATGACTCAGCCTTCTCAGGAGGAACCAAAAAAGAAGTTACTGTAGTAGCTAAAAAAGACCTTGCTACACTTGACACAGATCTTGTAAAGACACTGCAAGATAAAGCAAATGAGACAATCAAAAGCAAACTGTCAGATGATCGTGAACTTTTACCCTTCTTTACAAATACTACACTTTCTAAAAAAACATACGATCAAGACATCGATGACGAAGCAAAAAAAATAACGCTCAAAGGAACTGTCACCTTCACCTCTTTTTCATTTTCAAGAGAAGATTTGAAAAAATTGGCTGAATCTACTCTCCAGGGAAGATACTCAGATGACCTTGCAATATCAGACAAAGGAATTTCTGCTTCCCTTGAAGACATTAAAAAAATCTCTACTTCTGAAGTTGACGGAAAATTAGTAATTAAAGCTGGACTTCTTCCAAAGATAAATAAAGATACTATTCAAAAAGACCTAGCTGGAAAATCTTTTAATGATGCTGAAAGTTATCTTGGAGAAATACCTCAAGTTAAGTCTGCTGAAATAATACTTACGCCAAACATACCATTTCTTCCGAAGCTTTTACCAAGAATCTCCAACAACATAACAATAAGTCTTCAAGCAAATGACTAAAATTTACAGGAAAAAAAACCCTTTGATCGTAAGAAAAACACTTCGAATTCTTGGTCTGTGTATGTGCATTGCTGGACTACTATTTGTAGCCTATTTTTCTGCTCCTTTAATATTGTTTCAACTGTACTTACAGCCTGTTTTTGCATCACAAAAAATAACTGCACCGGTTCCTAAATACACTATCCTAACAGACTCCTCATTTCAATCTTTACTACAAGCAACAGCTGATTCACTTACAGGAATAGATTATACAAATGCACAAAACTGGTATCCATCAATCAAAACGTCTCATACTGATGTTGCTGTTACCAACTATACGATATCTATACCCAAGATCAATATTATCAATGCTATAGTCTCGACAGTCGACAATAATCTATCAACACACCTGGTACAATATGGAGGGACAGCAGTGCCACCAAGCAAAGGGACAGCAGTTATATTTGGCCACTCTACGCTTCCTCAACTGTATCAAGCAGGAAATTATCGAACAATACTTGCTTATGCTCACACACTCGAAGTAGGAGATGAAATTAATATTACAGTAAATGGCATGGACTATAGATATAAAATTTACAACCTGACAGTAACCACTCCATCTGATACCTCGTTCTTTGATCAACAATATGATGATAATTATCTCACTTTGGTCACCTGCACTCCTCCAGGAACAACATGGAAAAGACTTATTATCAAGGCAAAAATAGTTCACCCTAATGATGAATAAAGAGAGATTATTTGCCTTTTTAAAGTCTATATGGCCGTCAGTATATCGAATTACTAACGGGGCATTCTATTCCTTGCTTCTTCTTATTAAGAATCTTATAAGGATGGGAATTAATCAAATAAAAGGATCTGATGTATGACGAATAACTCTCTCGCGTTACAGGCAATTCAAAAAAAACTTGTTGGGAAAAAATTAACTTATCCTGAGATTTATGCGATCATGGATGAAATTTCACATGAAAAATTAGGAGATGTTCTAACGACATATTTTGCAGCATCAGGATATTCAAAAGGGTTTAGTGATCAGGAAATTTATTTCCTCACAAAAGCTATGGTTGAAACAGGAGAAAAGCTTCATTTCTCAGGAATTGTCGCAGACAAACACTCAATTGGAGGCGTACCAGGAACAAGAACCACTATGATCGTTGTTCCAATCGTTGCTGCAGCAGGGTTTCAAATTCCAAAAAGCTCAAGTAGAGCAATCACCACTCCAGGCGGGACAGCTGATGACATGGAAGTATTAGCTGAGGTTGAATTTACCAAAGAGAAAATTTATGACATTGTCAAAAAAACAAAAGGGTGCATCGTCTGGGGTGGTAGTTTTAATATAGCTCCAGCGGACGATGTTATTATCAAAGTTGAAGAACCCCTCCTCTTTGAGAGCTATGACAAAATTCTTGTCTCAATCATGGCTAAAAAAATTGCATTTGGATCAAATCATGTTATTATTGATCTTCCTTACGGTGAGATGGTTAAAGTTCATAGAATAAAAGACGCCGAGATACTTAAGGAAAAATTTGAGAAATTAGCAAAAAAATTTGATATAAAACTTCGAGTTCTAATGCACAAAACAGATGAGCCGTCAGGAAGAGGAATTGGTCCATTATTAGAATGTCGAGAATCACTACTCGTTCTTGAGCAGGAGCCTAACCGCCCCTTTGATCTTGAAGAACGAGCACTCAACCTAGCAGGGGCACTACTTAATCTATGCTTAGAAGATTCAAGTAAATCGTTACAGGAAAAAATAAAAAAAGAACACGGCGGCGGGCATGAATGGGCAAGATCAATTCTTACATCAGGCTTGGCTCTGGAGAAAATGAAAGAGATTATCAAAGCACAAGGAGGAGACTCTGATGTTACTAGCAAAAAATTAGTTCCTGGAAAACACTCTCATCATGTTCTTGCAAAAGCAAATGGAACTGTTAAAAAAATACATAGCAAAAATGCTACAATAATTGCGAAAATACTAGGAGCACCATCTGTTAAAAAAGCTGGCATCTATTTAGATAAAAAAATAGGAGAAAAAATTAACAAAGGCGATATCATTTATACATTATATGCGACATCACCACACGCACTCAAAGAGGCGGTTGATTCAACAAAAAATTTCCCGATCCTTTATTATGTTTAAAAAAGTGCTACCTATTACGATAGTTGCAATTGTGTTGGTAGGCTTCCTCCTGTGGAAGACCAATCTTCAAGCTGTTGACCCAAGAGATCGCAATGAAAAAATGTTTGTTATCCAACCAGGATCTGGCATAAGTACTATATCTAAAAATTTAGAAAAGGAAGGGCTTATTAAAAATGCATTGTTTTTCAGGATCTATATGCAACAAAATGGTCTTGGGAAAAAAATTCAGGCAGGGGACTTTCGTATCTCACCATCGATGAGCGTAAAAGAAATAGGCGAAATTTTAACTCGTGGAACAATTGACGTTTGGGTTACTATTCCCGAAGGCTACCGAGCCGACGAAATTGCACAGGTTCTCAGTAACAAAATGACAAATTACGATGACTCATGGATAAAAGAACTAGAAAAATATGAAGGCACTCTTTTTCCTGATACCTATCTTATCCCAAAAAATGCAAGCATTGATACTATTATTCATCTCTTAACAACTACTTTTAATACAAGATATAACTCCCTTTCTGCGTCACGAAACCCCTTTTCAAAAGAGCAAATTGTTATTATCGCATCACTTATTGAAAGAGAGGCAAGGCATGATCAAGACAGGCCGCTCATCTCCTCAGTAATCCACAACAGACTAAGAATAGGTATGGCTCTTCAAATAGATGCAACAATCCAATATGCAAAAGGATTTGTTGGCGGAAAATGGTGGTCACCTGTCTCGCTTGATGATTATCGTGGCGTAAAATCTACATACAATACCTATTTACAACCAGGACTTCCCCCAGGCCCAATATGCAATCCTGGATTAGAAGCTATTAACGCAGCAGTAAATCCTGCAAAAACGAACTACCTTTATTACATCACTGACAAAAACGGCATTAATAGATATGCGGAGACAATCGAACAACATGAAAAAAACAAACAAAAATACGGATTGAGTAATTAATTTGCTTTTTTGCGGATCCCTTTAAAAATTCTTCTTTTCTTTTTTTCAACCTCAGTAATAATTGGGGCAATATTCTCTTTTGCTTCTTGAACAACTGCTTCAATCTTTTCCTCAACATCCTCCCCAATGCTTGGACTTATATCCTCGTTGTCCATCTCTTGTTCTACAGCAGAGATCATGTCTTCCCATTTCGTAAACCGCTCTACTCCTTCATCAGTAACAACTCTTAAAATTTTCCTACCTTTTTTTGTTGTAAAAAGAAGTGTAATAAATGATCCTACAAGGACACCAAGAACAAATGAGCTAAAAGAACCTCCACGGCGAGCAGAATGATCCATATAATTATTCCTTTGACTCTTTTTTCTTTTCGGAAGAGTCTTCGTCTTTTGCAAGAAGATTTTTAACAATTTTTGCAAGACTAACTATTGAACTTGCCTTAACACCAAGAGAAAGTGAAGACAATGACGACACAGGCTTTGAGATACTCTCAGTAATAATTCTTGTATCTTCAAGTACACTATTTGTTTTCTGGATCGTTCTCCTAACCTCTTTCAAGATAAAAAACACTTGTATTCCAAGAACAACAAGAAGGACTGTTAAAGTAACAATAACAACAAATAAGACTAACTGAACGGTATCTATCATAGTATCTTAGATTAACAAATTACTCTATCTATTGTCTAGTGCCAACACGAATGTCATTCATTAGACTTAACAGTGATATTTTTTGATATCACTGTCTCTTTACCAAAAGAATTACGAGACTTAATAAGAAGTGTGTTTTTACCAGAAAAAACAGAGACCTTTTTCATAAATGTTCCGTCACTATTAATGGAAACAGGAGTATTGTTAATAGTAAGAACACTACTTGGTTCTGTTTTGCCAGCAACAATAACTTCTGACTCTCGAATTTCCAACTCTGATGGCTGCGTAACAACTAATGATGGGCTAATAAAGGCAGCTCTATACTGATAAAAAAGAAAACCACCAAGCAAAAGAAGTAAGACTAATACTAAAATGACAGCCTGGTGAACTTTTATACTGCGACGATGCAACTTCTCTTGCTTAACAAACCCCTCAGGAAGCACTGCATACACTTTTTTTTCATCAAACTCTCTTCTAAAAAGGGCCATTGCTTCTTTTTTAGGTATGCCAAGAAAAGTGGCATAATTTTGAACAAAACCTTGAGCATAAGAACTTGAAGGCAGTTTCCTATAGTCACCTTTCTCAATAGCTGATAAAAAGGATGCCCTGATCTTTGTCGCCTCAGCAACATCATCGATACTTAAACCTTTTGAAAGACGGATCTCTTTTAAACGTTGTCCAATACCTATCATAGAAGACTATTCTTGCTGGAGATTTGCCAAATATTCTTCTGCATTTCTCACCAAAACATCTCGCGGTTTTGACCCTTCAGCATGTCCAACAATTCCAGCCTCTTGAAGCTGATCAAGAATTCTTGCAGCCCTTGAGTACCCAATTGACATTTTTCTCTGAAGAAATGAAGCAGATGCAGTATCAAATTGACAAACCAATTTAACAACCTCTTCAAACATAGGATCCTTACCATCAGCAGATCCTCCGCTCATAGCTGCTCCACCCCTACCCTTAAGCGGTAATGGTTGATTAATAACTTCTTCTGTATATTCGACAGGATAATTTGTAGACTTAAGAAACTCTACTAGCTTCTTTACCTCTTTATCAGAAACAAAAGCTCCTTGAATTCTTGTTGGCTTTGCCTGATCTGGAGGAACATACAACATGTCTCCACGACCAAGAAGCTTTTCAGCTCCTGGGCCATCAATAATAACTCGAGAGTCAATCATTGAAGACACATTAAAAGCAATTCTACATGGAATGTTGGCTTTGATAAGGCCAGTTATAACATTTACCGAAGGTCTCTGAGTTGCAATGATAAGATGAATTCCTGTCGCACGAGCCATCTGTGCAAGACGCGCAATTGCATCTTCAACCTCGACAGGAGCAAACATCATAAGGTCTGCAAGCTCGTCAATAATGATAATAATATAAGGAAGCGCCTGAAACCCTGAGAGTTCATTATATCCCTCAATATTTCTCACTCCTCTTTCTGCAAATAATTTATACCTCCTATCCATCTCTCCCATTGCCCATTTTAACGCTGATAATATTTTCTCAACTTCAACAATTACTGGAGTTAACAAATGTGGAATGCCGTTATATGAAGTGAATTCAACTCTTTTTGGGTCGATAAGAATAAGCTTAACCTCCTGAGGAGATGCTCTAAAAAGAAGGGACGTAATAAATGAATTAACGAGCACTGATTTTCCTGAACCTGTAGTTCCAGCTACCAAAACGTGTGGCATTTTGCCAATATCTGCAATAATTGGTGCTCCAGATACATCAAGCCCCATTGAAACTGCTAATTTTGATTTGCTTTTTTGCATTGTTCCGGATGACAACATCGTCCGAAGAGTTACAACCTCAAGTGATCTATTTGGAATCTCGATACCAACAAGATTTCTTCCAGGAATTGGAGCTTCAATACGTATCTGCCCAGTAGGTGCCTCTGTTGCTAAGGCAAGATCATTTGCAAGTGATGTAATCTTTGAAACTTTTGTACCCAAAGCTAACTCAAGAGCATACTGCGTGACTGCTGGTCCCAGATTAACTTCTGCAACTCTTGCTTCGACTCCAAAACTTTGGAGTGTTTCTTCGATCTTTCTTGCAATTTTATTGATGTCTCCTCTATCAGCTTTTGACCCGGTTGAATCAGCAAGGAGAGAAAGGGATGGATATTCCCAAATACCACTTCCAGTATCGCCAATAACATTTGAAACAAGTTTTGCAGAGATCAGCTCTTCAGGCTCCTTCTTATTAAGAATCGCAGGTTGTTCATGATTGTCTTTTCCTGTAATCACAAGATCTTTTTGGCCACCTTTAATCGTAATTGGCTTAGACCTATCAAGTATTGATTTATTACCTCGAGAAAAAATTTGCGAAGGGTACAATCGATGTGCGTTTGCAAGAAGAGCAGAAAAGCCCTTTGCAATATCATCAAAAGAAGTGTCAAAAAATACGATAAGTCCGATGACAAAACCTGCAATAAATACAAGATCTGCGCCAATAGTTGTCAAAATTTCAGCAAAAATTTGGAACAAATTTGCTCCAATTGACCCACTCCTCGTCAAACCCAATAATGAAACAAAGAATACTAAAAATCCAAATGCAACATTTGGTTTTGATAAATAAAATTTTTTCAGATGAAGCATGAAAAATGCAAAGAAAAATAGAAGAAGAGGAAAAAGGAAATCAAGACCCCCAAATCTTTCATGAAGTATTGAGCTAATCTCGCCAGCTGAAGAGCCACTGTTGAAGAATGAAAGAATAATAAGGCCACCAGCTAAAAAAAATCCAATAGAAAAAAGTGTATATACAGTATTTTTCTTGAGTTTGAATTTAGTTCTTTTTTTCTTGTAAGAACCTCTTTTTGATTTCATAAGATAAAGTATGAGAGTGCAAAAAGCATATCACAAATAGGCTCATTTTGCACATACTATGTACTATACTTCAATAACAATTGGCAAAACCAAAGGTCTTCTTCGCAACTTATAAAAAATGTGCTTACTAGCCATCTCCTCAAGCTGACGCCTCATGTACACCCAATTTGTAACACGAGCTTTTCTTTTAGATAATACTTTTCTCATTTCTGAAGTAAGAGACTTTTGAAGCGTTTCTATATCTTTTGGCAGCAGGCCTCTTGCAATAATGTCTGGCCTATTTACCAATTGACCATCAGCTGCATTCACTTCAACCATTAGAATAATAATGCCGTCTTTTGCCAATTTTTCTCTATCACGAAGAACAAATCCTTCAACCTCTTCCCCTGAGAGTTGGTCAACGTAAACATTTTTAGTTGCTATTTTTCTTCCATACTTAAAGCTTGATTGGGTAAATACAACTTCCTGGCCATTTTCTAGAATAATGACATTTTTATCTATATAGTCCATCTTCTTTGCAAGATCTTTATACATAACAAGATGTTTATAATTTCCACTAATAGGGATAACATATTTTGATTTAAGCAAAGACATCATTAGCAAATGATCCTGCTGAGAGCCATGTCCTGAAACATGAAGGAGTAAGTTTTGAGATGATGTCACAGCGCGAGCACCTGTTTTTGCGATAGAGTCAATAAGACTATTCACTGCCTCTTCATTCCCGGGTATTGGTTCTGCTGAAAAAATAACAAGATCATCGGAGGAAAGGCTAATATCCCTATGCTGACCTTCTGAGATACGAGTCATGGCTGAATTCTCTTGACCTTGACTTCCAGCGACTATTAATACTAATTTACTCGGGTGATATCTCTTGGCTTGATTGATGTCTATAATTGTACCCTCTTCTACATGGAGATACCCAAGCCGTCTTGCCACATCAGTGACTTTTACCAGAGATCTCCCAACAAAACTTACTTTTCTTTTTGTTTTCTCCGCTGCTTCAATAATTTGATTTAGTCGAGAGACGTTCGAAGAATATGTCGTCACCAGACATTTCCCTTTACATTCTGCAATTAGTCGCTCGAATGTTTTCTGCATTCCTTCCTCTGATGGTGTATGTCCAGGTCTGTCAGAACCAAGCGAATCTGTCATATGAACTAAAATACCATCTTTTGCTGCATCAACAATACCTCTAAAATCCATCCTTTTATTGTCATAGGGAGTCATATCAACCTTAAAATCACTACCGTGATAAACTGTGCCAACCGGGGTTTTGATAACAATATGTGACGTATCTGGAACAGAATGAGTGACAGATAAAAAACTACAACTAAATGAACCAAGAGAAATAGGCTTACTTCCAAATGACACAGATCTTATGTCAGCAGGTAGTTGGTACTCTTTTAATTTTTCATTTGCTAATGCCGCTGTAAACGGTGTTGCATACACAGGTATCTTTGGTAACTGTGGAAGAATAAATGGTAATGCGCCGATATGATCTTCATGACCATGACTTAATAAAAGCCCTACAATCTTCTTTTTTGCTTTTTCAGCTGGGAGGCAATTTTGAAGAAGATATGTAATATCAGGTAATAGTAAATCAACACCTAAAGCAGATGCGTCTGCAAAACCTATCCCACAGTCTACAATTAAAATCTCATTTTTATACTCATAGACATACATATTTTTTGTAACATCTTCAATACCCCCTAAAGGAATCACTGAAAGTTGTTGCTGGAATGTATTTTGTGTTTTTTGTTGATTTTGATGCATATCCTTCATAGACGTTATATTACCATGTTGGCAAATACTGTTTGAGATTGATGTCTGAAATCCGAACCGACTGGACTTTCCCTTCGACCAGTTGCCTCGCAACCTTTCGACACATTCCTTGAATCGTTCTCTCAAGAGAACGAATTCCTGAGTCAAATCCAAGAGGCCTAATAATACCAGCCCAAACTGAATCATCAACAGTCATTTGTTGGTCTGAGAGTCCTGCCTCTGATCGAAGTTTACCAAAGAGATACTGTTTGGCAATGACTGTTTTTTCCTCATCAGTATAAGAAGGCATCTGAATAATTTCAAGTCTATCTAGCACTGCAGTAGAAATATTACTAGTATTATTTGCTGTTGCAATGAATAAGACATTTGAAAGATCAAAAGGGTAATCAATATAATGATCTGTAAAAGAAAAATTTTGCTCTGGATCTAATAGTTCAACAAGAACACCCATAATATCACCACGCGCTGATTCTGTAATGCGGTCCAATTCATCCAAAAGTATAACTGGATTGCTCGTTTGGGCATGAAATAATTTTTTAATCACATACCCTGGCTCTGCATCAGGAAATGCTTTTGACTGTCCGCGAAGAGCTCTGGCATCTGCCATGCCTCCAAAAGGAATACGCTCAAACTGTTTTCCCAATGCTTCTGCTATTGATTTGGCTAAAGTCGTCTTTCCAGTTCCTGCTAGGCCAACAAGACATAAAATTGGAGCTCTTTGTACGATATCTTTTTTTTGTTGCCTCATGTTAAGAATTAATGTTGCTAAGTAATCGAGAATCCTATCTTTTATCGCTAAAAGACCGTAATGATATCTATCCATTGACTCTTTTGCCTTAACTAAATCAAGAAGATCTACAGACTGCTTATGCCAAGGGAGTCCAACAACCCAGTTGATATAGCTTGAAGTTTTTTCGTATTCTAGAATATAGTCTGCGCTCATAAACCCAGCACTTGCTCTTAAAAGAGCAAGCCGCGACACTCTCTCAAGAAGATTCTCACGAAGTGTGTCAGGGAGCTGTGCTTTTTCAACTTTTTCCCCTAGCTTTCTAATTTGATCTGGAGAATCTGACTGAGTCGTGGTAACTTGCGACTGAGTAGGGATAGGAAAAGGTGGCAGACTTGAGCTGGGCATATATCTTATCTTACTATAATATCCTTCGAAGCAAAAGTGCGTTAATAATGAGATCGACGACGTGGTGCTTGAGGTCTACTTCCAACTCTTTCTCTTTCAAACATCTGTGACAATGGATGCTTAGTCTGTCTGTCTCCTCGTGAAAAATCACGTCTTTCTCGAGAATGGCCACCTTCTTTGCTTCTTCTAGCTTCATAAGGTCGTCGTTCAAAAGTCCTTGCAGGTCTTCGAGGTTCATTGCCTTCACTACCAGCGTTTCCACCTTCACTTGACTGGCCTTCTCCAAACTTCATAGTGAGATTTATTCTTCCTTGGTCATCAATTTCATAAACTTTCACCTTAACAACTTGACCAAGAGTTACAACATCTTCAGGACTATTAACAAATCCCTCTCCCATCTTTGAGACATGAACCATACCTTCTTTGCCTGGTAAGATCTCTACAAATGCACCAAAAGGCAAAATTCTCTTGACAGGTCCTTCAAAAGTCTCTCCGACTACCACTTCTCGAGTAAGTCCTTTCACCCAATCTAAGGCTTTCTGGACGGCTTCATCCTCAACTCCCGAAACAGTAACTGTTCCGTCATCTTCAACATCAACGGTAGCTCCTGTCTGAGAAATAATATTTTTAATAGTTTTTCCACCAGGACCAATAAGCTCTCCAATTTTTTCTACAGGGATTTGAAGCTGTTCAATTTTTGGAGCAAATGCTGAGATTTTTTCTCTTGATGTTGGCAATGCTTTAAGCATTGTCTCAAGAATACTCATACGCGCACTTTGTGCTCTCTCAAAAATTTCCTTGATTTGCTTGTCTGTGAGACCTGGGATCTTTACATCAAGCTGAATTGCAGTAACGCCTTGATCTGTTCCTGCTACTTTAAAATCCATATCTCCAGAAAAATCTTCAAGACCAATAATATCAGTTAATAAGACGTAGTCTTTTTCATCCGACATCATACCAATTGATATACCTGCTACTGGCTTGATAATGGGCACGCCTGCATCCATCAACGCAAGAGTTGATCCACAAGTTGACGCCATTGAGCTTGAACCATTTTGGGAAAGAACTTCAGACACAACACGAACAGTGTAAGGAAATTTATCCTGAGTTGGAATAACCCCAAGAAGTGCCCGCTCTGCTAAGGCTCCATGACCAATTTCTCTTCGAGAAGGAGTACCAATTCTACCTGCTTCGCCCACGGAATATGGTGGACCTGAATAGTGATGAATATAACGCTTGCTCTCTTCCCCTTCTGCAGACTCAATGAGCTGCTCCATTCTCGGAGAACCAAGAGTAACGATAGATAGAGCTTGAGTTAGACCTCGTTCAAAAATCGCTGAACCATGTGTTCTTGGAAGCACACCTACATCAACAGAAATATTTCTAATTTCGTCAATTTTTCGGCCGTCTGGCCTATCCTTCTTTGTAATAATATTTTGCCTGATGATCTTAAACATGACATATTCTAATGCCTTTGAAAAGATTTTCTTATCAAGCTCAGTTGATTCATTTGCATTTTTATCATAGTCTACAATTTTTGCAAGAAGCTCATCTGTTTCGCTACCACTTCCTTCTTTATTTGCTCTACCTTTAATAAGTGCAGCTACTTCAGTTTTAAAATTTTTCTCAATAATGGCAACTGCTTCTAAAAGTAGAGGGTTTTGAGAAGTTTTATGCTTTGGCATACCAACTTTTTTCACTAGTTCTTCGATAAATGAGATAACATTTCTTGTTTCCTTGTGCGCCTCAACAATCGCTCCATGAACTATGTCTTCTGGTACCTGCATTGCGCCAGCCTCAAGCATTACTGTCAGATCTTTACTTTGCGAAACAACAATATCAAGCTCTGATAACTCCCCTTCAGTTGCAGTAGGGTTTGCGATATATTCAATTTTATCTTCATTTCTTACAGTACCCATACGGATTGCTCCAATTGGACCGTTCCAAGGAATAGGGGAAATAGCAAGCGCTGCCGAAACAGCATTAAGAGCAATAATATCCGGTTCATGCTCCCCATCAACTGAAAGCACTGTTACAACAACTTGGACTTCATTCTTATACTCTTTAGGGAAGAGTGGGCGAATTGAACGATCTATCAATCTTCCAATAAGAATTGCTTCATCAGTTGGACGACCTTCACGCTTTACCCAGCGACTACCTTTAATTCTTCCACCAGCATATAGCTTCTCAGTGTATTCAACGCTCAGAGGAAAATAATCAATATCTTCTCGCACTTTTCCTGCAACAACAGTAACAAGAATTACTGTATCACCAAGCCTAGCTAATACCGATGAGGTAGCTTGAGGTGCAAGGCGACCTGTTTGTAATGATAATGTCTTACCTGCAAATTCGAGGTTAACAGAGGTTTTTTCCATTTAGTCCTTTAATCCAATCTTCTTTTTTATATCTGATGCTCTCACTTTATCAACTTTAACTAAAAAATTAAGAAGTCTTCTTCGCTTTGCAATCATTGATAATAGACCACGCCTACTGTGAACATCATGACCGTGATCTTTGAGATGATCTGCAAGTCTTGTAATTCTGTGCGTAAGAAGAGCAATCTGCACTTCTGGACTTCCTGTATCTCCGTCTACGGTCTGGAACTGCTTAATAATATCTTGTTTTTGCATTGTTGAAAGCGGCATAGGAGTGTATTATATCAAGTTTCTGGCTATCTAGCAACTAATTATTAACCTCAAACAGAAGATGAGCCTTTATAAACCTTTGGTGTTAACCAATCTGATGGTGGTTTTGGATCATTTTGCTGCTTTGGCTGCTGAGATGGAGCAATTTGCTGAGGCTGTTGCGCCTGAGCTTGAGGCTGTTGCTGCTGGAAGCCTCTGTCTTGTCGTGGCTGCTGATCTCTTTGATCATGCTGTCTTGTTTGAGATTGTGCCCTAAGAGCCTCTCTAATGGCTTCACGACGATCCTGACGATCCTCTCCACGCCTATTATTGTTGTTATTTCCTTGCTGATGAGACTGCTGTTGGATCGCAGGCTGTGACAAAGACTGTCTTACAGGTTGCGGAGCCATTGGTTGAGGCTGAACAGCTACTCCTGGCTGTCTTTGAGCGCCCTTTTTAAGCAGAATTGAAGCTATTTCAAACGCTAAATAAGATGTTGATGGGCTTTGAAAATTGTTCGTTGCAGTAGTAACGCCTGAAAGCAAATTCTGCGCAGTATCTACGTCAAAATCATAGTTAAGATTGAGCATAAGATCGGCAACCTGCTCTGAGAGTGAGGAGAATTTTGCTGAAACTAAAATCATAGATCCGTACCCTTCGTTCTCCCTTGTATTATCAATATTAATGATTGGTACATCAATTAGTGCGTCCTGAGAAAAAATAGCCTCCAGACTTCGTAATGAGCTAATACCAACAGCAATAACCAAAGTTGGCTTTGATGAACCTCTTTTGTATATTACATCTTGCTCAGAAAAATTAAGCCCAAGCTCTCCAGCCTTGACAACAATATTCAAAAGATTATTTTCAATAGTGTAAGATACTTTTTCAATCTCCCCTTCACGATAGGGAAATGACACAACGAGATCACCACCGTTTGATTGACTTGCTGTACTTACTTTATCAATACCAACAAGTGAAGAAAGCTCAACAATTGGTTGCGTTGGAGAGATAATACTTACTGTTTTACCCTGAGATTGAAGAGTAAGATAAAAAGACAAAGCAGCAGCCATTTGGTCAACAGAAGGATTTGCTCCAACAGCGATGACTGTTGACTGACTACCTGCTATGATATCTTTAATTTTTTGAAGCGCCTGATTGTCCATAAATATCCTATATTATTCATGGGATATTACCATATCCCCTACCTCAAAGTCAAGTTCTGGGGAGATAACAATGCCTGCCTCGTGGCCTTTCTCAACCTTATTAGCAGAATTTTTGCCTATACGAAGAGAACTTACCTGCGCTTCGCCAATTACATCCTCTCCTCTAAGAATTCTAATTTTGTCTCCACGAGCAATTCTCCCATCTATAACAGCTATACCTAATACAAATGTTTTTTCAAAAGGAAATCTAGCCAGTATCTTTGCAGTTCCATATATCTCCTCAATTTGAGCTAGTGCCTTACCTTCCATAACATCAGAAAGCTCACTGAGTAACTCATAAATAATCGTGTAATTTCTGCTTAAGACTTTTTCAGTCCTTGCTAACTTGGCAACGTCTGGTCTGATTTTTGAGTTAAAACCTATTGCAAGAGCACCTGTTGATTTTGCGTGCAAAATATCACTCTCTGTGATCTCTCCAGTCTTTTGCTCCAATACTTTTACTTTTTCTGGAAGCGAATGCATAATTGCCTCTAAAGAGCCTTGAGAGTCAGCCACAAGAATAATAGGTAACTCAGTTTCGTCGGCATTTGGCGAATAATCTTTTTGAGCTTTTACTGCTGAGACATCTGCTATTTCTTTTTTACTATCTGTAATAGCACTACCTACCTTTGGAACACTGAGAAAACCTAAAACCTCAACAGCTTGACCAATTGTTGCCTCCTGAAGCATGTCGCCTTGATCGCTAATGATGGAGCGCACTCTAAAAGAATCATCTCCAGAAAATGCATCCTGACGAACTTTAAGAGTTCCGTCTTTTATTACCACTGTTGCTTTAGGTCCTGTTTTTTGATCAAGCTTTGATTCAATAACGATTGACTGAAGTGGATGAGTAGGCGCGACTTGTGACATCTCTGCCTGATGAAGCTCTTGCACTAATAATATGAGGTCAAGAAGCTCTTTAATATTTGAGTTTGTTTTTGCAGCAACCTCAATAACAGGTACATCTCCACCCATACCTTCTAACATAATTCCTTCCCTTAACACTTGTCCTTTTACTTTCTCAGGATTCTTTGTAGGAAGGTCTGATTTGGTCAAAACAACAATAAAAGGAATTTTTGAATTTTGAAGCACCTTAATACTTTCTCTTGTCTGTGGCATAACCCCATCAACTGATGAAACAATCAGAAGCCCAATATCCGCTGCGTGGGCGCCTCGACTTCTCATTTGGGAAAATGCTTCGTGGCCTGGAGTATCTATGAATGTAATTGCTCTTTTTTTTCCTTCATGAAGAATCTCAATTGATGAAGCTCCAATTTTTTGTGTTATTCCACCATGCTCTCTTTCAGCAATAGAGGTATTACGAATGGCATCAAGAAGTGTCGTTTTGCCGTGATCAACGTGACCGAGCACCGCTACGACTGGAGGAAATAATATCTGTGAGTTTTGATTTTCTGCCATATTGTATTTTTTTTGATAAAAACAACAGTGAGTTCATAGTTCTATTACTCAACCGTTTCTTCCTGTGATACTTCTTCTGTACTTACTACAGGAGAAGGGGATTCTTCAGTCAATGCTTCACTGACTTCAGCTGGAACTTCCACATCATCATTTTCTTTTACGATTTCTTCTTCAACGCCTGATGTAATTTCTGGTTTTTCTTCTGTCTCCACTTCACTCTCTCCTGATTCGTCTTTAGGAGTTTCTGCTTTTTCTTCGGCTACTCCTACAACTGCATTTCCTTGGATCTCAATTCTATACCCTGTTAATTTTGAAGCCAATCTAACATTTTGACCATCTTTCCCGATAGCCAATGATAATTCCTCCTGAGGAACAAAGACATGAGCAACTTTATCATCTTCATTAAGCTCAACTCGTACCTGTTTTGCAGGAGATAGTGCTGCGGCAATATAGGCTGATGCCTCTTCCTGATGCTGAATAATGTCAATCTTCTCTACTCCACCGACTTCCTGAATAATAGCTTGAACACGTACTCCTTTTTGACCAACACAACTACCCACAGGATCAATACCACTCTGTGAGGATGCCACTGCAATTTTTGAACGATTTCCAGCTTCACGAACAATTGACTTAATAACAACACTTCCCTGTGCAACTTCAGGCACTTCTCGCTTGAACAAGCCTTCAAGAAGACCATTATCTGCTCTTGAAACAATAACTTCCTCACCCTTAGTTCCCTCATGGATGTCTTTAATAAAAACAACAAGACGTTGATTTTGATAATATTTTTCGTTCTGAATTTGCTCCTGAGGAGGCATAATAGCCTCTGTTTTTCCAATATCAACAATTACATTTGGGCCTGCAAAACGAAGGACTGTACCGTTTACTATCTGGCCTAATTTATCCTTATAGTCTGAGATAATAGCCTCTTTTTCTTTTTCTCGAATCTTTTGGAGAATAACCTGCTTTGCTGTCTGTGCTGCAATACGCCCAAAGCCTGGTGGGGTTACATCCTCACCATTATGGAGGATCTTAGCTTCTCCTGTGTTGGGATTAAGCTCTGCCGTATACTCTTCAACATCAACTCCAGGATGATCTTTTCGATAAGCTGCAACTATAGCATTTTGAACAGTGTCTAGAACAACTGACACATCGACACCTCGCTCAGTTGCGACTTGATTTAGTGCTAAAGCAAACTCACTTCTTTGTAATGCTGGCATAGTCTGCTAAGTATACCAGATTTCTGGTGCCTGCTTCAATAGATAACAAAAAATATAGGCCAATCCTTACAAACAAAGAACGCCATGAAGATTTTTAAAATTATTTACAAACGTCTTTAAATATATTCTGGAATGCTGGCGTCAGCTTTTGCAATGCAGCTTCAGAATCATCTTTGAGGTCTATAAACTGATAATATGGAGCTGCGTTGCCTTCGGCAATAGTTTGGAGTAATGTAACTAAATTATCTTTAAACACAACGCCTTCTCCGCTCTTACTATCATAAATCCCAACAACATAAACACTATCGGTAATATCTTTAAGTCCTTTAACTAAGTCAGTTAGTTTATTTGCTGAATTTACTCTTGGATCTTGAAAAATAGAAAAGCATCTTTGTTGATACCTGCCACTACCAAGGCAGACTAAGCTTGAATTAGGATCTCCATTATGTGAAGTTCTGTCTTCCCATGTTTCTTCAGGAATACCATCAGAAAAAATTATCGCCACCTTTTTATAGCCACTATAACTTGATGGAGCAGAATCTAATTTTGAAATAGTGTATGAAAAGCCATTCCTCATATAAGTTCCTCCACCACTACTATCCTGCAAAATTCCGGTATCTACTTGCGTGATTTTTTGTCGATCAGTTGAGGACATATTTTTTACTAACTTATAGTTAAGCAGGTTGTACACTCCGTCAAGTGGTGTATTGCCAGAATCTTTTCCCGTAAACGCCTGTGCTCCTATTCCTGCATTATTGTAATTACTCATCTCTGAATAAAAAGAGCTTAGGGCTGAATTTAGAGCGACATATTTTGGATTTGAGCCTGGACTTAGCATAGAATTGGAGTAGTCTAATAGTAATGTAACCAGTGTTTTGTTGTAACACTCCTGAACTGGAGGAGGCTCTGAAATACTTGGCGTGAGTTGTATTGCAAGAGTAGGCGTAGCAGTAGGTTTTGGCTTAATATCAACTAGCTGCAAGGCGCTTTCACTACTCTGCTTAGCAGAATTCGGATCAATCTCAACTTGACTGGTAGCAGATGGTTCTGGGTTTAATTGTGGAAGTATACCTCCAGTGAGAGCAAAAGCTCCAGCCATAGCTGTTGCAAGAATAAATATAGTATAAATTCCACCATCACCTTTCAAAAAAGAAAAAACTTTATGATGAAATTTTTTATGCTTAACTACTCTACGCGATACATGTTTTCTTTTGTGTATTTTTTTTCTCATATAGGAATACCTCTAGGTTAAAAGTCCAACTGCATTTTGTCAAGAAAAGGTGCTATACACGCTCAACAACAAATATATCATTCTTTACTGAAATTTTAATTGCATCTCCTCTATTTACTGTTTTATTGAGAATACTTGTTGCAATAAGATCATCAAGATTATCTTGAATATATCTTCTTATTGGCCTTGCGCCATACTCTTTATCATACCCCTGAGTAATAATTTTTGTTATTGCTTCATCTTCTATCTCTAGGGATATATCCTTATCTTTCATATGACTTATCAAATCATCTAAAAGAATCTTGGTTATTTTTCTGACATCCTCCTGTGATAATGGACGAAAAACTACTACATCATCAAAGCGATTAAGTAATTCTGGCTTGAAAATATTTCTCTCATGAAGAAAGATTCTCAGCTGCTGCTTAAATGATGCGTCCAGTGGGATATTCTTTTCTATTGTTTTATATACTAGCTCTGAGCCAGCATTAGAAGTTGCAATAATAATAGTGTTTGAGAATGAGATAGTAACCCCTCTCCCATCAGTAAGTCTGCCATCATCTAATACCTGAAGGAATAAATTTAAGACAGTTACATGTGCTTTTTCAAACTCATCAAGGAGAATAAGAGAGCTTGGGTGATCATGTATTTTCTCAGTTAGTTCACCTCTATGACTTGTAGAAGAACTGCCTATCAACTTCTCAAGTCCCATCTCGTCAGCATATTCACTCATGTCTAAACGAACAATATGTGCTTCTCCTCCGAAATAAATGTTTGATAGTACTTTAGCGACTTCTGTTTTCCCAACACCAGTTGGTCCTAGAAAAAGAAATGACACTGGTCTATTTGAATTTTGTATCCCAGATCTAACCCTTCGAAGAGATTCTGCTATCACTTTTACTGCCTCATCTTGACCAACGATTCGCTCATGTATCACCTCTTCAAGATTGAGAAGTTTTGAACTTTCCTCTTTTGATGGCTCAGAGAGAGGTATGTTAGTTTTTATTTCTACAGTGCGAAGAATATCAAAATCAGTTATTAAACGAGCTTTTATATGGGTATTATGTTGTTGCTCAGGAATATTTTTACCAATAGCGTCGCGAAGGAGATCAATAGCGCTACCAGGCAACTCTGCGCTATCAGCATACTTGCCAGCATACATAACTGAAGCCTTGACAGCTGAGTAGCAAACAATGCAATGACTTGCCTTTTCAATCTCTGCTACCTCCTCCATTATCATTAACTCTGCCATATCTTGAGAAGGCACTTCCAAATGAATATCAGTGAACATTTCCGCAATAGGCTTGCCTTGAATATATTGTTTAAAATCTTCTTCTGTCACACTTGCAACAACAGGGAGCTTGCCGTCTCTTAAGAAAGGCATAAGAGCGCCTGAGAGATCAAGAGAAAAGCTAGTCGCTCCAAGAAGATTTTGCAGCTCTGGAACATAAAGAATAACGTTTCCTGCGTGACTAACCTCTTCTATGATTTCTTTCAATCGCTGCTGAAGTTCACCCTGCTGACTAGCGCCTGCCAATAATGATCCGACAAGTACTTCAAGCATGATTTTATAAGCAATTTTTTTATCAGTATTACCCTCATAGCAATCCTCTGCCAATTTACGAAGAAGCTGCTCTTTACCAGTACCGGTCATACCAACAAGAAGAATGTTATTTCTCTCAGACTTCAAAAGTCCTTCTTGCAGTAATTGGTATTCTTTTTCTCTCCCAACAATTGATACGTCGGTGTTACTATTCTTCTGAGGAAAAACTTGCGTGTATTTTTTCGTCTCTAAAGTCCAACCTGAAATAAGCCATTGTCCAATTCCCCCACCACTACTTGCAATGTGAAATCCTTTTTTATGCTCTTCATGCGGGTAGACCATCCTTGTCCAGAGAGATATGCGATATAGATCATCAACTTTTAACTTTTGCGAGAAAAGGAAATGAGTATTTTTTTCTGTCAAACTCAAATACCCAACAAGAATATCAACAAGAGTAATTTTTTGACCATTGACAGTTTTTGCTAACTGAAATGACTCGCTCAAAAGGGATGCAGGATCACAGTCTACAAAAGGCACATCAACAGGAGCAACACCAATTCTTTGGAGTGCAAAAATTACCTGCTGATGACTCATGAGTCTTTTAAGCACTGTTTTTATTTGAGGAGAACCGTGCAGTACTGATCCAGCCTCAAGAGATAACACCGAATTTGGCTCTGAAGCTTGCGATACAACCCCATTTGTTCTTAGAGTGCAAAGCTTATATCGATAGAAGATCTCAGACATAAGATAAAGATTGAAAAGAAAAATAAGTAAATTAGGAGAATCATGAGTAATAAGCATGAGAGGAATCCACAAAAGAATAATAATAGGTATAGCAACTCTTACGAATCTTGCTTCAACGCTTCGATAAATTAGATATATTGATATGAGTTGAGTATCCATTATTGCCACACTAACAAACCGATTGTTATTACAGGAAACGCCATATATCCTCCGAAGATAATAGCCTCAGCAACGAGTATGAAAATAAATAGCGATGCTGCGACAAATAGTAGAGACGTCTTCATAAAAATACCAATCCCAATTGAAAATCCAACAAGACCATCTCGATATTCATTTTTAACTGGCTGAAAGATAGTTGTTAGCAGAGTTTTTACAGAAAAAAAATTTAAAAAAGCTTTATTAAAGATATGGAGATGTCGCAAAAGGACAAGAGGTCCCTCGCCATACCAGAATCTCAATAGATAAAAAGGGAGAAATATGAGGGCAGTCATACTCATTTAGTATACCTTGAACAGAAAACAAAGTTCAAATCATGAAGTCTTAATTTGCGGTAGAAGACATCGCATCAGAAGAACCTGTGGGCTCACTGCCATTCTTATGCATAAAAGAAGGATTAAAATCAGGCTGGGCATACTGTGGCTGAGCTGGTTCAGCTGGATTTTCTTGAGCAACAGCACTTAGTGCTTCAGATGCGACTTGAGGAACCTGAGGTTGATCAGCAGGTTCTTGGTTACTCTCAGCCCCTCCTGAAGCAGTGACACTCTGACCACTACCTTTTGAAAAAACAAATCCTCCTTTGGTCTGATTATAATCAATTACAATCGTGTCTCCTGGGACAAACTGCTTGCCAATGATCATAAGAGCAACCTGATTCTCAATTGAAGACTGAATTAGTCTTCGAAGTGGCCTTGCTCCATATACAGGATCGTAACCTTCTTGAGCAAGCTGAGCAATGGCAGCATCTGTAGTTTGAACGTGATACCCCTGGTCTTCAAGAAGCTTTGCTGTTTTTCCAATACCAAGCTTAGCAATCTGTGACATATCAACTTTTCGCAAAGGCTTGAAAATGACAACATCATCAAAACGATTGAGTAACTCAGGCTTGAAGAATTTCCTAAGCTCAGCAGTTACCAAACTTGTTAACTCAGCGAACTGTTGATTGAATGCTTCAGGAGCATCTTGTCCTCCTTTTTCACTCAATTGCTGCTGAATAAGCGAACTGCCAATATTTGACGTCGCAATAACGATAGTGTTTTTAAACGAAATAGTATTACCCTTGTTGTCTGTCAACCTTCCATCTTCCAGGAGTTGTAAGAGAATATTAAAAACATCAGGATGAGCTTTTTCGACCTCATCTAAAAGGACTATTGAGTATGGTTTTGCTCTTACTGCCTCAGTAAGCTGCCCTCCTTCTTCATAGCCAACGTATCCCGGAGGCGCTCCAATAAGCTTTGCTACCTCGTGCTTCTCCATATACTCGCTCATATCAAGCCTTACAAGAGCATCATCTCGTCCAAAAAGTAACTCAGCTAATGTTTTTGCAAGTTCTGTTTTTCCAACACCAGTTGGTCCTAGAAAAACAAAAGATGCAATGGGCCGATTTGCAGGAGCAAGACCAATCCTACCTCGTCTTACAGCCTCTGAGACAGCGATTACTGCCTCCTGCTGATCAATCAACCTTTGATGAATGTTGTCCTCAAGCTTAAGGAGCTTCTGACTCTCATCCTCAGTTAGTTTGGTAACAGGAATACCGGTCCAGTTACTAACAACCCGCTCTATGTCTGACTTCACCACCTCATTACCCGTCACTTCTGGCGCTGGTGCTTCTTTTTCATCTCTGGGAGTAGCTGTTTTTGATGAAATTCGACCAAGTTTCACATCTGCTGATGCTTCATCAATTAGATCAACAGCCTTATCTGGTAAATAACGTTCACCAATATATTTTTTTGAAAGTTTTACGGCATCAACTAATGTCTCATCAGGGATAGTAACTCCATGATATTTTTCGTATTTAGGTCGCAACACTTTGAGCATCTCCACAGCAGCTTCCTCACTTGGTTCGTCAGCAAGAATAGGCTGAAAACGTCTCTCAAATGCCTTATCTTTTTCAAAATGCTTCCTATACTCAACAGTTGTTGTAGTTCCAATTATTTGCATGTGTCCACGAGCTAGATGAGGTTTAATAATATTTGAGGCATCAAGTGCGCCATCGGTGTCACCAGCTCCAATAAGCGTATGAATCTCATCGATAAAAAGAATTATTTGACCCTGTGATGCAATTGTTTCATTAATGATTCCTTTCAATCTCTCTTCAAATTCTCCTCTATGGCTTGCGCCTGCAACAAGTGATGCTAAGTCTAACTGAAAAATTTTCTTATTTTTTAGATCGCTTGGTACACTACCACCAATAATTTGTTGAGCAAGGCCTTCAACAATTGCTGTTTTTCCAACCCCAGCTTCACCAATAATAATAGGATTGTTTTTTGTTCTTCTCAGAAGGATATGAATCAACCTGTCAATCTCCCTATCTCTTCCAGCTATAGGGTCTAATTTTCCCGCTTTTGCTTCAGCTGTAAGATCAATTGCAAATTGTTCGAGTACTGACTTTTTCCCAGTTGAGTATTCAGTTGAGGATGAAAGCTTTTCCATAACATGCTGCTTTGTAACACCTTTTTCTGTCAAGAGTTTTGCAGCTTCGATTGATAGATTGCATATTTGCACAAGAAGATCCTCAGGAGAAACAAAGCTTACATTTCTTGTCTTTGCATCTTTATATGCCTGCTCAAAAAGCTGCGTACTAGCACTACTAAGAATAGGCTGCTCTTGATAGCTACCAACCTCTTCTTTACTCTGAATTTCCTGCGCAAGCTTTGCAACATCTACATCAAAGCCTTCAAGAAGCTTAAATATTTCCTCGTCATACAGGAGCCCTAACAAAACTTGCTCAGGCTGAATCTGCGCCTGCTTTATACGCTTGGTCTCGTCCTGAGCATGATGTAGTACCTGTGTTGTTCTTGAGTCTAGATGAGAAAGCGCAGAAACATTCTGCCTAAATGAAGGATCCATTCGAGACCCGACTTGAGAATCAGAACCTTCTGAAGAAGCAGATTCTGTGGTCTGCTGCTCAGGCGGTAGAGATTGGTCTTCTTTTGGATCTTTATGTGGGCTAAATAAATTTCCTAGCATACTTTTATTTAATACAAAATACAAGAAAAGAGCAAGTCTAGGGTTGATCAATGACTGCCTCTTGCTCTTTGGGTTTTTCTACTTTTGTCCTTTCTACAAATTCAGTCTTTTGTTGGTTTGTATTTTTCTGCACTGCTTCAACGGCAGAAAGTTTTGCCTTAAGATAGCCTACTACTTCGGATTCGCTGAATCCACCCAGCATCAAAAAAGGGAGTATCTGGCCAACCATATCCAGTCCTTTTTTTGCTTGATCAGGATCTGTAGATGAAAGAAGATTGATCACTAACCTAAGCTGCTCCGCATCTTTTCTAAGTATCGCTTCTTTTTCTGGCTGTGACTTCGAAGTATCAGTCATCAAGTGACTATAGTTCTCCTCCCACATCTTTCTTATTTCCTCATAATCATCAAGTGTTACTGTTTGGATACGATTGGCTTTAGGAAGAGGCATCGACGATATTCTTTTTGCATCAGACTTTCTAGCAATTTTTGCTATCTCTCTTAAAAGGCTTGTTGCAAAAGGATCACCAGTTTTTTGCTTTGATAGTAAGTGCTCAAATAGTGTATCTGAGGAATTTTTTGCCTGAGGAGATGCTGTATAAATAGAGTTATACAAGTATATAGATAGCTCATCTCCATTTTGTGCTCCTTGGGCAATTTTTTGGTAAATCTTTACAATCTCCTGTTCACTATTCTTTTCACGAATCGATCTAATAATATATGAAGCAGTATCATTGCCATTTGAACTTGCCAATGAAACTCGCTCTAATAATTTGCCATATTGCATCTGTTCAACAGCTGTAGAGAGACGAGTCGGATCACTTACTTTTTCTAAAAATTCTTTTGTTTTTTCTTTGATATCTACTATCCATTTTTCAGTATTATCTTTCAACTCTTGTGCAAGGGAGTCCTGGGCACTATGTTGGTTCACTATTTGCGAGACAGCTGTTGTCGATCCATCAGCTGACTGTACCATTTGCTCATGCAAGATGGCGATGAGTTGGTCTGCAGATAGCTGATTGCTATTTGATTGTTGCTTAAGCGCTTCGATTGAACTAAGAACCACTTTTGCAAGAGGATTTCCCTTTTTATCCTCAGTAACCAACTGATCATGAAGAACGGCATATTTTTCTCTCTCTTCAACCGATGTGCTTCTTTGAGGATTATCTATGTTTAATAAGTTTTCCCTAATAGCATCAACCATCGGCTCTTTCTTTACTGGGTCAGATGCTTGATCAAATCGCACAATATCTCGCAGCGTGATAACAGGCAAGTTAATTTGATTGAAGATTGAAGTTATATTTTGTGCAGAACCAGACAAACTCTGTGCATTGACTACTTCACGCACAGAAGACTCTGACTCTTGTGCATGCTCTATAGGCAATGATGCTTGAGTTTTCATGGTCATAGTTTGTGCGACATGCTTGGCTGCCCTTTCTGCTGTAAGAAGTGTATCTTCTTCATCATCTTTCTCACTCATTTCCTCAATTGTTGATTTAGCAGCCTCAAGCTTTGCTTTCAAGTAGGTGAGAATCTCCGTCTGTGAAAATCCTCCAATAAGTAAAAATGGCAAAATATCTGAAACCTGCCTCATGCCTTGCTCAACCATCTGGGGATTTGGCGATGAAAGAAGACTTATTGTCTCTTGAATGTGCCCAATATCATTACGTATCTCATCCCTTCTACTGATCATATGCTCATCAGTTTTTAAGTTCTTGTAATTCTCTTTCCACATTTTTTTAACTGCCTCATAATCATCAAATGATACTTCTTGAATTCTATTTACCGCTGGCAATACACCACTCTTCAGCTTTGCACTAGCAGATATTGGTGCTCTTTGCTCCTTTTGTTGCTCATGCAGCATTTCATAGACCATCATGCCAAGTGGATCCTTTTTGTCACTGGCATCTTTGATGGTCTGTTCGACTCTGTCAGATGATGTTTGAGAAACCTGTTTTTCTACTTCTTGCAGCACCTCATGAGCCACAGGATTACCTTCTTTCTCTGCTTTTATCAATGTGTTGAAAAGATTCTGTACGTCTTGCTCTGAAGTAGATTTTTCAATCGATGAGATAACATTTGCAGCAACTGTATTGCCAGAATTACTTGCAGTAGTCAAACGCTCGCGTAGTAACTGGTATTGCTCTGAAGATGCTTTTTCTTTATCTGATGGGGATAGCGCCTGGAGGATCTGCTTCAGAATCGCGGTCTGTTCAGCTACTAGCTGATCAAGCCCAGATGATACCTGCTTAGCAACGATATTCCCCTCACGAGATTCCTTAATAATTTTTTCTTTTATTTTTTCAATTTTTTCTTTTTCGGAAATAGATACTATCCTCTCTGGGGTGGCGAGATTTCGAATGCCTTGATTGATTGTTGTAGAGGCACTTTGTTGTGAAGTGAAATAGTTATAAGTATTCGCTGCCTGCAAAACATTCGTTGCAAATCGATCACCTTTTTGCGATGCTACACGCAGCTTCTCACGTATTGTCTGATATCTCTCACGATCATTTGCAGTAGTAAGAGTTGTAGGATTTGCAATTTGCAGTAGTGTTTTTTTTGCTCGCTCAACCTCAGAAGATCTAGAAGTATCTTGTGACCTTTTTTGTATCTCGTAACGTGCAATATCCCTCATAGTAGGAATCGACAATTGTGTAAGATTGCTCACAGTAGATGAAGTTGCAATATTTCTAGTCGCTGATACTTGTGCAGGAGCCTGCTGGTTAACTGCCCTTGGGATTTCCCGAGC
>CAYWEJ010000006.1:32044-43099 GCA_964457465.1 uncultured Gammaproteobacteria bacterium | reverse complement strand
GGCAGATCATGACATATACAGCCTCAGTAACTTTTTAATACAACTTATAGTTTGCTGTTAGCTTTGTTCCGTGGTATACTTCGTGAGATCGTTTGCACGTTGTTAGTAGAAGGGAAAGATCATGGTTGAAGGCAAGTACCTGAGATCAAAGCTCTCACATGAAGCAACATTCTCAGGGTTTGTCCAGTATCTAGGCGACGCCTCTTTGCTTGGTCTTACGCAGGAGCAGCTTGATGCTCTTAAGGACCTGGCTGACAGAATCAACCCACGAATGGTCGAAGCTCTTATGGAATTTGAGCAGAGGCTCAAGAAGCCTCAGTCATTCTTTGGCAAGATCATGTCCAAGCTGACTGAGAATAGAACCTCTGAGCAGCTTTGCGAAGATGAGGATTGCCTAACAGGGCCCGAATGGAGGTCAAATCACGCTGTCGTGGTCCTGATTTATGATCATGAAGAAGAAGTATATTTCTTCGATCTCTACTGCAGCAATCTGCACCTTTTGTACGAAGTGCTGAAGGAGAAGTTTCCTCGTCAGCTTGGGCCGTGGCGACTTGACGATACGGTCGTCTTTATGCCAAAGCCTTCATAGGTTTTCTAGGCGGTCTCGATATATCGGGACCGCCTTTTTCTTTATGAAAGACACTTGCTATGCTAAAATAGATTGAGAGTATATTGTTATCATTGTTGATATATTGATATACATTGATACGGCCCCGTAGCTCAACGGATAGAGCAGGCCCGTCCTAAGGGCAAGATAGAGGTTCAATTCCCCTCGGGGCTACAAATAGATCCTATAGTTTGATTTTCTTTCGTTTTTTTGCTACAATTAGCCACATTGCACATTAAAGTTTGGAGTTGTTTGGCCTTGCCAGAGTGGAAATAGTTAGTTTCTAGTCTGGCAATTTGGCCAAGTACATCAAGGGAGTTGACATGTCGATTGCACGAAGAGACCTACGCTCCGTGAGAATTTTCGGAAGCAAGTTCATGTGCGGGAAGCTTCGGCATGAGTTGTCCATGGAGCCACCAATTGATCTTTCAAGGCTTTTTGAGAACTATCATGCACAGGGCATTGATGTATTTCTGATTGAGACGAGCGTCGAGTGGGAGACCACTGCAGATGCTATGTCTTTTATTGCCCAGGCCTTTGCTGCTTTTGCAAGGGATATGACCTCAACAGCCATTTATCTAGAGCCTTTTAAGGCAGGTGATAGAGGCTGGGAAGGTATCAAGGCTGAGCTGGAGAGCTTGCTCAAACGCTATCCAAACGCATTAATCTTTTTCAGTAGCTATGAGCTTATCAATTGGCTTGCCAATGAGCCCGATCCTCGAGCCTAGGAATCAAGCCGGGAGATCTGGTTTTTCGATACACATCAGCGCCGAACCGAAAGGTAAGGCGCTTTTTTATTGAGTACATTTCCACTAGAATCCTCTACAATATTGGTATGTCTCATGTATCTGGAAGTCATTTTGCCAAAAAATCAAAAGAGCGAGCAATCGCACAGTATGGCGATATCTTCATAGCTCCACCAGTGAGAAAAGGTGAGGATATTTATCTTCCTGAGCCCGAAGTTCCACATCACCAAACAGTTGTCCCCTCAGTCAGTCTGCCGCATGAATTTGTTGAGCCTCAACAACCCCCTGTTCATAGGCATGTGATGACTCGCAATGAAAAATTGCGATTTATGGCTATTCGAAGCCTTGGGAATTTTCTTCTCCTTATAAGCCTGTATGGAGTCATAGCAACATTTAGCCCTGCAATTTTATATGAAGCGCAATTTCGCATAGCACAACTCAGAGGAATCCAGTTTCATATTTCAAAAGATAATTTTGGCCCTGACACCGTTGCAGCAGAGAAGGTGCAGCCAGGATTTGGCGACATCATCTCTGGGGCTAAAGAGCAGGTTCTCGTGCCTCCTGACCCACGTTTTAGTATTATCATTCCAAAGCTAGGAGCAACAGCAAAGATATGGCCAAACGTCGATCCCTTGAACGAAAAAGAGTTTTTGCCAAAACTTCAGGACGGAGTAGCTCATGCCAAGGGGAGTGTTTTTCCAGGCATGCAGGGAAATATTTATCTTTTTGCCCACTCAACTGACAATTTTTGGAATGTGGGACGATATAATGCCATTTTTTATCTCTTAAAAGAGCTTCAGAAGGGGGATAAGATCTCTATTTATTTTGAGGATACAAGATACAACTTCGTAGTTGACCATAGTGTCATTAAAGATCCGAATGATGTTGATTTTCTCATTCATAGTCAGATCCCCGGGAAAGAGCAGCTTATCCTCCAAACCTGCTGGCCGCCGGGAACGACCTGGAAAAGACTTTTTGTTGTTGCAACACCTGAAGGTCAATAAAAAACCGTGACCTCTAAGTGAGGTCACGGCTGAAGCGCTATCGTTTTGGTGAGTAAGACCCACCAGTAACACGCTTTCCAATTTCCTTGCTACAATTTCCGCAGCTATAACGAGTCCCAGACATCTGTGCGTTTTGATCTCCAAACCTGAAAGGATCAGCTCTTGGTGGTGTTTCAACCCAGCCACACTCAGGACAGAGATAGGCCGTTTTGATTGCTGTTTCAACAGATCCTCGATCTGGCAGGATCGAATTGTTGGCAACTCGACGATAGCCCGCAGGCAATTGATGCTTTATCTTTGCCATGAAGCCTCCTTCTTGCTGATTAAGAAATGATTCCGTTAAATGCAATTTCTTGTCCACAGCGGCGGCAGCAGATTGACTCGCCTCGTCTTCCAGACAAAGGACGGAGAGGTTTCATGGTATCTTCGGGGATACCGTTGGGCATACCTTCAATCCATCCATTGCAATTCTCGTCGCAATAGTACATGCTCTCTCCCTGAGCATTAATTGCTAAAAGGTAGTCTTCAGGATTAGATTGTGATTTGACGTATCCATCAGGAAGAGATCTGTGGACTTTTAGACTTCGATCACGAGGAACATTGAGTCTGGGTAGTCCTTTTGACACATGGTCTCCTTTTGTAGTTAAGGTTCTTGAGGAGATCGACCTGACTCCTCGATGAGAAGGATTATAGCATAGAGAAAATTTATAAAAAAATCCCCTCTCAGATAGAGAGGGGAGATGTTCAATGCTTTAGTAAAGCTCTGAGTCAAACGCCCATGAAAGATAGTTTCCTGCAGTAGAAAGTTGGTCTTTCAGGTAAGTAGACCCAGCTGATACGAAGGCAGGATTTTGTTCAAGCGTGATGATACCTTCAGTGATGGTAATAAAAAATAACCATCGCCTTCGCGTCTTAGTAGGTTTTAGAAGAAGCAACGCCGGATACAGGAGAAAAATGCGCGCAGATCGATCATCTGCCTGTTTGTAGGAAGGATGTCTGGGTTCGTAATTTTTTTTCACCCAAAGGAAAAAACCCCCCAGTATCAAGCCAAAAAGCTTTTGTAGAACTGAAAAGATTCTCATGACCCCTCCTTTACAGCGGTAGAAGAAATTTCAACAAGAGACGATCAGCGAGCTTTAGTATGCCTTCTGGTCTCAGAAGCGCAAAGATAGTGCACCCAAAAACAATATACATAAGCACGGTGTTTTTGATGCCCTCCATGATCGCTAGATCATCGATTGGTGGATCGTTGATTGATCCATATGCTGCTGTTGGATTGATCACTGCATAGACAAGGCTTGCAAAGAAGCCAAGTATGCAGATGAACATGATGCCACAGAGGGCATAGTCGACAAAAACAGGGGGTCTGATGTCAAGCATGATAACAAGGCAGACCAGCCATCCTAGCGGAAAAAGTTCCGGGTTTTTGAGAACGACTTTACCAAACATGGTATACCTCCAGTGTTACTTCGATGACAAAGTGCTATTCCTGTTTTCAGGAAGTTGGCTGTATTGTAGCAAATAAAAGGACTTTGAAGCAAAATTATACGGAGATTATAAAAAAGGCTTACTCATCATGTGACGAGTAAGCCTAGAAATTGTTTTGTAGTGTTTCATACCAAAGAAAGAAAAAAATCTGCGCAAAGGTGCAAAGGCCTGCATAAAAGTGATATTGCTCAGATTTCTCCTTAAGCAGTTCTTTTTCCTCGGGGTTGATTTCTTTTCGAGATGCACGAAGGAGTTTGATCGAATTAGTGACAAATGATATTGATCCTATCTCAAGACTTACGAGTACAAGAAGTCTCGGAAGTAAGAGCTCCAGATGGAGTGAGCTATTCATGCACGCCTTCTCCTATCAGCAGTCTTTCGAAAAGATTGAGGGCTCCGATAACAAACCGAGCTGGAAAGACAATGCAAGAGAAGGCCTTATCAATCAGCCAGATAACGCAGTAGAGCAGGATAAATGCTGGCGGATCCTTCATGAGCGATCTCTCGTCGTCAAAATATTGGGGAGATAAAAGAATATCCAGGTCGTATTTGTTGTTCATCTCAACCTCCCGTCAAGAATTCAATTGCACCTGCGATGATACCGATGGCCACTGAGGCCAAGAAAATGCGAAGCGCATAAGGTCGCAATTGCAGCGCGATTCTATTTCTCTTGCGTGTCAGATCGAAGTATGGTGTGGATCTCGCTAATAGGTATGAGATAGCAGGGATGAAGCCAGAAAGTGCCATTCCTGCTCCTGCAAGGGTAGCCAGAATTGCTACGAGCGCACCACCAAAGTCATTCATGACTGCTGTGTTCCTTTCGTTGTGGTGTAAAAGAGCCGATTGCGTTGCTTTTTGTGAGGCTAACGCATATCAGGCAATTATAGCATAGAATATTATTTGAGGCTGATAGTGTAGAGGTTGGGGAGGATTGATGTATTATTGAGATCTGTCAGCATGACAATTTTTTGTCCATTTGGCCAGGAGAAAACGAAACTATCGATAAATGGTCCGGCATAGATAACAGTGTCATTGGTGCCGTCATACTCGAGCATATGAATCTGCTTGTTCTTTACCGACAAAAGATGTTCGCTATCAGTAAACCACGAGATGGGCAGCTTGCAAATGGTCAAGTTATCGCTACATTCTGATGGTATTTGATCCATTATTTTGGTATTTCGATCTTCTTTGATATCGTATACATAAACGCCGCCTTTAACAATATTTCGCACCTCTCGAAGCGTATCAACTCCTAGGAGGCGAGGCTTAATTACCAGAGGGAGTGAAGCTGATTTAGATGCGACATAAAGAATTTTAGTGTCATCTGGAGACCAAGCGATTATGGTAAAGTTTTCCTTGATAAGTTTTCGAAGAGTTGGTTTGAGACCGACAACCTGTGCATTTGCTTTTTCTGCTTTGTCCTGCGCCCATTGCTGTTGAAATGTTGAAAGTGTTGCGGTAATATTTCTTGGCTGGGGATTGAGTTGCGTTATTGGCAGCAGATAGGTACTTGTGCCAATTGGAGTTTTGATTGTCGCGATAACTTGTTCGCCATCTGGGGTCCATTCAAGATCTGCAGTTGAGAAGAGTGCTGTGGTGTCATTGGCAATTTGTTTTGCTGCTGTCTGAAGAGATAGCACTACCCTTGCAGTCATGTCATAGACATAAATACCGTTTCTGCTAGCTGATTGCGAAGCAACCTTAAAAGCGATTTTTGTTTGGGAGGGATCAATCACAGGCTCTTGCACGCCGGCAGTTGTGATGCTCTCTAGCTTTGGAGCAATCGGGTAGAGAAGTGCATCAGCTTTGGTTACCAGCTCTTTTTGGACTCGAAGTTTTTTCTCCCAAGGGAAATAGCCATCCTTTGCTATTTTAACGTGGTAGTCACCAGGTAGGAGATCCAGAGTATTGTCTGTTGCTGTTGTGAGATTTCCGTTGATAATAACCTGTGCTCCATCAGGAATGCTGGTTGTTACCAAAAGTCCTGTTTTTGATACCTTTGGCTTGCCTTCAAGAATGTTGAAGCGGTATCCTCTCGCATATAAGATAACAAGCGTAGTGCCTAGTAGAAGGAACACAAGGGTGATAAGCGAGATAAAGATATTGCCACGGGGACTTCTCATAGACTTTTATTATACTCCAGTCAAAATAGGACTTGCAAGGCAAGTTGAGGCCTTTTATAATCGATGTATATCAAGCCTGAGGTGAAAAATGATATTGAAATTAGGTGGTTTGATATAGATCAACTTTACTTTTGATCACCAACTCACCCGTAGCTCAATAATCCACATGTTTACCATACCTACATCAAAAAGAATCGGCATTGATCTTGGGACTGCAAATACCCTTGTATATCTTGTAGGCGAGGGAATAGTCCTTAATGAGCCAACGGTTGTGGCTGTAACTGTTGAGGAGAATAGGGTTGTTGCTGTAGGAAAAGAAGCAAAAGAGATGCTTGGTAGGACTCCAGGTAATGTTATGGCGCTACGACCCCTTCGCGACGGAGTGATTGCTGACTACACTATTACCGAAGCAATGCTTTCATACTTTATTGATAAAGCATGCGGGCAATCACGCTTCTTCAAACCTGAGGTTATGGTCTGTATTCCTTCCGGTGTTACTCAAGTTGAGCGTAGAGCGGTGTTGGATGCTGCAATGTCTGCCGGCGCAAAAATCGCTTATCTTATTGATGAGCCGTTAGCCGCTGCAATTGGGGCAAAAATTCCTATTGCACAGCCTGCAGGTCATATGATTGTTAATATTGGTGGAGGCTCAACAGAATCTGCGGTTATCTCTCTTGGCGGAGTGGTTGTTCATAGCTCTATTCGCGTGGCTGGAAATAAGATTGATGAGGCGATAAGCGCCTATATTAGAAAGAAATTTAATCTTTTGGTTGGTGAGACAACGGCTGAGCAGATCAAGATCGAGCTTGGAAACGCTGTTGTCGATGCTGAAAAAAAGAAAAGTCCAGCTCTTAAGAAGATGGAAATACGGGGAAGAGATAATGTTACTGGACTTCCACGCTCTGTGGAGCTTGATGAAATTCAGATTAACGAAGCTATAAAACCTGTTTTGATGGATATTATTGGTGGAGCAAAGGAAGTGCTTGAGCAATGCCCTCCGGAGTTGGCAAGCGATATTATTGATAAAGGGATTGTCATGTCGGGTGGGACATCGCTTCTCACTAACTTTGATGCGCTTATGACTCACATGACTGGGGTACCTTGCCACGTTGCTGAGGATGCACTGCTTTGCGTGGTTAAAGGAACAGGAGTTGCTATGGAGAACATAGAGCTTTACAAGAGAAGTATTGCAAAGAAATAGTCTTATAGCATTGGATATGAGTTTAATATTTTTCACAAAAATACACTTGCTTAGAAAAAGTACGCAAGATTCATACGCTAAGAACATAAATACTATACTACTTTAGTGATGGTGAAATCTCTATCAACATGTATTATTTTTTGAATCTAAATTCTGAGTACTTAAAATAGACGAAATGAAATTATATAGACGTTATCATATACCAGGTAAAGACAAAGGGAAGGTGCTATGAAAAATCTTGTGAAAAAAAGCATTCTTGGAGTAGGCGTGACGAATGCTTCATCTGAGGAGATCTTAGAGTATGTTGCTCAACAGGTTAAGGAAAATAAGGAAAAGTTCTTTATCGTTACCCCAAATCCTGAGATGGTTGTCTATGCCAATGACCATCATGTATATAGGGAGGTTATCAATCAGGCTCAAATAGCTCTTTGTGATGGCGTAGGACTATTCATTGCAAGCTCATTCCTAGGTAAAAGAGTAAAAGAGAGGATTTCAGGAGTAGGTTTTATGATAAGTCTTTGTGAAAAGGCTGCAAAAAACGGCTTGTCCATAGGCTTATTAGGAGGAAGAGGTGGCGTAGCAGAAAGAACAGCTAAGTGCTTACAGCGTGAAAACCCAGATCTTAAGATTTCATACGTTGCTGAAGAGTTTGACCAAAAAGATCTTTCCTCTAGAGGTGTAGATATTCTTTTTGTTGCATATGGAGTTCCTAAGCAGGAGGAGTGGATTATGACACATCTTGCAAAATTGCCAGTCAAAGTAGCAATGGGAGTTGGAGGAGCGTTTGATTATTTAAGCGGCGATATCATGCGGGCACCATTTTTCATTCGTTCTATTGGTCTTGAGTGGCTTTTTAGGCTCATTCGTCAACCCTGGAGGATTAAAAGACAGCTAGCACTTTTGGTATTTATAAAACTTGTTACTCGGGAGTTGGTTTTTAAGAGGAGATAATGCTTTTCGTTCTTATGATTTTCTCGTAAGCATCTTCGTAGTTGTCTACCATGCGATCTGTCGAGAAGTTTTCTTTTACATGTCTTCTTGCAGCTTTCCTCATCTCACAATATTCAGCTTCAGAAAGTGCATAAAGTTTTTGAATAGCCTCACAAAGTCCTTCAAAGCCAGTTTTTTTAACAACAAAATCACCTCTTTTGTCATCATCCGAGAAATTTACCAAATAACCAGTTGTAGCATCTTTGATGATCTCAGGGGCAGCGCCACGTGCATAGGCAATGACAGGGGTTCCTGATGACATTGCTTCGATAAACATGAGACCAAATGGTTCTTCCCATGCAATTGGTGCAAGAAGAGCCTTGGCATTTTGAAAATATTGCTGTCTGTCAGAGACTTTTATTTCACCCAGGTCTTCAATATTGGGGTTTCCTTGTGTTGCTTTTTTGAATTCTTCGAAGTATTCCTTGTTGATCTCGTCAACTTTGGATGCAGCAAGGAGCTTTTTGTTTTCTTTGATGGCTGCTTTTGCTGCCTCAACTGCTCCTTTTTCAGGGCTCATGCGTGCAAAGAAAAGCAAGGACTCATGTTGTGGTATTTCTTTAAAAGGGAAGAGAGCAGTATCTACGCCATTATAAATGGTGTCCAGATATGTAAGTGTAGAAAGATCCTTTCTTTGATTGTTTGATATAGATATATATGGTAATTCTTTTCTCTTTTCAAAAATAAATGTTTCTTTAGGTATATTGAGTGGTCCATGGAGCGTTGTCAAGATAGGGTGTCTAAAAAGGTGCGCAAAAGTGAGCACTCTCCATCCCGCGTGGTTATGAATAACGTCGTAGTCTTTGTCTCCTATTTCTTCCAATGTTTTTGCGAGCGAGAGCCATTTCGCAGCTTCACGAAGATCTAGATTTGAGGAGAAAGCATCATGCTGCCTAAGGCTTTTTGGAGTAATAGGGATGAGGTTGTAGTGAGGATTTCTGTGCGAGTCAGCGCTTGCGTATAAATCTACTATATGACCCTTTTTAGCTAGGCCTATTGCAAGATCATACACGATCCATTCGATGCCTCCATATTTCTGGGGAGGAACTGTCTCTTCAACAGGAGCTATGAGTGCAATTTTCATGGGTTACTTCTATCATAACAGATTCAGATACAGCGAGATCATTTTTTCAATGACCTTTTCCCAGTCATAGTGCTCTTTGATAGTAAATGCTGCATTGTCGGAGATTTTTTTTCGGAGCTTGTCATCTTTAAGGAGTTTGAGGATCGCATCAGAAAGGCTTGTTCTATTGTGCATGTCAACAATAAAGCCATTAAGTCCGTCGATGATCACCTCTCTGCTCCCAGCAACGCTTGAGACGATAGGGGCGGTGCCACATGCCATCGCTTCAAGTGTTGTTAGTCCAAAGGGCTCATATCGTGCTCCTAGGATAAATGCAGAAGCTGCGCGATAATAAGCAGGAAGAGCGTTTTCATGATCGACCTTGCCAAGTCTTGTGACTTTCTTTTCAAGTTTAAATTTCTTTATCAGCTTGTTAAGTTGCTCCTCTGTCTGCTTTTCTTCATCGGACATCATGCTCGGTTCTCCGCCTGCGATATAGAGATGAAAAGGGACTTTATTTTTGACTAGCGAGAGTGACTCGATGATCCTGTCAAGGCCTTTTGCCGGAACAAGCCTACTAACTGTCAGGATAGCATTTTTTTGTAGTTCGACCTTTTTGTCGGTAGCATTCTTGGTAGTGGTAAACATATCAGTATCAACGCCTGGGAAAATGACGTGAAGCTTCTCAAAATCAGCCATATAGTGCTGGAGGATCTGAATACGAGTCGTTTCGCACAGCACTATGATTGCGTCTGCTTGACTCATGATCTTCTGCTCAATTGCAATACGTAGGTGATAACGGTAGATTGGCTTTAATTTAGTAGGGTGAGTCTCCTCAGCAGCCATTTCGATTTTTTTCATTTTCCCTAGCGTGTGTGGGGTGTGAACGTGGGGGATGTCTAAAAGCTTCTTAAGAATATTGCCAGCATAGCCACCATCCCAATAGTGTGAATGAATAAGGTCATATGCCTTTCTTGTCTTTTCGATATATGCCATAAAGTTTTCAGCAAACTCAGGCATGCTTTCATACAGTTTTTCTTTAGCTACAAATCCTTTAGGACCGCATGGGATTCTCACGATTTTAACGAATTCATTGATCTTTTCTTCTTCTGGAGCGTCATCAAATTGTCTTGTGATGATATCCACCTTTATCCCTTTTTTTGCAATAGCCTTAGCAAGCTCAATGACATAGAGGATCTGACCGCCAGTGTCTGATCTTCCAAGCTGAGGAGGATACTGGACAAATCCTTGAGGATTGAGCATGCAAATTCTATTCAATTTTACCTTTTTATTATCAATTATCTTGTTCATGTGACGGATTGTATATGAATCCTGTGGGCCTGTAAAGTAGATCGAACTGTGCAAAAATGATGTATTGCTGTATGTTTTGATGTCTTAATTTATCTTAAATCATAGTCTAGATTGGGAGATAAAACATTGAGAGACCAAAGAGAGCTGGCATGTAATCAAATGAACAAATTTGTGGAACACCTCTTCTGTTGGCAAGGACTGATAGGAGAGCTTTGGGGTAGGTGAGATCGGTAGTCTTAAAATTGACAATAGCTTTAAGAGCGTTTTTTACATCCGGTTCTTCAGGATAGACCATAGTAATATTACTAAGGGCCATAACCCTCATAAAATCTTTAGCTAAGCTTGGACTGATATCATTATATAGTCTATTGTAAGCATCTATGAGAGTGAATGGGTCTGAGAAGAGTTGGTATTCCTCAAGAGCGAAGTAGCGAAAATAAGCTGTTGACTGGTCATATTTAATGTGTGCTCTGTCGATGAACGCGACAAAAACCGATGAATCAAGATATACTTTTTTACTTA
>CAYWEJ010000006.1:15543-31944 GCA_964457465.1 uncultured Gammaproteobacteria bacterium | reverse complement strand
CCTCTTCCATTAAGACGAAGGAATGGATCTTCCATGGTAAAAGGCTTTGCTGGATTTATTTTTGTTTTAACTCCGGTCTCAACAGACCTCGTACTCGGAGTGTAGTCTTTGTTGAATTCATGGAGGTCTTTTTCTTTAATGCGAATTGCTCCTCCTACCTTGAGCGCTTTAAGCCTACCTTCTTTGATATATCTTCTAATAGTTAGAGGGTGAACCTTGAGAATAAACGCTGCCTGATTAACGTTAAATAAATTGTCCATGATTCAAAGTGATAATTAAAATCAAAAGTTAACCATTGAGGTACTTTTGTATTTAGGAACGCTCTAACATTATGATCACACAAAAAATTACTTAGTGTCAATATGCAAATTTATATATAAAGCAACATGAGTATGCAAAGAATGCAGAAAGTTGACGTCTTGCAATAAAAGCTTTTACTATGCTTCTTGTAGGTTTTATCTGCTAAGTAGTGTTTTGTAAATACTTGGTCAGAGAAGAGTAAGAGTTTTTTCTTTAGCTCATAAAATCTTACTTGACTTACACTGAATAATTACCAATTTTTGTGGGACCTGAAGTCTGACATTTTCAGCCTGTTGGACTTCAGGCAACCACGGTTGCTTTTTTTGCAGCTATGGTAGTTTATAGCAATTTTGATTATGGCAAAACTAATTATTGACGACCTTAAAAAGTCAACATATAAAAAGATCGATAAGATACTGAGGAATTTGCGTGCAGTATTTGCGCTGCTGCAGATGTCCCAGTTGAACTAGAAAATAAAGGACTGCTGTTTGCTTTCCTTTGGACTGATCTGGTAGAAAAAAGACTCTCTCGTGGAGTCTTTTTTCGTTGTGTCGAGTAATTTCATTAGGACTATGTCGTGGTAGGTTTTCTCGATCGTAGACAGTGGCTAAAAAAAACAATATTTAATTTTATATATGAGTATGCAATTCTATGCATTTTCTGTGAAAAGTTGACCCCCTTGCTGGAGCGCTATTTAATAGAAGTGTACAAGCTTTACATAAGGGCTTGCTTCAAAGATATGATAAAACATCTATTACATGTTGTGAGGGTTTTCCCGATTGTGGTCTTGTTACTTGCTGTACTGAGTGGGCAAGTTTATGCTATCCCTGCAGGACCACAGCAGTGTGAGTTAGGTCAGACATGCCAGGTTGGGGAATTCTTGTATGATGATACGTATGTTCCAATTTCGAATGCTTCGTGTAGCATCACAAGTAAATATCCAAACGGCACTGTTTTTGTCAATTCACAACCTATGGCTTCATCAGCAGATGGTTGGTATGCCTACGATATCGTAGCAACTGGTGCAGCTGGGCTGTATCGATCACAAATTTGCTGCACAGCAAGTGGAGATTACATGTGTCTTGATAAGTCATTTGAGGTGGTTGCTACCAATTCGGGTTCGTTAAGCCAGTCAGATGTTGCAGATGCAGTTTGGAATGCAAATAGGTCTTCGTATACGGCAGCGGGGACTTTTGGTCAAGCACTCCAGAATATCGTGCCATCCTCAAGCGATATTGCAGCAGCCGTATGGGGTTATTCTGGCAGGACATTAACGAGCTTTGGTACACTGGTTGCTGATATTTGGGATTATTCAACACGAACTATAACAGGGAGTAGCTCAATTGCATCAGATGTATGGGGTTATGCTACAAGAACATTGACAGGGGCTGGGTTGAGCTCTGGATCAGTGGCAACAAAAGAGGATGTTGATTCAGTAAAAAGTGATGTAACAAAGATTAAATCTGAGGTGAGTACTATTATGGCAACTGCTTCAGGTTCTAACAGTCTTGACAGTGACTTGCTCAGCAAGATTGATAAAAGAACGCTTGATAATAGACTTCTTTTAGAGAAGCTCGTGAACAAGCCTATTATTCAGAATTTTCTTGATGAAGACGATGTTGACCTTGGGGCAAAGCTGCAGAAAACAAAATTGTTGTCATCACAGCTGCTGACTTCAACAGAGGCTCTTGATAAGAAAATGACACTTCTTAGTAAGGAATGGACAAAAGCTTCATCAAAAGAAGTTCTTGCAGCTTTTGATGAGATCGCAAAAGCTCTTGGGAACGAAGGGGTTTCATCCAAAAAATCATTTGTGGGTAGTATCAAGCAGCTCCATGACTTGTGGGATATGCCTGAGGTTGATGCATTATATGATCAGTCGTTGGCTCTGAAGATGAGAGTTGAGAGTATGAGAAGCGATGTCCGCACTTATGGGAAGTCAGAGATTGGTTTTGTAGACGTTCTCAAGACGAAAAATACGCTCCAAGGAATAACTAAAGCAATAGGACAAGCTGACGATGCCCAGACAACTAAGACATTTATGGGTACTGTAGCACGACTATCGCATCTTTTGACTGCGTTTGATAACGATAACGTAAAGGCTGATAGGCTTTTGGCAAATTGGAATGTCTATAAAAAACCATATATTAGAAAATCTGCTACGAGTCTTTATGAAAGTATTAGTGAGCGAAATGTGATTCCGCAAGCGATGGTCCCGTTGGCTCTTGATCCGAATGGAACCGAGGCCGATAAGCAGCTTAAGAACAAAGTGCTTGGTATGAAAGGTGTTATTGCCTCAAACAAAAAATTGTTAGCAAGAGGTGCTCAGAAGCCGATGGTCAATATTTGGCTTGAGGAAGGAAGCATTGTCTTTAAATCATTGGTGACAAATCCTTCATCGCTTGTATCTCAAACTGTTCCATTAAAGTATTATCTTCCACCTGAGGTCACTAAGGAAAGTATCGTTGAGGTTGATGCGGGTCTTAGCGTTGAGTATGATGCAGAAAAAAACCAGTTTTTTGTCAGTGGGGAATTTACGCTTGACCCAGAGGAGACAAAAACAATTTCAGTAACTGTAGATGAAAGCATTTTTTCAATAAGTGAGGAGGAGATAGCATCTTTGCGAGGTCAGGCAGAAGAACTGGCCAAGCCACTTAAGAATACGTCATTTTTTGCACAGGGAGTCACGTTGACAAGCGATATTAACGTTGCTCTTGATAAAATCATGCAAAAACAAAAAGCAGCCGTTACTCCAGAGGGAAGGATTAGGATATACAGAGAGTCCTTGATAGAGCTCGAAGGTGTCAAGGTAAAGATTGATAAATTAAAAGAACTCGTTACGCAAGTTAGCTCATCGGGATCACTTGTTGGCTTCGTTGGAGGAGCACAGGCGATTGCCGTCTGGGGGCTTATCATTATTATGGTAACAGGATTTGTATTCCTCGTCCTTTATATGCGCATCCTACGAACTCAAGATATGAATAAGAAGACTTCACACAAGACTCAGAAAATCGTATTGAAGGATAACTTAAAAGAAGATATGCAAAGCGTATTGCCATTTCATCAAAAAAAGCATGTACGATGGGGTATGGCTGTAGTGGTCAGCAGTCTATTGACGGCAGGTGTCAGTTCGATAATCGTGTTTCATGTCGCTTCGCAGGGTAAATCAGCGCCATCTGCAGCAAAGGTAGTAGCAAAAGAGCCAGAGGTATTATCGATGCATACAGAGCCAGGATCAGCACATGAGGATGCTGTGATGATACCTGCTTCTGAAGCGAATACAATACAGTTTTTATCTGAACCAACAGATGATGGCCTAGCGATATATACAGCATTTGAGGAAACACAGGGGGTTGTTGTTGCTAAAAAAGGAAATTGGCTACAAATACGTCTTATTGATGTGTCTGAGACTGCAGGCGATGTGCTGGGTTGGGTAAAAAAGGAAGCTTTGGATGTTTTGGATGATGAACAGTCGTCAAAAATCTTAGTAAAGGTTTTGGATACCTCAGTTGGCTTTCTAAGGGTCCGTAGCGCGCCAGGAGGAACCGAGGTGGGTCGAGTTGTGCCGCAAGACACACTTCGGGTCATTGATGAGAAATCAGGATGGTATCAGGTAGAGCTGAAAGATGGATCGAAGGGCTGGGTATCAAAGGAATATGTTCGTGAAATAGCATCCCCGACGGAGTAGTGCATCAGATCATCGAGTTATATAAGTAATGGATGACCATTGCAATGCCAAGTCCTATCCCTAGCAATATTCCCCCTCGTTTTGCAGAGAAAAGTATGATAACTGCTGTAGTTGCGTGAAGTATGCTTGTTGTCAAAAGTCTTAAAAAAATGTAGTTTGGGGAACCATATGCGGCATTCATGGTATATATTATTGTCTCTGACATTGCGAAAAGTATCCCTATAGATATCCCATAGAGCAGTAAATGTTTTTTAGCATTTTTGGTCAAGGGATAGACGATCAAAAGCTTTGCTATCTCTTCAACGATAAAAGGATAGGGAAAGACTAACTCAATTGGCCATAAGATAAAAGGAGTAATGAGAGAGAGCGGGATAGATAAGATAGGTTCTAGTAGCATATGAAAACAAGAGGGGGGAAATAGTTTTTATGTATGTCTATTGCCCCCTCTCGCAAATAAATTCAGGCGATGAGGAAATTATCTTTTTTTCCCATCGTCATCTCCAGCTGAACGTCTAAATTCTCTGATTGCGTCGCCAAGTCCTCGAGCAAGCTCAGGAAGCTTTTTACCGCCAAAAAGTATGAGAAGAACAACTGCAACAATGATGATTTCAGGTGTACCGATATTACCAAACATTACTTTTCACCCCCTTTCGAATGAGCAACTTGTGTTTTGAGACTGCGCCAAGTCTGTACCTTGGCTCTCTTATTTAATGATAAGGTAAGTTCATAAACGATTGCAAGCGGAAGAAAAATAAGCACCATCGACAGTAAATCAGTCGGCGGGAGGAGGATTACTACAATTAGAATAATGGCATAGGCAATCCTGCGTTGTTTTGTCATTGCCTTGTGAGAGATGACTCCAAAGCGAACAAGAAGGGTTATGACAAGTGGGAATTGAAATACGATACCAAGTAACAGTGATGTATAAAGGATTTGTGAAAGAAAACTATTAATATCCCAAAGATTTTGGATCTCAAGCTGCGTTGTTTGGCGGGAGTATACTTCGATAATAAGCTTGGTTATCCAGCTTCCAAAAGAAAAACCGATAGCAAAGAGAATGACGCTTAATGGGAGAAAGCGTATGAGCAAATTGTACTCTCCACGATGAAGAGCTGGTCTTAAGAAGCTGAGTACCTGGTGGAGGATGAGTGGGAGGGTGAGGGCAAAGCCAACGATCATCCCTGAGCTAATGGCAAGATTGACGAATTGGAAAGGGGATGTAAAGGTTACATTAATGCTTTCTAGATCATATAAATTGAGGATAAAAAGAATAATCTTTTGATAGTAGATAAAGCCTACAGCACAGGTAACTAAAAATACAGCAGAAAGAAAAAGTAGCCTTTTCCGAATTTCTATGAGAAAAGGCATATATCTGACTGAAGCAGATTCTAAATTTAGACCTTCTAGTGCATCCATGAGTTATCTATTTGCTGCTCTTTTTAAATTCACGGATTGCCTCAGCAATGCCACGAATAAATTCTGGAATTTTTTTGCCACCCAAAAACAGGATGATTAATAGAGCAACGATAACAATTTCAACTGTTCCAATGTTTTGTAACATATATCCACCTCCTTATTGTAAGATTTTCTGTGAATATCTTGAGACGAAGAAGCCATAGAGGAGTGTAATCTCTATGGCTGGCGAGAATATGATTACTCTTCCTTCGCTTTAGAAAATTCATTTTTTGCACGTTTTAATTCTTTTGTAGACTCACCAAGTCCTCGTGCAAGTTCAACGATTTTTTTGCTTCCAAATAAGAGAAGAAGGATAAACCCGACAATTGCAAATTCTGGCCAACCAATATTATTAAACATATATTTTTTTCACCCCCTTCATCTTGTCAGTATGACGCGTTAATCCATCATAGCCTATTTTTTTTGAAAAAAGCAAGTGGTATTTGAGCGAGCATTTTTTGATAGTTTGAAATTATCTTGTCAAGGCAAGGAGAAGGGCAGTATAATAATTACTTATGAGTAAAGATGCTTTAGTTGCTCAGTATCGTGCGGCAGCAAATCATTTCTTGAAACAAAAAGATTATTTTTCATCTATATCAAACTATAAAGAAGTTATAAAAATTGGAACAAAAGATCCCAAAGTGTATAGTAATTTGGGGGTCGCTTTTAAAGCAGTAAAGCAGTACCAAGAGGCACTTGATGCGTTTGAAAAAGCACTCAAGTTACAACCTGATTTCGCCGCTGTTTACAAAAATATGGGTAACGTCTATACAGCAATGGGAAATTTTAGCCAGGCTATTAAACATTATGAAAAAGCTCTCTCGTTAAAGTCTGATTATGTCAGTGCTTGGTTGAATTTGGGTTCGGTACTTTTTTTTACTGGAAAGACAGAAGAAGCGTTGAGTATTCATGCCAAGGTTGAAGCTATGAGAAAAAAGAAGAGGGGATACTAATTCTTGAGCGATGCGATGGTAGCTCGTGTCTTGGCGTCTTTAAGCGTTCTTCCTGCAGAACCACTGGTGATATGACCTGATATAACCTCATCCCATACTGCATCTGCAATCTCTGAAGCTGATGCTCCACCTGCCTGTGTCTCGATAAAGGTGTCCGTTCCCAAATCTTGTGTGTTGCCAGAAGTGTTTTTGTTAAAGGTATGGCCGGAGCGTACATGGGTTCTGAGTACATCAGCTCCGACACTGATACCATATGCTGAGTGTTGATAGATGAGATTATTTTCAAAAATGTTATCTGCAAGTCCTGTTCCAGCGAGACTAATACCATTGACGTTATCAAAAATAATTGACTTACTGACTCGGAGCTCGGTAGTTGAGTTGCCAACGGTAATGCCGTTTCCCGTGCCGGATCCTCCACAGTGTTCAATAACGCAGCTGTTGATCTGTGTTTTGGCGGTGCTTGAGAGACTAATGCCACTGCCTCTGACATTTGTTATCCAGCAGTCCTCAATATACGCATTGTTAGCACTCACCGTAATAGCATTTTGTGAGCCGGTGCCTGCGGTTGAGATGTATAGTCCAGAAATTTCGACATTTGCAGCTGCTATCGCGATGGTTGGTGCTGTGGTTGCAGTTGGAACTAATTGGAAAGTATAGCCTGGCCCCATGACTTTGAGATTTGCCTTGGTAATGTTAAGCGTTTCGGTTACAGTCGTTGTGCCTGATGAATTAGAAGCGATGCAAAAAATTGTATCTCCAGTCCCTGCGGAGGCAAGGGACTGTGCTTGTGCAAAAGTGAGAACAGCTTTACCTGGGGTAGTGCCATCATTTGAGTCGCTGCCTGATGTTGGATTCCAGTAGAAATAACTGCCAACCCCTCGTTGTTTGCCTCGAAGTGATGCTAAGAGGTATAGCATGTGATCATCAGACGGCGCTTCGATGACTGTAGCAGAAGAAGACTGGGCGATGGTGACTTGGGTGTAGGCAGTGGGGTATATGGGGTTGTTGGCATAGTCGTTGGTAGCAACGAGATTACCACCTGTGACACTACAAAGGATAGTGTCAGGTCCAGGTCGAGCTTCAAAAGCTAGTCGCCAGTTATTGACCAGCTCAAGTGTGATGCCAACCTGCACTCCGCCACCAAGACTTTGTTTGCCTGATGCGATCGCAATCGTTCCTTCCTCTAGGTTTTGTGGAAGATGTTCAAAAAGCCTGATGTCGTCGTGAAGATCTTGAACAGTTAGAGTTGTTTGAGGAGATGCAACTGTGATAATCTTGGTGTTTTTATTAAAAGATAGTGCCATATTGCTGGTCTGTAGTTAATAGTATGTTGTAAATATTAAATTTCAACATGCTTAATTTGCTTCAATGAGCTTGATCATTTCGTTATTACGATCTATCTGTGAGTTTTCATCAATAATGGCATCTTCAAAAGTTTTGATATTGAGTTTTATTTTTTCAATGTTTCCTTGGAGAGTTTTTACATCAGGATGGTTTGGGTCTATTGCTGCAATCATATATTCATCTTGCTTGATTGAGTCTCGTTCTTTTGCGATGGCCTCCTCAAAGATCTTGATATTATTTTTGCGTTTTTCGCAGTTAGCTCGAAGTGAGTCAGCGTCATATTGAAGTGCTTCTTCTCTGGTAATTGGAGTAGTAGTCATAGATGTATCTGCCATATTTGAATAGGAGATAGCGTCTAGGAGTTAGTTCTTAGCTTAAGGAGTGTTGCATTGATAACCACCAACTAATACGCTATTCACCAGTAATTATATATTATTTGAGCTTGTCCCAAAAGCTTTTTGAACTTGATTTGCGTCTTCTCTCGTCAGTTTGTTTTTTTGCTTCATTGGTCAGAAATTCCTTTTTTTCTTCAGCCTGAGTTGCTGGTTCGTCGTCTTGAGTAGTTGGCTGGTCTGCATCAGAAACAACATTCTCAGAGGTTATTATTTCATCACTTGATTCAGGAGCTTTCTCATCTTGTTGTGTCTCTGGTGTGATTTTTACTTTGGGTTTTTTTGCTTGAGCTGCTTCAATGAGTGCATCATTATACTGCTTGATAGCCTCCTGAAGTGTCTCTACGCTTTCAGAGCGAAGCCTAACAATGCCATTCGTGTCTCTGGCGATATATACTATTTTGTTGCCGTTTTGTGATCTTGAAATTTCAAATCTCATATGTATTTAGTATACAAGGTTGTAGTTGATAATCTTAGTCTAAGCTTGCTTTTTCCTAAGACCTAACTCCTAAAGCCTCATCATCATGTAAATATTGTATCAGTTGTTCTAATAATACTGTTGCTCATACCGGTGCTGGTTACAGTTGAGTCTGCTTCGTATGGAATGATATTGCCAGCATTTCTTGCACGGACTCTGACAGGAATATCAGCAAGATAGGTGATGAGTGCCGTCTCAGTACCTGGCGTACCGGTGCTACCTGTTGTTTCATAGGTATCAATCATTGGAACATACCAGGTGTCTTGTGGTGTTGTTGTCGTTGCCACAGGCAACACGTTGAGCCTAATTTCATCAGCTGTTGTTTGTCCAGTAATTGCTGGTGAAATGGTCACCGTATTATTATCTGTGATCACAGTGATGTATGAGACAGCATTTCCTCGTGTTACATTAACTACTAAATCGCCGACTTTTGATGAGGCAAAAGCGCCAGTCTCTACGATAGTTGTCGTGTTGGTTCCAGAGTCAGCTGCTGCAATAGTTGAGCTTGCAAGGGTAAAGGTGCTACTTGCCCAGCTGGTAAATCTGATGCGATACTCAGCGCTTGATGATGTATCAACAAGTCTGATAACGCCACCTGCACTTCTTCCTGGTTCGTCAACGGTGATAGAGGTGCCCATGACCGCGGTAGTAGCAAGAGCAGATTGAACTGTTGCATTGTATCTATCTTTGATAATTGATCCGCCTGATCCAGAAAGTCTAAATACACCAACTTTGTCTCCAGCTCTGGTATTTCCAACTGAGATAGTAACTTTAGTTGGAGCTTCAACAACAGTACCTTCGTCTGTTTTGAGCTGAAAATTATTGGCTTCTGCAGTAAGATAATCAGTGAGTACTACTCCTGTTGCCACGAAGAAAGTTCCTCCGGCAAAAGTTCCAAAAGGAGCTGCGCCAACCGGCGTGACGGCAGTTGCCTCTGAGTTGATCTCAACAGTTCCTGCAGTAGTGTTGTCAGTAAGTGTGTGAGTTGTTGCGTGAGTTGCGAAAGTACCTCTGGTATTGCGAAGCATGATGATTTTGTCTGTGGTATTGTGGTTGACGACAACGCCTGTTGCCCCTGATGTCTCTTGAGTAACCGTATTGCCATCAACGATAGTTCCAGTGACAGAGCCAGTATATTTGAGCCTGTACTCAGTCCCTAAATAAAATTGTCCTTCGATGGTAAGTGAACCTGCGTCGATGTCGCCAGTGTTGCCTCGTCGTGTGATGTATTTGGTGTATTCATAGACGTCGGCGAGTGCATTTTGATTGCAATCGATAGTGATAGAATAATTCTCTGCAGTCCCATTCTCATCGATGTCTTCAGAGCCTCCAGAAGATAGCCCACCAAATGTGATAGTGGGTGGGGAGCCAAGAGCTGCAGGTCCTGCATTAGATGATGAGCCGTTGATGTCTCCTGTTTTTCCTGCTGTTGCTGTGAAAGCCTCGTTATTGGTAAAGTCAGTGATAGGATCCCCTATTAAATAGTAGTCAAAGGTACCTGTTGCTGATGCTGCGCCGGTTACAGCAGTGACAACAGCTCGCGCAGTACCACTAACTGAGACAACATCACCAACAGTGAGCGTACTACCATTGCCACCGTCAAATGCGATCGTCTTGTATCCAGTCTGGTTGTCAAGATCATTTCCGGTCTGAAGCGGGATAGGATTTCTTCCTCCCGCAGTCAAGTCTACAGTGTAATAGGAATAGGTTTTGCTGTATTGCCTCGCAAATACTTTGATGTATCCCTCATCAGTCTCAGTACCAAGCTCTTTTACATTGACGAGGATGTCAATATGGCCATCGCCCCACCAATCAGTGGAGGCTTTGTAGGCAGTAAGGTTTGAGCTATTTTGTTGGATGTAAAGATGGGTATTTGACTCAATAGTACCGATGGAGTAGATATTTGCCCAGAGTGATTCGCCCCCAGATGCTGCTGCTGTTGCTTGGGTTACTGATCCTGTTCCGCCAATAAAGCCTTGGTCAAGAATGGGGTTGGTGGAATAGGCGCCTGCCACAAGTGCTCTAATGTAGTAGAGCTGTTGTGATCCATTGAGTGAAGTGGTTGCCCAATCGGTTGGTACTGTAAAAGTGAGGACTTTGCCATCGCCCGCCGTTGCAGTAAAGCCTGTCGTACCGTCTGAGACACCGGAGAGAGCAGCCCATGTTGAGCCGTTCCAGTACTGCCAAGTTACAGATCCGCCAACGCCTGCAGTGCCGTTGGCATAGTCAAAGATGACTTTTTTGAATTTTTGTCTGTATCCCATGGCGACATAGTCAGAAGTATCTTCAGTAGCAGGAAATACTGTCCAGTTGGCATTGGTTGCATCATTTGCTCCACTGGATTGATCTACAAACGTAGTGTTGTCGACTTGCCAGACTTGTGCAAATGAGTCATTTGAGACTGCAACGGTTCCTGAAGTGGAATCCCAGTCATTTGCTGCTGCAAATGAGTCTGGTCGCACCCAAGCGTACTTCGTTGCTCCCGTTGAGTTAAAATCAAGAAGCGTGCCAGAATCTCCACCACCTGCATTGGTGATGTCGCGTCCAATGTCAGTGGTGTCAAAATCAGTACCCGTGGTGTAGGTAAATCGTACAATACCAGTATTGGTGGTTGTTGCTCTGTCCCATGAGGCTGTCTTGAGGGCACCACCGGTCAGATATTCAACCGATGTCCTATCTATAAACCAAGGGTCTTTGTCTCCAGCGTCGATAATACCGATGGTGTATTCTGTTGGAGTCTGGGCAGACATCGGGACGCCATCGTCCATCTGACCCAATTCATCAAAGTGGTTTTGCAGAGCAGAATAGAGGGCATTGACAGTGTCAGTCGTTGTCGGTGAAACAGACGTATCCCTCCAAATTCTTTTTTGGCGGTTTTCTGATTCATAATAAATAACCCAACGCCCGGATAAAATTGTATCAGCCATATTGTCCGAATAATTACCTAATTACCAATATATCTATATTAGTATGAAGGCGAGATGCATTGTCAACAAGCAATTTGAAATTAGCCTTGTCACTTTCCGCGTGTCAAGCTAAATCAAAAATTTGATTAGATATGTGTCATTAGTAAATATTATGTACCTGTTTGATATGTCTATTCAGTCAAAAGCGTACCATCTTTTAGATATTTTAAACTTGTTTTATTGATGCTCCAGTCGTTGATAAGCATATACTTTTTTTCTGAATCAGCGAGTATCGGTATTTCATATTCCATTTTATCAGCCTCGTCGAAGAGATCTTGGAGATAAGAGTATAGTTCGTTAAGAGTATAAATTTTTTTAGTACCCTTAGGATTGTGGGTGATTTTTTTCTTTTTAGTATCGATTAGAAAATCCTTCTCAATCATAGCTAGGAAGTAATAGTATCTGGTTGTTGTCCGATATAGACGCTGACCCCAGCTGAGTTTACAGTTGCCTGTGTTTCCAGTGGGATATATTTGGGAGCAGCACTTGATTTTCGTACTCTTATTGTAATTCCAAAATCTGCAACGTAGGCAACATTTGTTATGGTGACAGTTGATCCGGATGCAGTACCTGATCCAAGAAGTGTTAAATCTGAGGTTTTATAAACGTAATAGCGACTTCCAGAGACCACGTTAGTTAGGATAATATCGACAGTTCTTCCAGGATAATCTCCAGGCCCTACGGTATTGGTGAAAATTTCCAGTCCGTCAACGTAACTGTTGAATGAAGGAAAGAGCGCAAACTGGGTGTTGGTAACCACATTTGTTGCGCGGGATTGGTCATCAGATGCCCGTCTTACAAGTTCTGCTGGATAAAAAGTGCCAGTTACACTTGAGAGAATAATTGCGCCTGTAGTTGTTGTTAGATTGTATACTTCATCAACTACAGCAGTTGCTCCAGAAGTTGCGCCCTCTATGGTTTCGCCAACTACAAATGCGTTAGTTAATGACGAAAACATCATGCCGGGGCGTGCCGTCATTTTGAATTTAATATTAAATCCAGTGGATGTTGAGACAGATTGTGCAGCAAGATTTGCAGGAGTTGCTGTTTGATATGCCCCATAGCCTGATCCTGTGTCTATTGCGAATTCAAGCTTGATAGAAAAAGCTGCATCAAGACTTGAGGTGTGGCCTAGGTCTAAACTACTCCATTTCGGAAGAATATCCTTAAATCCGGATACTGTATAAATCCGGTGTGGCCAGGTAATTTCTATTGAATCTCCTGCGGTTCGGAAATACAGCCTTCCTGAATTTGAAAAAGCTGGTGATCCAGAAAGAACGGTATAGGGCGGGGAGTCTTCGGCGCTGGCATTAAATCTAAGTTGAAGTGCACCGGTGGTTGGTGAGTAAAATAACTCGTGGAACATCGTGTCATACACTGCTGTGAAAGCAACACCGATTCCATCAGTAGTGCTACCAAGTGCGTAAACTGTTGAGGTGGTAAGTGGTTCTGCGTGCCCCCCTGATACTCCTTTCATGATAACTCCTAAGGCGGAATTAGTTGCAGATGTGTAAAAAGGAATATCATAATTATTAAAATTAATATTTTGCAAAATTACACCAGAAGCGTTATTGAGAAGAGTAAATGGTGTATTATTTGCAATATAATTTCTCCAATTTTTAATAGTAAAATCATCAAGTGTATTATTGTTTGAAAGAGCGGTGCTACTTAAAACCATGGTGGTGTTGGCCTGATAGTTAAAGTCAATGGTGAAATCCAGAAATGTATTATTTGAAGAGCCAACAAGGGTGATAAGTGCCCCTCCAAGACCGCCGTATCCAGCTTGAGTTACGGTGTCAACTATGTTGCCGGCAGCATTTGAAAGGCTAACTGGCGCAGGAGAGCCAACCATGCTTGCATAACCGATTCGATTGGTATCAGAAGGAGTAAATCCGGAAGTGGTCCCCAGATAAATTTCACTGTAATGAGCCCCAGTTGGAATGGTTGCGAGAGTTAGCTCAATTCCTTGATTTTCATTATTTCCCCCAAGCGACTTACTCCAGGCAGCTGCGAGGGTCAACTCTTGGGCTGCTGCTCCAAGCGCTGATCCGGTGATAGTGCCGGTAGAGATCGGTCCTTCGGCAACTAGAGGCTGGGCGATATTTATAGTAAGCACAGTTGCAGCAACAGTAGTTACCATATACGTTCCATCATTTGAAGTAGTTCCTGATACTATGATTTGATCTCCCGCGACAAATCCGTCGGTGGTAAATGAACCAGATGAAGCTGTTATGGTATGAGTCGTACTTGAGGAAGCAAAGGTGAGTGTTCTTCCGCCTGATCCTGTAGCTAGCTTTGCGGTAGTTGTAAGAATTGGAGCCAGAGCTGTTGATCCTGTATTGACCTGAGCAGTGGCGACATAGATATGCGCACCTTGAGTATTTATTTGAATGGTAAAAGTATGTGTGCCTGAAGTTGCAGTAAAGGCAGCACTTATTCTCTGCCATTTCCCTGTTGCAGTAAAGGCCTGAGTTGTCGGGGAAGTAGTATTGATAGAGATTTGTCCTGAAACAGTAGTTTGTTGACCTGTCATATCAGTCATCACGTAAACTGAGAACGTATAGGATGAGCCGGATTTAAGATTGGTGAGTGTCTGAACAGCTGTAGCGGTAGGTGCGGTAGATGTTAGACGGTCAGCAGTGTTGGCGAGTGTTAAGTTAGAGCCGAAATTAAGATCGTTTGGTCCAAGACGCTGATTTGTAGTAGCAGTTATTCCTGTTTTTACCCAGGCGGCGTTTGAAAAATCATCTGAGTAAGTCAGGAAATTAAATGCCGGAGTAGGAGCACCAGCGCAGTAAGCTTCTACTTCAGCGCTTTCTGAGCCATACATAAAGGTGATGGTTTGTCCTGAAAAAGTAGCAATAAAAGCAGTGTCTACCGTGATTTGCTGCGAATTGTCAACAGAGACTACTTTTGTTGGCCAGGCAATACCTGGACCATAAATGTACATACCAGCTGCAGCACCTTTAGTTAATGTCTGTCCTGAAAAAGTAGAAGTATTAGCAACGCTGAGAGTTATTTGCCATGGCGTGTCTATTGAAACTACTGTTGCGGATGCACCGACTCCTCCTCCCGCGAGTTGCATGCCAATTGAAACGTTAGCGGCCAGGAAATTGGTGGTAGAGCCAACCGGGATTCTGACGCGGGTTGAGCCAATGATACCTTCACAGTTAATGACTGTGCCAAGTCCAGTGTCAAAACTTCCAGAAGGAATAGTAAGAGTTGTGCCCCCAGATGTTCCGGCGGCATTGGTAATGTTGGAATTAGGAGCTTCATATTTTTGCAGGCGGTAATAATAGGTGGTTCCATTCGTTGGGGGTTGCCCATTTAAAGTACCGGTTGAAATTGGACCTTCGTTAACTAGATTTGTGTGATTGGTGGCAAGTGTGAGAACGGTTGCTGTAACTGTTGCAATCATATACGTGCCGTCATTTGAAGTAGTTCCAGCGACTACCACATTCATACCAATCACAAATCCGTCTGTGACAAATGAACCTGAGGAGGCTGTGATGGTGCGTCCTGCTTGAGCAAACTGGAGAGTTCTTCCACCAGAACCTGCAGCTGTAGCTACGTAATTATTTGCGTATGCAACAACGGTGGCTGTAGGAGTGTAGAAAAGGCGTGAGGTAGAATTTCTGGCAAATCCAGGAGATGTTCCGCGAAAAACAGTATATGCGATAGTTGCAGAGACTGGTTCGCGCCTGACCCAGGTCACGGTAATTGCTCTGGGGCCGGGATTGGTCGCGCTGTTATTGATAACAGACAGAGACTGAGGATGATAGGTGTCTCCTAAGTAGGGAGTGGCCGAGTAGACGCGGCTTTCATAATAGTTTGATCTATCAGTCCAGTCTCTGAAAGTTCTTAATTTTATATAGTACTTTGTGTTGTCGACCAGTTTTGTGCCTGCTACGGGGTCATTACCTATTCTGGCAGCTGAGGCGAAATTTTTGGTTCCATTAAACATATCTTCTGAGAAGGTAACATTCGTAATGGTATTGTCATTTGATACCCCTAGGAAAAAGGGAGCAAGTCCATAGGACTCAAGATTGGTAATCGTATTATTGTTAAAAAGGGAAGTAAGGCTGAGTGCTGCCTGGAAATTTTTACTGATGTTAAGGCCATAAAAACGGATATTGTTCCAGGTAGAATTTTCTGTATTTGTGACATATAGGGCTGCAGCTGGGGCTGAAACTGTTGCTCCTGTTTGATTGGCTGTTAAAGAAAGGGGTTGGCCTACAGCTACATTGAGATCAGTAATGGTAGATCCGTTGATGTAGTTCCAGGTATTTGCAGAGGAAGCACCATATCTGGTGTCACGGGTGAACCATCCGTATGAACCAAGTGTTGCTGAGAAAACAAAATATCTTCTGACTGGTTCTAGAGGAAATCCTACGCTATTTATGGTAAGTCCATAACATTCAGTGATAAGAGGCGGCATTGAAAAGCCACAATTAGTTAGTGATAACACCTCAGCTTGAGTAAAAGTATTATACGAATCATCAAACAGACAAATATTAGCGGTAAGTGCGCCTCCGCTACTCATTACCATGTTTGCGCCGTAAATTCTACCGGTTGAGTGTTGGGTGCTCGCAGGAATGTCTGCTGTGAACATGATATTAGGGCATCTCACTTTAGCTCCAGTTGGGACTTTTTTGCCATTTGTTCCATCACCAAATTCAACAGTGCTTGTTAGTTGTGACCTAAAAGAGTTTATGCAGGTAAGTGATACGTCCATAGGTGTTCCGGTCTGTAGTGTCCAGTTAGCTCCTGAATCTGTTGAGGTCATGGCAGCACTTCTTAAATTTGAAGAGCTTGCAACGGCGAC
>CAYWEJ010000006.1:12299-15443 GCA_964457465.1 uncultured Gammaproteobacteria bacterium | reverse complement strand
TATCCTACAGCTTTCCAGATAAGAGAGGTGGCCATAGTAGCAGCTACCCACGTTTGTCCATCAGTAGAAGAAGCTGCAGCGGTAGTTGCAGCATTTGCTGCAGTTGCTCCTACGGCTACAAAGCTTGTGCCGTTAGTTGCAACTGAATTCCAGTTCATAACAGAAGGCATGGCGCGTTGTGTCCATGTGACTCCGTCAGGAGAAGTGGCACAATATCCTGTACCCATAGTTCCATGATTTGCAACAGCCACAAAGAGTGCGCTTGTTGCACCATAGGTGACAGAAGTCCAGTCAGCTACAAAAGGCAGCGTTCTTTTCGTCCAGGTAACGCCATCTGTAGAAGTTGCAGCTATATTTGAATATGACCTTGAGACTGCCACATAAACGCTATTTCCAAATGCAACAGATGCCCAGTCAGGAGATACTTCAGTTGTGGTATTGGTGTTAAGTTCAATTTGAGTTGAGGAAATGACACGATTTACTACAGTGTTTGCTGGAATTCCAGGGCCAAATATTGCAGCTCCAGAATATAGACCTGAAGAAGAAGTAACTGTTATAAGTTTTTGAGCAAGACTTCCGTCGGTGGAATTAATAATAGTTGGACCAAACGGCGCAGTTGCTGCTTGTTGAATAAAAAATTTACCCCTATTACCGCTTCCTACTGCAGAAAGCCCATCAACCAGTTTTCCACCGGTGTTGGGATAATAATCAGTTCCGTATGCGCCGGTGGCATTCAGCCAGACTTCATACGATCCGCTTCCAGATGCAGTCTCTACCCAAAGACACGGGATATAATCAGTAAATGGAGCTGTCATGGTTTGACCTGATGATCCGCTTCCGGTACCAAGCTCAATCCAATTTCCGGAAATTTCAATATCTCCGACTCCAGAAGCAGGAGTTATGGTGCATGGAGAGGTAGTGGCAACAGCCGCCGTTCTTCCCATGGTAAATCTAATTGCGTCATTTAAGTTGGTTGATGAATTAGTGATATGTAGTTTTCCGTTATTGATGGCCATGGTGTACCAGAATTTCTGTTGGTTTGTGTTTACGGTGACAGTTGCATTGTTGTTTATTACTAAAACATCATTACTGTTCCAGGTGGTTGGCGTATATACAACGCAGCTTGTGGATTGATTGAGAGTGGTAATAGCCTGCCAGGAGACACCGTCATAACTATAAGCGCCTCCTGTAGTGGATCCGCTAGCTACAGTCGTAAACAAATTATTGCCAAAAGCAACTCCAACCCATGATCTGGAGGCAGGAAGAGTAGAGGAGCTCCAAGTGATGCCATCTGCTGAATAGGCTGCTGTTGTTGATGGACCACCCGCTACTGCGACAAATGTTCCATTGCCATATGTGACAGAGTTCCAGCTGGCAGAAGAGGGCATTGACATTGAATTCCAACTCACGCCACCATCTGTCGAATAGGCGCCACTGGAAGAGCCTGATGCAACAGCTACAAAAGTACCTTCCCCGTAAGTTACTGATGTCCAATTGCTGGTTGCTGGAAGTGCGCCACCAGCTGTCCAGGAAGTGCCGTTTGTTGAGTAGTTTGAGTTAGTGCTGTTATAGGAAAGCGTTACAAATCTATCATTCCCAAAAGTTAATGCTCTCCAGTCACCGCTGGTGGTTAAAGCGCCTGTTGAAGTCCATTTGGCTCCATCTGCAGAATATGCTCCTGCAGTAGACCCTCCACCGGCAACTGCGACAAATTTTGATAATCCGTAGGCTACTGCATACCAGCTGGCTGTTGCAGGCAGAGTTCTTGCAGTCCAGGTAGCCGAAACACCGGCAGGTGAAGTAGCAGCTAAAGTGCCGGAAGTGGAGCTGACAGCTACAAGGATATTATTTCCATAGGCTACAGACTGCCAGTTAGAAGAAGAGGGCATGTTGGCTGTAACCCATGTAGAGTAGCCTGTAAGATTGGTTTGGTAGGCGGTTGCACCTGTTTGTAGAGACACAAAACATGGTGTGCCACCGGACATGGAGAAAATATCATCTGCATTTATACTTCTATCAACGGTAATTGTTGCCATACTATAAATTTAACACATTTTTACTTAAGAAAAACCCCCATTCCTCAGCCCTTTTTTTCCAGGTGTACGCATGATTTATAAAATATACTTGTCTTGCTAAAAGATCATCTATCTCACTATCTTTATGGGAATATATTCTTCTTAAACTTTCAATAACTCCTGAAGCAAATTCTTCTATGTATGTATTTTCATTTAGGCCATACTCAATGAGTTTTCCAAATCCAGATGCAGTCTCAGGAAGTGCTCCTAGGTCACTCGTAATTATTTGGCATCCTGCGCTCATTGCTTCAAGTACGGAGGTGCAGCCTGTTTCGGCAAAGGTGCTAGGATATGCTAGGATCGAAATAGGTTTTAGTCTCTGGGCAAGTTGTGATTGGGAAAGCGAGCCTATTAATGTTACTCCTTCTGTTTTCCGGCATTGATCATATAAGTATCCAAAATTTTTTTCATCTTGTGTTTGATCCTGTTGGTACACCTTCATACTTGAGAAAACTTCTAGTCTGACATCTGGAAATTTCTTTTTAACAATTGGAAATATTTTTAACAGTCGATCAAGTCCCCGAAATGGCGTACTGGTATAAGCAATTATTGGAGGTTGAATTTTTTTAATACTGATTTTTTCTCCTGTAAAAAATAAGTTTTCAAAACTAGGCGCTATAGCATTTCTTAATATGTAGCAGTTTTGAGGATTTAAAGGAAAATTTGTTAAAAATTGCTGTCTTTGCCAATGGCTAATAAATAGTATAGCTGAGTATATATCTACAATATTTTTATCAGTAAGTGAGGATACAGCTGGTTGGTCATGAGCATGTTCGAGCCAGAGAAGTATTTTTGTTTTTTTATCCAAAAAAGGCTTAACTTCTTTTCCGTAATAGGGCGTGTTTTGAATTATTAATACGTCTAAATCTTTTGCTTTTCTGATTTCACCATCTGGAAGATGCATTACTCCACGGATGATTTTAGCTTCACTAACTCTTGAATAAAGAGATATTTCATGACCGCGCTTGGCGAGTGCTTCAGCCAAATAACATAAGGCAGATTCAGACCCTCCTAATGGGGTATGATAGGGTGTTTCTACGGTATATATAAGCGGTGTGCAGTTAACGAA
>CAYWEJ010000006.1:0-12199 GCA_964457465.1 uncultured Gammaproteobacteria bacterium | reverse complement strand
TTTAGAGGTTCGAAGTCATTGATTTGATAACAGTGGGGAAGTGTCAGTATCTTTTCATTAAACCACTTTTCTGTTTTTTTGGGAATAATAGTGCGGTCTGCGATGAGAAAATCTACAAATTTTGCACCTAAACCTCCTGGGAATCCCAGCCAGGTTATTTGGGTTTTGGCCGGTCTCATAGCCATAATTTCTAGCCGATGATTTTCTGTGTAACCTGTGAGATCAATGAGGATATCGACTTTATCTTCATTAATTTTTTTGGCTGATTCATATATTCCCAACTCTTTAATATCTACAAAGTGATCAGCATCATTTTTTACCATTTCTCTGTATATACTTTGATCATTTGCGCCATATGAATACGCTGAAACTTTAAATTTCTTCCGGTTATGAAGTTTGAACAATGGGGCGGTCATTATGCCTATGGGGTGAGATCTGAAGTCGTTTGAGATGTATGCAATATGAATTTTGTCCGTTTTTTTAGGCTTATTAAAAGTAAACAGATTTTTTGGAATATTAGCTGAGAGCTCTTTACTCCAGCGCTTTGCTACATCTAGATTTTTTTCAAGATTTTCATGACGTATTATTGAAATAAATGGATCATCGGCTATTAATCGGTCAAGATATGGCTCACATTCTTCACTTTTTTTAAAATCACACAGTTGACGGCTAACTAGGTATTTATTTCTATATGGCTCAGAAAAATTAGGGTCTAATGTAATAGCCTTATCAAAGTAGTCATAAGCTTTATTAAATTCCCACATTTGTTCATAGACAATCCCCAGGTTATAGAGAGCAATTTGTTGATCTGGATTAATCTTTAGGGTTTTTTTTAGACATTGTTCTGCCTGCTGGTAAAGACCAAGGTGCTTATAGACTGCTCCCAAATTCGCTAGCGCGATGTAATCATGAGTATCTAGGCACAGAGCCATGCGATAACTGTTAACTGCCTCATTTAAACGACCTTCAGCTTTTAGACAATCTCCCAAGCTGTGATAAAGATAGGCATTGGCGGGGTCGATAGTCAATCCTTGTTGTAGAACGCTGATAGCATCAATGAATTTTGACTGTGCAAGTAGTATTGATCCTAAGTTTTGATATGCTGGAGTGAGCGTTGGAGATTCTGAAATAATTTTTTTTAAGGTCGTTACAACCTCATGATGTAAAACAAGCGATCTCATAATAAGCGTTTTTGGGATTTAGGATAACCTTGCTCTATAGCTTTGCAAATAGGCATCAGTTAGAAGGTCCCGTATTTTTTTTCTTGCTATTTTTAATTTGGAGTTGCTTGAAAAGCTGATCATATTCGTCTTTCATATCTGGATCTAGGCCATATGCGATCTTTAGTTCTTCAGCAGCATTTCCAGGCTTGCCAATCTGATGGTAAATTGTTGCAAGGGCATAGTGAAGATGGGCAAGGTTGGGATTTATCTTGATAGCCTTTTTTAAAATAGATGTTGATTTTGTGAGTTTGCCTTGATTTTTATATACAATTGCCAGATTTGTGAGGACACGTGGATTTTGTGGATCAATTTCAAGTGTGGTTTTTAGATAGATTTCTGCTTTTTCATAGTCTTTGAGCATCAGTGAGAGGGAAGCAATTTCTTGCCTGATCTCAGTATTCATTGGATTAAGGATCAAAATTTTCTCATATGCTTTGATGGCCGTTGCAATTTTTCCAAGCGACGTTGAGGTCTGGGCTAGACCCATGAAGGAATCTGTATGAGAGGGGTAGAGCCTAGTGACTTCTTTAAAATAGATAAATGCCTCCTCGTGTCTTTCGAGATTTCTGAGTAGCTGTGCGAGGTCATACGCCGCGTCAGAGTACGTAGGGTCTATTTTGAGAGCTTTTTTGTATGAGTGAATTGCTTCATCCCATTTCTCAATTTTTGTAAAGCTAGCTCCAAGCCCTGAATAAATTCTTGCGTTGCGAGGTGTAAGGCGTGCTGCTTTGAGGTAGTAATCAATTGCTTTTTGTGTAAATCCGCTTAGGTAGCACTCAGCTGCTTTTTGTATGAGGATATTTGCTTTTTCATATATATTTTGAGTCATAAAAAATTATTTTGCTTTAAGTAAGAGAGATGCGATTTGTGGTAAGGTGGCTTCATAGCCCTGTTGATCTTCGACGTAGGTACGGTAGTTTTTTTGTGGGATTGCTTCGAGGACGGGAGTAGTAATGCATAGTCCAGCTACGTCATCAAGATATTGTGGTAATGAGGAAAATGGATACCTAGAAAGGTTGGTGATGAGATTTTGAGTGAGGGGATCTCGGTGGATGTATCGGGAAAGCAGAGGTAGTTGTGCGTTAGGTACTTCGATGGCTTTGAATGTTCCTTTGAAAAGCGATCCAGATCTTTTGTGTCGCGCGTTAAAGTATTTTGTGTAACTATTGGTCACAAGAGACATGAATTTACTGATACTTCCTTTTGTTGTTTGTTGAAGAATGAGATGAAAATGATCAGGCATCATGATGTAGCTGATGATATGAACAAGAGGAGAGGATGCTGATTTATTTTGATACTCTGGTCGGTTGCGGAATGAAAAACGAGTGTTGGGATTGAGGATTTGATAATACGCTAACAGCTCAGAAAAGCGATCCAGATCTTTTTTGTCCATGAATATGAGTCTTTTTTCAACCCCACGATTGGTCACGTGAAAAAAGACTTTTTCTTGATCCATTAATCCAAAATAGCATAGCATCCCGGAGGTGTCAATTTGGAAATAGCACTTGCAGAACCACTAATGGCCTCATATACTGAGAATATGTCCAGAAAAATTGTCTCAGCAAGTATTGTTCTTGATAAATCTGCTTTGGAAGCATATGGATTTATTACTGATCTTGATTATTATCCATATTGGAGTGATATTAAGCATGTTGAAAAGGTTTCAGGAACGGGTGAGGTCGGTAGTGTCTATCGCTTGAGCAAAAAAACATTTGTCGGTAAAGAAGAAGCATTGGTTGAGGTAGTCCATAAGGTTGCTCCTAGCCATTTTGCATTTCGTGACCAGACAAAATCTCACGTATCTATTTTTGGATTTCGTATCGAAGACAGGGGAGATCAGTGTTTATTGACTGTGTACCATGAATCCCAGCTCAATTTTTTCTCAGGCTTTTTATCAGCAAATCCTATTACAGGGGTAAATAATCGATTTTCACTTGAGGAGCTTTTAAGGCGGATTAAAGCAGCTTTTTGAGCCTTTATTTTTCGTTGACCGTTTGAGGTTAACTGTGCTATAACAACATTATGTATAATCATCTATTGTATCTAGGGTATTGGATCGTAAACACAGCTCTTTTATATCTTCTTAGTCTTTTTATTCCTGCAGTTGGTCTTGGTAATGAGAGGCTCAGTTCCATTGAGTCAGCGCTTTATACTGGCTTTTGGCTTACTTTTTGTGTATGGGTGTGGTGGGATTTTGCTATTGCAAAAAAAATCAATTTAAGTAGACGAACTGCTGTCATGGCTTTTTTTATCATTAATTGTTTTGGCTTACTTGCTGTGTCGCGATTCTCATTTATGACTGGATTTCGTATTGACTTATCGTTGTGGGTTTTTGTTGTGGGAGCAATTGCGACTGTACTCCAGCGAGTTGTGTGGAGAATGGTGGTTGGTAAGTCCTCAGCTCTTTAGGTCATCCATGTATTTCTTTTGATCTTCTTCGCGGACTATATATGATTCCTCAGGTGGTCCATAAGTAATTCCTTTCATGACATAAAAAATAGTAGGAAGAAGGAGTACCATACCTGAGAGCGTGAGGGATACTGCCCATTCAACAGGAATTGTGTTGCTGCCTGCTACAACGTCTTGTAAGGCATAGAGTTGGACTAGGCCTGAGATGATAAAGAGCGATCCGCTTTTTGCATATGGGTGTATGCCGATGGATGAAAAAACAAGCAAAACACAGATGACAACACCGATCGTCTTCATCAGGATGGTTGTCGTGGTGAATGCATAGGTAGTTAATATTTCTTTTGCAAAATAGTGATAGGGAGTTGGGAGCGTAAATGAAAGAGGATTGACAAGCGCATCAAGAACATATGATAGGATGAAGAGCCCAATAGCGAGTACGAGAAAATATTCTTTCTTCATACTCCGTATTATAATACCATCTGCGGTAATTTTTCAATCAGTTTAGAACACGGCGTCAAAATAATCGTATGAGAGAGATGCCCGATTTGTCCAGTTGGTTGAAAAGCTACTTGAGCCTTTGACATAGCGGTAGTTGCCGCTGCTGTCTTCTTTAAGAATGTACCATGCGCTATCTTTATTGAGATATCCATAATATGTAGTTGCTCCTGAGTCATCAAGCTGAGCAAGTGTATAGCCATCTGTTGGCTGCTTGATTGCTGGGTCTATCTTTGCACCAGTTGTGTCTTTGATCGCAACCGTGCCAGGGCCCGGAACGCTTCCAAAGAACGCACCTTGTGCTCTTTTGGTAAAGATTGAGAATAAAAATACGGTAAGACCGGCAGAGCCAATGAGCTTTAAGAACATTCTGCGGTCGATATCAAGCTTGTTGAGTATCTTTCCTGTTTCAGTCTCTTGCTCATCCTCTACTTGATCTTCGTGCATCTCTAGAGTATCAATTGGCTCTTGATCGTTCTGCATAGCCTCTTGGCTATCTTTGAGGAGATACTCAATCTCAAGGTGAAGTGGCAGATCGGGCTTGTGATCATGGGCGATGAGAGGGACTGCTTTTCTTTGTTGTGGGATTACGAGACGAAGAAAGTAGATAAAGAAAGGAAAAAAGAGTAGTGCGCTGATTATCTCAGCTGATGATTGTGCCTGTAGAAATCCAATGATGGTAATAATGCTTACTAAAATAAAGTTGTAATAAATGAGTAGCTTTTTCATGCAATATCTGTGTTTTATTTCTCTATTGTTGTTTTATCGTTGTGTAAGTTGACGGTTCTATCTGCAGATGTTTGCGAGATGATGCGAAAGAAGCTATAGGCAACCAAGCTTAAGAGGATGATAAGGGAGATAATCACCAAAAAAAGTCTAGTTCTTTTTGAGTGAGGAGTATGGTGTTCATGGTCGCTTTTTTTGATGAGAGATATTCCTTCGATGATAAAGTAGCCAACAAGCGGTAGAATGGTGAGCTGCATGACAAGCTGGGAGGCATGATGGCTTGAAACAAATCCGCTAATGAAAAGAAAGAGAGCAAAGAGGAGGCAGTAGATAAAAAGCAGTTTGTGCAGTATGTTCATAGAGGTTAGATCTCCTTCAGGTATTGACCATTAACCCAACCCTTGATGTCATTTCCAAGTTCTATCATGAAGTAATTTCCATCCTGCATAGGACTTGAGTAGGTGATGCCTTGCTTCATTTGCCCAAGCACTTTAGAGGATGAGTATTTTTCAGCATAGACATCAAGTGTTAATCCTTGTGTACTTTTTATAGTCACATATCTTTGTTTGGATTGATTTGATTGCTCATTAGTTCCTGCACTATTTGATGAAAATGATGTAGTTGTAGCACCTAAGATGGACAAGATCTCTTTATCGGTAAGTTCTGACTTTTGATATTTAGCTATCTCTTCTTTAATCTGCTTAAGATCTTCATTTGATATGGTATTTGTCTCTTGGACGTCAAATAGCGATGATACCTCTTCTTTGATGTTGGTTATCTCTTTGCTGATTGCGATCTGCTCATCAAGGAGCTGTGAGAGGCTAGGTTGTGAGAAGGCGCGATAGGCCAGCACCCCATAGACGCCAAGCATGCCAATTGCTCCTAATACGATCATGACAGTTTGGCTTTTTTGTTTTTTTTTAACCATGATAGGTTCAATATGACTTGCTTGTTCTGACTTGCTAAGATGGGGCGCTGACTGTTCTTTCACGACTATTGGCTTGAGCGATGGTCTTTTGAGGTTAATCCATAAGAAGATAAGTATTGGAATGAGAACAAAAGGCAAGAGTATTGCATGTGGTGAAAGTGAAGTCAAAAATGCTTCAACAAAAAGAATCACGACAAGTGCAAGGACATAATAAAAAAAGAATGCATCGTATTTTCGCATAATTACCTCTTAAATTATGGTAGAGTGTTTTTTATTGCTTGTCAAAATGAGTTTTAAGACTACATTCTTGACATAGGACGCGCCCTTTCGTATGATAGGCCGATCTATGAAGATTGGTCGTATTGATCCAGGCAAGTTCAGTACGTTTTTAGCCTCATTATTGGTAGTTTTTTCAAAGCCAAAATTATTACTTGTTTTTTTTATTCTTATCGCTGTTGTTGCTGTTGTTGTATGGTTCTTTTTTGCTCAATATGAAATGGCACAGCAGATCTTAGAAGAGCCGAAGCTTTCAAAACAAAAGTTTGTTGAGCAAAAAACAGCAGTGATAAAAAAATCTCCAAAAAAAATGGATGTTGCTTTATCGCATCCAGACCCCATACAAGTCACTAAAGTACCCGAGAAGGTGTCAATTGCAGTATATAATGGGACAAAGTTCAAGGGTCTAGCTGCCAAGGGTAAGAATGCTATTGAGCAAAAATTTCTTGATGAGGTAGTGATTGATAAGATAGGCAACTCAGCTGATGACTATGCGAGCTCAATTGTTGTTGATCCTACAGAAGATCATGGTGATTTTGCTAAAAAATTAGCAACATTTGTAACAGGCAAAATAGTGTCTTTACCTGATGGAGAGGTGTTGCCAAAGGGAATAGATTTGCTTGTTATTCTTGGCGCAGACTATCATGAAGGTAAGTGAGAGTTGTGCATATGATGTTATATTGGTGTAATCAGATATGAAAAGAAAAGTTCTTGTCTTTTTAGGCGTTTTTACCATTTTTTTAAGTGGTTTTTTTTTAGGTAGTAGTTTTTTTCCTTCAAAGCAGCAAGAGCTTGAGAGGGATCATGGTATAGCTGAGAATAGACTGAGGGAAGGGTATTCATTTATTAATCCATTATTAGAATGTAGTCTAGTAGAATTTGCAGATAAAGGACTAAGTGCTATAGATGCAAAATTAAACACTCTCATTCAGAAATTGCAGCATGAGGGTAAGGTGACTGATGTTGCAGTATACTATCGTGATCTTAATAATGGTCCATGGTTTGGTATCAATGAAAAAATGGATTTTTCTCCCGCAAGCCTTTTAAAGCTTCCTGTGATGATGGCTTATTATAAAAAAGCAGAAACTGAGCCTGAAATATTAGATCAAAAAGTCATTTTCGAAAAAGACAAAGAATATCTTATCCCACAGGATATAGCGCCAGGAAAAAAACTAGAAAAGGGAAAAGAGTACACGATAGATGAGCTTATTGAGAGAATGATTGTTTATTCAGACAATGCTGCTTTGTTACTCCTTGAGGAGCACATTGCTCCTGAGCTGATTGATAAAGTAACTATAGACCTAGGGATTGTGATGCCTACTGGCGCTTCCACTTACGATTTTATTACAGTTAAGGATTACTCAAGTCTTTTTCGTGTGCTTTTTAATGCATCATATCTGAGCAGAAAATATTCTGAAAAAGCTTTAAAGCTGCTAAGTATTTCAGAATTTAGAGACGGGATTGTTGCAGGGGTTGAAAGGGGAGTAGTGGTGTCAAATAAAATGGGTGAGCGTGAAATTTCTGACTCAATCAAGCAGCTTCATGATTGTGGCATCGTATATGTTCCTGGAAGACCGTATCTGTTATGTGTTATGACTCGAGGAAGTAATTTGTCGAACCTTTCAGATGTGATAAGAAAGATTTCATCTACTGTGTATTACCAGGTTAAAAATCATTAGTGATTGGATTGTTTTAGCTTCAAAGTGTTATGATAATATGCGGAAGGGAGGTGGGTGTATGAAAGGTTTTTTAGCATTTATTCGTGAACAAGGCGTGATCGGTCTTGCTGTTGGATTCATTCTAGGTGGGGCAGTTTCAAAGGTGGTTGGATCACTTGTCCAGGACATTATTAATCCATTATTGGGTATCGCTCTTGGCGCTGCAGGAAGTCTTGATAAGGCGTATGTTAGTCTTGGCGCAGCAAAAATTATGTGGGGTAGTTTTATCAATACGACAATAGATTTTACGGTAATTGCGCTAGTTGTTTATTTTGGAGTTCGTTTGTTAAGGCTTGACAGGCTAGACAAGAAGAAATAAACACAATTTTTGTTTGTTTAAAAAAGACCAGATCTTCTGGTCTTTTTTATTGCACTTTTATAGCTTTTATTTGATACTTAAAGTATGGAAGAGTTTTTATTTCTCAAAAATCAACAATCAAAAAAATGGGTTATTTCAGCTCCTAGAAGAGCAAAAAGACCAGACGTTGCCAACGGAACTGAACCCGCTTGTCCTTTTTGCCCTGGGAGAGGGAGCGGGGAGAAGGAGCTATATCGAGTTGGTGGAGTGGTTGGCGATGAGGCGTGGGAGGTAAGAGTTGTGCCTAATAAATTTCCCTTTGCTCCTATTCATGAGCTGATCATAGATACACCTGACCATCACGTCTCATTTGATGGTTTTTCCATTGAGCATATTGAGCGCATACTCCAGACGTACCGTCATCGCTACAATGAGCACAGCCACGCAGGGCAGGTGTATATTTTTCATAATCATGGAGAGAAAGCAGGAGAGAGTATCCCACATTCTCATACACAGCTTGCCGTAATTCCTGAAAAGGTATTTTTAGACATACCAAGGCTCCAGACAGTTGTCAGCGATATGGCTAGCGGATTTGTGTCGCAGCACTTTACTGTTTTTTGTCCATCAGACTCAATCTGGCCGGATGAAGTATGGGTAGCTCCTAAGAAATCAGGAAGGCTATTTGGCGAGACGAGCGATGACGAGCTTTCAGACTTTGCTGGCATACTTTCATCCCTTGTTAAAATTTTTGATCTTCGTTATAGCAGCGACTTTCCTTATAATTTTTATCTCTATCCAGGAGGGGATTGGTATTTTAGATTGATACCTAGGCAAAAAACACTTGGAGGATTTGAGGTAGGAACCAATGTATTTGTGAATACCCAAAAGCCTCAAGATACGCTCGCTTTCATTAAAGATCAAATGCAGCATCCAGATCATGAGGCAATTCAGAAAAATCATCAAGCCGAATATCACAGAACAGTATAATTTTCTCGCGGCTGTTTTCTGTTGACGTAGGCTTGTTTTTTGTTTTACAATCAACGTCCTAATTTCGTACTTTAAAAGAGAGACTTGTTTTTGCCATCTATACACAGCATTGGCTGTTGGCTCCCTCTTTTTTGTTGGTAAGAGTGAGCCGACAGTCAGCTTACTTTTTTAGGAAAGGAGTTTGTCACAGTCTTAAAAAGCTTGACTGTTTGGCAAGATGGCAGATCGAATTGAAGAAGGTGGGGAACAGATGGGCTGTTCAGTTCCGGGAGTTGAGATTCGTTTTCCAAAGAGTGATGCTGTCCACAGCGGTGATCGAAGCGGTTTTTCGCTTTGGACAGTACCAGATGCTCGTCGTAGTCCCAGTATTTCTGTTGTCGCTGCAGCTGATGCAGCGCTTTGTTTTTGCAACCAACCAGGTTGTGGCAAGAAGACAACAGCAACCACGCCATGCTCGCCAGTTCTTGTTGAGCGTGGGCGGCACAAGTTCCAGCTTTGCGACCCGGATCACTGCTCGACAGTCGCAATTGGAGATCTTGGAAAGTATCGTCTTGGGTTTTTTAACGTTCTTTCTTTTCCCGGTGAGGTGGTTCGCCTCCTTCGGGCGCAGAGGAATGATCCCCAGGACGGTCTCAATAGACAGCTGGTTGCGATGTTTGGCTCTGAAGCGTTGGCACGTCCATATTTGGACCTGCATTCATCGGAGCTTATTGCAAAGTTAGCAAAGGAGGGCCTTATCGACCAACCGCAACGGTCAGACGTTGTGGTTTATGGTTGCACGCTGGCAATTCAGGCTTTTGCATATCATCTCGATGGCAAGCCTGTGCCTGTGCTGACACGTGAAGAGAAAGCGAACTTCAGAAACAGTCCTACGAACTGGTTGATCCAGTTCGTTAATAGCGCTTCAGGGCGCTTGGCATCTTCAAAAGACTTGCCGACCACCCTGTCGCTTCGACTTCAAATCGATTACGTCAGAGATGTTCTAAGTACTCGTCGACACCATCAGCACTTCAATCTTGATGGGGTAGACGGGATGCGGTTTTCAACCGCTTCATTCTAAACTAGTCTTATCAGACTGGTATCCGGGAGGCTATCTGAAGCTAAATGCTTCCAGAGGCCTCTCGGAATATATCCTATAGTTGATTTTACGCATAAATTGTGCTACCATTACGACCTCTAGCAGCTTTGTCTGTTATAGCACTTTAATACATCTGAAATGATGGCTGACGGCCTTTTGATCTGTCCAAAAGGGCGTTAGCCACCTTGTTTTGCAATGAAGGGAGCAATCGTGGTTTCTTCGTCAAGTAACCGATCCGACAAAGGCGTCTCGATTGGGGTGTATCTGGGTCAAGGCGACGGCTTGCCTCGCTCGATTCAGCGTCTTGTTGATCCCAATTGTCCCGAGGAGGAGATCTATCTCGTTCTCGTGCAGCGTGATCAACTTCATACGATCGTCGTGGAAAATCTTCGCGAGGGCATGGTTTTTGCGACTGTTGAACGCCCCGACGGCATTCTTCCAGACATCAATCCGGTGAAGTCGGGGCAGCGGAGGATCTTTAACAAGATTCCCGTTGGCGTGAAGAGCGCTTACGATACTGCTGTCTATACGGTTACTGTTACGGAGGATGTTCTTCTTCTGAAGGACTTTCAGGGGGGAATTCCCAGCGTTCAGGTTACGAATTTGATTCGCAGGGCGACCTTCATCGTCAGGACGGCGTCGTCCGAACTGTTCCATCAGCACGGGATTCGTTTTGAGAGCGAGCTCGTCGTGATCGCCTGCTAACAAGGTCAGTTTTTTCTCTTGGGCGGCCTGGGTGGCCGCCCTCATTTCAAAGATCTTTCATTAGAGATTTTCGAAATGAGGTTATACAAAAGTTCTTTACCAATTACATTTTTAGGTCAGGCTGATTGACAACCATGAGCTTTAATTTTTTAAAGCTGTTGGTTGTTGGTCAGCTTTCAAGCGTTTTGATTACGCTCATAGCAGCTTTTGGTTCGTAAGATCAATGCTGCTGACCAACAACGCCAACTTTTTCCGTTAGGAAAGGAGGTTATCATTTTTGCTCCCTCAATACAGGGGGAAATAGGATGTTTGCCATCGCCGGATGAGGCGGAATCTGCATTGCGAGAAAGATTTCTCGCCTGGGCATGTAATAGCCCAGATGCAGACATATTCTTTTCGGGGAATGAGGCGGCAATCGCCCAAAAGCTTACTAGCCAAGAGGCTTTGTGGCTTGGGTGATTTTTGATCTCCAAAGGGGAGATCAAGGTGCGTAACAAGGAGGACTCATGTCTGGACAGAGCTATCATGCCATTCGCGAAGCATCGCCGTTTGGTCTGCGCCCCATTGGGGGTGGTCAGATCAGGCTCGATCGTATCGCCGAAGGGCGAATGCTAGCTGCCGCGAATGCGGCCGCGAGTTCTGCGAGTTCGCAGCAGTCGCAGCGAACCGACCGCAAGTAGCGGTCACTTGCCGAGGGGTCTTATGACCCCTCGGCTTCATCTTTTTTCAGGTAGATTTGCTTGATAAAAGATGATTTTTGCTCATTAATAATTCGACTTGTGCCATCGTGTTTAGGATATTTCTTAGATAGGGTGGCGCAAGCCTCACCTCGCACCATTGCGATGTGAAATACAAAAAAAGGGGACATCAATGGCGATGGAAAAAGGTTTTTCGTTAGCCCGTAAGTCCCGTCGGGGTCGGAGGATGACCCCAACCGAAGCCTTCGCTTCGCTTGTCGAGACGTTCCGCAAGGATCCTGGATGCGTCCAGGAAGCGTTGCGGAACTATGGCCCCACTGTGTGGGGCGACAGGTATCGGAATGCGGCGGAGATCGCCGCGACAGCCTAAGGAGGCGAAATTGCCTGAGTTCATGAGTGACGATAGGGAGACCGATCTCCATCGGCTCTCAGTGTCGCAATTGCGCGAGGCGCGCGATGTCGCTCGCCGCCGTGGTGATGACCATGCGGTACGCATTTTTCTCGACGAACTCTCTCGGAGGCGAGTATCAGCAGCCCGCCAGCCCGATCGTCACGACGACGAAGACTTCGGGCTTGAAGACTAATTGAATTTCAGTCGCGATACTCGCGACAGCCCGACCCTCTCATCAGGGGGTCGGGATTTTTTTGTTTTTTCCTA
>CAYWEJ010000005.1:29965-44297 GCA_964457465.1 uncultured Gammaproteobacteria bacterium | reverse complement strand
ACCAAATACCTCAAAAATCAAAATCTCATCAAGCACTGCCTCGCCGCAGAAGTGGTGATGAGAGCTCTCTATAGGCATTTTTTTCAAAATTCACCTCAATACAACGCGGTTGATGAAGAGACATGGGGAATAACTGGGCTTCTTCATGATGCCGATTACGAACTTTGTAAAGGACGTCCCGAAATTCATGGAGTCCTTATCGTTGACAAAGAAGGGGACAAAATTCCACCAGATGTTGCCTATGCAATCAAAGCGCATAACTATGCCAAGACACTTGTTCTTCCCAAATCACTTTTAGACTGGTCAATAGCGTGCTGTGACCAACTCACAGGACTTATTGTCGCAGCAACACTTATCCATCCTGACAAAAAATTAGCATCAGTCACACCTGAATTTATTATGAATAGGTACAAAGAGAAAAATTTTGCCAAAGGCGCTGACAGAACTTCAATTGAAAAATGTGATGAAAAATTGGGAATTCCGCTTGATCAATTTGTAACCCTCGCACTCTCTGCAATGCAGCAAATCAGTCAACCTTTAGGACTTTAACTCTTGCTACTCAAGCAAAAAGCATCTTATACTCATACTATGAGAGAACTGCTTACAAAACACGCGAAGAAAAAATCATACCACCACTTAGCAGCATCGAGTTTTGTCGGTGGAATTTTTTGGGCACTAGGCGTAACTATTGGCTTTTCTATCCTCATTGCTATTCTTGGACTGATTGCAAAGTATATTTACTTTATTCCATTTGTTGGCTCATTTGCTTCATCAATTATCGATTTCCTCCTTTCATTTAACAAATCAGTGCGATAAATTCATCCATGCAGCAGGCAGATAAAGCACGACACACCCATATTTTCTTTGATGTCGATAGTACACTGGTAACTATAGAAGGAATTGATGTATTAGGTAGGAAAAAGGGGGTAGGAAAAAAAGTTTCAGAGCTGACCAATCTTGCAATGAATGGCATTGTCCCCATGGAGCGAATATTTGAAGAAAAAATTACTATTGTTGCGCCATCAAAAAAAGAACTTGACGAGCTATCGCAGGATTATTTGTCCAATATCACGACTGATGCAGAAATCGTAGTACAGATACTGACTGATCTAAAGAAAAACATCTTTCTTGTCTCAGGAGGTTTTCTGGAGGCTATTTTACCTCTCTCAAAAAAACTTGGTATAGACAAAAAAAATGTTTTTGCCAATCAGATTTTTTTTGATAGATTTGGCAACTTCGATAGGCTAGACACCTCAAATCCTCTCATCACAACTCACGGAAAAAAGACCATAGTTTCTCAAGCAAAAAAGGATGGGATAGCGGCATTCGTTGGCGATGGGTCAACGGATCTCGCAACAACTGCAGTTGTCAAAACATTTATAGGCTTTGGTGGGGTAGTAAAACGAACAACAATTGAAAAAAGCGCAAAGTATTATGTTAAAGAAAAAAGTCTAACCCCTATACTTGAGCACCTACTATCTCCTTATGAAAAAAAACTTGCAGTAAAGTCTTATCCTCAAATATCTCACTATCTTTACTGAATTACCCAGCTTTATTCTTGAGGGTATTTTTGCTATAGTACAGCTATGGATGATCAAGCAGCATTAAAGGATCACAAACAAATCGGAAGGGAACAAGAACTATTTTTTACTCATGACTATGCTCCAGGAGCGCCTTTTTGGCTTCCTAACGGCATGGTTATCTTCAAAGAGCTAGAAAAATATATCCGAAAATTAACCCACGAAGCAGGATACCAAGAGACCTCAACGCCAATTATGGTGAAAAGCCAACTTTTCAAAGAGTCAGGCCACTGGACAAAATTTGGTGACACCAATATGTATAACCTCAACCTCGCAGATAATGATGAGGACGAAACTGCATCAACTTCTTACAGTCTCAAACCTATGAATTGCCCAGAATCCACTATTTTGTATAGATTTAAAACGCGAAGTTATAGAGATCTCCCGATCAGACTTGCAGAGATTGGAAGACTGCACAGAAAAGAAAAATCAGGGGAAGTCAATGGTCTCCTCAGAGTAAGACAAATTACGATGGATGATGCGCATATCTATGCGAGAGAAGACCAGATCTTTGATGAGGTCTCCAGTATTTTAGATATGATGAAGACATTTTATGAAAGCTTTGGCTTTGAGTATGAATTTCGTTTTGCAACTAGACCTGAGACAAGAGCAGGAACTGATGAGATGTGGGACAAGGCAGAACACGATCTAGCAGCAGTACTTGAGAAAAGGGGTATTAAAGCAGGAGATAAAAAAGGTGACGGAGCATTTTATGGACCAAAAATTGATCTTCATATCAAAGACTCACTAGGTAGAGAGTGGCAACTTGCAACAGTACAGCTAGACTTTCATCAGCCTGAAGCGTTTGGGCTGGTCTATGTTGATGAGGAGGGCAAAGATAAAAGACCAGTGATGATCCACCGAGCGATCTTTGGATCATTTGAACGATTTATAGGTATTTTGACAGAACACACACAGGGATCTTTCCCAATCTGGCTTTCACCAACTCAGGTAACGCTTCTTCCTATCGCTGACAGACACTATGAATACGCACAAAAAGTAGCAGGACAACTCCAAGATGCAGGGATCAGGGTTGAGATCAATAACAAGCACGAAACACTGCAGGCCAAAATCCGCGAGGCTACTTTACAAAAAGTACCCTTTATGGGTATAATAGGGGACAAAGAGATAGCAGGTAATGCTGTTTCTGTTCGTTTGCGGACTGGGGAAGATCAAGGTAGCCTTGAGATTTCCCACTTTTTGCAAAGGGTAAGAGAAGACATTGATAAGAAGAAATAGATTCCAACAAAATCCAAGATACCAATACCGGATCAACGAGCGTATTTCTGCTCCGACGCTTCGTGTTTTGGATCTCGAAGGAAAACAGATAGGCGTTTTATCTCGTCAGGAAGCTTTGCAACTGGCAAGAAGTCAATCGCTTGATCTGGTTGAGATCGCTGCTCAGGCTCAACCTCCAGTCGTAAAAGTAATCGATTTTAATAAATTTCTTTATCAACAAGCAAAAAGAAAACAGGAAGAAAAACGAAAGGCAAAAGTATCTGAGACCAAAGAAATTCGACTTGGACCCTTCATGTCCAGTAATGACATACAAGTGATGGTGAGAAGAGGAAGAGAATTTCTTGAGGACGGGGACAAAATTAGACTCGTTCTCAAATTCAGAGGAAGACAAATTGTCCACCCTGAATTTGGTCATGGTATAATAGCCCAGGTAATAACAGCGCTTGAGGATATCTCAAAAGTCGAAAGAAGCGCACATATGGAAGGCAAGCAACTTGTTGCGCTGCTTTCACCAGAAAGGAAAAAATCCTCCGACGCTAAAGCTAAGGAGGACAAAACATATGCCGAAGAAAAAAATAAAGGACTCAGTAGCGAAACGATTTAAAGTTACCAAGACGGGCAAAGTTTTATTTGCTCATCAGTATGGTAGCCACAGAAAACTCCTTAAGTCAAAAAGAAGAATTCGAAGACAAAAAGAGACAGGTGTTTTGACTGGAGAATTTGCTAAAAAGATCAAACAGATGTTAGGAGAAGCATAAAATAAAAATTTAAGATGAAAAACCTAAAATAAAGGTACCTTCATTTTGAATTTTGCATTTTAAATTATAAATTAAATAAAACTATGGCACGTATTAAAAGAGGAGTCGTATCACGACGAAAACATAATAAATTACACGACCTTACAAAAGGTTATCGCGGCACAAAGTCCCGCCTAGTTAAAGTTGCAAAAGAAGCATCACTTCATGCCGGCGCATATGCGTATCATGGACGCAAACTTCGAAAAAGAGACTTCAGAACACTCTGGATTACTCGTATCAGTGAGGCTGTCAAACAGCAAGATATGTCATACAGTGTTTTCATGAATAAATTGAAGAAGGCAAATATTGAGCTTGATCGAAAAGTCCTTAATGATTTAGTAGTAAATGATGCTGCAGTATTTACGCAGTTGGTTGATAAAGTTAAAAGACTCTAAAAGTCTTTGTTAACGCTTTATCAACCTATATCCCCGCAAGGGGATTTTTTTATACCTATTAGTTTTGTTTGACAGAGGAAACATATATTGTTAAGATAAATTACTTATGACATTTGTTAAAAATTATTTTTGGTTTTACTTTACTTCCCCCGGGGAAGGTTCTTTAGTGGCATAGCCCACTACTGAAAAGGTAAAACCTTTGAACCAACCCCGATAGATCGGGGTTTTTTTGTGCTTGTCTCGCCGTAACGTAAGCGAAGGCGGAGAAAGGGGGTGAAATTTATGAGTATAGAAATGCAACCAGGAATGGAACACAACATCAGGCAAGAAGTCATTCTTGCTGGAAATTCACTTGTTACAGCTAAAGAATTGAGTGATAAAAATGTTTCTCTTGAAAATATGAGGACTGCTGACGCAATGGAAAGATTGCTTCGTCTAGGACAAACAAGGGAAGGTCTTGCAGCTATTGTTGAGATGCACGGAGAGTGATAAAACGTGGGGTTAATTAATAGGCCACCCCACAACTGCTCGTTTTCTCCGAGGCTGAACTATGCTAGAGTATGGGTATGGAACAAGAACTGATGACAATCAAAAATAACGCGGTATCTTTGATACTTGACGCTGGCTCTGAAAAAGAGCTTGAGGAGATTAAATTACAATTTCTAGGCAAAAGTGGCACATTGACGCTTGCTCTTAAGGAAATAACCAAGCTCCCCATAGAGTCACGGCCTGAGATAGGAAAATTGGCAAATGAAGTCAAAAATATTATCGAAGAAGCAATTGTCAATGCAGCAAGCAATTTTAAAACGCAAAAAATAGAAAAAATTAAAAAAATTGATGTCACTGAGCCTGGCATCAGACCACCTCTTGGTCATCTCCATCTCGTTACGCAAGCAATTGAAGAGATTAGTACCATTTTTGAAAAAATTGGCTTTACGCGGGTTGCTTATCCTGAAGTTGAGTATGATTGGTATGCTTTCGAAGCCCTTAATTTCCCTGAAAATCATCCTGCTCGTGATGACTGGGAAACATTTTTCATAGACCAGGAAGCAGATCCTAAAAAAGGCTCAGTGCTCCTTACTCCCCACACATCAAGTGGTCAAATACGAGAAATGGAAAAACAAGTTGCTTTACAAAAAAAGACAGGAGAAGATGTCTCAATCCGTATGCTCAATATTGCCAAGACGTACAGACGTCAGTCTGATGCGTCGCATGTTCCTATGTTTCACCAATTTGAAACGTTGGTTGTTGGGAAAGATATCTCAATTACGCATCTCAAAGGAGTTTTGGACTATTTTGTACAATCATATTTTGGAGAAAGTCGAAAATCACGCATTAGGCCTTATCATTTTCAATTTACCGAACCGTCATTTGAAACAGATGTCTCGTGTGGAGTATGTGATGGGAAAGGCTGCAAGCTCTGTAAAGAAGGGTGGCTGGAGCTAGGAGGAGCGGGCATGGTGCATCCAAATGTCCTCAGAAATTGTGGTCTAGATCCCAAAATCTACAAAGGATTTGCTTCAGGCTGGGGAGTTGAGAGAGTACTCACTATGAAGGCAGGGCTCAAGCTTGACGATATCAGAATATTATATGGAAATAGCCTCGAATTTCTCGAGCAATTTTAACTATGAACATCAAAATTCTAGATTCCTGGCTAAAGGAGTATTTACAGACAAAGGCAACAAGCAAAGATATTGCGAAATACATGTCTTTATCAAGTGTATCTATTGAAAGAGTAGAGGACTACAAATCAGACAAGCTCTACGATATTGAAGTAACCACCAACAGACCCGATCTTCTCTCAGTTATCGGCCTTGCAAGAGAAGCTGGAGCAGTACTTCCGCAATCAGGTATAGACGCAATATATACACCACCAAAAATACCAAAAGAAGATGGGGTAAAGAGCCTACCACTAACCATTATTAATGATAACTCGCTTGTCTATCGAATTTGCGCTGTTGTCATGGAAGTTACGATCAAAAAATCACCTACTGAAATCACAGAAAGACTTGAATCAACCGATATCAGGAGTCTTAATAACGTTATTGATGTCACTAATTATGTCATGCGGACAATTGGTCACCCTGCACACGTCTTTGACTACGATAGAATCGCTGGTAACACGCTTACTATCAGGCAGTCAAAAAGAGGGGAAATGATCACAACACTTGATAACAAATCATATACGCTTGCAGGGGGTGACATTGTTGCTGAGGACAAAGAAGGCACAGTCGTTGATCTTCTAGGAGTGATGGGGCTTGAGAACAGTGTTGTTTCTGACGAGACCAAGAGAATCATCTTTTTTATTAACAATAACGATCCTCACAAAATCAGAAAAACATCCATGGGGCTTGGCATCAGGACTGAAGCTGCGCAAATGAACGAAAAAATGATAGATCCGGAACTTGCAATGGACGCCCTCCTATTTGGGGTTGATCTTTATAAAAAGCACGCAGATGCAAAAATACTCTCGTCAATTATTGATATCTATCCCAAGCCCTATAAAGAAAAAAAAGTCTCAGTGACACTTGCACATATCAACCAGATTATGGGTATTACACTAAGTCTAAAAGAGGCAGGAGGCATTTTAAAAAAATTGGGTTTTGGTATTGAAATTGACAGCGAAACGATTACTGCAACAATACCTTCTTTTCGCTCTGCTGATATCGATATTCCTGAAGATCTCATAGAAGAAATCGCAAGAGTCTACGGCTATCATAATTTACCAAGCGAACTTCCTCCTATGGCAGGTGTTAAGCCTATCACTTTTGGCAATAACTCATTTTACTGGGAATCGAAGATAAAAAATGCGATGAAGTACTGGGGATATACTGAAGTCTATTCATATCCTATGGTCTCTGAGAATATGTACGAAGGACCTACCAAAGACGCTGTGAGACTTGCCAACCCACTTGGTGAGGAATTCGTCTACATGAGATCAACGCTTGTCCCAAGCCTTCTCAAAGTCATGCAGCAAAATACCAAATCCCAAGAGATGCAAATTTTTGAGATAGCAAATGTCTACCACAAAGAGAAGAATGCACTACCAACAGAAAAAAGGATGTTTGCTGGGTTGATTAAAAAGAAGGGAATTTCTTTCTTTGCAATCAAGGGTCTTCTTGAACAAATTGCCGTAGATTTAGGTATCAAAATGCTTTCATGCGAATCACTTGATGCCTCAGGTCTTGAGACTGCAGTAAAACTACATAAGAAAACAATTGGGGTAATAGAGATTCTTGATGAGGATCTTATCAATTTTGAGATAGACTTTGAGACACTTATCGAACACGCAACGCTTCACAAATCATATACACCTACAGCTAAATACCCACCAGTCGTTGAGGATCTCTCAGTTATTATCAGTGAAGCAGTGCCAACAGGCGCCATTATCAAGACGATAGAGGAGACAGATGCACTTGTCCAGTCAGTATCACTTCTTGATCGGTATCAAGATACCAGAACATTTCATATCCTGTATCAAAACCCTGAAAAAAATCTTACGAATGATGAGGTCACAAAAATACGAGAAGCAATAATCAGAAAACTCATGCAAGAATTCCACGCAGAGATAAAATAACTAGTGGTTTGTTTGTAATTGAAGATTTTTATCCTTTAGCTCGCTTGGAGGATTGTAGCGTTCTTCATCTTTGTGATTTTCTTGGATCCAGGCATCTATACCCTCCTGCCATCTATTTTTCCCATCAGTTGAGACTGGATCACGCTCAGTAAATACCCAATAATCTTTACCGTCTTTATTTTGATAGATAGGTGAGGCAGCGGTAGGCTCAGTGCCTTTGATAAAAAACTCAGACCGAGCTGGCTGACCATCTCTAGGGAGTCCGCCGCCAAGCGGATCCACTTGCAATGCGATAACACTGTCAGGCTTTTTGAAATCCTCGTCTGACCTGCCCTTGAGAGCCATTACCATAAGATCATGCCAAATTGGAGAAGCCCCTGTTGCTCCTGAGGAAATTGCCTGATTCATAGGTGTATAATCATTATTTCCTACCCATACACCCACAACAAGTGATGGTGTGTACCCAAATGTCCAGTTGTCACGCTTTTCATCAGTAGTACCAGTCTTTGCCGCAACGGTACGGCCAGGAATCCGAAGATAAGAGTTTGTTCCAAAAGCCTCTGCGCGGGCATTGTTGTCCAAAAGCATGTGAGAAATAATATAAGCAACCTCCTCAGGGAGCACTCTTTTTCCTTCCTTAGGTTTGTATTCATACAATTTGTGGCCCCTACTGTCGGTAACTTTTAAGATTGCAACTGGATCCTGTCTAACTCCTCCATTTGCAAATACCCCATATGCAGTCACCTCATCAAGCATGCGTGTTTCACGTCCACCTAATACTAGTGACAAACCAACGTTTTTGAGATTCTCGTCTGTTGGTTCCCAAGAAGCAACTCCCATATCATAAGCAAGCTGCATACTATCTTTTATCCCAACAAGCCCAAGCATTTTCACCGCAGGAATATTCAGTGAATTACCCAATGCAAAACGCATCTGAACAGGCCCTCTAAATTTCCCATCGTAATTCACAGGGTTATACGGCTCTGAAGCACCGTCTGTCACAAATTCAGTCTTTGTGTCCATGAGCATCGTTGAAGCGGTGTATCCCTTCTCTAACGCTTTGGCATAAATGATTGGCTTCATTGATGAGCCGGGCTGCCTATCAGCTTGTGTTACAACGTTAAAGTTGCCATCAATATCCTCACTAAAATAATCCTTACTTCCTACCATTGCTAAAATTTCACCGGTTTTGGACTCTTCTATAAGCGCAGCACCATTCGTGACATTGTACTTCTTCAAGCCATCAATCTCCTCTTGAACAATCTCTTCTGCTTTCTCCTGCATCTTAAAATCAAGAGTAGTTGTAACCTGGAGACCACCATTTTGTACCATTTGATCACCAAATTTATCACCCAGTAGTTGTCTGACATACATCACAAAATGAGGAGCTTTGAGATTGGCTGCACGCTGAGTAAACTGATAATTTTTGATCTCAGTTAGCGCCTTGCTAGCTTGAGCCTTTGTAATATACTTATCAGCTACCATTCGCTTGAGCACTGCATCTGTTCGATCAATGTAGTATTTATTACCACTAAATGGCGTGTAAAGGGATGGCAATTGGGGAAGTCCAGCCAAAAATGCTGACTGGGCTAGATTTAATTCTTTGACTTTTTTACCAAAATACTGCTCTGATGCAGCCTCTACGCCAATTGCAGTACCTCCATAAGGGATATTATTGAGATACATCTCAAGAATTTGGTCTTTTGAAAATCTATTATCTACTTGGATAGAAAGCATAAGTTCTTTAATCTTTCGAGGAAGAGATTTTTCTGATGTGAGAAGAACGTTTTTAACAAGCTGCTGTGTAATGGTTGATCCTCCTCCTGCTATACGAGCAGAAAGAAGTGACCTTGCAAACGCTCTGGCTATACCAATCACTGAAAAACCATTGTTCTTATAAAAGTCTTTATCTTCAATGGCTATAGTTCCTTGTTTGACATATTTTGGAATTTCATCAATCTTGACATAGGTGCGATTTTCATCTTGATAGACAGAGTAAAGAAGCTCACCATCTCTGTCATAGATTCTAGTAGCGTCTTTGTATTTTGAAGCAACTAGTTTTCCAGGAGTTGGCAAATCCCTACTGTACCACAAAAAGAGAAGGGGCACAGCAATCACACCTGCAACAAATGCGTAAAGAACAAGTCTAGTTAACTTACTCCAAAGTGAAGCATTATTAAAAGATAAAAAGGAGGGGAGATGCAATCCTTTGTGAAGACGACTTCTGCGTCTTGGACGAAAATCAGGCATGAGAATTATTATAGCAAATACCAAAAGGAACACAAAAAAGTATGCTATACTGAGGCTATGGATCCCGTAGAAGATATTCTGTATAGAGGTGTTGCCAATATCATTCCAGGCAAAGAAGCACTTCGCCAAAAGTTGCAATCAAATCAAAAACTCAATATTTATTTAGGCATCGATCCAACTGCAACAAAAATTCACTTGGGGCACGCAGTCCCTCTTCGTAAATTGCAGGCATTTGCAGATCTTGGACATCATATTACTTTTTTGATTGGTGATTTTACTGCGCTTATTGGCGATACGTCAGACAAAGACTCAGAAAGACCAATTCTTACCAAAGAAGAAATTGAGAGTAACTTTCGAACATACAAAGATCAGGCAGAAAAAATACTTGATTTCTCGAAAGTAACTGTCAAACATAACAGCGAATGGCTAAGCAATTTGAAATTCGAGGAGATTATTTCTCTTACACAACATTTTTCTGTAGGTGATTTTATTAGTAGAGAGCTGATCAGGCGAAGACTTGATGAAGGGAAAAGAGTAAGGCTTGATGAAGTATTGTATCCTGTAATGCAGGGCTATGATAGTTATATTATGGACACCGACTTGCAAATTGGTGGTACAGATCAGACATTTAACATGCAGGCAGGTCGAACACTACAAAAAAATAAGAGAAATAAAGAATCATTTGTCATGACAAATAGCTTTCTTGAGGGAATTGATGGAAAGAAAATGAGTAAGACTGGCGGTAATGCTATCTGGCTTGATGACAACCCGTCAGACATGTACGCAAAAGTAATGGCAATTCATGATGATTTTATTATCAACTACTATACGCTCGGAACAAATACCTCACTAGATGATATTAAGAAAGTTGAGGAAGAACTTAATAACGGAGGCAATCCAATGGATGCAAAGAAAAAACTTGCTGGGGTTGTTGTGACGGAGCTTCATAGCAGTTCAGATGCAGCTAATGCGAAAGAGTATTTTGAAAAGACGGTACAAAATAAAGAGATGCCTACTGATATTGAAGAGATCCCATTAACAATATCTGTCTCAGAAAAAGTTTCAGTTGCAGATGCACTGATGAAACTTAATCTTACTGAAAGTAAAGCTGAAGCAAAAAGACTTATCACCCAAGGAGGGGTAACAATTTTTGACAAGATTGTTAAAGATCCAAATGATATGTTTGAACCAAAAGAAGGAATAATTAAAATTGGCAAGAGAAAAATTGTCAAATTACGACAACCTTAGTATAATCGCTTTATGAATTTTCTAAGAGATCACCAAAAAGGATTTCGAATCATTATGGCAATAGCTCTTTTCGCATTGATTGCCTCGTCATTTCTGCCATTTCTTGTCTATCTATTCTAATCATGCCTCAATTATATGACTCTCTCTCAACGGGTAGCCGCAGTCTCAAAATGTACGCAAAAAGACTGGAAAAACTAGAAATCTACACATTTCGTGATCTTTTGTACCATGTCCCAACCCGCTACGAAGATTTTTCTTTAATCTCTGACATAGCAAAGATACAAGAGGGGGAGACGGTCACTGTTCGTGGACAAATTTTGGAAGCTAAAAATGAGTATACAAGATCTCGAAAAGTTATCCAAAAAATGATCATTACAGATGGCACTGGATCTTTACAACTCACTTGGTTTAATCAACCATATATTATTAAAAACGCTCAAATCAACGACACAATCTCAGTGTCGGGGAGAGTAGATAGATTTAAAAATAGTCTCGCAATGATCTCTCCTGATTATGAGGTAGCAAGTGGTCAATATATTCATACCGGAAGAATCATTCCTATCTATCCTGAGACTGCAGGCATATCATCCAAATGGCTTCGAAGACAAATTGCTCTTCTTCTTGAAGCATATAAAGACCTCACAGATCCTATGCCACAAAACATTAAAGATGAATATTTACTTTCTGATCTTATTTTTTCTTTACAAGAAATTCATTTTCCATCTTCATTTGAGCATGCTGAAAAAGCAAGATATCGACTTGCATTTGACGAAGTCTTTTATATGCAACTTGCCGGGCTTGAAAGAAAAAAGGCATGGCATAGTAACAAAATAGCAAAAAAAATTGTGGTAGATGATAAAAATCTACAAACATTTATCAAGACTCTACCTTTTGAACTAACTGACTCACAAAAACAAGCTGTTAACGATCTAGTGTCTGATCTTGCAAAGGATAGACCCATGAATAGACTGCTACAAGGAGATGTTGGAAGCGGAAAAACAGTGATCGCTGCAGTAGGCGCATTTATCACAAGCAAAAATGGCTTTCAGAGTGCAATCATGGCCCCAACAGAAATTCTCGCCAAGCAACATTTTTCAACACTACAAACGCTTCTTGCCCCATTTGCTATTAAAGTTGGTATCGTAACAAGTAGCGAAAAATTAAAAAAAAGTGAGAAGATTGATGTACTTGTCGGAACCCACGCACTTGTCTCAAAAGTAGTTTCATTCACAGACTTAGCATTTGTAGTGATTGACGAACAACAACGTTTTGGAGTTTCACAACGAGGAATACTCAGAGAAAAAGGTACCAATCCACATCTTCTTACCATGACGGCAACACCTATCCCTCGAACTATGATGCTAACACTTTACAGAGAGCTTGATGCATCATATCTAACTCAGATGCCAAAAGGCAGAAAGATTATCAAGACATGGCTTGTCTCAGAAGAAAAAAGGAGGGATGCATATACATGGATCCAAAAAGAAATAGAGACTACCCATAGCCAGGTTTTTATCATCTGCCCTTTCATCGAACAGTCAGAGACTATGCAGACGGTCAAATCTGCAGTAAAAGAATTTGAGAAATTACAAGAGACTTTCCCTACACTAGGCATGGGACTTTTACATGGCAAATTGAAAGCAAAAGAAAAAGATGAGGTTCTTCGAGATTTTAGAGACAAAAAATATCAGATCCTTGTAGCCACACCTGTTGTTGAAGTAGGTATTGATATTCCTAACGCAACAATTATTGTCATTGAAGGCAGTGAACGATTCGGACTCGCACAACTCCATCAGTTAAGAGGTCGGGTGGGACGAGGAGAAAAGCAGTCGTACTGTCTTTTATTCTCTGAAGCCTCCTCTGAAAAGTCGCTAGCAAGACTCAAGGCTATGGAAAGCATGCATAACGGAGCAGAACTTGCTGAGTTTGATCTCACACTCAGAGGACCTGGCGATCTTTTTGGAACTAGACAATCAGGAGATAGAATGCTCAAAATAGCATCATTTTCTGATCTAGAACTACTTCAAAAAGCAAAAAATGCTGCACAACTAACTGAAAAAAATCTTTCTTACTATCCTTTGCTCCTTAAGGAGATTAAAGATCTCATCATCACCTCAGCACATCCTGACTAAAAATTGACAGAGCATTTATTTACTCATACACTAAGATTGTGCCCGTAGAATATACTTTACAACAGACACAGCAGGCTCCATTACCCGAGCAACACAAACATCCAACAAGATACCTTGTCATGGTTGGCATTATTATTGTTTTTGTAACGCTACTTTTAGGTATACTTCTTGGATTTATTTTTGCCAAACCCAAAACAGCAACTAATAGCACAGGAGAGCCGACACCATCACCTTCAGTTGTTGTGCAGCAATCAACAGGCAGCAAACTAAGTCCTACACCAGTTCCTGAGACTATTCCTCTTACATTTCTTCCTGGCAAACAATACTTTGATGATACTTATATCGTTCTTGAGACAAAAGCTCCACACAAAGCACTACTACTTTCAGTTTCAAGACTTGAACAGCAACAAGGATATTCTGAATTTACTAAAGTCAACTATTTTAACGGCGATTCTTGGGAGAGATATACCCTCTCAACAACTACACAGAGTGGCAATGTTACACTTAACTCATTATTGCGACTATGGAATGACGTGGAAAGCCTACGAAACGATCCAACAACATTGCTTGCATCAGTACAAGCTCAAAAAAAGATTGTGTCTTTCTCAGCACCAGACCTTTCTGATGAGATCAGCGTCCAGAGCCTGCCTGGTTCCACCAAATTTATTTATCAAGGAAAAGGCGTTCTTCATGTTGACTCTGATATTTTTGATGCTCAAGTATTAAGAAGCAAAACATATTCTTTTAATGCTTCTGATCTATCATTTTTAGCAAATCCCGAATCTCTAACATCTAACTTCCTGGTAACTTGGGATACTGAAGGCACATTCTACTACGCTGATTCCCATAACACCCCTAATGCATCAAGCAAAATTCAAAATTTTCAACTCGGGGTATTGGAGGAATATAATAAAAAAGTGACTAAGTCTTTGCAGGTCTCAAGTGGCGTTAGCAACAATGAGTCAGGAAAACAGTATCAAGCGACCTTGCAAGACCCTCTTAATACAAGAATCACCATTCCTATGAATCAAACTGTAGAAAAATCACCCTCACAGACTTACTCATGGATCATAGGAGTAGGGGACGCTCAAGTGGTAAAAAGTGAAGGAAGAAT
>CAYWEJ010000005.1:18308-29865 GCA_964457465.1 uncultured Gammaproteobacteria bacterium | reverse complement strand
ACTCATGGATCATAGGAGTAGGGGACGCTCAAGTGGTAAAAAGTGAAGGAAGAATAGTGGGAGGATACGGACTTTTTGAATTTATTCAACAGCTTCGATAACTATACTTCGAGATTAATACGAAGCCCAAAATGATCTGAAAGATCAGGATTATCCACAAGATTAAATCCTGATGCAATAACATCTTTTGTATAAATATAGTCAACAGCAAGACCAGGAGGAAAAAGCTGAGAGGCTTGATGGACATTTGGGTTAAGCGTATTAGAAAGATTTTTAGCATGATTAGTGGCAATACCATTAATTGCTGCAACAATTTGAGAATCCTTTGTCACATTAAAATCTCCTGATAAAAGATAGGGATGAGATAGTGTTGAAAGAAACGCTTCTAAAATTTTTCCTTGTTCAATTTTATAAGGCTCATCATAAGGCGTTGGTCCCCAGGCCATATGTGTATTTACAAACCACATATTATTTGGGAGATCAAACTGAAGAGCGAGTGCACATCTAGGAGCTTTTTTTACAACTTCTTGTATCTTTATTTCTGATCTTTCAAACTCACCATATGGTTTCAACCACACTACTTTTTTATTTTTTACTGAGAATCCTTTTTTAAATAACGTAGCGTTACCAAAATACGATGAAGGATCATCTTTTAATTTCATTGTCATTGCCAACTCGCCATCATAGTCCAGCTCTCTTTTAAGGATATCAAAAACGTCTCGATGATTGTCGTTAGTTATTCCTTGCGAGACTTCCTGAAAATGCACGATATCAAATGAGTTTTCTTTTAGATAACTAATAATCCTATCAAGATATCTTCCTGTCAGAATATTCAGATGAAAAAAGGAAAGAGACACGATCTCATTGTATCATGCTGAGATATTGCGATCTGATCGTAAATAAGGTACAATACACCCATGGCACAAGAACCTAAAAAGAGACATTCCAGACAGCGTCAAGGAAAAAGACGAGCAGCTATTTCACTTTCTGTTCCAAAAACAGTGACATGCGATAATTGTGGAAGCATGCATCTTCCTCACACTATCTGTGCTTCATGTGGTTTTTATAAAAAGACACAAATTATCAGCAAAAAAAGTACTCCTGTAGAGGTCAAGTCAGCATAAAAACGCATGAAAACCTCACAAGATCCTCGCCACATCAAAAGACAACATACTGTTCAAGAGCTCTTCAAAATTCAATTCCATGACCAACCCATCTCAGAAAGAGCACAAGAAATTCTTGCTAATAAAGCAAGTATCGACGAAAAAATTCAAAAAGCAGCTCCTGAATTTCCCATTGATAAAATCAATAGGGTAGATCTTTCTATCCTAAGACTTGCTGTTTTTGAACTAACTATCGAAAAAAAAGAACCTGTTAATGTTATAATTGACGAAGCAGTTGAACTTGGAAAAGAGTTTGGCGGAGAAGCAAGTCCCAGCTTTATTAATGGGGCATTAGGCAACATCATAAATCATGAAAAACCTTCCGAAAATCAATAATCAAGAGCTCTTTGATCAAGCTTTTACTCACAGATCTTACCTCAATGAATCAAAAAAGGAACTAGAGTCCAATGAACGTCTTGAATTCTTAGGAGATAGCGTTCTCTCATTTATTGTTTCGGACTATTTGTATAAAAATTACAGCAATTTTGACGAAGGGATTTTAACAAATCTCAGATCATTACTAGTAAATACCAAGAGTATCGCAAGAGCTGCTAGAGAGCTCGATTTTGGACAATACCTCAAGCTATCACGTGGTGAAGAAGACTCAAAAGGAAGAGAAAATGAATCTCTTTTAGCAAATTCATTTGAAGCATTTCTTGGAGCCCTTTTTCTTGATCAGGGTATTGAAAAAGCACGAGAATTTATCGCTGAAATGCTTTTTCCTCAAATTGAAGAAATTGTAGCTAAAAAAGCTTTCAAAGATCCAAAAAGTCTTCTTCAAGAATTCGTTCAAGCAAGAAAACAAAATTCTCCTTTGTACAAAGTACTTCATGAGGAGGGACCACCACATGCAAAAGTTTTTACTATTGGAGCATACATAAATCAAAATCAGATCGGGGAAGGAGTAGGTAAATCAAAACAAGAAGCAGAAGAGCAAGCTGCTGAAAAAGCTTTGGCATACCTTCAAGAAAAAGGTCTTCCGCAAGAGTAATTTGCTTGAGAATCCTTCACATTTCTGATACAATACTTCCTATGGCAGTTGTAATTAGACTAACAAGAACAGGCAAAAAAGGAGAACGAAAGTTCCGAATTGTCGTTAAAGAGAGAAGAAGTCGTCGTGATGGCGATTCTGTTGAGGTACTTGGATGGTACGAAAAAACTCTCGATCACAGTAAAAAACAAGTAAATCTCGAAAGATACAACTATTGGCTTTCACAGGGCGCTATTCCATCCAAAATTGTCACCGAAATCGTTAAATAACTATGAAAGACACTCTTCACTTTATTGTTAGCTCCATCGTTGACAATCAAGATGCAGTAACAATTGATGAGCATGATGAAGAAGGTGTAAAAGTTCTTACTATCCACGTTGACACTTCAGAAATGGGGAAAATTATCGGTAAAGAAGGCAAAGTTATCCGAAGCATCAGAAATATCATGAAAGTTAAAGCCATGAAACACAATGAACGTATCTCTGTTGTTATCGCAGAAAACGCTTAAATAATTACTCATCACCTCTCCTCGTATGCAAATTACTATAATTTCACTTTTTCCAGAGATGTTTTCTGCGGTTTTTTCACATTCAATTATTAAAAACGCGCAGGAAAAAAAATTAGTTAACCTCAACTATATTGATCTTCGTACATTTGGTATTGGTCAACACCAAACGGTAGATGATACTCCATACGGTGGAGGACTTGGTATGGTTCTTCGTGTTGATGTTGTTAAAGAAGCAATTGATGCTGCAAGAAATCCTGTTCTAAAGTCAAAGGAGTTAGTAGTTCTTATGGGTGCATCAGGCAAAACCTACTCACAAAGAACGGCTGAAAATTACATCAAAAATTACGAGCACATTATTCTTATTTGTGGACACTATGAGGGATTTGATGAAAGGGTCAAACAGTATATTGACGAAGAGATATCAATAGGAGATTTTATTCTCACAGGAGGAGAAATTCCAGCTATGGCTATTACAGACTCTCTTGTCAGGCTAATACCTGGAGTTTTCAAAGAAGGAGTGACATGCTCAGAGTCTTTTTCGCACAAAGATGAGTCAGGGTATCTACTTGAGTATCCACAGTACACCAAACCTCAATCGTTTGAAAGTCTTGAAGTGCCTGCTATTCTTCTATCTGGAAATCACAAGCATATTGAGGAGTGGAGGATGGATATGGCAAGGAAAAAAACAGAAAAACTCAGACCTGATCTTCGAAAAAAAGCTTAATTACCACTCTCTGATGCAATCTGCTCATCAAATGACACATCTTTGACTGTTATATCCCATGATTTTATCTTCTCAATCGTATTTAATTTATCCTGGTCTAATGTACGAAGAGGATCTGTATAGGTAATCTGAGTTTCTTTAGGGAGATACTTGTAGAAAAAGATTATTCCAACATCCCCACCGCTATTTGAGTATGAAACATTCACTATCTCAGCCAAAGGCAACACGGCATTTACCTTTTCTAAAAACGTCTGGAATTGTTCAATACTGCCTTTGAGAGCAACTTTAACAGAAATAGCTGTTTCGGGGGCAAGCTTTGCTGAAGTTGTTGATAAATTTCCAACCTGAAATGTGTAGTCATCAAGAGCCATACTTGATGAAATTGCGAGATAATTAATAGTGTTGATGATTGATGTATAGTCCTTAACATACGGGAGCGCTTTTTTAGCAAGATCATAATCGTTATCAATGGTTTGCTCACTTAGAGCATTAACAAGTGAGATGTTTTTTTCAAGAGTATTAATTCTCTGGTTAGTTGCGTCAACTTCATGCTGAATTGAAAACCATCGATCCATCTGAGGCATGATAAATCTTCCTACAATCATCATCACAATCACAGCTATCAGAACGCTTAGCGAAATAGAGAATTGAGGAGTATCTTTATATTTGAAATAAAGAATTCTGATGTCCTCAAGCGATCTAATGTTATTTAGGTCATTAAGCATATTACAAATAGAGCATTAATTTTGCTTGGAAATATTTAATTTGCTGTGTCTGATCTTTCACTGCCTCAAGTATATTGACATACACCTTTTGATAAAGCGTTCCTTTTTCTACCAACGCTGATAAGGAAAGAAAATACGTCTCTAAAGACTCAAGAGAGGGAGAGCTCACCGTGATCGCAATAGACTCTTTATTTACTGTGAACTCTGTCATCTCAACTCCTGGTGGCAAAATATCCCTTAATGCTTTCAAATATTCTCCATAATGAGACCTTTTAGCAATGATTGACTTGATATCAGATAGTCTAATTGAAGCTAGTGTTAGATTAACAATTTTATCATGCGAAGTCTTGAGGGTATCCTCCAAGCTTTTCTGCTTTTGCGACAAAGAAGGAAGGGGAGAGGCAATCACCAAAAGAAATAACACGATTGATGATGATGCGACCAAAAAAAGCAAACCAACAGCCGCAAGTCTTGCAACCTTAGCTTTTGATGCAAATGCATTAAGTCTTTGCTGTTTTTTACTATAGAGAAGATTAATTTCGTTACTCATCAGATCGCATCGCTAGTCCAAGTGCGACTGAAAAACGAGGCCCTTGCTCTAAGAGCTCAGGTGAGATACCAGCAACTGCATGAATTTTCCAGGGATTGCCTATAATTGTTTCAAGTCCAGTGCTCCTTGCAAAGAAAAGGTCAATTCCAGGCAGAAGCGAAGATCCTCCTGTAAGAATAATTTGAGCAATTGGATTGTCATTTTTATTTTTATCAGCATAGTAAGCTATCGCCTTTTTCACTTCAGAAAGAATACTAAGTAAAATAGGCTGTAATGCTTGGCTAATTTTTCCTCCAAGGTTTTGGTCGTTTATGCCGTATGTCTTTTTATATTCTTCAGCCTGCGCAGGTGTGAAAGCAAAATTACTTGCTATAGCACGATCCATTGCTAGACCTCCAAGCGGAACAGAGTAAGTAAATACTACGATGCCATTTTGAACAATCGCCAATGATGTGCTAAGCGCTCCAATGTTAACGATGAGTAGTACCGATGTAGAATCTGCAGGGACAAGAGCTCTGACAACAGAGATAATTTCTGTTTCAATTGCATTGATAGTAAGACCAGTCATCTCAAAGATCTGCTGATACCTATGAACGAGAGTTGTTGGAGCACCAACTAACAAAACTTGCATCTTAGAACTAAATTGATCAGATACATTTCTTTTCACAATTTTATAATCAAGAGCCATTGTTTTTAATGGTGCTGGTATATGCTGTTCTGCCTCCCAATAAATTGCCGAGGAAAGCTCCTTATCAGACAACTCAGGCATTTCAATTACCTTGGTAAACACCTGATTTTCAGGCAGAGCTACGTTGGCATTTTTTATAGTGACTCTCGAATCAACCATTAACTTCTGGATAGCTTGCGCCATAGCTTCCTGATCAAAAGGAGACTCAGAGAACATACCTTTGGCTGGAGTTACTGTCATCATGCAGGACTTCAGCACGACACCTGAACGCTGTTTTTGTAGCCAAACCAGCTTCATTGATGTTGCTCCTATATCAAGTCCAAAACTATTCATATTAATGAGAAAAAATCATTGATGGAAAGAATTCTACAGGCAACTTAGGATATCCTTTTGTTACAATAATTTTTCGAACGGTATCTCCTGATGTTCCTGTTGAGACGATAGACTCACCTTGTGCGGGAAGGTTAACAGTACTACTCACTGCTATAATTGTTGGAGCATAAAGAGGTATAATCCTCATCAGCAAACCATTAGTAATAGGAATCGAATAGGTATGTGGATACGATTTCCCGTTGAGACTTCCCGAGACAAAACTGGTTGCAAAATTATTAACACTTGAACGAGATGCACAAGGATCTAAGGCATAATGTGTTGTCACAGGAGATGACACACTGCCTGTAATCACGATAACTTCAAGTGCTGCTTGGGTATTTGAAGACGTACCACTACACACCTCGTTACTTTGCCCCCAATAAATCCTAATAGTACCTGTATACGGCGAGGAATAATCAGGATACGTTGATAGCCACACATCAGCACCATCATCTTTTGGAACAGCATTAAGTCCGTTGATAGCAAGAGATGTTCCTGAGACAACGTTTTTTGATGTTGTATACGATGAGTCATTCGTTAAAGTTCCAGTAACAGAGGAGTTTGTGGAGTTAATAATCTTCTCGATGCCAGCCTCTGCCGCCGAGAAAGCTCTTTGAGACGTCTCATCCTCTTTAGTGGTACGAAGCGTTGTAATAGTTCTTGAGATGACAGAAAGACCAACAGTCAATGTCACAACCATCACTAAAATAACCACTAGAAGAATTTGACCTTTTTGGGCGTGAGAAGAGAGAATCATATACTCTTTCTATCGTAACAAGCATGCAGCAGGCATGTCAACAAAGCAGGGCCTATCTCACATTTCTCATAGTTACACTAGTTTGAAAAGTAAGTGAGGAATTGTTTTCAGCAAGAGTGTTGTTGTTCTTTTTATTGAGCGTAATACTGATAGTAAAGGTAGGAAAATCATTTGGTGTGAGTTGCTGACATGAGAATGAGCACGCAGTTACAACAACTTCATTAGGATCTAAAAGAGCCGCAGAATTAGATGAGATTGTCCCTGCAGAAGTATCACAGCTGAAAGTTGTTTTTCTACTATCAGCATCAACTATGGTGATTGATGTCGAAGTAACTGGAGTAGGGGTAGGAGCTGTATAGCATGATTCAGGATTATCAAGTGCTGAGGCAAAACGAATCATTCGAGAAATTTGTCCCATAACAAAATCTCCATTTTTTTGAATTGTTCCCACTGAATCAGACTTTGAAGCACCTCGAAGGGTTGTAAAGAGAATTCCAAACATCAAAGTACCCACAACGCCAGTAATTGCAATAACGGCGAGAAGCTCAACAAGAGAAAAACCCTTTAGTCTTTTCATTCTCATGGGGCTGCTCTTCCTCCAAAATTTGAAAGGCACGTCTCAAGTTGAGTTGAGTGACAATAAGGATTTGATGTGTCCTTACATGAAGTATCACTCCAAGACACTTTTGATGTGACTTTTGAGTACGTTACTCCCGAAACAGGGGTCTGAGGTTGACACCCCGAGTAATTTTGAGAGATAGTAACCTCTCTCACGTAAAGACTATTGATATTTGCCGTACAGGATGATGATTTTGGCCCGCATGTAGTACCACTGGTCGTAATAGCCGTACATGATGATGCAACGCAGTAACTTCCGCTTAATGTTGAGTACGTAGTCCAATTATTATCTTTCATCTGTTTTGCAATCTCCATACCCTCTTGAGCATAGCCAACTGCTTTAGATTGTTGTGAGCTTTGTGTGCTGTTTTTGAGGGCATTTAAAACAAGAACAGACATTGCAGATAAAATAATTGCACCGGCTCCAAGTGCTACCATAACCTCAACAATTGTTTGGCCTTTCATTGTCATTGTATTGATATTGTACCTCCTGACCCAACAATGATATCTTTAGTCGCACCATAACCACTCAGCCTCACAAATCCAGCACCGGTTACACCATTTGAAAGGACTTGGAACAAAAATGAATTTGAAGTGGTTGCAGAGGAAAAACTAATATTTGATGGAAGAGTTTTGGTAGCAATAACTGATGTACCTCCTGAACAAATCATTGAAAGTCTATAGGTATCTGCTGTCGAACAGCTTGACCCTGTTAACCCACAAACATCTATTCTATAACCACTAAGAGTACCTGTACATGCTGATGGCTTAAGTTGTGACTGTGTGCGAGACTTTGCATCTTTCATCAAAGATGCTACATCAAGAGCAGCTTGCTTAAGGGTTGATGACTTATTGTATGAAACAAATGAAGAAATGCTGACGATCATAACAATCCCTATAACAGTCAAGACAATCAGAAGTTCAATAAGAGTAAAACCACTTTTGAAAAAAGGTAGTTTTTTCATGGATTGGTCACCACATAGTATTTGCCAGAAGAACATGTCCCCCCGGAGGGAGAAGGGGCGGTTGAAGTTGAGTTAGCATCTTTGTCATTTGCATTTTCCAGACATGTCCCCAGAGTGTATGTAGCCCCACTAGCATCAGTCACATAGTAGTAGTTACCCGCGTTGTATCCTGATGCGCCTGATGGATCACATGGAACCTTACTCATGTACGTTACGTTATTGTAAGTAAAGGCCTCTGAAGTCATACATGCTGTTCCTGAATTAACTCTATACGTGACTGTTCTGACGGGATATCTTGCATTATCTGATCGAAACAACTCTAGTGCTGACTGAATCTGCCTTATGTCTGATTTTCTCTGCGTATCACGAGCACGCTGTCTTACGCCAACAAAATTAGCTGTTAAGAGGGTTGTCAAAATGCCAATAATGGCAATAACAATCAGGAGTTCAATAAGAGTAAAACCTTTTGTGGAAAACTTCTTTTTAAGGATTAATGTCCGCACTTGAAACTGCATAATTACAGGTACCTCCACAGGCAGTTGGAGAGATTCCAAAAGTTCCTATTGTGTTGCAAGCCGAACCTCCATTACAAGCTTGTGGATCAACGGTTCCTCTTTCCAGACTAGCATAGACTACATAACTTTGTCCATCTGAGGAGACATAATAGATATACGACCTGCTGCTTGTTGGATCTTTGGGTAAAACGTTCATATATGGTTGCCATGAAGTGCCCCAATCAATAGTCTGAGTTGTATAAATTTTTTGCGCTGATGCTTGGGGATATCTTCCATTGTCTTGGTAATAAGCCTCAAGTCCTCTTTGAATCTGGTTAAGATCTGACTTTCTTCTCCCATCATTTGCTTTAAGAACCTGTTGTGATGGGTTTACGACAGCCAAAATAGCCGTAGCGAAAATACCAACAATCGCTGCAACAAGAATAAGTTCAATAAGGGTAAATCCTTTTCTCATACTACTATCCTACAATTATTTTTCTATTCTTCAACTACCTCTCGCATGCAAAATCGCATGTCTCGGTACAATGCTCTCCAGTTCCTCCAGGTACGATATTACAACTACTTGGACTCCCTGTACAAGAATAGTTCTTCACAGGGCAACCAATAGGCGTTGGTGTAGGGGTAGGTAGTGGGGAGACTGAAACCATAACACTAGGGGTTGGTGTTGGCTGAGCGTTTATTGAGCCGTCAGAAAGACTGATTGTTGAGAGATAGGTACAATCAGCGTTACCCGTCACGGCACATGCCCATGAGCTATCAAAATCCCTAGGAACGCAATTTGAAAGAGACGAGAGCACACAAGCGCTCGCATTTGGCGTAGCACTTAACTTACTAAAGACTACCGACCATGATGGACAACTTCCACCCGACTGCTGATACACATAGCACGTTGTAAGATCACTTGAGCACTGACTGTCTTGAGGAATTCGCCTCATGTAGGTAACCGAGTTCTCAACCCAAGGCTGACCAAAATTTAACGAAGATGGGTAGCAACTATTATCGTTATAGTAGATGTCTAAGGCAGATTTTATCTGCATCAGATCCTCTTTTCTTTTTGCATCATGAATACGATCAAGCTGTTTAACCGGATTAATAAAAGTAAGGCTCAAGTAAATAAGTGTGGCTAAAATTGCAACTACTACGAGAATTTCAACGAGAGTAAATCCTAAAAAATGCTTGGACAATATTTTTTTATTAAAAACTAACATAGCGGGAAATAAGATACGCTAAGTCCTTTCCCCATACCATCATAGTAAATGTGCCTAAAACAAGAAAGGGGCCAAATGGAACAGTTCCTCCGTGTAGTTTTTTCTTTTTAAGAGCAACAAGAATAAGAGATATAATCGCACCACTTAAAAACGAGAAATAAAGCCCAAAGATGATATAAGGAAAGCCCAAAACAAAACCCATCAAAAATGCGAAAATTACATCACCAAAACCCATCCCCTTCCTTCTCGTCGCTATGTAGATTATATAAAAGAAAAGAGAGGCTCCAAGGGCAGAAAGAAGATGGTTTAGAAAAATAGAGGGAGCAAATGCAAGCATAACAACTTCTGCAACACAAGCAATAATAACTGGCTGAAGAGGAATAATCTCATACTCTCTATCTGAAAAAAAGATAATAAGCAAACAACTTGTTATTACAAGAAGCCCAATAAGAGAAAATGCTGTTGTTGCATAAAGTCCAACGATCAAAAATGTCATCCCAGTCATCAATTCTGAAAGGGGATACCACCAAGACAACTTTTTCCTGCAATGCTTACATTTTCCACCTTGGAATAAAAAAGAGACGACAGGAATAAGCTCTATCCATGAAAGAACGTGATGACAATAATCACATTGAGATCTCCCTCTGATAAATGATGTATTTGTAGCAAGACGTTGTGCTACAACAAGAAAAAAACTACCAAAAAAAAGACCGACACAACCAAGAAAAAAAGGGAATAAAAGCAACATAAAATTAGTATAGTAAATATCTATGCATAAACAAACTACGAAACCCAATAGTTCAATCCATATAATACGACGAAAACTATTTGCACCGAATAAAAAATAAGAAGAAGAGGGAAAAATAGAAATGAATATTTTTTATGACAACTGATTATTCCTAGCAAAATAAAAATTGGGAAAACAGGCAGGAGATAACGCATATATGACATAAAACTTCCAAAGATTGGAACAAAACCAAGAAGAAGTGAGTATATAAAAAAAGATTTATGAAAATATCGATAAATAAAGGGTACTGAGAGAATAAAAATAACAAAGAAAATTCTATCCAGCACCGAATCTAAAAATGAATGAAGTTGGAGATGTTCTGAGAACAAGCTTTTGACGAAAAATATCGGGTTAAAGGCATTTTCGATACTCCATCCGCTTATCACTCTTGACTGGTCAAGAAATCCAGAAAAATAGTTACCCGTTGTATGCTGCATGAAAAGAAAATAGAGAACCATTCCCAATAAAGGGAGTATAAGAAAAAATACTTCTGGATAAACAACAATTTCTACAGGTTCAGCAAAACTTGGCAATCTCACTGTCTTTTTTTTCTTTTTTTTATCAAGAAGATACCATAAGAATAAAGGGATAATAACCAAAATACCCACAGGTCTTGCAAAAATAAGAAGGAACGTACAGATACTCGACAAGAAATATTGTTTCTTAATAAGGAAATAGAATAATAAAACCGCTAAGAAGAGGAATAAACCCTCTGAATAAGCAACGGTCATATAGAAAGAGGTTGGAAAAACAATGAAAAAAAGCGATGCTTTGTAGGCAATATCTTGGGAGAATAAAGCTTTAGTCAAAAGATAAAAAGCAACTAGTGCCAGAAAAGAAAAAAGCGTTGAACTTATCAATGAAGAGATGAGGGGATTTTGTACCACTACATTAATTATTTTTATAGTAAGAGGGTATAAAGGAAAAAAGCGATTCGAGACACTCTCCTTGCTATAACCATTTTCTGCAATTGAAAGGTAGTGCAT
>CAYWEJ010000005.1:0-18208 GCA_964457465.1 uncultured Gammaproteobacteria bacterium | reverse complement strand
AAAGCCTGGCTAAGCTGATCTTTTGCATCTGGCGACACATTACAGTCACTATAGGCAAGATAGAGAAGGAGATAATATTTTTTCTCAAATTGATAAAGATCAATTGCTTTTCTTAGCTGTGGAATTGCTTGTGAGCAGTTTTCTTTATTTGTGAGATATACTGCACCTATTGTGCCATAAGCTTTTGCATAAAGAGGCTCAACTTCAAGAGCTTTTTCATAGAACATCATAGCTGTGTCAACATTTTTGTATTCAGACAAAAAATAATTTCCTGTAACCACTAAAGCGTTGGCGTACATCTCAGGTATTACACTGTTCGTAGGATTTTTATAAGCAAAGCTCGCTTTCTCCTCCTCTGTTGGCAACGTTAGAGCTGACCAAATTAACTCTGTTTTCTGAAGGTATTCTTCATAAGACATTTTTTTCTCGGCTTTTGACCTATATTCGTAAGCTAATCCATGCGGCACCCATATGCCAGAAAGCTTTTTATCATTAAATCGTATATCTGAAAATATCGGATGTTCGCGATCAAGCTTGTCAAGAAGGGGGATGAAATCAGTTCTCTTCGACAATCCGTAACGAGCACCGTATCTTTCGGTTGTCTTCTCTGGACTCAATCCATTAAATACCTCTATGTCTTTTCTATACATCATTGCATAACGCATATACCACGTGTTAAACAAATTAGTATCTCCTGAAAGATAGAGAAGGGAATTTCTTGGAAGAACTGACAGATAATTTTTACCCAAATCATCACCTGCAGTTAATTGTGATAAATTTGTTTTAGGAAAATTATAGACAAGAAGCATGCAGGGAATAAGAAAAAATACGAGTTGAAAAAGATAGACATATTCTTTTCTCGTAAAAAAGCGTGATACTCCATAGCTGAAAGCTTGGACACCAAATGGAAAGAAGAAGAGAAATACCACAGTAGACAAGCTCAAAAAACGTTCATAAATACCAAAGTAAAAACTATTGTCGAGAAAGAACCCTGCATAGACGACAAAAAATGGCCCTGCAATAAAGTATGAAACAATTAAAGCGATTGCAACTATTTTATCTCTTCTCAAAAGAGAAATAGCACCAAGGAGTGACAGAAGAATGACTGGGATTGTTAACTGGGTAAGGAGTGTCACAAAGTATGTCTTAAGGACAACAAGACGAGCCTGAACAGTAACACCGTGAAAAAGAGCAAGTTGAAATGTGCCATATTTTTTTCTCAGAACCAAGTCGAAAAAAGACTGAACACTTTTTACATTACCCCAATCGATGTGAGGGTTTTTTGATGAAGATATGATGACATACACATATACTGAAAAACCTACCAAAGCGCATAGTAAAGCCATAAAAAAAACTCTTTTTTGGTCTTGGAAAGCATGCCAAAGCGTATTGCCAATCATTAAAAGAACACCTGGAAATATCAAAATAATCGTATGGTGATTGGTTAGCGAAAGTCCTGCAGTGAAAGCTAGTAAATACAGATACTTTACTGTCTTTTTTTTGCGATAGAGATAGGAAAGCAACAAAAGAGAAACCGCAAAAAAATTATTTAACTCAAAAACTTCTGCTATTTCAGCATAAAACCAAAAAAGAAAAGTTGTAGCAAGCACGCATGCAGAAAGCAAAGCGATGAGAACGCTTTTGGTACTTTCCTTTGCAAAAAAATAATACACAAGGACCGCAGCTGCGCCTGAAAATGCTGAGATCAAACCCACCATAAAAGCAGGAGTGCTTCCAAAAATCGGAGCAAGATGAACAAGCAGATTTCCAAGCACGGTAAAAAGAGGGTAGCCTGGGGGATGAGGAACTCCCATGATTGCAGCTGACGTCACTAAATCTCCAACGTCGCCACCGTACACGCTTCGTGAAAGATTATGGATGTAGAGTATTAAGACACAAACAAAAAGAGCGATTGGAATCGCTCTAAAAATTGGCAGTAATAATTTTAGAGTTGTGCGCAATAGTAGCAAGTTGTTAAACCTGTTGAACTAGTTTCTGAGATGCATCCTGCAACACTAACACCTGTGTTGTCATAATGAGTATTGATATCTCTTTGTCCAGACTTGGATTGTGGTCTATAGCAAGCTGTGATGGTATTTGAATTACCAAATACTGTGATTTCTTTTGTAATATTAGTTGCTGTTGTGTATGTTGGCTTCAACTCTCCATCAGCAACGAGCGCATTAACACAAGTCGATCCTGCACCTCCAAGCGTTTCTGCAGAAGCTGCTCCATCGTTACCACTACAACCTGCATAACCTCCACCAGCATTTGCTGTGTCAGCCCATGGCATGCCGTTGTGAGTCGTGAAGTAACGAAGGTTAGCATTAAGATACTCAACCATACTGTTCTTAACATTTGAGTCCTGAGCTTTTTTCAATTGCTCAAAAGGATCAATAGTAGCAATAAGTGCTGTTGCAAGAATACCTAAAATACCAATAACGACAAGAAGTTCAATGAGTGTGAAACCTTTTTTAATTGTTTGATGAGCAGTTCTCATAGGTGTATAAATCATTATTGTCAGGAATAAAAATGTTTGTCAAGGGGGTAATTTTGACCATTTGCGAAGCTAAAAATCAAAATTACCCATCACTGAATCTGAGAAATCAAATTATAAATTGGTGTAATGACAGAGATAATCAAAAATCCAACACCAATTGCCAAAATAATCATAATAAATGGCTCAAGTGCAGTAGTGAGAGCCTTGATAGTCTGTTCAACCTCTCTCTCAAAATATTCAGATACTCTTGTCAATGATTCATCAAGCTTACCTGTCTGCTCTCCAATTTTTGTCATCTCTACCACTAGTGGTGGAAAAAGAGAATCAGCAAGCATCGCATCACCAATAGTTACACCTTTCTCAACTTTTCTTCCTACTTCTTTAATTGCATTCTTGTAATACACATTCCCAACGACATCAGCACTCTGATTTAACGACTCGACGACAAGTGATCCCGTGCCGACTAACAGACCAAAAGTTCTCCCGAATTCAACCATAATAGATTGCGTTGTCAATTTACCAAAAATAGGCATACGAAGAACAACTGCATCAAGAACTTTCATGCCTCGAGGTGTTTTTTTCCACTTCCTAAAGTAATAAACAAAAAGAAATATTCCACCAAGAACAAAAGGCCAAAATTTAATAGTTGCCTTAGATAGCCCAACAACAATCTGAGTAGGGAGGGGTAGGGGAATATCAAGATTTTCATAAAGAACAGTCAACTGCGGTATGACAAAAATCATCATAATTGCCATAACACCAACCATTAATATAACAACGATAATGGGGTACATCAGCGCAGATTTGATCATGCCTCGTAATTTTTGCTGTTTTTCTAAATTATCAGCAAGTCTGAGCAAAATTTTATCTAACAACCCAGCTGACTCCGCTGCTTGAATCAATGAGACATAAATAGGGGAGAAGACCTGAGGGTACCGTGCGATAGCTAGTGAAAACGACTTTCCCTCCTCAATATTGGCAATCAGACCGTTGATAACCTCAGCCATAGCAGGATTTTGCACCTGCCCGCGGAGAATTTGTATAGACTGCATAAGAGTTAACCCCGAACTGAGCATCGATGAAAGCTGTCTAGTAAAAAAGACGAGATCTGTTGAGGCTGATTTTCGAATGAATAATGACTTTAACGACCTTGAAGGATTGTATTCTTTAAGAGTAATTGGAAAAAGATCTTGTTTGCGAAGAAAATTTGCTGCTTCTTGCTGATCTTTTGCCTCGACCAGTCCTCTAACAGCTTTCCCTTGCACATTTACTGCTTTATAGATAATTTTCATGCTTATCCAATCAACCTTGCTAGCTCATCGGGGTGATTGGCAAAGCCTTTTGCAACTTCAAGACTGACCTGCCCAGATCTAACTAGTAATGTAAGCGACTCCTCAAGCGTTATCATTCCTGCATCTTTAGATGTTTGAATTGCAGAGTCAATAAGATGGGTTTTGCCATCCCTGATATTGCTAGATACAGCAGAACTACCTAAGAGAATTTCGATTGCTAGTACTCGTCCACCTGTAATGCGAGGAATAAGCCTTTGGGAGATAATCCCCCTCAGTGTTGCTGCAAGCTGCACTCTAATTTGAGACCTTTGATGATCAGGAAATGCGTCAACAATTCTATCGATTGTCTGAGAGGCAGAGTTGGTATGAAGCGTTGCAAAAACCAAATGACCAGTTTCGGCAATAGTAAGTGCTGCCTGCATGGTCTCAGGATCACGCATCTCTCCGACAAGGACTACATCAGGGTCTTCACGAAGTGCTGATTTTAATGCCATCGACCAGGAATGGGTATCACTACCCATCTCTCTTTGAGACATAATACTATTTCCCCTTGGATAAATATATTCAATAGGATCCTCAATGGTAAGGATATGAGCCGATTTAGTAAGATTGATCTCATTCATAATTGCAGCCAGAGTTGTCGACTTTCCATGTCCCGTCGGGCCGGTAACCAAAACAAAGCCTTGGCGCATGTTAGCAAAATCATGACAAACCTTTGGAAGCTGAAGTTGGTCAATTGACTTGATAACTGGTGGAAGAAAACGAAAAGCAGCAGCCAAATGACCTCGCTGAAAATAAGCATTGATACGAAATCTTCCCGAATCACCCTGTGTTGCTTCACCAAAACCAAAAGAGAAATCTATTTCTTTATTTGCAAGAAGTAATTCTTTTTGTTCAGGAGTCATTAAAGAATAGACCAGTTGTTCAATAAGTTCTTTTGTTAAATTCTGATAGCTTGTAAGATAGCGAAGTGATCCGTCAATACGAAGAGCAGGAGGTGTACCAACTAACAAATGAAGATCTGAGGCATTGTTCTTGATGGTGAGTGATAATAATTCTTGAATTGTCATGTTTATTCCTTCGCAACGCGAAGAACCTCCTCGATGCTTGATACTCCTTTTAACACTTTAAGATATCCATCCTGCATCATAGTGATCATACCCTCAGCGATCGCTTCTTTTTCGATACTTGCACTGTCTGGGTGGGTTAGTATCATTTGTCCTACCTTTTCCGAGACTGGCAGAACCTCATAAATACCTATTCTCCCTTTATAGCCAGAGCCACCACATTCATTACACCCTTTGCCACGATACAGTCTGACATCTGCATCATTGAAGGTATACAGCGGACCTAAAGAACTCTTTATAGACTGCAAGACTTGCGGAGCAGCCTGAAAAGCCTCTTTACAGGTAGGACAAATTTTTCTTAAGATTCTTTGTCCGACAATTGCCGTAATAGTTGATGCCAGAAGGAAGGCTTCTGCACCAAGATCAATAAGACGAGGGAGAGCTCCTGATGCAGTCTGGGTATGAAGTGTTGAAAAGACGAGATGGCCTGTTAAAGCAGCCTGTAAAGCAAGGTCAGTTGTTTCTTTGTCACGAATTTCTCCGACCAAAATAATATTTGGGTCCTGACGAAGAAAAGCACGAAGTCCCGAAGCAAAAGTAAGTCCTACCGCTGGATTGATCTGTACCTGATTGACTCCAGCGATCTGATACTCAACCGGATCTTCAAGCGACATAATATTTACTTTTGGCGTGTTAAGTTTTGACAAAACCGCATAAAGCGTGGTTGTTTTTCCACTACCCGTCGGGCCGGTAACCAATATGATACCGTGAGGCTTTAAGATAGCGTCTTCAAGTCTTTTAAGAGCAAGTCCACTTAACCCAAGCTCCGGAAGCGTTGGAATACCACCTGATTTTCGAAGCAGACGCATAACGATTTTTTCACCATTTACCGTTGGGAGAATAGAAATACGAAGATCGACTTCCTCTGTATTGACTTTGAAATTAAATCTTCCGTCCTGAGGACTTCGATGTTCATCTATCTTGAGGTCTGACAAAATTTTGATACGAGAGACAAGCGCCTCCTGCACATTCTTTGGAAGACTAAGCTTGTCATACAATATACCGTCAATTCTGTACCTGACGCGAACCCTGTCTTCTTGAGGTTCGATGTGAATATCAGAGGATCTACTTGTCACGGCAAATTCCAAAATCGTCGATACAATTTTTGCAATAGGAGCTTCTTTGATGAGTTGCGCGATCTCTCGACTATCGACTGTCTTCTTCCGATCGGTGTACTCCTCTGTCTCTTTAATTGCAGCTCCTACTTCGCCAACTAATTCTTGCCTATATTGCTGGTCAATCGCATTTTTGACCTCAGTAGGCGAGGCAGCAAATGCTTTCACACTTAGTCCTGTTTTCTGCCTTACGAACTCAATTGCATCCAGATCAACGGGATTTGCCATAGCAATTGAGACTGTTTGACCTTGCTCGTCATAGAAAAAAGGAATAAGAGAAAATCTCTCAACTACTGCTCGAGGGAGCACGCTGATTGCCTGAGGAGAAAAAGAAGTTGTTGCAAGCGAAACATAAGGAACTCCCAATATCCGGGCTTTCCCCTCAATGATTTTTGCTTCAGGAAGAATTTTAAGCTCTGAAAGAACAGTTTCAACACTTTTTCCCTGAATTGCACTCTTCATCTTGATATCAGCAACCTGAGCCTGATTGAGCGATCCGTCAACAACAAGCGCGTCAAGAAGCGATAAATCCTCTTGATCTAAAGATGTAGGAGTTTGCACAGGGGGAGCTACAGGCTGGGGAACAGCAGGAATAGTCGGCTGCTGCGGAGTCGACAAAACTACCGGTTGTTGTTGATCGGGCATTATTTTTATAGTAGTCAAAAGAGAGACTGAGTGTCAAGGAAAATAATATCGTATAATGACACCTATGCATGCTTACCTCATCACAGGTGACAACGATCTTGTCAGAGATGAAAAAATAAAAGAAATCTGCCAAAAATACTCCATTTCATCTTTTGACATCGTAACAATCAAATCTGAAGGACCCTCTCTTGGTATTGATGATATTAAAAAAATGCAGGAAAAAGCTTTCCTCAAACCTCTCAAGGGCTCACATAAGACAGTTGTTATTAAAGGCGCAGAAATGCTTACCATCCCAGCGCAAAACGCTCTTCTTAAGATTCTAGAGGAACCACCACAAAATACCATTATGATTCTTGCAAGCACAACAGCATACGATCTATTACCAACTATTTTATCTAGAGTAAGTCTGGTACGAATTTCGAAAAAAGAACAAAAAATGACCGAGGATGAAAAGAAAGAGGTATCAAAAAAACTGCTCGGGTGGAAAAAACAAAGTATCGCAAATGCGCTCAAGACTGCAGAAATCATGGCTAAAGACAAAGAAAAAACACTACAGGTACTTGAGGAATCACTCTATGTTGGAAGAGAAATACTAAGAGAAGAGATTGTTTCAGAAAAAGAACCACAACTAAGCAAGATGCTGCCAGAAATACAAAAAAAATATCAAGTTCTTAAATATACCAATGCAAACCCACGCCTCACTCTAGAAGATCTTTTCCTCACATTAATAAACCTATAGTTGGTATTCGGCTTCATCTTTTGCTATACTCTCCAGATCGTTTTCACAACTGAGCAATCTTTTGTGAAAAATTCGATCTTTAAAAAGACAAGGAGACAAAAAATGTTTCGAGTACCCGAACTTGACGAACCGATCATTACCGACACCGCGGATACCGATTGGTATACCAAGACGCAGAGCTTTGCCCTGATGGTCGAACAACCTAATATTTATGGAACACTTGTACTCATTGACAGAGACAATAGAAAACTTCCCAAAGGTTTTCACGAACACTTCGTTCGTCAGATTGAGCTCTGGGCTCAAGCAACACTTTCGCCTGAGTCTGAAGAGCACATGCGAAGAACTACCGGGCATTATATGCCTGAATGGTTCTTTACCTATGAGCGAGCTTGGCGCCCCAATCCTGACATCATTTTCGCCCATGATAATGGTGATGGCACCGAGACCGTATTTGTCCATGGACCTGCCCATGAGATAGTTCGTTACGAACCATCGCTTCTGGCAATCATGTCAGAGGTCGTAAATCGTCTAGAGGGAGCTGTCCCAGATCCTGACTTTGAAGCCAAGATCTACGAGAAGGCGAAAAGACTTGCTGCACTCGGCGCTGATTTTTCAGAAATGAATACGAGGCGCAGACCTTTCCGAGGAATCCAGAATCTCTCAATCGGCGCTATTAAAGCTGGCGCCGGAGGACATCTCAAGGGCACAAGCAACGTCATGCTGGCCGCCAAATACAATCTTGCGCCTATTGGCACCATGGGACATTTTTACCCGATGGTGCAGGCAGGGCAGTACGGTGTCCGCTCAGCAAATCTCATGGCCATGACCCACTGGGACAATGTCTACCACGGTATTCTCGGAACGATGATCACCGACACATTCACAACGCCTAAGTTTCTTGAGGACTTCACTCCTCACTTCGCAAACCTCTTCAGAGGTTCGCGAGAAGATTCGGGATCCTCCAAGCAGCACATCGACTGGTTCCATGACTTCTATCGAAGAATGGGAATTGACCCTCTTACCAAAGAGGCGACATTTACCAATGCTCTTGATGATATCAAAATCGCCAGTATCAAGGCATATGTTGAAGGCAAACTCAGAGACTACTACGGCATTGGTGGATGGTGGACCCGAGATATCGGATGCATCATTCTCAATATCGTCATGAAGCTTTGGGACATCACTCGCCCCGAGGAGCCCAATCGTAAGATTACAGTTGCCAAGCTCTCCAATGAAGCTGGAAAGCGCTCCGGAGATCCTTTGGCAATTGCTCACTACCTTTACGAGCTGGATCTTTCCAACTAACCCTTGTCTATTTCGACCTCACCAGGCGGTCTCACGGCCGCCTGTTTTCTTTCTGGAACATAATCAAAAAAATATTTTCCTCTTGACAAAATTTAAAATCAGAGTATGCTTAGTGTATGAATAACACTAAGCCAGTGATAAACGAGGCCACACCTCGCAATTTAGAACAGCTTTCCAAACCAGCAGTGTCTGTTCAGGTACTTATTTTTTCGATTAATAAAGGGGCATTGGAAATCGTGCTCATCAAACGCATCAGAGAACCATTCAAAGACTTTTTCAGTCTTCCTGGCGATATTATCGAAGCAGGGGAGAGCCTTGAGGATGCGGCAAAGAGAATTTTGTATGAAAAAACAGGTATTAGGGATGTCTATCTTGGACAATTGGAGACTTTTGGTGAAGTTGACCGTGATCCACGCGGAAGAGTTATTGCGGTAACATACTACTCATTGCTCCCTCATAACAGCGTTGATCTCTCCAAAGCTCCTAACGCACTTCATGCCAGCTGGATTCCCGTTGCAAAGCTATCTGATCTGGCTTTTGATCACAAAAAAATTATCGAGACAGGAATAAAGCGTATCCGATCAAAGCTACTTTATAGCAACATCGCACATACATTACTGCCAAAAAAATTCAGAATTTCTGAGCTACAGAAGGTTTATGAAGTGATCTTGAAAGAAAATCTTGATAAAAGAAATTTTAGAAAAAAAATGCTATCACTTGATGTTATTGAGTCAACAGGGGAGATGTATAAATTAGGAAATCATCGACCTGCAATGCTGTACACATTCAAATCTAAAACATTAATTCACTATGACTAAATTTTTTACTCCATACTTAGTGTATTTATTACACTATTCAAAGAGACAAATAAGATTGCTTTTGAATCTATCTTATAGTACAATTATGAGTCGTGTTATCGAACTTTGTTTAAGAAATAATAAAAGGCTTATAACATACTTCACCCATGGTGGAAAAGCCGGAGTAGTACCGCAGTAACGATATTACTCTGGCTTTTGTGTGCAACATGCGTTGCACGCAGTAGCCAGCTCTTTAACAAAACAGTAGACAACAATTTATTGCTGTTTGTACTTAATGAAAGGAATTCATGTGACACAAGCATTGTTTGAAGTTGCAGCTGGATCAGTCATTGGATCTCACCACAGACGAGACGGAGAAAATAACCAGGATTCTTTTGCCATCTATCAAGATGACAAATTAACCATTGGTATTGTCTGCGACGGCTGTAGTGACTCCAAATTTTCTGAGTCCGGATCCAGAATTGGATCCAGAATCATTTTGCAAAGTCTTGTTCGACAGCTCAAACGCTACCAATATCATTGGTCAACACAGCCTTTTCCGCAATCCTGGTCATCTGACCGACGATTCTGGGAAAGGACTGAACGAGATGTTACATCAGCAATTCATCAGCTTGCTCAACAGATGGGCGAAAGCTTAACGGAGCAAGTGTCTCTCCATTTCCTTTTCACGACGATTGGTTTTGTTATCACACCAACGGGAGGAATTTTCTTCTCGCTTGGGGACGGTGCAATTGCGATTAACGGCGATCTTTTTCAGATCGGTCCGTTTCCTGGCAATGCACCGCCCTATATCGGGTATCAGCTGATCAATTCGCGAATCGGAACGGAGAATCCCGAGCTGCTTGCATTTCGAGTACATTACGAAATTCCGGTTGCCGATCTTGATTCATTTCTTATCGGCACCGATGGAGTATTTGATCTCAATAAAGCAGCAGAAAGAAATCTTCCGGGGAAAAATGATCTTGTTCGTCCACTTTCACAGTTTTGGGAGGATGATCAGTATTTTCGAAATCCTGATATGGTGAATCGTATTTTGCGACAAGCCAATCAGGAAAGGAACATATTTGATACCCACACCCGCGCTTTGATACGGACAGACCATGGTCTTTTGCCAGATGACACAACGCTTATCGTTGGTCGACGGAGAAAGGAAATATAGATGAGAGTCTATGTTGATGGAAAAGCGTTAACGCTTAATCCCTCTCAGTCCGTAGGGCAGGGAGGAGAAGCGGACGTCTATCTTGATGGCAATCGTGCCATTAAGCTTTTCAAGCCTCCGGGCCACCAGGATTTTGATGGATTACCTCAAGCCCAAAAAAAGGCTGCTGATCGATTAGTCAGGATGCAGACAAAGCTTCTTGACTTTCCTTCTGGTCTTCCATCAAGAGTCATCGCACCACAGTCCGTGGTCACTGATGCAAGGGATGGGAAAATCATCGGTTATTCGATGGCTTTTCTGCCTGATGCTGAAGTACTCCTACACTATGCAGAAAAGGGATTTCGTATTCCTGGAATTCCTCAACAGAGCGTTATAGATATCTTCCAAGATATGCATCGCACTGTCTCTGGTATTCACGGAAGACAAGTGGTAATCGGCGACTTTAATGACCTTAATGTGCTCGTAAAGGGCACAGAAGGGTATTTCATCGACGTTGATAGTTTTCAATTTGGAAAATATCCATGCCTTGCTTATACGCAGCGCTTTGGTGACCCGCTTCTTATGCGGGAAACCACACCTGCTGAAAAAGCAGAGAGGATGGGCCACTTTACCTTGGCGAGACCACATTCTGATCTCTCCGACTGGTATGCCTATGCTGTTATGCTGATGAACTGTCTTCTCTTCATTGACCCATATGGAGGAGTATATATTCCAAAAACTCCTTCAGAACGGCTCACCGATCCTGAGAGGATAGAACATCGAATCACGGTTTTTCATCCTCAAGTTCGCTATCCAAAACCAGCGATCCCACTTGGGGTGTTACCTGATCCAATGTTGCATACATTCCAGCTTATCTTTGAGAAAGACCAAAGAGGAATTTTTCCTTTCCATCTTCTCGAAGAAATGCACTGGACTACGTGTACAAAATGTGGAGCAGAACACGCTCGTCCCGTTTGTCCTGTATGCTCACATGCGGCACCTGCCGCAGTGAAAGCAGTGACAACAATTCGAGGAAATGTGATAGCAACACGAATTTTTCAGACAACAGGCCACATCGTTTTTGCCTCCGCACAAGGGGGGAAACTCGTATGGCTATATCATGAGAACGGTAGCTACAAGAGGGAGAGTAAAACATCGGTGCTCAACGGGTCGTTTGATCCGTACATGCGATATCGCCTTTCCGGGAATAGCACGCTGTTTGGTAAAAACGGACAGCTGATCACTATCACCCCAGGCGAAAGTCCAGAGCGCATTCAGGTTGACTCTTTCGACAAGCTTCCAGTCTTTGATGCCAATGAAGACACACGTTACTGGATAGACAATGGCCAGCTCTTGAGAGACACCAAGGATCTTGGAGTCTTTTCGCAAGATGTGCCAACAACTATCGGAAACGTCATGGATCACCAGACCCTTTTCTGGGTCGGAAAGACCTTTGGGTTTGGTTTCTATCGTGTAGGTGAACTCACTGTTGCATTCGTCTTTGACGCAAAGCAACGTGGGATCAATGACTCGGTCAAACTTCGAATCAGCGGACGACTCGTCGATTCTACTTGCGTTTTCTCAAGCACCCACTGCTGGTTTTTTACCAAAACAGTGGAGCAAGGGAGAACCATTAACCGTTGCACGGTAATCAACCGTAGCGGCTCAATCGAGGCAGTCACAGAAGCTGATGAAGGTGAAGACTCATGGTTAGGAAAAATCAGGGGGAAATGCGCAACAGGAAACGCTCTCTATTCCGCAACAGACACGGGCATTGTTCGTGTCGAGGTGGATCAAAGACGTATCTTTGTTACCAAAACCTATCCTGATACCGAACCATATGTCTCTGACGCAACCAATCTTTTTGTAGGTCGTGGATGCATCTATGCAACCACGGAAAAGGAGGTGTACGAGCTCAAGTTTTCCTAAATCGAAAGTACTTGCTTTCGATCGAGATCAAAAAAAAGGGAGTACCAAATGTCAGGTTACGTTCGTGAACTAGCACTTCCTCCACATTTCGATCCGAAGAACTGCTCTCTTCCTGACTACGCCTTTCCCAACACGCGAGTGTTGATGGATGCGGCGATGGCCTGGAGAGAGAAGAACAAGCTGACACCCGTCGGCAACGACGAGGTGGTCATCAATGTGACGGCGATCGACAACCAGCGCGACTTCGTCTTTCCGCCTCCGTTTGGCACGCTCTTTGTGGGTGGCCGCTCCGGAACCGGCGCGATGGACGACCAAAGACGCGCGATGGAGTTCATGTACAAGTACATGGGCATCATCACCGAGATCAACAACACGCTTGACACCCACGTGATTTTCCAGATCTTCTTCGCTGGCGCACATCTGAAGGAGGACGGAACACACCCGGCGCCATTCACGCTGATCTCAGCGGATGAATACCGCCGCGGCGTCTACCGCCCAAACCCTGAAATGGCCGCACAACTGGGCGTGGACCCAGTATGGCTGCAGAAGCAGTTCATCTATTACTGCGAGCAGCTGGAGAAGAACGGCCGCTACATGCTGACCATCTGGCCCGATCACTGCCTTCTCGGAACACCCGGTCATCAACTGACCGGCGTCATGAACGAGATGCGCATGTTCCATGCATGGGCACGAGGTGCCAACAACCGACTCGAGGTCAAAGGAGGCAATCCTCTGACCGAACACTACTCTGTTTTTGCTCCTGAGGTCCGAACGACCTGGGACGGCAATGCTATTCCGGGCGCTCAGAAAAACACCGAATTTCTCGGTCGTTTGATGGGTACGCGCGGACAGCACGCCGGCAAGAACAAGCGAGTCATCAACATCCTGTGGGGGCAGGCGCTTTCACACTGCGTTGCCTGGGCAATCGACGATTTCCTCAACGAGATCAACGCCCAGGATCCCACTCTGATGAAGTCAGTCTACATTCTTGGAGACTGCTCATCGGCAGTGTATGTTCCAAACCCCAACGACCCGTCATCGCCTCATGCTGACTATACGAATGAAGGCCAAGCTGCGCTGGATCGATTCCGCAACGCCGGCATGAACGTCGTGAAGTCCACCGACCCGATCGAGAGCTGGCCGAATATCCAGCTCTAGTCACAAGGAGAGAAAAGATGACGAACTCACAAACAGTAAATCTCGACGATCTTTTTCAGAGCGCTGTTGCGCAGGGGAGCATCTCCCCTGCGACACTCAACAGTCTCAACATTCAAGACGTAGGACAGATGATCCAAGGATGCCTCGGCATTTCGGTTGACGCTGTCACCGCAAGCAAGGTTTTCCTAGTCTCGCTCCTCGTCGACGACTCGAGCTCCATCCGTTTTGCCGGCAACAGCCAGGCGATGCGCGACGGTGTCAATCTGGTTCTTGATGCCCTCAACAAGGTCAAGAACAAGGACGGTATCCTGATATCCTGTCGGTATCTCAACGGGAAGATTCTGTATCCGTACGTTCCGTTGGCACAGGCGATCAGACTCACTACGAGCAACTATGATCCCAGCGGAGGAACTCCTCTGTATGATCAAGCAGCTGTTCTCGCAGGCGCAGTCATCGCCAAAACACAGGAGTTCGAACTCAACGGCGTGCCGGTGACCTCCTCGAGTCTGATCATCACAGATGGACATGACGAGGGATCATCTCAGTTTCGTCGGCCTGAGGCAGTCGAGCCCATTATCCGCGATTTGCTGCTTCAAGAGAAGCACATCTTCGCCGCTATGGGAATCGACGATGGCGGAACGACCAACTTCAACGACATCTTTGCCCGGATGGGTTTCCGCGCCGAGTGGGTCATGACTCCTCAAAACACGGATCAGGAGATCCGGCGGTGCTTCAACATGTTCTCGCAATCCACTGCGAGTGCTAGTCAAAATGCGACTAGCTTCTCGCAGACTGCGCAGGCAGGTCTGACACCGTAACGTCTACTGTTTTTTCCCTCAATGGGAATTCTCTGGTGGGGCGCCAAAAGCGCCCCACCAACTCTACTTTTTCCTCTATACATTCTTTTAAATACATCCACATTAATAATCCTTTGCAAAGCAATAGCATGCCATCAATCTATTAACACAGTATCAGGTTGAAAAGCTGAAAAATTACTGTTATACTGGTTCGACTCATGGCTAAAAACCCATCCTCTGATTATTCAGCACAACAAATCCAAGTTCTTGAAGGACTCGAGCCGGTACGAAAAAGACCGGGTATGTATATCGGATCTACCGATAGTACTGGACTTCATGAATCACTTCGTGAAATTGTAGATAACTCAGTTGATGAAGCGCTTGCTGGATTTGCCAAAAATGTCTGGATTATCCTCAACAAAGACGGTTCTGCAACGGTTGTTGATGATGGTCGAGGCATTCCTGTTGATATCATGCCAGGCTATAACAAATCAGCACTTGAGATGGTTATGACTAAATTACATGCAGGAGGAAAATTTGGTGGTAGTGCTTATAAAGTATCAGGAGGACTTCACGGCGTAGGATCATCAGTTGTCAATGCACTCTCAGACTGGCTTTGGGTTGAAGTTCTTAGAGATGGCAAGATACATCGTCAAGAATACAAAAGGGGAGAGCCACAAACAGGCGTTGATATCGTAAAAGATTCCAAACTCTCCATTCCTCTTGACCGCAAGAGTGGTACAGCAACTACTTTTTATCCTGACGCTACTATCTTTAACCAGACTATTGAGTTTGATTTTGAATTTATCAAAAAAGTAGTCCGCGACAGAGCATATTTAGTACCAAAAGTATATTTTCATCTCTACGATAACAGGGGAGATGAACAAAAAGAGATCAATTTTTATTTTGAGAGCGGCATCAAAGCGCTTATTGAAAAAATTAATGAGAACAAAAGCCCACTCCACAAGCCAATTTACGTAGACAAGCACGTCGATGATGTTGAGGTCGAATTCGCGCTTCAGTACAACGACACCTACACAGAAAGCGTTGAGTCATTTGTTAATGTTATTCCAACAATTAATGGAGGAACTCATCTTACTGGATTTAGAATGGCTCTCACTCGTGCTATCAATGACTATGGTAAAAAAATAGGGGCTTTCAAAAATGAGGAGGATTCAGTTATTGGAGATGACACTAAAGAAGGACTTACCGCTGTTGTCTACATCAAGATGCCACAAGACCGCATCCAATTTGAAGGACAGACAAAAGGAAAATTAGGAAATTCTGAGATCCAACCGCTTGTTAATCAAGTAACCAAAGAAGGGCTTTCAACTTTTTTTGAGGAAAATCCAGGTGACGCAAAAAGAATTCTTGAAAAAGTTTATCTTGCTGCAAAAGCACGACTTGCTGCCAAAGCTGCCAAAGAAGCCGTCATCCGAAAGGGCGCACTCGAAGGATCATCACTCCCAGGAAAATTAGCTGACTGCCAAGAAAAAGATCCAGCACTCTCTGAGATTTATCTTGTTGAGGGAGATTCAGCAGGAGGCAGTGCTAAAAGTGGGAGAGACCGAAAATACCAAGCAATTCTTCCACTCAAAGGTAAGATTCTTAATACTGAAAGAGCACGTCTTGATAAGATGATTGAGCACGAAGAAGTAAAAGCTCTGATCGTAGCTTTAGGAGCAGGCATAGGAGATATGATCAATATGGATAAGCTTCGTTATCATAGAGTGATCATCATGACTGATGCCGACGTTGACGGAGAACATATCGAGACATTGATCCTGACATTTTTCTATCGTCATCTTCCAGAAATTATCAAGCTGGGTTATCTTTATGTCGCGATGCCACCTCTTTTCAAATTGCAAAAAGGAAAAGATATTCGTTATGCATATAATGAAGAAGAGCGTGATCAGATCTTAAAAGAACTCAAGACCGGAAATGCCAATGTGTCAATCCAGCGTTACAAAGGACTAGGAGAAATGAACGCTGAACAATTGTGGGATACTACTATGAATCCTGAAAATAGAGTGCTCAAAAAAGTATCTATCAATGATGCAGAAGAAGCAGACCAAGTATTTACGATGCTGATGGGGGACGAGGTTCCACCACGAAAACATTTTATTCAGACTAACGCTATGACAGCAACTCTAGATATCTAAGGAGGTGAAGTATTTATGAATATAACAAAATTATCATCAGGAAAAAATCCAACCGCAGGTGAAATTAACGTACTTGTTGAAATTCCAAAAGACAGCGCTATCAAATACGAACTAGATAAAGACTCAGGAATTGTGATGGTTGACCGATTTCTTCATACAGCAATGAGATTTCCCTCAAATTATGGTTTTGTACCAAATACGCTAGCAGATGACGGAGATCCACTTGATGTGATGGTGCTTTCTGAATACTCAGTAGCCCCTGGCACTGCTATCCCAGCTGTAGTTATCGGAATGCTTGAGATGGAAGATGAAGCAGGAATTGATACCAAAATTTTGGCAGTTCCATCCAAAAAAATTGATCCACTATACGGAGAATTCATCGATATTAGCGACGTCCCGGAAGCAATTAGGAATAAGATGAAGCATTTTTACGAGAACTACAAGAGCCTAGAGCCTGGTAAATGGGTCAAATTGAAAGAGTGGAGAGATAAAGCAACTGCGCTTGAAGCAGTGAAAAAAGCTTTAAAGTAGCGTTAGTGACTAGTTGGTAGCGTTTAGCTATAATCCTAAACGCTATATACTAATTTCTAAACGCTAATTTTATTATGAGTCAAGATATTGGGAAATTATTACAAATTGATATCTCGCAAGAGATGAAAAAGTCGTACCTCAACTATGCGATGTCTGTCATCGTATCTCGAGCGCTGCCTGATGTACGCGATGGCCTCAAACCAGTCCATAGACGCATTCTCTATGCAATGCACGAAATGAATCTTACTCATCAGGCAAAGTATGTAAAAAGTGCAAAAGTAGCTGGAGAGGTTATGGGAAATTATCATCCTCATGGAGATACACCAATTTATGATGCTCTTGTCCGTCTAGCACAGGACTTTTCCATGCGCTATCCGCTTATTGATGGTCAGGGAAATTTCGGATCAATTGATGGAGATCCACCAGCAGCTATGCGTTATACCGAAGCACGCATGGCAGCAATCACCTCAGAGCTCCTTGTTGATATAGATAAAGAGACAGTCGACTATACACCTACTTTTGACGCCACACGCGATGAACCTGTCTTCCTTCCAGCTAAACTTCCAAATCTTTTACTCATGGGCAGTGAAGGTATTGCAGTTGGTATGGCAACCAAAATCCCACCACATAATTTGGGTGAAGTAATAGACGCAATTCAACACATGATCAAAAAAACCACATTCTCACTCCCTGAGAAAGGTCAAGAAAATAACCACGACGTCAACATGACAACAGAGACCACTATTGATGAGCTACTGCAATTTGTCAAAGGACCTGATTTCCCAACAGCTGGAGCAATTTTTGATATCACTGAAATTAGAAATGCGTATATCACTGGAAGAGGTAAAGTTTTAATTCGAGGAAAAGCAGAAATTGAAGAAATAGGGCAAGGAAAATCAGCAATTATCATCACTGAGATTCCTTATCAGGTAAATAAAGCAGTACTGGTAAC
>CAYWEJ010000004.1:0-46064 GCA_964457465.1 uncultured Gammaproteobacteria bacterium | reverse complement strand
AATGACATAATCTGTATCTGGTATTTCTCCACTTCTTAACAAATGGATTTTTTGATGAGTAAATCTGACAGCAAGATTGTTATGTGTTGCAACACTTGCATCAGAAGGAATAAGAGTAATAGGCTTGTCTAAAAATCCAAAATTTTTTGAGTGCGCATAAAAAGCGGTGTTATAAAAAAGGCCAAAAGGTCCATGAAGGACAAATCTATAGAGAAAAACAGCATTAAGAAAAATACCAACACTGAGAATAACAAAAACTTTTTTTAATTTTATCATTTTTTTTAAAAAGAAATAGGCATAGAGTGATGACATCCCAAGAATAGCTGCAGTAACTCCACTATAATGAAATGTCATTGACCAACTGATAGTCAAGAATGGTGGATAAAATCTCGACAAAAACTCGATAAAAAGTAAGAGATAAAACACAGGACTCAGAAGTGGTAAAAATCCAAAACTTGCAAAGCTATAAAATAATGTGTGAATTTTTTGTGGATTATTAAAAAAAGATCCAATGTAATCCATAGGATTAAAAGAGACTGGAACTCCATAGCTGTAAGTACTTTGAGAAAAAAACGGAATTGCTAATTTTGTTACAAAAAGTCCATAGACTAATGCAGCTAATATCGCTACAAAACTTTTTTTATATGATTTTTTGTCAAGAAAAAATAGCGTCAGACCAAGTGCCCCTCCCAAAATAAAATTACTTTCTTTTGTACCGAGGAATAAAAAAAAGAAAAACCAAAACCATATTTTTCTCTTTGTCAGAAATGCATAAAAAGTTAAGAGAAAAAATATGACAGTTAATGATACTTCATGAAAATCAGTAATCACAGCATTTTGCACTCCAACATAAAGAAAAAAGCATGATAATACAAGAAGTGAGTACCACCCACTTTTTGTTACTATCTTTCCTATTTGATATAAGACAAACCCTGAAGCACCGAATAGACATGCTTGTGCAATAAGAATAATTTCGCTTTTATCAGTGATCCAATAAAGAGGAGATAATAGAAAAATAGTTGGATTAAAATGATCACCAAGTATCCACTGACCACCATGAATAAAATGTTCAATAATAGGTGCTTCAAAATGAGCAGCTTTCCAAATCGCTCCATCGAAAATACCAAAATCGTAAAAAAACACATTAAATTGCCAAAATTGATGAAGAGAAATAAGACTTCCAGCTAAACTAAAAAGAAATGTTAAGAGAATCGCGAAGTGGTCTGGTGTAAAGATTGCTCGGACCTTTTTAAAAGTCATAGTATCATTGTACATGCATTCAAGAAGCTGTCTATGACGAAAGATTCTTCAATCGCTGGGTTATTTCTTCCTTTGGAAGACTCGCGAGGGATTGAGGCAACGGCAATCCTTTTTCTTTTCCAGTAAAAACTTTGTAAAGCACTGGCATTTTAATATGGTAGTCCTGAAGAACACTCTTAAGCTGAAAAAGGATCTCTTCTTCATTCCATGCTATATCACTAAGCTTTTCTACGAGTGTTTTGGCAATCTCCTTTTCACTATTGTTCAATGAAATTTCAGGGGTTTCAAAAATAAATACTGCTAAATCTTCAAAATCCTTAAGTGTTTCCATCCTTGTCTTGAGAAGCGGAATAATTTTCATAAGCAATTCTTTGTCAAATGATTTTTGATGATAAAACGAAACTATCTTCTGATATAAATCTTCATCACTAAGATTTTGAATATATTGCTGATTCATCCAGCGCAATTTATTGCTATCAAAAGCAGGGCCCACAGGATGAATATCCTCAAGTTGAAAAACAGATATAAATTCATCAAGAGAGAAGATTTCTTTTTGTTCTGGATGGCTCCACCCCATGAGAGCTAAGTAATTGAGTACTGCTTCTGGCAGATACCCTTCCTGAATATACCACGATGCCCACACAGGATTTTTTCTTTTTGATAATTTTGATTTATCAGGATTTCGAAGAATTGGAAGATGAGCAAACACAGGTAATTCCCATCCAAAAAATTGATAAAGGAGAACATGTTTTGGCGTTGAGGAAATCCACTCCTCTGCCCTTATAACATGGGAAATTTCCATAATATGGTCATCAACGACAACTCCAAGATGATATGTAGGGAAACCATCTGACTTCAGGAGCACCTGATCGTCTATTTCGTCTGTGCTAAACTCGATATCTCCTCGTATCAAATCCTTAAATAAAACTTTCTGATTCCTAGGAACATTGAGCCTTATGACGTAAGACTCGCCTTTTTCTATCCTATCTTTTGCATCAGTTTTGTTTTCTAAACAAAACTTATCATATCTAGGAGTCTGTTTCATTTCTACTTGCCTTGCACGTAGCTGATCTAGTCTTTCTTTTGTACAGAAACAATAGTATGCATAATTTTTATCGATTAGCTCTTCAGCGTATTTTTTGTAAAGATTAAGTCTTTCAGACTGACGATAGGGTTCAAATTTTCCACCAATATCTGGACCCTCATCATAGACTAATCCAAACGCTTTGACTGATGAGAGTATTCTTTTTTCGGCACCTTCTTGATATCTTATTCTATCTGTATCTTCGATTCTGACGATAAATTGCCCATTATTTTTTTTTGCAAAAGTGAAATTAATGAGCGCCGTATATAAATTACCTATATGAATGTCTTCACCTGTTGGCGATGGAGCGATGCGAGTTCTAATATTTTTTGTATTCATATTTTTTTCAACTTTCTTGCATTATACATCCAGAATTACCTATACTCAAGGTATGCCCACGCTTCATGATTCGACAGAACTTACTAAAAATATTGCAAAATGGGGAGGCCTAGGAGTTGCCGGCATTCTTCTCATCATCATACTCATCAGAGGAGGAATATTTTTATTTACCAAACTCTTCCCAAAACCAGCACCAGCACCACAAGTAGCCTTTGGGAAATTACCACCAATTCTTTTTCCTGAAAGTATTGATCAGAAAAAGTTTTCATACCAAATTGACACTGTAACTGGTGGACTTGGATCTTTTTCTGATAGAGCAACAGTCTATAAAACAGCACAAAAAGCTCCAAATCTTCTTGACCTCAAACAGGTTAGAGATGCGACAGCTCAGACTTCATTCAACTCTGGAGACATACCTATAACATCTACTCAGTACTCATTTCTTGATACTTTACGACCTGATAAAAAACTAAATATCAATATTGTGTCTCGTGATTTCTCAATTCAATCAAATTATTTTTCATACGAAGATTTTTCACCTACAAATGTATTAGACGAAAATAAAGTTATTGAGACAGCAGTTGATTTCTTAACATCGTTTGGTCTATATCCACTTGATCTTGATGTCAACAAAATATCAACGCAACTACTTTCCATACAAGGATCGTCACTTTTTGCAGCAACAAGCGTATCAACAGCGCAATTAGCAAGAATAGACTTCAGGCAAAAAGACCTCAACAAAATTCCTATTGTTTACCCTCACCCACCACAGAGCACCATGCACTTTTTGATCGGAGGAAAAGAAAGTGATGAAATCGTTGAAGGTTTATTTGTTCACCAGAGCGCAAGCGATGAGACGACAACGTACCCTCTCATCTCACCTCAAAAAGCATACCAAATGTTAAAAGAAAAAAAAGCATATGTTGGAAGCTATTTTGGCACCAACCCTGACATCGTTATTAAATCGGTGTACCTAGGATATTTCGTTGGGGAAGAAAAGCAGGACTACATTTTACCGGTATATGTGTTTGAGGGAAAGGATGGATTTTTCGCTTATGTCTCCGCAGTTGACCCTATCTGGATCATACAATAATCTAAAGCTTAGGAACAAATGACGCGACTCCTGATGTTAAATACGATAACAAAATTTCTGTATCAAAAAACCTGTCCTGACTTCTCATAACAACTGTGATGAACGTGTGGCCACCAGAAACAACTGACGTTATGAGGACATCTCCAGCTCCTTCTGTATGGCCAGTTTTCAATCCAATTACGCCTTCATAACCCAATAATCTATTAAGATTTGTGAGGGAAAATATTTTGCTTCCGTCAACAGTTGAAATAATTTTACTTTTTGTTGCGACAACCTCTGCTAGAGTTTTATTTTTAGTTGCGTAAGCAGAGAGCTGTGCAAGTTCTGAGGCAGTAGTATAATTCCCATCATCATCAAGTCCAGATGCATCTGCAAAATGAGTGTTGAGTAGGTGAAGTTTTTTAACCTTTTCATTCATAGCGCGAACAAAAGCTCTTTCTCCTCCTGGATAATTATCTGCTATTAGCATCGCTATATCATTCCCTGAAGGCAAAAGCATCGCATAAAGTGCATCTCTAAAATAGAGCTTGTCACCTATTTCGATACCTACACTTACCCCCTCAACATGAGATCTTTTTGTAATCAAAATATCGTCTGGCTGAAAGTGGTCTAATGCAACAAGTGCCGTTGTAATTTTGGTTGTTGATGCCATCGAAAACCTCAGATGAGAATTTTTTTCATACAAAACAGTTTTTGCATCACGATCGATTATTACTGCTGCTTCAGCTGTAAGTATTGGAGTAATAGGCTTGGTAAAAAATAGATATGGTAATGGTTTAATTTCAATGGACTGCTGAGCAATTCTTTGTCTTTGAGCTTTAGACTTAACATCAGAAACAATAAGTAGTAGTATTCCTGATATGACTAACAAAATAAGTGGGATCAGGAGAAGATGTAACCCACTTTCATATCTATGAAGGAAGGCATTAATTTTTTTATGCAAAGTGATATGTCTTTTTACAATCTTTTTCTTGTGTTTGGCCATGGTGTATTAATTATAGTAGAGAGTAAATACAAAACGACAGAGGATAATATCTTATAAAGTTTTAAGGCCCAATTCCTTTAACTGCTCATCTGATACTGCTGCTGGAGCATCCATAACTGCTGTTCTTCCTGTTGATGTCATAGGAAAAGCCATAACCTCTTTTATAGATTTTTCTCCTGCAAGCAGAGCAACCTGCCTATCAAGACCCATACCTATCCCTCCATGAGGTGGCGTACCATAGCCAAATGCTTCAAGCATATGACCGACACTTTTTTGAATCTCCTCATCAGAGTATCCCATTACTTTATATGTTGCCTTAAGTATCTCAGGCCTATGCGCCCTTATGCTTCCGCCTCCTGCTTCAAGACCATTACAGACCAAGTCATATTGAGTAGTCATAATTTGATCGATATTCTCACCATGCAATAACCACTCGAGGTGCTCTGGAAGAGGCATGCTAAATGGGTTATGAGTAAATGTCCATCCACTTTTTCCATCTCTTACTTCAGCAGCATCTTTTTTATCAACTTTTTTGAAAAAAGGAAAATTGACAACCCAAGCAAATGCCAAAACTCCTTGCTCTTTTTCTTCTTCGGTTCTTAAATCGAACTTATCTGCTCCATATTTTTCCATTGCTTCTTGATAACTAAACACAGGGAAATCTTTATCTCTTAATTTTCCACCTACTTCAGCTACAGCTTCTTTGATGACTGACTCAACTGTCTCCATAACAGTATCTCTATCAACAAAACTCATTTCTAAGTCAATCTGTGTATGATCAAAACCACGATCAGCTCTTAGGTCTTCGTCTCGAAGACAGTGTGCAAATTGAAAATATCTCTCAATCCCACCAGTCATTAATAGCTGCTTATATTGCTGAGGGCTCTGAGGTAGTGCATAAAATTTTCCTGGCTGAAAACGTGATGGAACCATAAAGTCACGAGCTCCTTCCATGGTAGCTTTTGTTAAAATTGGGGTTTCAACTTCAGTAAAATCTTTATTAAGAAGAGCTTTTCTCAAAGCCTGCATGTATCGACTTCTTAAGCGAATATTTTTTTGCATTCTTTCTCTTCGAAGATCGATGTATCTGTATTTCAAACGAACATCCTCATTGATCTCATGACCATCCGTATCAAGAGGCAGTGGTAATTCAGCTGCTTTGTTAAGAACATCATAGGAATCGACATCAACTTCAATTTTTCCTGTAGAGATCTGATCATTGACCATATTCTGAGGACGATCTTTAACAAGACCGTTAATTCTTACTACTGACTCAACGCTCAATTCTCCCATTTTCTGAAATCCAACACACTGCACTTTTCCTGTTCTGTCTCGAAGATCTATAAAGGTCAATTTTCCATGATCTCTCTTTGTATCAACCCATCCTTCGATAGTGACTTTTTCTCCTGATTTATTAGCCGTATCAGCAATAAGTGTTCGATCAATTTTTGTCGCCATAACTGATCCATATCATACACTGAAAAGTTAGCCTTGACAAGAACAAAAGAAAATCTTTATACTAAGGCGCGATGAATTTTGCTTTTAACACCATGTCATTTAAGCGCCACTACCAAAAGTAGTGGAGATTGACGTGTAATAGAAGCAAAATTTCATGATCAATCTCCCAAAAAAGGGAGATTTTTTTATGCTTATGTCGGAAAGAAAATTCTATAACATTGAAGCTGAGTTTGGCCCATGGAGACCAGTCGGACAAGGAGAGCTATTTGACCCAACGAATGCAGATACAAACGCATATGGGCAAACGATTATTCCTACACGAATTTATGGAAAAAGCTATGAGCCACAAAACATCCTGCCTACTGATGGGACAAAACTATACACAGAGGGAGACTAACGAAAGTCTTTTATCATAAGCTGCAATTTTTTAGTATTATTCCATTCATTGACACGTAGTGCGTACACAACATCAATATAGCCATCTTCTTGAATTTGATCAAAACGTTTACCAAGCCCAAACCCAACTGCCTGAATAATATTACCGCCATCCCCATCCTGCAGAACAAGCCTTATGTGTTTTCCATCTTTTCCTAGCAATCTCTTTTCACGCACTAAGAGATGTCTGGATAAAAAAATTGGCTCAGAATTTCCCATCCCAAAAGGAGAAAGAGTTTGAATTTTTTGATACAGCTCATCACTAACAAATGAAAAAGATATCTCTAGATCGATCTTAATTTTTCTTTGAAGAGTATCCGAATCAATAATCGCATCAGCAGCATCTTCTAGAACAGAAACAAAATTATCAATGCTATGAGAATGAATAGTAAAGCCTGCAGCCATAGGGTGTCCACCAACGTTAATAAACAAATCTGGTTTTGACCTAAGGAACTCTATTACATTAAATCCGCTAACTGATCTCACTGACCCTTTGCTTTTTTCCTCACCGATCGAAATTACAATCGAAGGTCTATAAAATTCTTCAACAAGTTTTCCTGCAACTAACCCAATAATCCCTTCCTCATAACTCTCATGCGCTATGATCAAAATTTTTTTCATAGAATCTTTTGATCTAACCATGTCGTTAGCATGTTTTGCAGCAGAAAAAGTAAGGAGCTGTCTCTCTTTATTCGTAATGTCTAATCTCTCAGCTAAGGCTGTTGCCCTCTTGCTATCTTTCGTACAGAGAAGTCTGAGGCTATCCATCGCATCTTCGATTCTTCCAGCCGCATTAAGACGAGGGGCAATAACGTGACCTATCTCGTATACCCCAATATCTTCCTGGGTTAGGCATGCTATCTTGAAAAGCGCTAATAAGCCAATTCTTTTTGTTTGGTGTAGTTTCTTTAATCCATGAAATAGAATCGCTCGATTTTCTTTTTTTAATGGTACTAAGTCTGCGACTGTTGCAAGTGCAGCTAATGCAAGATGTGATTCAATCATGGCATTGTCCTCAATGCCAAATTCAGCCTGAAGCCTCTTTGACAATAATAAAGCAACTCCTGCTCCGCATAATTTTGTAGAGTGAATAATAGACAATGATTTTGGCAGATTACTATCAGACATATGATGGTCTGTAATGATCACATCTATTCCTTGAGTGTTTGCAAATGCAACTGCATCATGAGCAACAATACCATTGTCTACGGTAATGATAAGCGAGGCATCAGGCATGTTTTCTTTTAAAGAGATAATGCCTTTTTCCGATAAGCCATATCCCTCTTCTATTCTATGAGGGATATATGGCATCGCTTTAAATCCAAGTTTTATGAGAGTCTCCCACAAAATTGCTGTTCCAGTAATACCATCCACATCATAATCACCATAAACCACAACTAATTCTTGGTTCTTATGTGCTTTCTTTAGTCGCTTCAACGTCTTATCAATCTGATTTTTTTTTACACCAACTGACTCAAGTGATATCTCGTCAAAGTCTGGGTTAAAAAAATCCTGCTTATCCTGTTCTGAAACTATATCTCTATTTGAAAGAAGAACTTGAATTACATCATCAATTGACCGCGTTGGGGAATTTGTAATGATGTCCCATTTTTTTTCTTGTGTCATGCCTTATATTAGTTTTATTTGATATACTATATCAGACGATACATTGCTCAACAAGATATGATAGAAAAGATACCTAAAGAAGTTCTCAGCATTGCAAAAAGTTTTGAAAAAGAAGGTTTTTTGCTCTATCTTGTAGGGGGTTGTGTCAGAAATATTTTACTTGAAAAAGAAGTAAAAGACTGGGATTTTACCACTAATGCAACACCGGAGGAGATACTCAAGCTTCTTCCTGATGGATTTTATGACAATACGTTTGGAACTGTTGGCATTCCTATAAAAAAAGGTGAAGAGACAATTACTGTTCTGGAGATTACCACTTTTCGAACCGAAAAAGGTTACTCAGACTTAAGACATCCTGACAATGTATCATGGGGTAGTAGTATTGAAGAAGATCTTTCAAGAAGAGACTTCACCATCAATGCTATAGCTATCCCGATAAATGATGGGTTATTCCAGCAAAAACTTGACATAATTGATCCCTTTGACGGACGAAAAGATCTGGATAAGAGAATTATTCGCGCTGTAGGAGACCCAAATGAAAGATTTAAAGAAGACGCGCTTCGGCTTATGAGAGCGATACGCTTTGCTGCTCAGCTCAATTTTGAAATTGAAAGCCAAACACTTTCTGCAATTAATAGCGATGCCTCTCTTATTGAGCATGTAGCTAGGGAGAGAGTACATGATGAATTAATGAAAATTTTTGCAAGTGATCACTCTTTTGAAGGTGTTATGCTATTAAAAAACACCAATATTCTTTCTCATATTCTCCCAGAACTCCTGGAAGGTATAGGTGTTTCTCAAAAAAGACCAGGACGTCACCACACGACTGATGTTTTTGACCATAATATTTTTTCACTAAAATTTTGTCCTTCGACTGATCCAGTTGTCCGTTTTGCAACACTTATCCACGATATTGGCAAACCTCGCGTTGCGACCAAAGATAAGGATGGATATGTTATTTTTCACAACCATGAAATAGTCGGTTCAAAATTAGCCTATGAAATATGTGATCGGTTGAGATTTTCAAAAAAAGAAAAGGAGAGAATTACTAAATTGATACGTTGGCATATGTTCACTGTAGATGAGCACATAACTGACAGTGCAGTGAGAAGATTTATTAGAAGAATTGGTGCTGAAAATGTTCAGGATATGATGGATCTAAGAATTGGCGATAGACTAGGTGGCGGAACACAAACAGCTGAAAGCTGGAGGCTTAAATTATTTAAAAAAAGAGTTGAGGAGCAATTAGCTCCAGCACCATTTTCAATAAACGACCTTGCGATCGATGGGAACGATGTTATGAAAGAGTTAGGGATTAAGCCAGGACCGGTAATTGGAAACATTTTACTAAAGTTATTTGAAGAAGTCGATGAAGATCTATCAAAAAATAATAAAGATTTTTTGCTAAAACGAATACACGATGCATATTCTGATATAATAAAGGAATGACTAAACAAACATTTCAAGAAGAGCTCAAAAAATCGATGCTTGCAAGAGACACTGAGAAAACATCAATTCTTCGCATGATACTTTCAGCGATAAATTATTATGAAATTAACAAAGGAGGAGCTGGATATGTAGCAACAGAAGAAGATGTAATGAATGTACTTCAGGCTCAAGCCAAACAAAGAAGAGATTCGATTGAGCAATTTATGGCTGGAAATAGACCAGAGCTTGCTGATAAAGAGAAGGCAGAACTTTTAATCATCCAAGAATATCTTCCAGCACAAATGTCTGAGTCTGAAATTGAATCATTAGTAATCGATGCAATCCAACAAACAGGAGCTAAAACTCCTCAAGAGATGGGGAAAGTTATGGCGTTTCTTATGCCAAAGACAAAGGGTAAAGCCGACGGCTCGATTGTTAGTTCACTTGTCAAAAAACATCTTGTTGGGAATTAGATCAGTAACCCCGCTGCAACTAGCATCTCTTTTGTTCCTGGTAGCGAATCTAACGTTGCTACTTCTTCAACGCTAAACCACTCTATTTTTTCTACATGATGATCATTTGGGAATGCTTGCTGAGATAGGAATGAGCATGTAAATGCAAAGCAGAGAGATTGAACTGTTCTGTCTTCATACTTCCAAATACTATTCTGAACGTATGGAATTAACTCTCCAACATCAACAGTTATGCCTGTTTCTTCTAGAAATTCTCTTTTAACAGTCTCTTTAGGATCTTCACCAAAACGAGGTTTTCCTCCAGGAAACTCCCATTTAAGGTGAGCGTCTGTAAGCTCAGGTTCTTTTCTTTGGCCCATGAGAATTTTTCCTTCGTGTATTAAAAGTCCTGCGAATACTACGACCTGATTATCCATTATTACTTTTTTGAAATTGCTTTCTTTCTTTTTTCGTCCCACTCATGCCATGCGACAAGAAGTGGTGAGGCATTAAAAATTGAGGAATAGGTGCCACTTACGATACCAATCAGCAAAGCAATAACAAACCATCTTATAGACTCTCCTCCGAAAAGTAGAACAGCTATCAAGACAAGAATCGCAGTAAGTGAGGTGTTAAGAGATCTTACAATTGTTTGGAGAATTGAATTGTTAACGATTGTAGAAAAAGGAACTCCGCTAACTTTAAGAAGATTTTCTCTAATTCTATCAAAGACAACAATAGTGTCATGAACTGAAAACCCAATAACTGTTAATACTGCCGTAATAAATAGACTATCAATTTCAACATTAAGAAAATGACCAAGGATTGAAAATATCCCAACAACTACTAGCACGTCATGCAACAGTGCTACTACTGCACAAATACCAAAACGCATACTACTTGCAGGTTTTGGAACCTTTCTAAAAGAAATTGCTATATAGAGTACGATGAGAACCGAAGCGAGCAAGACTGAATAAAATGCCTTCATAGTAGTCTCTTTACCGATTGTCGGACCGATGTTCTCAAATGATTCCTGCTTCACTTCTTTATCCTCATGTCTAAGCCTAGAAAGAATACGAGCATTTTGTTTTTCATTCATTGGTGAAGCCTTGATGATAACGCTATTTTCAGATGACTGAATCGAGCCTATCGCAAGTCTCTCATTGGTAAATTCAGATCTAATTTGCTGCAATGTTTTGTCAGAGGCTTTTTCACTAAAAACAAGAGCCATGCGTGATCCGCCTGTAAATTCAATGGACAGTTTAAGTCCATACATGAAAAGCGATATCGCTCCTGGAATAATAATAAGAAGCGAAATAATAAAGTAGATATTTTTTCTTTTTATAATGTCTAGCATATTATCGATAAACAATTCTTAATAATGTTCTCGTTACCACAACTGCTGAGAAAAGAGACACGAGCACTCCTATAGCAAGCGTTAAGGCAAATCCTCTTACTATTCCAGTTCCAAAAATCATAAGGACTAAGCTAGTTATCAAACTAGCAATATTTGAGTCTCGAATTGATGCCCATGCTCTTAAAAACCCAAGGTCTAATGATGCGTGTTCAGACTTCCCTTTTCTCATTTCTTCACGAATACGTTCGAATATCAATATATTAGCATCAACTGCTATACCGATTGAAAGAATAAATCCAGCAATGCCAGCAAGAGTTAAAGTCACTGGCACAAGCCTGAAGATTGCCAACGTAATAAGTGTATAAATAATAAGCGCGAGACTTGCCACTACTCCCAATTCCCCATAAAGACTGATCATAAAAATTACAATGACACCAAATCCGATAGCACCTGCAATCAAACTTTTGATAACAGCTTCATCTCCAAGAGTTGCTCCGATAGTCCGTTGCTCAAGTATCGAAAGAGATATTGGCAATGCTCCTGCATTAAGCTGTATCTGAAGTGCTTTTGCCTGTTCTATCGTAAATGCTCCTGTTATTTCAGCTGTTCCTGCAAGAATTGGCTCATTAACTCGTGGTGCCTGAATAAGTCTATTATCAAGAACAATACCAACTATTTTACCAACATTCCTTTTAGTAATTTCGCCAAATTTTCTTGTACCCTCATTCGTGAAAGTGAGTTGAACCTGAGGTTCTCCAGTATTCGGATTAAATGTTACGGCTGCTTTTTTAAGATCCTTACCACTTAGGTCTGTCTGACGAGCGTTTGCACCAAGCACCTGATCTACTCCAAGCGGAGGAACTACATTCGGTTGCGCAGAGCCTGATGCTCCTTCCTCCCAAAAAGTCAGCTGCGCTGTTTTCCCAATCAGAGAAATTGCCTGATTTACGTCCGTAACTCCAGGTATTTCAACAATAATGCGATAATCTTTGTTAACTTGCGAGGTCTGAATCACAGGTTCTGAAACACCATAAAGATTTATTCTTTTTTCAATGACATCTTTTGCAGAATCAAGAGCATCATTTCTTTGATCAACAGCTATATCTTTCATATCTGCTCGAAGGGTGACACTCGTACCTCCCTCAAGATCAAGCCCTCTTCTAAATGAAACATCTTGCGAAAGGTTTATTGTTTTGAGAAGTGTGTTGATATTAATAAGATCAATTTTTTTCTCAGGTATGTGGAGCTGTGAGATGTGAGGAATAGTAATGCTTGAAGGAATATTGATAAGAGCACAAAGAACAAAAACAACAATAATAACAGCTACGAGGAAATTTGACGGACCTTTCATGACAACATTGTCTCCTCGTCTCCCCAAAGCATTACCCTACCTCCAGAGAGGATATTTGAAATAAATGGATCGTTTCTCACTTTTCTAAATTTGAATTCCTCCTCAGTCATGGCTGTGTAATTAATTTCTGTTGCCAAACGCTGCTCCTCTGCACGAACAAGCGCAGCAAGTTCAGGAAGAACGACTGTTCCAATAACCATGAAATCAACATCTTCAGGGTTCCCTTTAACTCTTCTAACAAATTTTGACGAAAACATAGCCCATTTAATCTTCCCTAATTTCGCCTTATTATCAATAAAATCTTTCCCTAGTCCAATCGTCTTGACCCCAAGCGCCAAAAGATCGAAATAAAATGCGTATTCTTTATCAAGGGAGTAGTATAACCTATTTGCTCTTTGTTCCTTTTGGAGAATTCCATGCTTTTCTAAAAACAACAACTCTCGCCTGACTGCGTTAATTTCATCACCAGTTCTTCGAACGCACTCACGAACGTGAAACATTTCATATGGATTTGCTAAAAAGACATTGAGAAGAGTAACGCGGGATTTAGATGTAATAAGATCTGATAACATAGATAATCATGCGAAGCAGAAAACTGAAGATACTATATACCAAAAAAGCCTAAGATGCAACGACTAAACAACACTATTGAATACATTACCTACTCTCTATTGAACATCAATCGTGTTTGTGTTTGGAACAATCTGAAACCAGATCTGACCACGTACAAATTCAATATCATCTCCTTTGGCATCTGTTAACTCAGTCCTTCCCTCCCTGTCTGTCTTTCTCCACTTTGCCTTTATCTCTTCTCCATTTTGGAATACAACAGCGTTACCACTTCCTTTCGTACCAAATATTTCATGAAGATTTCCTTCATATCCATCATTTGCGCGGCTTTCTTTCATGTAAAGAATAATAATATTTTTTGGAGCCAACTGCTTCTTTGTATTATTATCAAGATGAGAAGCATCGCCATTTACTCTCTTATATGTATTTGTTGCCTTATCATAATTCCATGTGACAGCATATGCTGGCTGACTATCCCAAAAAGTTACCATAACTTTTTGACTTTCTGGACGAGAAGATAGAGACTCATCATCTTTAAATGAATATTTTACAAATGAATCATCCCAACTATTTCCATCTTTATCTTTATCAGTTAACCCTCTTTTTTTACCTACTTCCCAAAGCTTTGAAGTAGTTGAGTACATCGTATGCTCAGTAGCAACTGATCTTCCCAATCTACTATCATCTCTTCTAAAGGTAGGGTATCCTATTGAAAACTGGTTAAGATCATTGTAAACGTTCCAACCATAATCAACAATTTGACCAAGAGCATCTGCAGGTCCTGGTGTATTTGCTCCACCGACGTGGGCATAAAGCGGGTATGAGCCATACTCAGATATAAAATCAAGGAAATAAGTTCTCGCAGACCTGACTGGCCCTACAATTCCCGCATCTTGGCAGTAGAATACACTAAGAAAACGAGTAATCCCACCTTCTGCAATTGCCTCATATACAACGTCTGCAAATGAAATCCCTGATTGTGGTCGAGCATCAGTCGAATTTTCGATCATAACACCCAAAGGCCTATGCCCCTCCCACCACTTACGCTGATCTTTTGAATACATTGCTCCATTAAGAGGACACTCTTCTGTCTTTGGGCCACCATCAAAATCGACAGCTTCATAGTCATTAGTCTTCCCAGTTGTGACTGGCTTAACAGAATCTGTTTTACCTCCAATAGTCGAAAAGATGGCATATGAAGCACCTGTAGCAAAAAGATAGACCCCGATTGCTGAAAGAATAAATAATATTTTGTTATTTTTCATATTCCTTATTGATTTTCTTAGCATCAGCTATAGCTTTTTTCTCCTCATCAGAAAGATCGTAATCATCACCTTTTCCATGTGTTACTTTTTTAGCATACCATCTGGTACCAGAACGAGAGTACAAACCAGAAATAATAAGCCCGCTGTCATGTGAATCCAAAAAAGAGAGAATAAAGCTTTGATCTCCTCCTGTGTCTTTAAAAGGATTAAATCTCAACAACCCAATTTTCTGAATATGAAACGAGCCTTCTCTTTCAATCTTATCATAGTGTGATACAAGTTGTGCAATATCCTTTTTTGAAGTTTGGATGTCACCAATAATTCTATCAAGCACTGAAGAAAGTGACTCCGAAGTAACATCACTAATAAGCCTGTCGTAATGTCTTTTTTGTTTTAAAAATATATAGGTTAGAACTATAAGCCATAGAATGGCAACAACGAAAAAAAGAGCGAGGAAAACACTTGTCATCTCTGGACATCTTAGCCTCTTGACAGCCTCAGTGTCAATAGTGTAACCTAGGCTACTATAATGGCTAAGAAGAGAAAAACTCGCCAAGAGAAAATGAAAGCAGATCTTCGCCACTCAAGTCATACTCCCTATACAGTGGAGTACCGCCCCCACTCCCTACCCGAAGCATATCCAAAGCCTACAACAGCACCTCTTCGTATCCACACCTACGCTGAAACTGCCTATGTTAGGCATGATCTGATAAAGACTAGCGTTATCACAGCTGCTATTATTATTGCGCAGCTAGTTGCGTTCTTGACTTTAAGATAAAAGTGAGATAAAGCTATAATAGGCACAAACATGAAATATTACACCACATCATCCACAATCTATGCCGCCTTATCTATTTCTGCGGACGAAGGGAGGTGACTATAATTATGGCAACAATGTACTGTGTTAAATGTCGAGAAAAGCGTGATGATCCAAACGCGCAACCAGTTACCATGAAAAATGGTAAACCAGCTATGAAAGGGAAGTGTCCAGTTTGTGGTACAGGAATGTACAAGATTGGAAAAGCTAGCTAACTATAGCTGAATGTTTCTTCTTGAAGATCCTTACCGGTTTTCAAGAAACACAAAGAAAACCCCTTACTTTTGTAGGGGGTTTTTGTGCGCATTAACTCTCTTGCTGATTTGAATAAATTACATTATGATACTTCCATGAATAATCAGGAGAAAGTAAAAGAAATTTACAAAAGACTCAAGAAAATCTACCCAAATCCTGTTACAGCTCTCCATTTTAATAATCCTTTTGAACTTCTCATTGCTACTATTCTCTCTGCTCAATGTACTGATAAATTGATCAATACAGTTACTCCTGAGCTTTTCAGACATTTTCCTGATCCTCAATCTATGGCGAAAGCAAATGTTGAAGACATTGATGCTCTTATTAAAAAAGTAACATTTCATGGGAATAAAGCAAAAAATGTTAAAGCTGCATCACAACAAATTATGGAGAAGCATAATGGCAAGGTGCCAGATACTATGGCTGAGCTAGATGCTCTCCCAGGTGTAGCAAGAAAAACAGCTAACGTAGTCCTCGGAGATGCATTCCACAAATCAGAAGGGATTGTTGTTGATACGCATGTAATACGAGCGGCTGGAAGGCTAGGGCTGAGTGATTCTGATAAGCCAGAGAAGATTGAGGAAGACTTAATGAAGATTGTACCAAAAGAATGGTGGATTGAATTTCCTCACCTTCTTATTCTTTATGGAAGAGAATACGCTCCCGCTAGACCAAAACCAGGCGTCACGGATATCCTTGCAGATCTATACGTCAAATAAGCTAGGATGAATAAATGCAGCTAATGCCGCGATAATCCCATCTCTATATCCTTCAACTCTTGTAATAGCATTATTTGTCATCAAGCCAAAATGCCCTTGATTGTGTTTGGAATTTTCCTTCTTGAAAAGGATGTCATTTACCTCACCCAGCTCCATGCCTTGATTGATTAACTCCATCATTTTTGGAGGTGTCTCGAGCCTTATAGATGAGCCAATGCCAACACGATCATTCTGGTCTACAACAACAATCCAACCACTATCAAACCATTTATCATTGATTTTTTGTAACCCACCTTCAAGACCTACGCCGTACTCCGCGCCTAGAGCATCCCTGGCCCTTTCAGCACGTTGTGTAGCACCCCTGATACTCTCCTCATCACTCATTGGCTGATTAGACACGCCAGACTCGACATCAACACCGCTGAACTGAAATTCTCTATCTGGCCAAACCTTTATAAAAGCTTCCTTAACTGAGGATATCTTAGCTGGGTTTTTTGATCCAATAGCAACTCTTTTCATATTTCTCTTTTCCAAACAGCAGTAATTGTGTATGCTCCAGTTCTGATGTTTTGATCATATAAGCAGCCTATCTCACAACCTGCGACTTTTTTAATCGCCATCTTACTGCCACTATCATCCACTGTGTACTGTCCATTATTGAATACATCAATTATTTGTGATTCAGAAATGCCGAGATTTTTCATTTTGGAAAGTGTTTTTGGTGGAAAGATAGGTAGCTTCATACTATTCACAACACGGATCTTTAAAACCACAGGTATGACATACAGCATCTCGTGAACCCGGCATAATGCCGATCAAGCTTTTGCATACAGGACAAAACTGTCCTTTCATATCGCTTTTATGATAAAGGTACTCGTATAACTTTTCCGATTTATCAGTCATTTGCTTGAGATTTAAATTCTGTTTTTGGAGCAAAATAATGCTTTAGTCTAAAAACCTTAACAACTGACACATTCCACTCCCCCACAATCTCTGCTCGTCCAAATGCAGAAACCTCAAAAAGAGGATGACCTAAAGGGCCACAGGTAACATCTTCGCACACGACAAGCAACTGATCCATAACAGATGTTCTATTTGGATCAGTAAATTGATTTTGTATTTCAACAGGTTTGTGACCTAGAACTTCAAGATAATAACGATATCCATGATCGGAGTTACCTGGGGTAATAAGGGCAAAATTAAAAGGCTTATTGTCAGTTTTACTTGCGACAAATTCTGCAATTGTCTTTACCTGATTTTTTTGTCTATTTGGCTGGTATCTGAATGGCAGATCTAAAAGATTAAAAATAAAAAGGAAACCAAATATAAGAATAAAAAAATAGGTAAAAAGTGATTTTTTCTTAGTAAAGTATTCAAAAAGATTTCCAAAAAGAAGAAAAGGGAGAGTAAACATGAAACCTAAATAATAATCATAAAGACTTTTTTTATAAAATCCGAAAAGTCCTACACCAACGATTACCCATACCAATAAAATGATTTTTGCTGTCTTATTTTTTATTTTAGTAATAAAAAATACAGACAGAACTCCTAAAAGGATAGTACATACATACCACACAATCAGATAATCTTTCTCAACGACCTGATTTGGATGAATATCGGGAAATCTAGTAACAAGACGTCCAAAAAGTTTTAAAAACATCTCATGAACCTGACCAATAAATGTAGTTGTTGTTGGGGTTGAAGAACCATATTTACCCAAAAGAAAATTAGCCATCGTCTGCAGGTTTGGGAATTTATGCAAAATTTCAAATGCAAGAAACGGTGACCATCCAATAAGAAATCCTACAAAGACAGTTACATATCTATTAACAATATTTTTAACGTTCTGCTTTTTTCTACTTAAAAAAGATGTTATCCCTATAATTAACGCAACTATTGTTCCTAAAAAAAGAGCCAAGTACTGCAGTTGCATCCCTATTCCCAAAAGAATTCCAACGAAAAGAAAATGCTTTCTTTTATTATTTTCTATACCTTTATACAGTAGAAACAGTGATAAAAGAGCTACGAAAGGCAGAGGGTTTGGATTCCATGAAGACCTTGAATAAGTTAATACCAAAGGAGATACAGCGTAAAGTGCTGCTGCAACAATTGCACCTTTTTCACCCACCCATTCTTTACCTACTCTATAGACAAGAACTACAGTTGCTATTCCAACAAGAGCGATAAATACAGCAGGTCCAACGGGATCGAGCCTAAAAAACCATAAAAATGGAGTTATAAGATAATAATAGATAGGACCATAAAAGAAATCTGCAGCGGACGACCTTGGACCAAGAAGAGTAAAATTCCCTTCAAGAATATGTTTAACAATTAAAACATCTCTTCCTTCATCACCAAGAAATGTCATATAATCTGAGATCCTATATAGACGAAGAAAAGCAGCAAGGAAAACAACAAGGGACAAAATGGAATGAGATGGTGAAGAAAAAAAACTTTTTATTTTCTGTATCATATCCAGTACGTATTATTTTTTTCTCCAAATAAATTTGCTATAGACAGTAAAATTCCAAATTAACAATAAGAATGTTCCTATCAAAAAATAAATTATGTAATATTCTCTTCCGATGAGATGCGTACCAAGAAAAATTGTCCCTGTTTGAATGAAAATTACACCAATTGATGATGTTGCATAGAATTGAATTAGCTTCAAAAAATACGATATGAGAGATGTCGACTTATGCTCTTTAAAAGTCCAGATGTTATTAAAATTAAAATTAGAAAAAATTGCTAGTGCTGCACCGATTAAATTTGCCTGCGCTGGGTGCCAATGAAAATTCTCAACTAAGACTGCAAGCGCTATTGCATTAATGAAAAAACCTACACCTCCCACGACTAAAAATTTGACAAAATTTTTTGATTCTCTCAATCGAAGCATAACAACGACATAGAATGAATCAAATAGATCTTTTTGACTAATTTTGCTTGATCCGGCTTTTCTCTCATAAAAAATTATTGGAACCTCTTTAACTTTAGCCTTCATCTTAACTACCTCAAAAAGAACCTGAATTTTATAAGCATAATATTTAGATAACAAATGATCGAGATCAACTTTTTCTAAAAATTCAGTTTTGGTTAATTTAAAGCCTGAAGTCATATCATGAATATTAAATGTTAATAATACAATTCGAGCAAATAAACTACCAAAAAAGCTCATAAATTTTCTATGAAGTCCCCACTCTTTGGGAATTTGACCGCCTGGGATGTAACGACTACCAATGACATAGTCATATCCTTGATCCATTGCCTCAATCAGATCAATTATTCCATTTGGATCATGTTGAAAATCTGCATCAAACTCAACAATAGCACCAGCATGCATCTCATGCATCGCATACTTCATTGCACGGGCATATGCTGCACCAAGACCTTCTTTGTTGCCATTAAGCAGTTCAAGATTTTTATACTTCTTCATATATTCCTTAACAACCTCTGCGGTTCCGTCAGGAGATTTGTCATCAGCGATCAAGATCCATAAATCGTGGTTTTTAATTTTTGGAAAAACTTCTTTTTCTAAATGGGGAATTAATTTTTCTATGTTTTCTTTTTCATTATAGGTTGGTGAGATTACAACAATTTTCATATTTAGTTCTCCTTGTAATATTGAATAAGCTTTTCAAGTCCTTCTTGTAAGGGAATCTTAGGCTCCCACTGCAGCAGACTCCTTGCTTTGGTAATATCGGGCCGCCTTTTTGCAGGGTCATCTTCTGGCAAAGCTTCCCCATGAACTATTTCACTTTGTGAGTGAGTTAACTCCTTAACTATTTGTGCATATTCTGCAACAGTATGCTCATCAGTTGAGCCTAAATTTACTATTTCCCCTTTTGTCTCAGGGTAAAACATAAATCTCATTAGTCCTTCAACCAAATCACTCACATAGCAAAGTGATCTCGTCTGTTTTCCATCACCGAAAATTGTTATTGGCTGGTTTGCTAATGCTTTAGTAATAAAAATACCTATCATTCTCATATCTTCCTTTAACAAACGAGGGCCATACGTGTTAAAAATCCTCACTATCCTTGCATCAACATTTTTTTCTCTTTCATAATACGCCGTGATAGTCTCACCGAATCTTTTTGCTTCATCATATACTGATCTAGGACCTGTTGTTGACACATTCCCCCTGTAAGACTCAACCTGTGGATGAACAAGAGGATCGCCATATGCCTCAGATGTAGATGCAAAAAGAAACTTTGCATTATTTTTTTGCGCAAGTTGGAGAAGATTGAATGTTCCTTGTGTATTTACGAGCATAGTTTCAAGAGGGAGCGCATGATAGCTAACTTTACTATGATGATTTGGTGACGCAGGAGAGGCCATATGAAAAATTGCACTTATTCCCTCAATGTCCTTAAGAGGCTCCAAAACATTATGATTGAGAAAAGTGAAAGAAGAATTCTGCAAAAGATGGTCGATGTTATTTTTTGAACCTGTTAAAAGGTTATCAACGCAGATAACTTCATAACCATCTTTTAATAAGCGCTCACAGAGATGAGAACCGATAAAACCCGCACCGCCAGCAACTAATACTCTTTGCATATTATTTATTGTATCAGGAAAATTATCTATTGTTGAGATGTGAGGCTATTTGATGTGATGCTGTTTTTTCTCAAACTCGATATCTGCCTCAACCATCATGGCAACTAATTCTTTGAAAGAGGTTTTTGGACTCCAGCCAAGTTTTTCTTTTGCCTTTGAGTAATCTCCAATAAGATAATCAACCTCTGCAGGGCGCGTATGAGCAGGACTATTTGAGATAACATATTTTTCCCAATCATGTATACCTACTATCTTGAACGCTTCTTCAACAAATTCCTTTACGCTATGTGTTTCTCCAGTTGCAATAACATAATCATCTGGCTCATCTTGCTGCAGCATTAACCACATCGCCTCAACATAGTCTTTAGAAAACCCCCAATCACGTTTTGCATCTAAATTTCCAAGTTCTACTTTGTCTTGCAGTCCAAGCGAAATTCTTGCCACAGCATTAGTAATTTTTCTTGTAACAAATTCTATCCCTCTTCGAGGTGATTCGTGATTAAAAAGAATACCAGAACATGCATACATGCCATAGCTTTCTCTATAATTGACAGTAATATAGTGACCGTATACTTTTGCAACTCCGTAGGGTGAGCGTGGATAAAATCTAGTCGTCTCCTTTTGTGGAGTTTCTGTAACTTTTCCAAACATTTCTGAAGAGGAAGCCTGATAAAAACGAACTTTTTTATTATAGTGGCGAATAGCCTCAAGAACTCTTGTTACCGCTATCCCTGTAAATTCTCCTGTAAGAACCGGCTGCTCCCACGATGCTTTGACAAAGGATTGTGCTCCGAGGTTGTACACTTCATCTGCTTCTGAAACTCTTAAAGCATCCATAATTGAACCTTGATCAAGAAGATCTCCAGAGAGTAAATGAATTTTATCTTGAATTCCTGCAATATTTCCAATATTTGGAGTACTTAATCGTCTAACAAAACCAAAAACTTCATATCCCTTTTCAAGCAATAGCTCTGCAAGGTATGGTCCGTCTTGTCCAGTAATACCAGTAATAAGTGCACGTTTTTGCATGTCCTCAACCAATTTTATATAACTTTTCTGAAATAGTCTAGGGTGTCTTTAAGGGTGTTTTGGAGTGGAATTTCTGGCTTCCAACCCGTAAGATCTGAAATTCTTGTGTGGTCACACCTAATCTCTGGGACATCAATTGGCCTGAAGAGCTCTTGATCTACTTCTACTTTTATCTTTTTTGCAGACAACGAGAGTAGTATATCCAAAATTTCTTGAATTTGTGTTGATTTTCCACTTCCAACGTTATATACCTCTCCTGATTCACCCTTCTCCATTAACAAAATATAAGAACGAACAATATCTCTTACATCGCTAAAATCTTTCTTTGCAGCTAAATTTCCTACTTTAATTACTGGTTCTTTACCTAATTTTTCTATCTCTGCGATCTGCTTTGCGAACATTGGAACCACAAATTTTGCTGATTGCTTAGGTCCAATATGGTTGAATGCCCTTACTCTAACGACGTCGATCTGATAAGACAAAAAATATTCAAGAGCAAGAAAGTCTTGAGTTATTTTCGAGACTGCATAGGGGCTAATAGGTCTAAAAGCGGTATCCTCGTCGACTGGTAAATCTTCTGCGCCTACAAGGCCATAGACATCTGCGCTTGAAACTGTCAAAAATCTTGCTTTACTTTCCATTTCTCTTAATCCTTCAAGCATGTAAAGCTGCGAAAGTGTGTTTGTTAGAAGTGTTTTTTCGGGATCTTTCAAACTTTCTGCAGGAGAAGTTTGTGCTGCTAAATGGTATATCTCATCAGGACTAACTGCGTAAAGAAGATCAAAGACATCCTGTTTTACAGTCAAATCGACTTTTTTTAGATGAAGAAGTCTTGCGTTTGACAATCGAGATAGTCCTTCATCTGAAAAATATGTTCCGTGAATCTCTATATTCTTTTGAGACAAGAGATTATCTGCAAGATATTGACCGACAAAGCCAGTAACACCAGTGATGAGAATTTTTTTCATCTTCCAACGCCATGGTAGGCAAAGCCTAATTCCTTTACAAAAAGTGGGTCGAAAATATTTCTCCCATCAAGAATATTGTGACTTTTCATTCTTTCTTTAACAGCAGCTAAATCCATTTCTCTAAATTCATTCCATTCTGTGAGAAGCAAGAGCAGGTCTGCATCCTGTACCGCATCAAGAGCAGACTCACAAAAATGTATGCCTTGACTACTCATAAGAATTTTTGCGTTTTCCATTGAGACTGGGTCATAGGCTTGAATTATCGCACCATGCTCAATAAGTTTTGGAATCACAGTTCTTGATGGTGCGTCCCTCATGTCATCAGTATCTGGTTTGAACGCAAGACCAAGAACTGCTATCTTTTTACCTTCAAGAGAACCAAGCATCATCTTTGCTTTATCAACAATTCTAAGCATTGCTGCTTTGTTAATAGACTCAACTTCACGAAGTAAAGCAAAATCATAATTGTTATTTTTTGCTATAGCAATAAGAGCCTTTACATCCTTTGGAAAACAACTCCCGCCATACCCAGCTCCTGCATAAAGAAATGATCGACCTATTCTTTTGTCAAAGCCTATTGCCTCAAGAACCTTTGGTCCATCTGCTTTTACTAACTCAGACAAATAAGCAATCGCATTTGCAAAAGATATCTTTGTAGCTAAAAAGGCATTAGCGGCGTATTTAATCATCTCTGCTGTCTCAACAGTTGTTAGAACTCGCTCGCCACTGAGTGGCTCGTGGAGTCGGACCAAGACTTCTTCTGCTTTTTTAGCATCTGTTCCAATTACAACTCTGTCTGGATTCTGAGTATCACTAATTGCCTGTCCTTCTCGAAGAAATTCAGGAACAGATGCAATATCAAAATGAGAACTTTCAGGTTTTACTTTAGAAATAATTGAGGCAACTTCACGGTTGGTTCCAACAGGAACAGTGCTTTTTGTAATAACAACACTATAATCACCTAAATGCTTACCTATCTGTTCTGCAACTTGATAAACAACCGAAAGATCTGCTTCACCGTTTTCTTTTGGAGGAGTACCTACAGCTATAAATATTACCTCTGACTCAGGAATTGATTCTGTATAATCAAGGGTGAAATGAAGTCTGCCAGCATCCACATTACGTTTTACCAGCTCTTCAAGGCCAGGTTCATAAATAGGAATAATTCCTTTTTTAAGATTCTCCACCTTTGAAGGCGTATGACCAATAACCCAAACCTTATTTCCCAAATCTGCAAAAACAGCAGCTGTAACTAGTCCCACATACCCATGTCCAACAAAAGTTATTGTCATAATTGTTTTTTAATAATTTCGAGTCCTTCAGAAAATGAATGCATCTGAACTCCTAATTTTGATATTTTATCATTATTCATATGCAGATTGTAAGGTCTATTCGCTTTTCCTGCAAAATACTCTTTTCGAGTAGCCTTTCCAATCAATGAGCTATCACATTCAAAAACTTTTGCAATTTCTATTGCAGCATCATAAGGAGATAATGACTGGCTGCCAACAACATGAAATATGCCTCGCTGATCTTGCTTGAGCAATTGGCCAATCGCAACTGCAATATCATCAATAAAAGTCGGGTTATAGACATGATCTGTGATTGCCTTTATTGACTGATTAGCTTTAAGTCTCCCTAAGATTGCTCTAAAAAAATCTTTTTTAGCTTCAAAAGATGCTCTGTATGGATAGGCAGGACGAACAATCAGATAGGGAATATCTGATGCCTGGATAATATTCTCGGCTTCAAATTTCGTCTGCCCGTACCAATTAATAGGATCTGGTGTACTTTCCTCTATGTATCCGCCAGCTGGAGTATCATTACCACTAAAAACAAAGTCCGTTGAAATATACAAAAGTTTTTTAGTATCTTTTTTACATGCGTCTACCACATTTTTAACTCCTTCAACATTTATCCTCCAAGCTTCACCCTCTTTTCCTTGTGATTTATCTAGCTCACATGCGTCGACATCTGCCTTTGCAGCAAAAAGGATGACCCATTCTGCTTCTGGATACGTATCAAATGCTACAGTTGATACGTCTTGAATATCAAATCCAGAATCTCTACTTAATCCAATCCATGAATATTCTGGAAGAAGAGCTTTAACGCGTGAACCAACCAAGCCTGAAATTCCAATACCAATTATGCTAGTTTGTGTCATGAAGATTCTTGAAGTTTTTCGTCTCTAATCTTTAAATACTCATCATAATCTTCTAAATAATCGCTCCTGTCTGGACTGTAATTAGTTGATGATAAAGCAAGAATAATTGCATCTGGAGAGATATTTCTAAACCCATGCCACACATAATTTGGTACATAACAAGCGTCTGTAGGTCCTGTAAGATCAATCTCTTCTTTACCATCCCCTTTATCTATAATAATCGTTGCTGATCCTTGAACCAAAACAAACAATTCCTCTTCTATAAAATGACAATGCTCGCCAGATGTTCCTGTTTTAGAGTTAGAAATGTAATAGATTCTTTTAACTTCAAAAGGTATGTAGTCTTTAAGCTCAAGAGGACACATGGTGAAATTAGGAGAATCAATGGCTTTAACCGTATGAAGAGTAAAGATTTTTTTCATGAAGAACTTATTCTGTAGCAGATTTCTGCTGCGTAGTTGAACGTTCTAAGTTTTGTTGAAATGTATTCATCTCATCTTTTTTTCTATGCCAAATATGCTCTACCCATTCAGTATTACTCTTGTACCATTCTATTGTCTGCTTAAGTCCTTCTTCAAATTTTTCTCTTGGGAAATCTGGTTTCCATCCCAAATTGGTAATTTTTGTCGCATCGATTGCATATCTCCTATCATGCCCAGGACGATCTTCTATATATTCGATCCTCTCTTCACCAAAACCCATAATGGAAAGTATCATTTTTGTAACCTCAATATTGCTTCTCTCATTATCAGACCCTATATTGTAGACCTCTCCAATGTTTCCTTTATGAAGAAGAAGATCAAGAGCCTTTGCATGATCAACAGCATGAATCCAGTCTCTTACATTAAGTCCATCTCCATATACTGGCACTTTCTCTCCTTTGAGAAGCTTAAAAACAAAAAATGGAATAAGTTTTTCAGGGAATTGATATGGTCCATAATTATTCGAACAATGAGTAACAATTACTGGGACTTTGTGAGTTACCCAGTATGCATTACACATCAAATCTCCTCCTGCTTTCGCAGCCGCATAAGGCATATTTGGCCAAATGGGAGTACTTTCTGTAAAAAGCCTATCTTCATCAAGTCCTAGTGATCCATATACTTCGTCTGTAGAGACATTAATAAATTTCTCAATCTTGTTAAATCTTACAGCATCCAAAACCATCTGAACTCCAAGTGTATTCGTTAAAACAAATTCCTTCGTTCCGCCATGGATGGACCTATCAACGTGAGTCTCAGCAGCAAAATTAATGACATGAGAAATTTGATGCTTTTTTATTACCTCATTTAGTCTATCTAGATCAGTAATATCACCTTGCTCAAATATGTATTGAGTGTTATGCTCCTCTTCTTTAAGATTCTCTTTATTTCCTGCGTATGTCAGCTTATCGTAATTAACGATAGTATAGTCAGGATGTGCAACAAGCATGTGCTTGACAAAATTAGTACCAATAAACCCTGCACCACCACAGACAAGGAGTCTCATGAAGCATTTTCCTTTCTTTCTTTTAGAGATCTTTCTTTTTCCGCCATGTAATTATTTATCCTAAGCAAACTATCAAATGTACCCGCGTCTTCCCAAACTCCTCTCACAAAATCCACCTTTAATTCTCCCTGGTCTCTATACCCATTGATTACATCAACAATCTCAACTTCACCTCTTGCTGATGGTTTTACCTCTTTTGCAAATTTTGATGCCCTATTATCGAGGATGTAAAGCCCTACCATAGCAAAATCGCTCTTTGGGTGTTCTGGTTTTTCAACAATAGATATAACATTGTGATTATCATCAAATTCTATAACTCCGTACCTATTTGCATCAGGTACTTTCTTTGCAAAAACCATTGCGCCTTTTTCAAAGTTTTTAATTGATTCTGAAAAATCATCATCAAAAATATTATCTCCTAATATCATTGCAACGCTATCGTCTCCTATAAAATTTTCGCCAACAATAAAAGCATCTGCGAGTCCTCTTGGCTCTTCCTGAATCTCATAAGTAAATCGTACGCCAAACTCTTTACCAGAGCCAAGAAGGTTAAGAAAATGACCTGCATAATCAGGAGCTATAATAATAAGTATTTCTTTAATTCCTGCGTCAACAAGCGTCTGAATAGGATAAAAAATCATAGGCTTATTGTAAACAGGAAGAAGTTGTTTTGAGGTAATTTTTGTGAGCGGTCGAAGGCGTGTTGCCCTACCACCTGCAAGGACGATACCTTTCATAAAGCTTATTGTAACAGAAAAAACACAATGGCGATACCTAGTATTGCCATTAATAAATATTCTATCACAACCTTAAAGTGAAAATCATGATTGATACTATGATGAACTATACCCCAAATTGCATAAAACACAGCGGCTGTGAGCATAAGGAGAAGCTGTCGATCTCGATCTCCTTTCGAGACAAGGATGCAATACGCAAGGCTCGCTTCTATTATAAGAAGAAAAATATAGTAAAAACGATGCTTTTTTACTTCCTTAAAAATCATATTATTCCTCCTTTAGTTATTAACAAGATGAGCAACAGAATCATTCCAAAGAAAATTATATGATCAATATTGTGCGAGAGCAATCGTACAATACCTCTTTTTTGAACTACTACAATATCAACAACAAGAAGTGCAAGTACTACAAGGATGATAATTAGTGATATGTTTTTCTGCGCTACTGGCTTATTGATCAGAGGGTCGTTCTTATACGCTGCTACCTCAAATTCAGGATTAGGAATAAAACTTATAGAAGGGGTTGGTGTTATCACAAGAATTGGAGCAGGGCTTGACTGAGGCGTTTCTTGCGGTAAAGATGATGGCTCAGGAATTGCTTTCTCCTCTACAGGCTGACTTTGAGAACTTTGTACTCTACTTCCAAATTCTTCAACAACAAGGACTGTCTCCTCGCCTGTAAGAGTCCCCTCTCGAATGGCAAAACCAACATCGTTATAATGCGGGGATAGCATATTTTCTTTATGACTAGGGCTCTCCATCCATGCATTTATTACATCGTTTGATGATGTGTACCCCCTCGCCAAATTTTCACCAGCGTAAAGATATTCATATCCAGAATTTCTGATAAAAAACCAAGGGGTTGTACCATCTGGTGCAATATGTGCCCAATAATTTTTTGAGAACATATCAGATGCTTTTTGCTCTGCAGCCTGCGTCAATACTCCGTCAAGAACAAGAGCTGACAAACCCGCCTCCTGCCTCTTTTGGTTTGTCAACACAAGAAGCTCTTGAGGGGTAATTGAGAAACTTATCCCCAAAACGCTACTGTTATTTTTAGAAAAGGATGAAAAAACTAAACTTAAACCACAGACGAAAAGGATGACAATGAGAAGGCTTGAGTGATGAAGAAGTTTTGCTCTATGGTTATTTGTATGATGCGGAAGAAATAAATGAGCAAACAAACTTTTCATAGTATATTCACTATGACAGCTCCACTACAAAAATTCAATTCACGCTTACTCGTAAACAGGCTCAATCACATAACCAAGCGGATGATCATCGATTGGTATTTGCAAAATATAACTGAAAGCATTTACGACTGCAGCTCCCACCCTCAATCCAGTATAAGAACCTGGGCCCTTATAAAAGGATAGCTTTGTAATATCAGAAAAAGAAATGTTATTCTCCTGTAAACAACTAACAATAAGGGGAAGAAGAGCTTGTGATGTATGGCTTGAAGTATCTTTAGAATAATGGCGCTTTGCACCATTGATCTCCAAAGAAATAGCAACTCTTTCTGAACTTGAAGTATTAATACCCAAAATTATCATAGAGCTAAATCTATTGCTCCTCTTCTTAAAACTTCCCATGGCAATTTAGTGCAATCAATTACTGTTGATTCTCCTTTGCCTCCACATACGCCTTGATAAACATAATCAACAAGCGTAATCAAATCTTTATCAAGGTCAGCAAACCCATAAGGCGTAGAGTCACCGTGAAAATTTGCTGAGGTGCCCACAATAGGCACTCCTAAAGCATCAATAATCTGCAGTGGCACAGGATGATCAGGCACCCTAAATCCGACTCCGTCATTGTAACCTCTTACAAGTCGCGGTATTTTTTTAGAATTAACTGACATTACGATAGTAAGCCCACCTGGCCAATACTTATCAATGAGTCTTTCCTGTACATCCTCTGGTATTGTCCCGACATATTTTTTGACCATGTCAAGACTATTTACCAACACTGGTGGAGGTTTGTGAAGAGGTCTTTTTCTCAAAGAAAAAAGCTTTTGCAGCGCTACTTCATCATCTATTCTACAGCCCATGCCATAAGCGGTATCAGTTGGAAAAATAATAATTCCACCTTTTCTTACTATGTTTATTGCGTCTAATACACTATTCCCAATCATATATTTTCTATCCTCATTTCTCTAGTGTTCTCATCGATAAAAGTGAAATAAATATGCTTTCCTGAATCGATAAATGAAAGATCAATCTTCTCTGGCCACTCGATCAGCATTATACCTTTCTTGTCATTAAACATTTCTTTTAGTTGGTATTTGAGATTACGATCGGCTTTACTAACTCGATAAAGATCAGTGTGATAGAGATGGTCAATCTGAGTATTATTGTTGACTTGATATTCATGAATGATAAGAAATGTTGGCGAGGATATATCAAGAATGCCAAAAGCTTCAGCGATCCCCTGGGCAAGGGTTGTTTTACCACTTCCTAGGTCCCCGTGTAAAAAAATGACATCTCCACCCTTAAGCTTGTGTGCAATTTCTTTTCCTAGATTTTTTGTCTCAAATATATTTTGTGTTCGAACAATCTTGTTATTCATATTTTGACTTTGCCTCTTTATAATTTCGGTATCCAAGTATACCACAAGTTATGATCAAGGTGAGACCACCTACACAAAGAATTGCACTAATGACACTAAAAGAAGTGGCTTTATTCTCTTTTGCAGCAAGTACTTCTTTTTTTACTGACTTTGGAGCGATCTTTTGCTCCTGCTTTGTTGGTTGAAGAATAGAAGTCGGGTACTCATCTTCATCAATGGGAGAAGTCTTATCATTTTTTATGGAAAGCACTTCCTTTGATGCTTGAGTTGGTGTTGGTGATGGAGATTTTGTTGGCGTTGGGATTTTGGTAGGGGTAGGAACTTTTGTTGGAGTCGGAGTCCTAGTAGGAGTAACTACCTCTGTAGGTGATGGCGTAGGAGTAGGAGTACTTGTTACCGTTGGCGTTGGTGCCATACACACTCCACCACCGCTGTTGAGAGAATCTTTAGTAGGTGCTGAAAAAGTAATCCATCCACCCTGCCCATCTGGAGATCTGCCAAAAGATACTCCACTCCCTGGACTCTTATCATAGTCGTAGCTATCAATAAGATCGTCTCCCTTTTTAAGCCTCACCCCATCATTTGATGCAGTATTAAAATGAAAACTACCACTAGTAAAAGAGGTGCATTCATGCGAACCTATAATTCCTAATAAACTAACATTATGATCGGCAGAATCACCAATTATCCATCCTGATAAATCTACTGAGGAGTCTCCTTTATTATAAATCTCTACCCACTGCAAACTTCCCGAGGGCTCAACTTGAAATTCATTAAGTACAACATCGAAATCGCTTGCAAAAGCATAAGAGTCAAAAGAAACAAAAAAACTTAAAGAGAGCAGAAGGACTACCACTATCTTTATGAGTAGTAGCGGCATTAAATACAGAATAGCAGAGCTTATTGAAATTACAAGATTTAATTAAGAAAACCATACTGAAAGATCTGAGATTGAGAATAATGACTAGTAAATGCGAGATCAGGCCCGTACCATGGATCATTCATCATATAACTTCCATTTGAACCACTCTTTAAGACAATAAAATGTGTTCCATATTGACCTGCATTCAGACCTACAATTACAGGCTTACCAGCAGCTAGCTTCGCATCAATTGCGCCTATATCTCGACTCCAAATCGAGGTAAATTTACCCCCTCCCCATGGGATACTCATGTAGGCTGTGTTTGAAAAATAATAGCTAGTATTTCCCGCAATATCTGCTGGCGTAACTGATTCACCTCGTTGCTTTAATAACATAGCCATTGATGTAAGCAAGCAACCGTATTTCCACACGGGCTCACCTGATACACCGATACTTCTATTACCCCATCTTTCATCTCTTTGATTGAAATACCATCCGTCAGGACTTGGTTGCGGAGGGAGGATAGAAGCTCCACCCTGCGAAGAAGTAAAAGTGCTAAACCCTGCTAGCTGTGCACGAGCTTGTGTCAATAATCGCTGATAATTTGCCTCACTTCCTTGTGTTTCACTTAATAGTCTTTCTTTTCCTGACTTCTCTTGATCAAGCTGCTTTGTATAGTCTTCTAATTGCGTCTGAAGTGACAAAACCTGCTGTTTTTTATCCTCAAATATTTGCTTCTGGTTGGAATAGTCATTCTTTGCCTGGATCGTGTTATACATCAGTTTTTTGTCATTTGCTTGCACTATACGGATATAGCTAGTTCTTGCAACAAAATCTGAAAAGTTATGAGAGGAAAGAAGAAGCTGTAACGGCTGAATCGTACTAAGCTGATATGTAACAGAAATTCTTCCTAAAAGTGTTTTTGTAATTTCAGTAAGTGACCCTTCTAAATGATTGATCTTATTTGATGCAGTGGAAATATCATCACTAAGCTGTGAAATTTGACTTTTTGTATAGTCAATTCTGTACTCGGTTAACTTTATTTGATTATCCATCACTGAGATCTGCGACGAAAGCGACCTCTCCTGAGATTGAAGACTTGAAACCTTTGCCTCCAAATCACGAATTTTACTATTCAGATCACCAACCACAGCTGAATTATCTGGAGTCGGCGTGACATCTGCAGGAGTAGGGGTAGGGGTTTCCGCAAAACTCACACCAGAATTAATGCCAATTAAAAAAAGGCAGGTTATCAAAACTTTAACGCAGATTTTTCCCATATTCATAGAGGCTATTTGAGATAACGAAGAACTGCCATGAAACTTGCTAAAGCACCAAGAAGAATGGCAAGACCGACCTCAATAGCGAGCAATGCAAATAAGAACATTGGCGAAAGTGTCATAAGGGGAACATCCTTCATAAAAGAAAGGAGAAAAGGTTTTGTATACAAAACAATACCGAAAGTCAAAACCCACCCAATGATCGCACCAAATAGTCCGTAAAATATACCCTCAAGTAGGAAAGGCCATCTTATATACGAGTTGGTTGCGCTCAGCAGCCTCATAATTTCTATTTCTTCACGTTTTTGCGAGATTTTAAATCCTATAATTGTCGTAATAACAAAGAAACAAACAACTGAGAATATCACCACTAATACTAAGCCGATTTTCCTCACTGCATCAGTCCATGAAATAAGTGACGAAACTACATCTTTAAGAAAAACTACATCTGAGACATCAGAAGAATCTTTGATAATCTTGGCAATATCGTCAAGATCTTCAATCTTATATGTTGAAATCTCAAGAGAAGGTGGTAAAACATCTGCATTTACAAGGTCTAGGAGAATAGGGTTGTCCTTATTCCAATTACTATATCTTTTAAAAGCTTCTTCTTTTGAAACAAATTTCACGCTCGAAACCTTACCTGATGACTTTAGAGATTCAGACAACGCATCAATGCTTGATTGCTGCGTTCCTTCTTTGAAAAAAGCTGTTACTTTTGGTGAGGACTCAAAATAAGTAATGATTTGAGAGAGACTCGCAACGACAGTTGCAACAAGAGAGATAATAAAAAATGTCAAAAGCGTCATAAAGACAGCAGCCATAGATTGGTATGGAGATCTTCGCATATGCTTCCATGCTGTCTTGGCTGTTTTCATTATTTTTCTTCTCCTTTCTCATCGTTGTCCTCTGTTTTATCGATCTTTTTCACATGCTTTTTTTCATCAGTTCCCTTTTTTTTATCACGCATAATCTTACCTTTTTCAAGCTCAATTGTTCTCTTTTCAAGACTATTAACAACATCAAGATTATGTGTTGCCATCACAACAGTCGTACCTAATTCGTTAATATCCTGAAGCAGCTTTATAATTTCCCACGATGTTGTATTATCCAAATTACCCGTCGGCTCATCAGCAAGAAGGACTTCGGGAGAAAATACTAACGCGCGAGCGATAGCTGCGCGCTGTAGCTCACCGCCTGATAATTGTATAGGAAATTTATCAACATGCTCATCAATTCCCACTTGCTGAGCAATTGCTTTTGCTTTTTTATCAGCTTCGCGATGATCAATTCCGGCCATTTCAAGAGGCAACATGATATTTTCAAGAACAGTTCTGTCCATCAGCATTTTTAAATCCTGAAATACAACTCCTATCTTCTTTCTAAGCAATGGGATTTTACCTGAAGGGAGTGCGGTTACATTAATTTCGTTGAGAAAAATAGTGCCTTTTGTGGGCACCATGTCTTTAATAAGCAGTCTCAAAAGTGTCGTTTTCCCAGACCCAGACGGACCAACAAGGAATACAAACTCACCCTTATCAACTGAAAGAGTAATATCAGTCAATGCCGATGCACCCGTACCATATGTTTTGGTTACTTCAACTAAACGAATCATATGTTGACTAAAGGACAGACAGTCAGAACAATTAGCTCTTAAAGAACCTCTATTTTTCCTACGTCCATGAGCCAGCCTGCGTGCTGCCCTTGCTGTGTTTGACCCCAAACCTTTACCTTTTTCCCGACAAGCTGGGAAAGATCAACGATTGAGGATGTTAAATATACATTTTGACTATCTCCGCCAGGTCTAACTAAATGAAACGCACCTTCTCCCTCAATTCCGCCTTCTTTAAGTACACCTTCTGCCTGATCGGGAAACGACTTGGTATTATCTACACCATATGAAGTCCCCTTTTCTGCAGTCGCTTTTGGATTTCCTGTCTGATGATTGGCATTTGACATTTTGGTAAGCCCAAAACCAGTCACAACCCCCAACAAAATGACAACAGCAAAAACACCTATATATTTCATATCTTTTGGATTATTTGTCTTCTCCTCCTTGAACTCATGCATGAGAGAGGATTTCTCATTATTCTCTTCCATATACCCTCTCGCTCTGAAAAAGATCTTATCTTATCCTTGCAAGACTTCTCTAGTTAAGCATATTTTTTAGCTTTTGACAACCTCTTAGGATCAAATTTAACTCAACTGCCTAAGTTCTTCTTGAATAAATTGATCAAGCTCCCCGTCAAGTACTGCATCGGTATTGCCTGTCTCTACATCAGTTCTCAAGTCTTTCACCATTTTATATGGATGTAAAACATATGATCGAATTTGATTACCCCAACCGGGAGTTACATAGCCACCCTTCAAACGCTGCTCCTCTTTTCTTCTTTCTTCTTCACGAAGCTGCCATAACTTTGCACGTAGAAGCTTCATAGCAAATTCCCTATTTTGATTCTGATGCCTTTCAACCGATGCGGTAACAACAATTCCTGTAGGCTTGTGCTTTAGTCTAACTGCTGTTGATACTTTGTTGACGTTTTGCCCACCATGGCCACCAGCTCTAAAAGCCTCAAACTCAATGTCATCCTCTTTAATATCAAGTCCCTCAGTCTGATCGACTTGCGGAAGAATCTCAACCATTGAAAATGAGGTTTGTCGAAGCTTATCTGCATTAAAAGGAGACTGGCGAACAAGCCTATGAACCCCTGCCTCATGCTTGAGGAGACCATACACATATGATCCTGAAACAGCTAGGATAATACTTTTAATACCCGCCTCTTCTCCCCTGGTTTCGTCAAGTATTTCAAACTTCCAACTTTTTTTTTCAAAATATCTTGTATACATTCGATAAAGCATCTCAGCCCAATCCATAGCTTCCGTACCACCCTGTCCTGAATGTATGGCGACAATCGCTCCACCCTCATCATAAGGGGAAGTGAAATAAAGAAGTGATTCAAGTTTTGAAAGCAGTTTTTCTGCCTCCTCTGTCTCGCCTTCTTCAACCCACAACTCTAAGAGCTCAATCTCTTCAACTTCTTTCTGCAAAGCAGATAGTTCCTTCATTTTTTCTCCCGCGGTCTGATGGTCTTGCCAAAAATGAGGATCTTCACTTTCTTTTTGAAGCTCTAAAATTCTTTTTTTCTTGTTATCAACTGAGATCTTTTCGATCAATTTCTGTACTCGATCTTTAATATCACTCATATGTTTTGCATTCTACTCTTACAAGAGAAATGAAGCAAGAAGAACCAATGAGGCTATACTCATCACAGCTACTATTAGTACTCCACCAATATTTGAAAATAATGAGTTTGTGTGACCTCTCATAACTTTTTTATTGTTTGAAATAAGAAGAATAAGGACCAATAAAGGTGGGGCTGCAATGCCGTTGAGTACCGCTGTATAGTAAAGCAGCGTAAAAGGCTTAATAGGTGTAAAGTTGATCAAAAAACCAAGTAACGTTGCGAGAGCAATAATTCCATAGAATCCGTGGGCCTTAGTAAATCTCTTACTCAATCCTGCATTCCAGTCAAGTGCCTCAGCAATTGCATAAGAAGCAGAGCCAGCTAGAATAGGGACTGCTAAAAGACCTGTTCCCAAAACACCGATTGCAAACAATAAAGATGCTGCGTCTCCAGCAATCGGTTTGAGAGCAGTTGCGGCCTGATCAGCCGTCTGAATGTCAGTAATACCACCCTTATGAAGAGTTGATGCCGCAGTAATGATAATAAAAAACATAACAAGATTGGAAAAAAACATACCAACCATAGTGTCAAGACGCATGTTTGAAATATCTTTCTTTGTAACTTTTGGTATACCTTTTCCCATAGCTCTAATCTTGTGACTTTCTATCTCTTCTTCAACCTCTTCATCAGCCTCCCAAAAAAATAAATATGGAGAAATGGTTGTTCCTAAGACAGCTACCAGATTCATCAAATACTCTTTATGCAACGATATCGTTGGAAGAAGTGTAGAAGAAGCAATCACCCCCCAGTCTTGCTTAATCACAAAAACAGTTATGAAATAAGCAAATAGTGAAAATGTTAAAAACTTCAAAAATTTCGCATATATAGGGTATGAAACAAATACCTCAAGGAGAATAGTGATCGTAGTGATAAAAATCAGCCAGACCCAGAATGGGACTCCTATAAGCAATTGCCCACTGCTCGCCATCGCCCCAAGATCTGCACCGATATTAATCGTATTTGCAATAAAGAGAATGCCAACAGCAACATACAATACTTTTCTTGAGTAATGGGTTTTTATGACACCAGCTAAACCTTTACCTGTAACTACACCAATTCGTCCACACATCTCCTGAACAATAGTCATGAAAGGGAATGAGAATAAAGCAGTCCAAAGTTGTGTATACCCAAAAAGTGCTCCCGTCTGAGCGTATGTTCCTATCCCTGACGGATCGTCATCTGAAGATCCAGTAATAAACCCTGGGCCAAGAACTTTTAATATTTTTTTTATATTCTTCATCCCCTAGAGATAACTCAAGGGTATCTGATAATACTTGAGGATGTCAACAAATCTATCTGAGGAAATCTAGTCGAGTATATCTATCAAGAATTTTTCCACCTTCTCTTTGAATATAGTTAAGATCATTAATGATTTTAGTACTTCTTGTTGCTATTGAAAGAACATCATGAACCGTCATATATAATACATCTTGCTTTAGATTACTAAACTGATCTTTAGTATCAGCAACAATCTCTTGAGAAAAATTTTCTTTTTTTATATCCTCAAGACGATTATCATGAACCCCTTGAACGATTTTTTGCGGGATTTCTATGATTCTTCTAATTGGCTTATTAAAATATGTTGCTACTATCAAAATAATAATAAACATTGGTATCGTAAAAAGATTTACCATAATTTTTCTTTTTTCATGATGGTGTTGAAATGACATATTTCTATACTAATTCCTTTACTTTATTTACAATTGAGAGCGCATCGATCTTTGCATCTGAAAGAAGGTCAGTAGATAATCCTGAACGAGAAATATGCGTAACGGATAGTGTATGAATGATAACCTCATCCTTTGCCAACTGACTCATTACAAAATCACCTAACCCCCCATGCTGAAAATGATCTTCAACGGTGATGATAATATTCTTTTTTGTTTGTTGCAAACTTTTCTTCAAAGTGGAAATGTCCAAAGGCTTAATGCTATAACAATCAATAACTCGGATATGCACACCAATCTTTTGAAGTTCTTCCCAGGCCTTAAGAGCTTCATGAACGGTCACACCACTTGCTACAACCAATAACACATCTTCACTGCTCGAGCGCAAAGTTTTTGACCCACCAAGAGGAAATGCTTCATCTTTTTTATATAAAACAGGCATTTTTGACCTCATGCCTCGGATATATCTTATCCCACGCTGTTTCAAAAGCAGGGAGGTGAGAGCACATGCCGAAACCGCATCAGATGGCTGCACAACAATACTATCAGGTATCGTCCCAAAAAGTGATATATCTTCAAGTCCCATTTGAGAAGGCCCATCCTCACCGATCTCGACCCCAACATGCGTACCGACAAAAAAGAGTGACGCCTGTGATATAGCAGCCATCCTGATCTGATCAGCTGCTCTTGTCAAAAAAGCTGCAAAAGTTGCGATGATAGGCTTATAAAAAACTCTAGATAATCCAACTGCCACACTCACCATGTTCTGTTCAGCTATAAAACACTGAATAAATTGATCGGGATAGTCATCACGGATTAATGACGTGTATGTTGAATTACAAACATCACCATCTAAAACAATGAGATCATGATGCTCTTTTGCTTTCTCTTGCAATGTAATACCTATTGCCTCCCTTGTTGAAGCAATTTCGTTTTCCTTAAATTCAATTTCTATAGGGGAGTCCACAATGATTTTCTGCTTATGATCAACAAGTAGAGGTTTTTTAAGGCTAAATGAGTCATAGGACTCATCAACGTCAAGCTCTATCAACGCCCTTTGAAGTTCTTCTTTTGACAAAGCCTTACCGTGCCAGTTGTCTCTGTTTTCTAAAAAAGAAACCCCTTTTCCTTTTATTGTCTTTGCTAATATAACCTTTGGCTTGCTTGATTTTGACTCAGAAATATCGTGAAATGCGTTGGTAATTTCTGAAAAATCATGTCCGTCAATAACATAAGTGTCAAACCCAAAAGACTGGAACCGCTTGTCGTATTCATAAACGTCGTGCCCAAACATGGTCTGCTGACTTTGACCAAGTCGATTAACATCTACCATTGTCACTATGTTATGCAGTTGGTAATAGGAAGAAAAGTTTGCAGCCTCCCAAACCTGACCTTCCGCCAACTCTCCATCACCCATCAGTACATAAACAAAGGGGAGAGGACTTGTTATATTTTTTCTAAGACCAATAGCTATCCCTGCACCTACCGATAATCCTTGTCCTAAAGAACCTGTTGCGGCATCAGCAAATAGGAAATGTTTTGTTGGATGTCCTTCCAAATCACTGCCAAATTTTCTCAAATCTTTTAAATGATCAACAGGAAATGCACCGCTCATTGCAAAGAGGCTATAAAAAAGTGGAGAAGCATGTCCTTTTGAAAGGATAAGCCTATCGTTCCCAACATACAAAGGATCCTTTACATCATATGAAAAATAAGTATCAAAAAGCACAGTCATCATGTCTACTGATGACAAGCATGAAGTTGCATGCCCAGAGCCTGCTTCAGTTGTTGATGTAAGAATAAGTTTTCGTAGAAAAGAAGCCTTCTTCTCCCACGCATTAAAATCAGTCATATGGAGTACAAAATTATATTGTATTGATAGGTTTTTGCTGATTGAATGCGATAATGTTTTCTATCGTAACGTCCAGTATTCTTTGCAACGCTTCCTTACTATTAAATGCATTATGTGGCGTAATCAAAACATTATCTTTTGTCACAAGTACATGATTAAGCAGAGAGGTTTTCAAGTCGCACTCTTTTAAAAATTGCTCAGTAAGTAACTGGCGTTCTTCCTTAATAAAACATTCCTCTTCCAAAACATCTATACCCGCAGCCTGGATAATGCCCTGCTCAAGACCCATGAGAAGAGCCTCGGTTTCGATGATGCCACCTCTTGCGGTATTAAGGATGACAACTCCTTTTTTCAATTTTGTGATATTTCCTTTATGCAGCATGTGCTTAGTCTCATCGGTAAGTGGTACATGGAAAGTGATGATGTCAGACACTTTGAGCAGATGATCAAGATCTACATACATAAATCCATACTTAAGTGCCATCTCCATCTGCTGATGCTGCGAGTACACTAAAATATCCATTCCGAAAGCATCTGCGATCTTGATAACTGCTTGCCCGATATGCCCAGCTCCAATCACTCCGATTGTTTTCTTGTAAAGATCAAAACCTCGAAGATCGTCGAGAGTAAAGTCACTTTTTCGAGCTCTTTCCACAGAAGGTATTAATTTTCTAGAAATGGCAAGTAACAATGCAAAGGTATGCTCTGCAACAGTCTGTGTGCCATACTCAGGAACATTTGTGACAACTATATTTCTTTCTTTGCATGCATCAATATCTATATGATCATAACCTGTCGATCTTGTTACAATCATCTTTAAAGATGGCATCTTATCAAGGATAGTTTTATCAATTTGTGAATAAATAAAAATCGACAAGACCTCGACCTCTCCAAGTTCAGGGAAGTCAGAAGTAATGGGCCCTGAAGAAAAAGACATAGTATGGCCTTCTAATTTTTTCTCAAGAGAAGACTTTTCCCATTCTTCTATTTCAAAAAATGCAACTTGCATATATCCAGAATACCACATGAAAATTAAGTTGTCACAGAAGATGAATCACACTATATTTCAAGGCTTTTCCAAAGATACCGACATGCGATTGTCCTGTATGGCTTCCACTTCTCAGTTATTTTCACAGCTTCTACTTGTGTAGGTTCATGACCAAGCTGATATGCTTTTTCGATTGCACGACGAAGCCCAAGATCACCATACGAGAATATATCAGGTCGGTCCATTGCAAACATCAAAAACATTTCAGCAGTCCAACGTCCGATACCTTTTACCTTTACTAATTCTGTAATTATCTCCTCATCAGTCATGATCTCAAATTGTTCAAATAGAATACCACTCTCCACAGTTTTTTTTGCTAAATCTTTAATATAGGAAATTTTTTGCCATGAAATCCCTGCATCTCTTATTTTTTGATCTTCAAGCCTAAGAACTTCCTCGGGTAACACTTTTTTCTCAGGCAGCAATGCAATAAATCGCCCCCAAATCGTATCTGCTGCTTTAACTGATAGCTGCTGTGAGACTATCGACTCCAATAGTGCCTCAAAATAATTTCCAGCTTTATGTTTTTCAAAAGGCGGCACTTTTTCAATAATCGCCGCTAGAATTGGATCACTTTTTTTAAGGTGTTTTATTGCCTCATCCATGCGATAGTTATAACACATTATCGCAAAAGATACACTGTGCTATAATAATAGCAATGGACTTCAAAACTCTTCAGGATAACATTAAAACCCTTGATAAGGAAAGACCTGTTATCTATCGACTTAATACACAAGTTGAAAAAGAAATACTCACAAAAACAATAAAGCTTAATGAAGAAGTTGGTGAACTTTGTAATGACACGCTTTCCGTGCTGAAGCTCCAACGAAAGTCAAAGTTAGAAAGATTTGATAAAAGAAATTTTTATGAAGAATTTGCTGATGTCATCATTACTACAGTACAGCTAGCAAATGCTGCTGGGGTTGATCTTGAACGCGCTATTAATGATAAGCTTACAAAAATTAACGAGCGATACCACAAGGATCACTAAGCCTCATGAAAGTTGGAGCGCACCTCTCCATAGCAGGAGGTTTTCATAATTCTCTAGACAAACTTCATAAAATTGGTGGGAATTGTCTACAGATCTTCTCTCAATCACCACGAAATTGGGGTAGTCCAGATATCAGCACAGAGCAGCTAGATATTTTTAAGAAAAAACGCAAAGCATATCATATAGACCCTGTATATTTTCATGCGTCATATTTAGTAAATCTTGCTGATGCAGAAACAATAGGTAATAAATCAACAAACTACCTTATTGATGAACTTACTCTGGCAAATAAAATGGATGTCAAAGGAACAATTATTCACCTAGGCTCTTTCAAATTAAAAGATAAAACAACAACCAAACAGTATGACGTACTATTTTCAAATATTCAAAAAGTTCTTGATAATACTCCAGAGGAAACTTTTTTTATTATTGAAAATGCAGGTAATAAAAAAATTTGCTGCACTTTAGAAGAACTTGGATTCATTATTAAAAACCTAAAAAACAAAAGAGTAAAAGTATGCCTTGATACCTGCCATTTATGGGGAGCAGGCTATGATCTTTCAACTCCAGATCTTTTTAAAAAATATTTTAACGACTTTGATAAGCTTGTAGGATTAGAAGCTCTTGAAGTCCTTCAGATAAATGACAGTAAGGACCCTCTTGGGTCTTACCGCGATAGGCATGAAAATATTGGAGTAGGACAAATTCCAAAAAATGAATTCAAGCTATTGATGAATGATCCTTTAACTAATAACAAGCCAATGATACTTGAAGTCCCGGGGTTTGATAAAAATGGTCCTGACAAAGAGAATATTGAGAAAATTTACTCTTTTCTTAATCCGTAAGGATTTTTACTAGGTCCAAAATATTCTTTAACTAACTTTCTTGCTCTAGGATCTTGTCTAAATTCCCGGAGTGCCTTTGCCTCAATATTTCTTACTCTCTCACGTGTAATACCAAAATGATCTCCTATCTCCTCCAAGCTATGTACTCTTCCGTCTTCACCAAAACCAAATCTCATCTCGAGGATCTGTCTATATCTTGGCCTATCATCAAAAATTCCCAGAAGCTCAGCAATTTCCATTCGTGATCTACTCTCAATTGCCTCTACCTCAGGACCACTGCTTTTATCTTCAATAAAATCACCCAACTCTCCGTCATCCTCATCTGTATTGCCGACTTTTTTATTCAGAGATGTAGACATATTAACTAAACCTAGCACTTCAACAACACTGTCTTCACTCATCCCTAAAGCATCAGCAACCTCTTTATTGGTAGGTCTCCTTCCTAGCGCAATTTCAAGCTTTGCCTGCATCTTTCTGGCCTTATGAAGATTTGCATGTACGACATCGGGAAGTCTGATCGTTCTTGAATCATTCGCCAATCCTCTTCGAATAGCCTGACGTATCCAGTGATAGGCATATGTTGAAAAAGCTCCTCTTTCAGGATCAAATGTCTCTATTGCTCTCATGAGTCCGATATTTCCATATTGAATAAGATCTAACTCATCTATCCCAAGGCCATAATATTTTTTTGCTACAAAAACAACAAGACGGAGATTTGATGCAATAAGCATTTCTCTTGCAATATCATCACCTTCTCTTATTCTTGCTGTCAGGTCCGTGACTTCCTCTCGGGTCAAAAGTGAGGATTCCGCTATCTCGTTCATATACATCTTAATTGAATCGGGATTATAATAGTCAGGCTGGGCTCGTGTTTTGCTCGATTCAGTGATGCTGTACTCTTTTCCAGGTTGTAATTCTCTCAATCCTGAAGCATCAAAAACAACATCAGGATCTTGCCCTAAATCATTATCTATTTCACCTAAAAATTCATCTAACATTGCTAAGTGCGCTGCAGTCTGACCAGACACAGCGACCATCTGAGTATCTGAACTTTCTTTTTCCAGAGCTCTTTTTGCTGCGATTCTTTCTTTAAGTGTTACCCTTGTGCCTTCAACCATAGATCGAGAATTATAAGCAAAATGTATCGATTTAGCAATGTTTGACTTAACGAAGATTTACTATCCTAATAAGATATTCTTGCAGTTTCAATTTCTTTGTTCAGACATTACTTTATTAACCTAGACCTGCTTCTCTTTCAATTGCCTGCATTCTTTCAACTTGAATTGGATCTGCCATTACACGTATATACAGTGCCTTAATCTGGTCAAACCTATATTTATTTTCCTTAGTATTTTTAACCAACCCAGCAGATACGTTTCCAGGCCTAAATGGAGTATAGGATATCGAAATAAAAGAGCACGTCTCCGCATCCTTTTTTACACGGCCATACTCATCATATACAGCATTTCCATACGAATCTCTGACAATACTCCAAGAATCATCTTCTGAAATTCTTTCTCCAACAAAATTTTCGAAATGCCTACCAAGTATGTATATTTTAGCTAGCATATTTCTATTTCCTATTGCGTCAACTTGTTGGAAAAACAATCTATTTGTACTTGGCAAAACCTGAACAGGATGCTGATATCCATTAAATGTATGCACACCAGGCGCAATCTTGCTTAGCATTGCTTGATTGAGGTCTTTCTCGGTAGGCTGATTATCAAATAACGATCTACCATCAGCAAGAGGAACGCAACGTACTCGAATATCATGCCCATATTTATTTCCTATGACAATAGGTATTGGAAAGGATTCTAGCATGTAAATAGTAAGAACAAAAAGTAGCTGTTACTTCTCTTCACCCGTTGTTATTTGAATATCTTTATCAGCTTCTGTGTCTATTTTTGAGGTTACTGCAGTGAAAGTCTTAAGTAGTAGCTCTTTTATCTCACTTTGTTGTTTCTCTGAGACTTTTGATGAAAAGACAATTTCTGTTTTCTGAGAGTCTTTTGTCTCAGAATTTTCAGTTGTTGCATCTGTGTATCCTGCTTCAAAAAGTAAATCCTTGACCCTGCCTGCCTGACCCGCAATCCCGGTTCCGTTTATCACAACAACCTTAAGATTAGCTGGATCTTCCTCAGCAATTGTAGTTGGAGTGGGAATTTGTGTTGGCACCACAGTACTCTCTGCTTGTTTTGAAAGACCACTTACGTGAAGATACTGTACATACAACAATCCTCCCATAAGGATTGTTAAAACAATAAGAAATCCTAAAATTATGAGAAGTCTAGAGACATTCCAAGCGGTAACTTTTCTATATGAACCGGTAAACGACTCGCCTACTGCTCCTTCTTGCACTCGCTCTAACTCCTCAACAGGTGTTACAGGTACAACTTCAAGAAAATTCCCGACTGCATGAAGTTTCTTTTTTGAAAGAATCGCTTTTACATCAGGTTTTTTGAGCTTTTCAACCTTTTCCTCATCACTAAAAAGCGTGAGAGGTAGCACAGACTGCAATTCGATTCCTATTTCACGACAAGCGTTAATAAGAGCCTGCATATATAGCTTGTGTGTTGCTAATAAGTAAATTTTTGTAGGTGTTAATATTGTCTTTTCTGAAACGTATTCTTGAGGAAAAGGCAATGTTGAGCGAAGGGTGTCTTGACCAATAGTTACCTCTTCTTTTTTAGTGACAAAACTCTGAAATAATATTCCAGTGCCCAATATCACAATAACTGGGGAAATCTTTTTAGCTAAAGTGTCGAGTTCTTTAATAAGAAAAGTTGTAAAAGCATCTAGATCGACGACGTGTTGATCTTCTAAAAGCACTTGAGGGAAAGTAATGGACTTAACTAGTGATTTCTCGGTTTGGATCAAAAGATTTTTATCAGTGAGATACAAAACTGTTTTCGCTGCTTTTGCCATATTATGCTACTCCTTTAATATCTTCATGCAATTCTTTTGTTAATCCATCTGCTGCTTTTTGAATTTTATCCTCTATCCCTTCAATTTTATCTCTCAAAAATTTCCAAACTTCTTCATGATCTTCTTTTGAAAGTGTGTCAAGAAAAAGCTTTTTATCAGAAGGTGTAAGCTCTGACAGGATTGCATCCAGTATAGCATGATGAAGACTTGAATCCATCAATGCTATGAGGCTTGCCTTCTCCTCCTCAGAAAACCCCAGTTCGTGAAGCTTTATGACAACTGACTCTGTCTTGATGATATGACTATAAAAATGTTTTTTCATTACTATTATTATACTCCAATAGGTCCAAGCGGAATGCTGTCGTTTGGATCATCAATAAAAAAATAGAGTACAGGACCACGCTGCTTTCCATCTACTCTCTCTAGATGTGACATTACCTCTGGAGATCCACCCAAATGTTTTCCTGTCCATACCGCCGGCCCTGCATCTCCAATGACAACAACCATCGCCTTTCCATTTTGTGGATTTACAACAAGCATTTTTCGGAATTTAAAAAATTCTGAATACTCTCTTACATGCTCACTGTATCCTGATGATAAAAAAGTTTGTACTGCTATATAGTACTTCTCACGCTCAATATCTTTCTGATCCATCTCAGCCTGAGAGTAAGCAAAATATCCCCATGCGCCTCTGCCAGGCGCCATCCCCGATCTCGCATACAAAGATGCCTCTTGAGGCGATGTAAAATGACTACCAATAGTATCGCCTGGATATCTCATGAGGTGTTGCTCAGCTCCAATTAATCCATAACTTCTATTTAGTCTCTTTCCGTCAATTTCAGCTTTCACAGAAAGATGAAAATGATCAGATAAGAGCTGGGTTATCTTAGTTTCTTCGTCTGGTGAAAGAGGACGAACTTCGTTTGGTAATGATGACTGAAGATCTGCTAATAAAAAATCTTGCTTTGGAAGACTCAAAGGCTTTTCTTGAGTCTGTCCTGATGCAGATGGAAGCGAGCCGCTAATAGGAGGTGTAAGTAAAAGTAATCCACTCAATGAACCAGCAGCTATATGGTGTTTTGCAGGAATATTTTTTGCAACCCAATCAACAGACTCTTTATGTTTTGAGACCAATTTCTCTTTCAGGGAAGCATGCCTCTGCGTCCATTTTGCATGAAGCTTATGATATGGCGATATTTTATTTTGCGGTTTTGCAAAAAGGCGCATAGCTTTATGGTTACACTTTTATCTTCATTCGTCAAATATTATTACCCAACTATATCGATACTACTGAAGCAACGCATTCTTGATGAGGTATTCATAAATAACGTTGGCAACTTTT
>CAYWEJ010000003.1:52561-55814 GCA_964457465.1 uncultured Gammaproteobacteria bacterium | reverse complement strand
CCTCCCGGGGTGCTTTTCACCTTTCCCTCGCGGTACTAGTTCACTATCGGTCGATTATGATATTTAGTCTTGGATCGTGGTCGACCCAGATTCCCACAGAGTTTATCGTGCTCCATGGTACTTAGGTACAAACTATCGGAGACAAAAATTTCGCATACGCGCCTTTCACGCTCTATGGTGGACTATTCCGAGTCCTTCTGCTATCTTTGCCTCTCAAATATCGTCTGCCCTGCAACCCCCGCCAGTTGGCGGGTTTAGACTGTTCCCCTTTCGCTCACCGCTACTTAGAGAATCTCATATGATGTATATTCCTGGCGTTACTAAGATGTTTCAGTTCACGCCGTTCCCAGCACAACAGCTATTATCTCGATAAATCGAAATTGTTTACTGCAGGCTACCTCAAAAGAGGTGGGTTGCCCCATTCGGAAACCGCCGGATCAAAGGTCTTTGGCACCTCCCCGACGAGTATCGCCGCCGTATGCGTCCTTCCTCGGTCACAATCGCCTAGGCATCCATTAATGGCATTATGAGTAGATTTTGTATTTGTCCCAAATTTCATGGGACTAGACAAAACAATTATTTCATCTCATCGGCTGATGAGACAAAATTCTCTTCACTTATTAAAGAGCTCTCGTCTAGTACTTGTAACGGCCCTCCTCCTTGGGAGAAGTTAGCGCTAACAAGACTACGCTTTTGAAAAAACCCTCCCTAACTGGAGGGCTTGTCCAAAAGGACGAGCTTCCTAAATTCAGAATGTAGATTTCAGAGTTCAGAATGTAATTCTAAATTATGAATTTTGAATTCTACATTTTTATTGGTGGACCGGAAGAGATTCGAACTCTCGACCTTCGCTGTGCAAAAGCGACGCTCTACCAACTAAGCTACCGGCCCATATTAGTGTTTAGTTATTAGCCATTAGTACTTAGTTGCACTCTAAAAACTAACCGCTACACGCTAAAAAAACTAACTAAGTTGGCCAGTACACTACAAAAAATAATGTGCGAAGCAAAACAAGAAGAGCGTTATTTTGAGGCCAATATGTCCCTAATTGGGAATAGAAAATCTATGTGAAAATCTAGGCATAAAAAAACGAGTTCTCGCTTTACTGTGAGAGCTATAGTAGCATAGCCCATCTGAGGCTGTCAAGGGGATTAATGTATTTTCAAATCACAGCTAAGCTTCCCCCATTGAGAGCCAGTGCTCAGCCTCCAGAGCTGCTGCTGCACCAAAGCCTGCAGCGGTAATTGCCTGTCGATATGATCTATCATGAACATCTCCTGCCGTGAATACTCCAGCAATGTTGGTATGATAATGATCCTTAACAGCAATATAACCTTCAGAATCAAGATCTATTCCCTGGAATTGTTTAGTATTAGGGATATGACCAATAGCAACAAAAATTCCATCAACCGGCATGTCCTTGACCTCTCCTGTTTGACTATTTTTGACTAAAGCGCTCTGCACTCTTCCCTCTCCTTTTACTTCGACGATTTCTGAATTAAAAAGAAATGAAATTTTTTCATTTTCTCTTGCTCTTTTCTGCATAATTTCACTTGCTCTTAAGCTATCACGACGATGGATGACCGTAACGCTATTGGCAACTTTTGCCAAGACAAGCGCTTCTTCCATAGCACTATCGCCACCGCCTACGACAAAAATATTCTTATTGCGAAAAAACATCGAGTCACACGTTGCACAGCTTGACACCCCTTTTCCGATCCGTTCCTGTTCTCCTGGAACTCCAAGCCACCTCGCATCCGCTCCCGATGCAATAATAACAGCCTTAGCTTCATATGTTTCTTCACCAGCCTTAATAGCAAAAGGTCTCTTGGTAAAATCACCTGTAGTGAAATTACTATCTTTAATCTCTGCTCCATGATGCTCTGCTTGTTTTCTCATATTAAGCATGAGATCAGGACCTTGAATCCCTTCAGGAAAACCTGGGAAATTTTCTACCAAAGATGTAAGCTGCAGTTGTCCTCCCCATTTCTCACCTGCAAGAACAAGTGTTTTTAGTGCAGCACGCGTAGTATAAATTGCCGAAGTCAAACCAGCGGGGCCTGACCCAATTACAATAACGTCATACAAGGTATTCATTGCTCTATTATAGTATATAGGGATGAGCAGAAAAACTACGCAGAGAGGAGTTTTTCCATTTTCTGCTTGATAACCTCTTTACTTTGCGCACCAACTACCGACTCAACAGGTTGTCCGTTTTTGAAAAAAAGAATAGTTGGGATTGACATGACATTAAATTGGCCCGAAACTTGCTGGTTCTCATCAACATTAAGCTTTCCAACCTTTACTTTTCCTTCAAACTCTTTTGCCAGCTCATCAACGATTGGTCCGACAATTCTACAAGGAGTGCACCAAGGCGCCCAAAAATCAACCACAACTGGTTTGTCGCTTTTTAAAACTTCGTCTGAAAAATTATGATCTGTAAAAATAAGATCCGCCATAGAAAATTAATACTAACAAATGAAAAAGAGGCATGTCAACACTATCAAAACACTACCTTCTCTACTTTAACTTATCATCAAGAATCTTTTTGAACTCTTCGTACGATAAAGCCTGTGCATATTTTTCTCCATTAATAAAGAAGGTGGGGGTAGCATTAACGCCTAGCTGATATCCATCGCTTTGATCTCTCTGAATTTTCTCAACGCCTGCGTTTTCATTTATCAATGCTAAATACTTAGCCATATCTATACCCAAACCTGAAGCTATCTTAGCAAAGGTATCTTTTGCATCTGATTTGTCAGCCCATGATAACTGCTGATCATAGAGCTGATCGGACATTTCCCAAAATTTTCCCTGCTTTCCTACAGCATATGCAGATACAGCTGCTAACTGCGCATTTTTGTGCTGTGGAAGAGGAAAGTTTCGATACACAAAATAAATTTTACCTTTATATTCCTCTCTGATCTTGTTAACAACAGGGGCAACCTGGGCACACATAGGACACTGGAAGTCTCCAAACTCAACTACTGAGACCTTTGCAGACTCACTACCTTCAGCATACCTATCTTCTTTTGGACCAAAGAGTAGTGCCTTGTCAGTTATAACATCTGACGTGGTTTGAGAAGTTTTTGGGTTACTTAAAAAGACTGCAGCACCAACCACGATCAAAAGAGTGAACAGACCTATCCCCCCTAGTATCATTCCTTCTTTATTCATATTATTTTTTCTTTAGAAAAGAATTTCTGTACATTATCATAAAAACAAGAATCATTGCAAATGCTAGACCTGAAAG
>CAYWEJ010000003.1:45540-52551 GCA_964457465.1 uncultured Gammaproteobacteria bacterium | reverse complement strand
TAGTAACAAATCCAAACCTTTCAATAAATTTTGTGGTACATGATACGCCGAGTATACAAGGAGCCGCAGACTCGGGTAAAAGCTTGTAATAAAGTAAGTTATGATAGATGGAAATAGCAAAACCTATGCTTCCTAGTAAAAATATATAACGATACACGGCTTTATCCTTAAAATAAATACCAACTCCAAGAACGCCAACAATAGCGTACATACTAATTCTCTGATACCAACAGAGTACGCATGGAGGAAAATGCAGTATTTCGCTAAAAAAGAGGCTGCCAGCCATAGCAGTAAAAGCGACAACAAAAGCGAGATAGTGCCCGTTTGCAGAAATCTTCTTCATCATAGAAAAGTATAGCACATTGATTATCCTAAATCCTCAGTCTTTTCATGTAAAAACTTGAACCATTGCTCAACTGCTGCAAAGATAACCTTAAATGGTGTCTCGATAAGAAAATCAAAAAGAAATAGGAAAAAGTTAACTTGCGAGATACTCTGTGTGAGATGCCTTCCCACTCGAATTATTGGCATAAAAAGAAAATCAATTAACGGAGTAAGAATGCCCTGCTTTTCCCCCACTGAAAAAGTGTGAGCAGCAGTGCTAATTCGATATGCAAGAAAAGATACGATAGTCACAAAAAAGATGAATATCCCTTGACTAACAACATTAAAATGTAACCGAGAAAGCACATAAATAATGCTCCCAAAAGAAACTAAAAAGGCTGAAAGCCATAAGATAGAAAATGCTAAATGCGGCTTGTCAGACTGCTTTTTAAGAACAAGTTGGCTACCAAGGCGAGGGGAATCATTGTAAAGAAGCTTCATAACATATGAATAAATAATCTTCGTATTGTCTTCTTTTGGAGTACGAATAAAAAGACTTACAACAATCATAAGCATAGGGGGAATACTGGTATTAAGCAGAATCGATGTCCATTGTATAGAGCCGTAAAAAATTCGTTCGTATGTTCCTTCAATCCCAAAGGCAAAAAGCACTTTCGTTAAAAGGATAAAGCAAAAGCTTCTAATAATAGCAGTCCTCACCTTTCTAGAGATGCTTTTATATCTTTTTTCACATGCTTCCCAAACAGCTTTTTTTAACTCCTCTTCATGAGTCAGTACCTCTTCCAAAGAATTTTTATTTTTTATAAATATATCTTCAAGAATAAAGAATGCGGCTGCTCGATGCTTAATGTAGGTGTGAATCCTCTCTTTACGCGGGTAATGCAATTGTGCATTAATTTCCTTAAAACCATCAGCGAATGACAAAACGACGTGATCTAGACTAGACCATGAAAAACCACCAAAATAGAGTTGAAAAAAATGAAATCTTAGAAATGCCACATCATCTCTTGCAAACGCTTTTCTAACTGCTAAATATACCTGTGCGTCTCTTGTCTGCTCATTATCGTCAACAATTGCTACATCATCTTTCAGCACCTGGTACATAAAATTAGCCAATGTTTGTTTTTCTTCATTTGGATTAAGTACATGTTCTATTGCTGAAGACATCAAGTGATATGTCCACTCATTCATTTGGCTTACCTTTACACTATGCTTTCCCAATACTCGAAGTCTTAGCTGAAGATAGAGATCGATAGTGTCTTCAACTTCCTTAACAGCGCTTGCTGGAACAGCATTGTCAGGAAGATATCGAGCCCAAATCAACTCTCTAATCAATGGCTCAGCTGTAGATTTCGCTGTCCCCCCCAGCAGTAGTCGCCTTCGAAGAATTCGCTCAATAGTTGCTCGAAGAATTACCTCATCCTCTCGATACTCCATAGCATTTCGAAGTTTTTCATAGGCACTTGCCACCTTTGATACGAAAGGATTCACTGTAATCTTATGCTCATGATTTGGCTCAGATTTTTTATTAAACTGCTCAACAACCATCTGTGCCAGAGAAGAGAGATTGCGCATAGTAGACTGACTAGTAACTGTTGGCTCTGGTGCTTTTTCTTGAGATGTTATGCCTTTTTGCTCCATGGACTATCATTATACTGCAGATTTAACGAGTTCACTATAGCATGGTGTGACATAGATCAATTACATCTTTTGAATAAAAAACTATCATAATTAATGATTAGGCATCATTCCGAACTTATCTATTATTATTCTAGATGCCTATGAGAAACAAATTTAAAAACAAACTGATCAAAGAGGTCTTATCCTTTTTGTCTCTACCCAACGAAAAGCTGCTTTTTGTTGGCAAACCCCATGCCATAACACTTTTTCTTCCATTAATAAGTGTCGGCAGCATCGTCTTGTGTCTCCTAGTCATAACAGGATATTTCTTTCTCGTTTTGTATTCGCAACCAACCCTCTTCCTTTTCGCACTCATCGCAGCTCTTCTTTTTGGAGGAATTGGTTTAATCGCCACACTTTTTGAGTGGATTATCCATTTCTATATCGTCACTGACAGGAAAATCATAGAGATGTATTACGCCTCACCCATTTCTCATTCACTCTCAACAATTCTTCTTGATCAGGTGCGATGCACAGAGGTAGACATACAGAAAAATGGTCTAGTGCGAGAAGTTCTCGATGTCGGCGATGTTGTGATCACATTTGACCGCCCCACCCATCATGACGCATTCATTCTTAAAGACATCAAACTGCCTGAGAAAGTCGGCATATATCTTGGCGACATTCTGACAACAAAAGGAAATCAGGCCTTAAAAAAACCGTTCTGGTATAAAGATATTAAAACACCTTCTCATCTACAATTAGGAGAAGATATCGATGTCACGAGTCCTCTTTCTACTACTCTCTATCCCAGATTGGATTGACAACCTTTTTTATAAAAGGCTACAATGATACATATGTCTGAAAGATCATCTGTCTCTAAAAAAACTTCTCCTAATCAAGATTTCGTCGAGATAAAATTCCCGAAATTCAAAAACATTAATCCTATCAAGCTTCTTGTACTTATACTACTTGCTTTCGCATTTTTCAGTGGGTATCAAACAGCAAAAGTTACTTATTGGGAACAGAAAGAAAAAACATTAAGCTTGAATGCCCAAGGAGCCCAACCAACGCCAACTCCTTCTTTTTATAAAGTTGGCGTGGGACATTTACCACTTATCGGCAAAGCGGATGCAAAAGTTACAATAGTAGAATTTAGCGATCTTCAGTGTCTTTTTTGTCGAAGATTTTGGAAAGATACCCTCCCTCAAATAAAAAAAGACTACATTGATAAAGGCATGGTTAAATTCGCCTATCGACACTTCCCTCTTCCTGAAAGTCTTCATCCAGCTGCAAGACCTCTTGCTGAAGCATCAGAATGCGCAAATGAACAAGATAAATTCTGGGAATTCCATGACATCGCTTACCAAAAACAGCAAGACCAAGGAGAGGGCACTATTGCAGTCTCAGAAGATGATATCAATAACTGGGCAGGTGAAATTGGCCTTGATCAAGAAAAATTCCAGGGATGCTTTAATTCCAAAAAATATGCAAAGCGCATAGATCAGGATTTGCAAGACGGACAGGCAGTCAATGTTAACTCAACCCCTACTTTTTACATCAATGGACAGATCGTTGTAGGCGCAGTTCCCTACGCAACCATGAAAACAATTATCGATGAGCAATTAAAGAAATGACGCATGAAGTCTTTCCTGTCCCCGCTAACTAACAAATCAACAATTTTAACAACCCTTGCCTTCAGCTTAAGCTACCTCCTCTTTCATGTAGTGCTTTTTAATTATCAGACAATATCACAGCTTTTTACTATTCATGAATCCTTTTCCTACAAAGCCAAGCTACTTATGCAGCTACTAACGCTTTTCCCACTGATGTTTCCGCCAATTGACCAACTCTTTTTCTCCATCACCACAATCCTGATTGGCTTCAATGGGGCGCTCGCCTTTATACTTTTTAGGCAAATAAAAAACTCAGGGAAGCTCAAATGGTCATTTGGTGGACTACATTTAATTGCAGTTGCCGGCAGTGGATGCTCTGGATGTGGTTTATCAATCTTTTCTGTACTTGGACCATCCGCAGGTTTTTTGGATCTCTCTTTACATAGTACGTGGTCAAGAGTCGCAATTATTGCTCTCCTTTTCCTATCAACACTACTTACTCTGAGAAAACTACAAAAAAATAAGGTGTGCGCGATGACATCTCCTTGAAGCAAAAATTAATGAGCATGCTCTAGATACGTTGCAGCAAGATAAATAACAGACACCCCGAAGATGAAAAAGCCTGTTTCCCAAAAAGCATATCCTTTTTTCTCCTCATGATGAATCGTCGGCAGCAAGTTTGTCAAAGCTATATAGATAAAAAATCCCGCAGTGACTGCAAGCGCAACCGGCAGAATTCCTTCTATTGACTCTCCTATAACAAGAGCTAAGATAGCTCCTACAACTGAAAGAAGTGCGCTTAAGAAGTTATAAAAAAAGACTTTTTTTCGAGACAGTCCCTCATGAAGAAGAACTGCAAAATCACCGACCTCCTGTGGAATCTCATGCGCGATGATAGCAAGGGTAGTGATAATGCCAAGTGAAGGATTGACCATAAAAGTAATCGCGATTGCAACACCATCTATAAAGTTATGCATGCTATCACCAAAAATAATTAAAGGAACAGTCGTCGATCCATGAACCCCCTTGTGGGATTTTCGATGATACTGAAACCAATGAATACCTCTTTCAAGAAGATAAAAAAGCAATATTCCCAAAAGGACCACGGCAAATACATTAATTCCCTGATCAAGCTCTTCTGCATGCTCAAAAGCCTCAGGTAATAAATCAAAAAAAGCAGTTGCCAATAATGCTCCTGCTGCAAAAGGAACAAGTACGTGCACAAATGCATTTTTAAATGATTTATAAAACAGCAATAATACGCCTCCAGACAAAGCGCCTATACTTCCCAAAAAAACAGCGATGAGAATTGGTGTTATTTCTGACATTGTAAACATACTCCAAAAAACTCAAGCTGATGACGTTTGACCAAAAATCTCTTTTTACTTTTAATATCCTTTTCAAGACTTGAGATATTACAGTCAGAAATATCCTCAATTGTGCCACACCGCTCACAAATAAGATGATGATGATCATCACCCGCTAGCTCATAGCGATACTTCCCTTCCCCAAGTTCAAGCTTTCTGACTAGGCCTTTCTGAGAGAACGCCTCAAGAATACGATATACTGTTGCCTTATCTACTGCCTCATGCTCCAGATTCAAATGGTCAAAAATGCTATCTACGTCCATTGGAATAGAAACGCTATGAAGATAAGACAACACTGCCATACGAGCTGGGGTTTTTTTAAGCTGAGTTTCTTGTAATTGTTGATTAATATTCATATTGCTACCTCAGAAAGCCCAATATTGGGCTTTCTGGATTTTCAAGATAAAACGATTGTACTGTGTTAAACGCCGTGTAAGCGCACTGATTCAAGATGATCCAAAAAAGTTGCGAACCTACGCTTGGTCGTAATCTGCTTTGCTGACGAACTTCGTCAGGTTCCGACCGTCACTTGTCTTGCCTTTAAGGGCATAACGAGTTGTACCGTTCGTTTGGTATTCTTTTTTATCAGTAACATCAGTCTCGACTTTTTGACGAGTCTTAACATCATAAAATACTGTCTTCATAAGAACTCCTCCTTTCTTTATCAAATGCGAATCAGTCGCATTAGTATATGCGACTTTTTTGCATTTGTCAAGTATTGATCTTATTCTTGCTATACTATACCCATGAAATCACTTCTATATCTCTTTTTTTTGCTCATCCTTTTTCTTTCCTTTACTCTTCAAGTCTCAGCACAATCTCCCACCTCATCGTACCTGAAAGCGAAAGTCAAAAGTATTCTTGAAGAAGGAACAAAAAATCTAGCAGGTAAACAAAATTTTTATCAAAAAGCTTCCCTTACTCTCCTTGATGGAGATGACAAGGGAAAGAGTCTCACGCTTGAGTATGGAGGAGATACGCTCATTACCACTCAACAAAAATTGCGCCCCGGAGAGACAGTGGTACTAACAAAACTAACTCAAGATAAAAATACAAGATACATCATATCTGATAGATATAGGCTTCCCAGCCTTCTACTATTTAGTGTTATTTTTATTGGCATGGTGCTTTTGCTAACAGGAAAAAAGGGGCTCGGATCACTAACAGGACTCGCAATCAGCCTGCTGGTAATCATAGGGTTTATTGTTCCACAAATACTCTCTGGCAATGATCCTCTCTTTATTAGCATCGTCGGTTCATGCATCATTATGCTAACAACACTCTATCTTGCTCATGGATTTAATGCCAAAACAACGATTGCACTTACTGCAACCTGTATTAGTCTTATTCTTACGGGAATACTTGCTATTATCGCTGTCCACCTAACTAAACTCTATGGTCTTGGGTCTGAAGATGCATACAATTTATTCTTGGGATTTCCAAAGACAATCAATCTTCAAGGACTATTACTAGGAGGCATCATTATTGGAGCCTTAGGGGTCTTAGATGACACAACAACGACCCAGTCAACAACAATTGCTGAGCTTTCTGAGGCAAATCCTACCTATTCAATGACCAAGCTTTTTCAAAAAGGAATGGTAATAGGCAAAGAACATATCGCATCTCTAGTCAATACGCTTGTCCTTGCCTATGCAGGCGCAGGAATTGGTATTTTTATATTCATTGTTCTGAGTTTTCAAAATGGATCACAACCTTTATGGACTATCCTTAATAGCGAGCTTCTTTCAGAGGAGATCATCAGAACGCTTGTGGGAAGTATTGGGCTTATTCTTGCAGTGCCAATCACTACGCTTCTTGCCTCATTTTTTGCCAAACACGAGATAAAAATTTCATAAAAAAAGCGGTTCGATTTTCTCGAACCGCCTAGAAATCATGTCTGAGGCCTTGGTGTCACTGAGCGATACCGACAATGACAGTAAATTTGGAATGGGTGCTGATTCATCAGGCCACTTCCTCTGCAGGAAGAGCATCTTGGGTCAGCCTCTGAAGTCGGCTTTCCACGCCCGTGCTCTTTTGGGTCCTCGGCGCTTTGTCTTCCAAGC
>CAYWEJ010000003.1:14981-45440 GCA_964457465.1 uncultured Gammaproteobacteria bacterium | reverse complement strand
TGATACTTTGTTCCACGAATACTTAAATACCCGACATTATTCACTACTCTCCACCAAGGAAGAAGCCCTTGATGATCTTCTGTTGCATTTAATACCCAACCCACCTGCCGAGCGGCGCGTGGCATACCAAGATAAGCTGCTATCTGTCCATAGCTGACAACTCTGCCATATGGAACAGATTGAACAATAGCAATAACCCTATCCCTAAATGAAGTCATAGATCCAATTTTTTCTGGAGATCTGAAGCGTTTTTTTTCTCGAGCTCTCGTAACTCTTTTAATTTCCACATAAAAAGAGCGCCCTTATTCTTGGCGTTGCTGTCAATTGCAAAGGAAAGGGCTTTTTCAAGAAGAGATCTGTGTACTGTTTTTGCTAACTTGATATAGAGACTCTTATGCTTATAGTCATCAAGGGACTCGGAAATATGTATGCCAAAAGTCTGGAACTCACGAGAGACATACTTGTCAGTTGTGGGATTGAATTTATCAAGAACAGATTTGATCGACTGCATGAATAGTATTATAGCAAGGTTATTTTGTATTAAACCTATTCATTGCAGCGGTGAGGTCTTTTTCCAAAGCGACTTCAAAAGCTTTTGAGCAAGACTTTATGACTTCACGCACTTTATTTCGATCACTGGTGCCAAACGTACCCAAAACATAATCCTCTGCTTTGCCTATTGTCCGACGGCTTTGGGCATGCTCAACACCATCCCCATCTACCTTGCGACCACGTGGAAGTCCTATACCCATACGAAATCTCCAGAACTTATCTGTATTGAGCGATGCCATAATCGACTCGACCCCATGATGACCTGCTGCAGCTCCCCCAAGCCTAATCTTAAGGCTACCAATCGGCAGATCTAAGTCATCATACGCAACCCAAATATCTGTTGATTCAATTTTGTAATAGCTAGCTGCCAGCTGGACTGCCATACCAGAATTATTCATAAAAGTTTTGGGCTTAAGGAGTATTACACGCTCTGGAGCACCAACCTTAGGCTGCCAATTAACAATGGCGATATCACTCTTGAGCTTTTTTTCGTCTAGCCAACTTGTTGTATTAAGAGGCGCAAAGTCTTTGAGGAAGTGCTCAACAGCTACAAAGCCAAGATTGTGTCGAGTGCCTTCATATTTCTCTCCTGGATTTCCAAGTCCAACGATTAGCTTCATCTTACAACGTAATTGTAACCATAATCATATGATACTGCAATGACTCACATCACAATACAACAAGAGACATCCCCGCATCATGCAGGATATGTCTCAAGTTGAATAAACTCAAAAAGACTTACTTATAGTAAGACTTAATTTGGAATAAAAGATAAAACTCAACAATTCCCCAGATAACTGCACTAACCAATCCTCCAGCTACAAGCGAAGAAACAAGACTAACTACTGTTGACCAAAAAAGAAGAACCCATCCCTGCTTCTTGTGTGCCTTAAGCTTTGGGTATGCTGCAAGCAAAATACCACTTGATGCGATGGTGAGAATACCACTTACCAAGACTAACAGTGAACTTCTGATACCACCAAAAAGAACGACTGGTGAAACGCCAACTGCTCCAAGCCCTGCAAGAATACCTAGCACACCAAAAACGAGCGCAATAATAGGAGTAATCTTAACAATTATCTCTCGAGCATTAGCAGGAAGTGGTGGCAATTTACCAAACCATTCCTCCATCATAACGATAATGTCATTTTTACTTGATTGTTCTGCCATAGTTACTCACCTCCTCCCAAAACACTGAATATATTATATTCCTGTTTCTTCCTCCATTGCTACTAGAGATCGAGGCTTAGCTGAGGTTTCTCTATATTATCGCTTCCAAAGACTTGTGGGTCCCATATTTTTACGACACCATACTCGCCATCATAACCAGGTTCTATGACAATCTCTCCCTTTCTTACTTTTACCACAGACTGCGCCACTTTTTCTCCCATCTCTTTTGCTATTTCATACTCAGATATCTTAAGAAGAATATCTAGTTCAGATCCAAGCATTGCGATTCCCCTATTGTAGACAAGTCTTACCTTCTGGCTCATTACCGTTGCGCTAAGAGCCTCAGCTACTATCTCTAGAAGAGGCACTAGCTTGACATAAGGTGGGTGATGTTTTAAAGGATCAGTAAACCACCTCAATCCTGATTCGTTTGATTTAACAATTGCTGAGCTGAGTGCCTCTGTGCCAGCTACATGAGCAAGGCGAACAAAAACACCTTCTGTAAGCTGTCTCCTGCAGACAGGACACGTTCTTCCTCTCTCTTTTTCCTCCTCAGGCGTTAGTCTAACCTTGCATCCTCTATGTCCTGAAAAATGATATTTTCCTTCTTCAGGATAAAATTCCATAGTAAAAACTACCTTATTTAATGGACTTTTGCCTTTCTGGAAGGCTTCTTTTACATGCGGGAAGTCAACCTTCTCAAGTTCAAGCATCGTTGCCTCCCTACCCATCTTTGCAGGACTATGTGCATCTGAGAAAGAGAGAATTGATTTATTTGAAAGTTCGGGGATCTGCCAGTTCATCTCAGGATCTGAAGAAAGACCTGTCTCAATACCAAAAATATGATCTGAGAGATCACCAAAAGCCTCCTCTATTGAGTCAAATCCAGATGCCGAACCATAGAGTCCAAAATGAGGAGTCCAGACATGGCATGGAATAATAAATCCATCTTCATCGACTTCCAAAAGTAATGTTAAGAGCTGCTTTGAAGTTAGGCCAACGATTGGCCTACCATCACTACCGATATTGCATCCCTTAGCAACAAGAGCTTTGCTAAAACTCTCAGCTCTTGCTAGTGATGAGATAAAAACAAGATTGTGGATACGCCGTAGCTTTTTACCCTGCTTATAGATACTAGAAACTTCTGTCGAGAGAATAAAATGAATAGGGTTATTATTTGCAGACTCCCTCAAGCGATAAACTCCCTCGCCTGACTCCGCAAGAAGCGTAGAAATTTCTTTAAACCACATTGGATGAGTCCAATCTGATGCAGTCAGAAGCTGTAACCCTTTTTCAGCCGCTATCCTAGCCATCATAGGAAGAACCATTTGCGAAGAGACAGCTCGACTGTACTTTGAGTGTAAATGCAAATCTGAAACAACCTGCATAGGAGCATTCTAACATTGTAAGAAATATTTCGGAAGGCTTGATCTCAAAGGACAATCAACGTATACTGATGATATCCCCAAAGGTTCTCTGGCCTTTTTGTGATCCACTTCTTGTGGTTATTTTTCTATGGAAAAACTTCGATCATTTTTTCATCGACCTCAATCTGCTAACAACCGAGATTTTACTGTAGCTGAAAATCTTGAAGAAGCTATCGATCTTATGATGAAACCAAAATCAGTACATGATCCAGTTGAGATCTTTATAGAGGAGAGAAAACGAGATGATGCAACTTTAGACTTCTATGACGATATTTTCCCAAGCGAATACTAGCCCTGCTTCCCTTGAGATTGATACATCGCAACTAATTCCTGAACACTTGTTGCATCTTCAGGCTTTTTGTCTTTATCCCTAAATTTAATAAGACGCGGAAAACGAAGTGCATACCCAGGCTCTACCACTTTCCCCTCCTCTGACAGCATCATCCCTGCTGTATGATTTGGACTCCTTGTGATCTCATCTGCTAATACCTCAATAACAATCTCAGGCTTTACCCAGACTGAGGGCTCAATTTTTGAGCTAACACGAGCAGGCTTATGAGAGAGCTCAAGTCCATGCGCTTTATCTTTGATACTTCTCCACTCTTCGTCCGTTAGCCCTGTGCCGATCTTACTTACTGAGACGAATTCATCCTTATCTTTGTCATAAATCCCGACGAGGAGTGCTCCTGCTCCAAATTCCGCTCTTTTTCCTCTCCCAAAAATATAACCCAAAATAACACAGTCAATCGTATCCTCAAGCTCACCACTTGAATGACGCTTGAGCTTTACCCAGTTAAAATTACGTCCGCCTGCCTCATACAACGACTCAGGTCTTTTAACAACAACCCCTTCAAGGCCTTTTGAAATTGCGTCATCAAGCATTATCTGGAGGTCATGTGCGCCATGAAGCATCACACCAGGTGATGGGATAAGAACTTCGTCTCCGTTTATCAACTGCTGCATTATTTCTCTTCTTTCTGTTAAAGGCGTATCGATAAGTGACTTCCCATCTACGTAAAGAACATCAAAAACAAACGCTTTAAGAGGAAGAGACTTTGCTACTTCCTCAATATTATGCTTTCTTCGCCTTTTGGTAGTCTCCTGAAAAGGCAAAAACTCTTCTGACTCTGGCTGATATGCTAATGCCTCCGTATCAAGAATTGCTGTTTTCGCTTTTACTTGTTTGCGAGTCGCATCAATGAGCTCAGGAAACATGTGGGTCATATTCTCAAGATTTCGAGAAAACATCATAATATCATCTCCGTTCTTATGAATCTGTACTCTAAAGCCATCGTATTTATAGGTTGCATGGATAGTTTCTCCAAGTTTTTCAAATACTTTTGTTGGATTAGGCAAACGCTCACAAAGCTCTGATCTGATCGGCCGACCAACCATCACACCAAGCTTCTTTACATCTGCCAAGCCACCATTAACCAAAGTTTTTCCAATAAGGCCAAGATCTGAAGTCTCGTTATAAGCTTTTTCTAGAAGTTTTCGCTGCAACTTATCGCCAAGAATAGCTGTTGCAAGACCATCTAACACAGTTGGGTCGCCGATACCAAGCCGAGCATTCCCAAGAGCAATTCTTACCAAGTGCTTCACAGCAACTGCATCAAACTGAGAAAGAAGCGATGATAGGAGCGATATCTTTTTCTCAACAGATCCTTCTCCTCCAGTCCTTGCTATCTCTAATAGCTTTTCAAAAACATCAACTACCAGCACATCTTTTTCTTTGTTATGCTTTTCTTCTGCTAGCTCTTTTGCCACAAGTCCAAGATCCCCTTTTTGTCCAGTTTTTTTGAGAACTTCTTCTTTACTTGAGTCAAAAGCCAGGGCGACAGCTGATGCTACCATCTTTTCTGCCATACCCATCTCAATAGGCGCGAAAAAAGGGGCGACACGACCCTGCATAAGATAAATCACTTTATCAATTTCATCCTTATGAATTTTTTTAAACAACTCACCAAGGATTTCAATCAAACTAAGACGAGATGAAGTCTCTTCAAGTCGGTCAAGATATAATGCGAATGCAGAAAATTTCATATTTAAGTCATGACATATTTAGCAGCTTTTGTTTTACCAATCTTTTTGATAATACCTGAGTCAATAATACTTTTTAACTCATTCAATACTGTATCTTCAGACACAAAAGGGAAAAGCTGTTTAAAAGCGCTGTTTTGGAGGTATCCGGTTGACTGAATATACTCAATAATCTTAAGCTGTCTTTCACTTAAAAGAAGCGGTGACCCTCCCAGCTTCTCTTTTAGCTTCCCGTCAACTGATATTCTTTCAACTTTTTCTTTTATTTTTTGCAGTTCAACTGCTAACGCTTCAAGAAAAAAATGGAGCCATTCTGTCAAATCACCATTGTTTTTTGCAACGCTTTGTAGTGAAGCATAGTACTCCGATGCATGTTTGTCAAAATATTCTTCAAGAGAAAAAAACTGTTTGATATCATATTCCTCTTGATACAAAATAAGTGTCGAAAGACACCTTCCAACTCTTCCGTTTCCGTCAACGAAAGGGTGGATTCTGACAAATTCGTAGTGAACAACTCCTGCCTTCAATAGTGGATGAATAGATTGATTTGTTGATTCATTAATAAATACAAAAAGCTCATCAATTTGATTAGGAACGTCTTTGGCATCAGGTGGTCTAAAAGATACTTCCCCAGTAAAACTATTTCTAATAACAACCTGGGTATTTCTCAAAACCCCCGTCTTTGCAGCGTCAAGAGTCTTCTCAACAGTAAGAGCATGAAGTTTACAAACCAAATCTACATCTACTTTCTCTTTTTCTTTTCCTTTATGAAGGCCAGCTATGTATTCCATAGCTTTTCGATAATTGATAACTTCCTGGACATCTCGCTGTCTGGCTGCAACACTCTCTCCCTGCAAGACCTTCTCTGCTTGTGATAAATTCAACTCATTGCCTTCCAGGTGCGTACCATAATGCGCTGCTCTCACCATCGCATCATCACGAAACTTTTTTTCATAATAAGGCAAAAGGGGGGCATGATCGATAAACTGCTTTGCCGCCTCAATTCGACCAATAAGCGTGAGCATAGCTGTGGTGATCGTATATTTTGGCGAGTACATAATCAAAGATTCTCGCATAATTCCCGAATGGTTGCAAGACCAAAAACAAACATCTTCACGTATTGCTTATTGCTATAGTCTTTCCTATAATTGCCTCGTGAGATATCCATGGGTTTGCTTATCAATTGCAGGTGTTTGGACCGCAACACTTGCCGTACTTCTCTTTAATATTGTTGAGCCAACAATAATTTATATTTACGCGTCAGTCACTGTTCTGATCTTGTTTTTTCTTGGATTTGCCCGCAATTAATCTAAAAGGCTTATGCTGCCGGATATTTTTTATCAATGCTTCGTTTTGTATACATAGTAACCTTACTCGTCAAATACGGCTTTCTCTACCTGTTAAAGAGGCTACATATCTATCGCTTTCCTCCTGATCGAACGATTAAAAGATTTTTTGAAGAAGCTGGAGGATCATTTATCAAATTTGGGCAACTCTTAGCACTTCGTGTTGATATCCTCCCTCGTGAGTACTCTCTTGAGATGTTTGATCTTTTGGATAATGTTAAGCCTTTTTCGTATGCAGATGTTAAAGAAATTTTTCTTGAAGATCTTGGTGCTGTACCTGAAAAAATCTTTAAAGATTTTCAAAAAGAACCATTTGCTTCAGGCTCTTTTGGCCAAGTTCACGCTGCAAAGCTTGATGATGATACGATTGTTGCCGTTAAGATCATGAGGCCTGGTATTGATGAGACTGTACAGGCAGACTTTCTTGTTGTTGATTTTGTCGTATTTCTTGCTGACATGTTTTTTAAGATATCAGGCCTCAACTGGAAAGAATTTGCGGCTGAATTCAAGAGATGGACCCTTCAGGAACTAGATTACCAGACTGAGGCAGAAAATGCTGAAAAACTTCGCTCCACGCTTTCCTCCGATAGTCTGATTGTGATCCCAAAAATGTACACTCGGCTCTCAACAAAACGCATTCTTGTTCAGGAGTACATAGATGGATTCCCTCTCACCCGAGTACTACGAGGTATGAAAGAGGGAAGAATTGATCATGATGGACTCATGCAGCTTGGTATAGATCTTAAAAAAGTTCCCCATACTCTTACCTATGAACTACTTCATCAATACTTTTTTGGAGGATTTTTCCATGCAGACCTCCACCCTGGCAATATCATACTTTTACAAAATAATAAAATCGGATTAATCGATTTTGGCATTATGGGAGAACTGCTCCCTGTAAATCAAACCTCATTTATTCGTTTTCTTAAAGCTATTGGCGATTTTGACTTTAAAGAGGCGACTTTCTACTTTGCTGATGTAGTATCAGACGATCTTAAGCAAATGATTCAGAGTGCTTTTCCTGCAAGTATTGATCAAAAAAGGATTGACGAATTTATCAGGATTCTTAGTGATCATTTGGCTCAAACCGTTGAAGTGACAGTTCGTAATTCATTAAAAGATCTCAAGGAGATGAAGACAGACTATACTGTCGTCTTCATGCGTATCATGGGAGTTGCCGAAGGTTATAAAATCAAACTTCCCAAAGAAATGGCGATTTTTATTAAAGCCTTAAGTACGCTTGGTTTGGTAGCCAAAGAAATGGACTATGATTTTCATCTACAGAAAGACTTTAAAAAGTTTTTTGAGATACACCCTGAGGAGACCATTCCCGATGGTCTCGCAGTAAGAAATCTAAAAAGAATTAGTAGAGATAGAGCTCTGGAAAGGCTTAATAATTGGCTTTCTTACCTTCTGGAGACAAGGCCTGATATCTATACGCTTGTGAACTCATATGTCACGCAGTATAATCGTGTAGATCAATAGGTATGGACAAATTTCTTAACTTCTATAGCAAGTATCCCTGGGTCGCTCTTGTTCTTATCATGCAGTGGGCTGCAACCGCATTTACCGTTATCTATGCCGATAATGTCAATGTAACCAACATTATGGGCATTGCTTTTTTTACCACGATTGTCTTTGCCTACTTTGGATTCAAAGTCCCCAAGGGCTAAAACTTACTCAGATCAATTACCTCAGCTTTCATATGTTTATCAAAAAATTCCTCGTGAGTTGTTGTCACAATAGTTTGCTGCTTGGTAATAAGCGCCAAAACCTCTTGGATATGCACCTCATCAAGTTCTGAAAAAATATCATCAAGAAGCAGTAACGGCCTTTCGCCTGTTTTCTCTTCTATATACAGCAGCTGTATTAGTTTTAGCTGAAAGATGACCAGCCGCTGTTGACCACGAGAACCAAAATATTTTACGTTTTTTTCTTCCTTGTCCTCCCCTTGTATGGTAATGGTAAAATCATCCCTATGAGGACCAACAAGAGTAACACCTGCGCCTATTTCTGGGCCTTTGTACTGCTCTAACCTTTCTTTTGATATAACGCTTTTATCATAAGCAGCAACACACGACAGGATAGGCTTATCTCCTTGATTGAAGTAAGCAATCAACTCATCACGCTTTTGCGTAATATATGACCCATGCTCTATTAATAGATTATCCCAATAAGCAAATTGCTCGTCATTTCTTATTCCTGTCTCTTGGACTACTCCCAACAAAGCATTTCTTTGCCTAAGCGCTTTTTCATAAGAAATCATCGCTATCCTGTACTGTCTATCAGTCAACTCCAAAACCGTATTAAGAAACTCTCTTCGCTTTGATGGCGAATCGACAATGACATCAAGATCTGAAGGAATAAAAAGAAGAGCTGGCAATTTTCCGACGAAGTCCACTCTTCTCCTCGCAACACCATTATGAAGAAATTTTTTAGAGTAAGAACGAACTGTGTCCTGCTCCTGAGTAATGACAACTTCAAGCGTTTCTTTATTAGTGTCATCACCAATTAAACACTTAACTCTTGCTAATGTTTTGCCAAACGTGATCATTTGCGTGTCCTTTTCCGCTTTAAAGCTCTTCCCGCTCGCGATCAGAAAAATTGCCTCAATAAGATTGCTTTTCCCTGCAGCATTTGGACCAACAACAATGGTTGTTTGAGGAGAAAATGAGAAGACTTGATGAGAATAGCTTCGAAAATCAGAGAAGGCTATGGAACGAAGAATCATTCAATGACTGTACCAACAAAATCTTTTCCCGTAAAGTACTTTTCAAGATTATCAATATCCTCACCATGAAGAACAACTACCTTTGCACCTAGCTCTTGTGCCTTTTTTGCCGCAATTGGATCAAAAGGAGCATTAAGCCCTGGGCTCCAATCGTCTCCTACTATCTTTCGGAACTCTGCCCAATCGATACGATCAATTGGCTTTGCGTCTTTAAAATTCTTTGGGTCTTTGTCAAAAACTTGTTTGATATTGCTCAAGTTAATCACCGTACTGACATCGTAGTCTTCACAGACCAAAAGCGCGCAGTAATCAGTCGACCAACCCGGCTTCCAGCCTGCAGCAATCACGACTGGCTCTGCAACTTTACGGATAATCTCATAATGTTTGAGGATATAAGGATGGGCTATATCGCGAAAGATTGTCCTGATCAGATGAGCGTTGAGCTTTGTTGCATGGATACCAAGATAATCAAGATCATCACGACTTAACTCATGACCAAGCACTTTTCGTCCTGCATCACGATAATGTCTTGCTACCGCTCCGCCTCCTGAAACCAAAAAAAATTGCCGGTGTGGATGTTCGGCAATTTGGTTTCGTATGAAGCTATTAAGCTTTCCTAAAAATTCGGTATTAATCCCTTTATCGGTAACAATAAGGGATCCTCCTACTGATATGACAATTTTTTCGCGATAGTTACTCGTCATTCCGGAAAAAAAAGCACTCCCCAAAATAGATTCGTGCTTCCTAGTATCCTAACATAAAGAAGCCTGTCAGACAATAGTCTGTTTTGTGTCTTGATAGAATCTACGCGCTGGTGATATTTTTAGGGGTAAAATCTACAACACGAAGATGATCTTCAGAGAGTGGTAGTCCAGAATTATTCGTCCAATAGTCCCACATAACCTGTGCATTTGCTCCATTTCGTCTGGTGTCATCGACAAAGACGAACTCCTCTGGTCTTTGAAAATCCTTTGGAAGGACTGAGACTCTTTCGCCTGTTGGTGCACCAAAATCGATGGCATAACCAGCATCTGACGATTCAGGATCCTTAATCCAGTCAGGAATCAGAAACATCATATCTCTTCTAGTTCGGGCAAACTCCGCAATACCTTGTCTTAATCCGAGTGCACCAGCATAACCAATATAGATTGGCACTACTTCATGAGGCATCCTGCTAATCTCTTGAGCTAATTCAGTAAATTTTCCATCCCATAATGAGACCCCTTGTCTAATAATTTGCGCAGCCTTAGCTCCGCCAATCTCCTGCAGTAACCCAGAGATTGGCGATGATAGCACTCCTTCGTGTAAAGCATGGATCTGATCAGACGCTTGCGACGGACTATCAACCACGCTATCTACTATTCCCTCCATCAGTGCTTGCTGCTCCCCAGGTGCTCCATTAAGAGATTTTAATAACATATACGTTGTGAGATCAAGGAATCCGTTTTTTGAAAGAGACTCAATCTCTTTTTTACCAAATCTTGCATTCTTATACTCAAGAGCATAGCGCACAGCCTCTGGAGCAACAGGATCGGTTGTATAAGAAGCTGCTGAAGACTCTCCTGAGCTGCTTCGCGAAAAGACAGAGCGAAGGCGGGTAAAAGGGTTAGGTTTACTTTCTACAGCTGGTGCATGAAGGACTTCTTGCATGTTTTGAGCATCAGGCATAGATGTATAAATCATTATAATTATGCTTGCGCGCCTAATGCAAGTCTATATAATGCCATTTATGGCCTTACAAGAGTTGTAATTTTCTTAAGAAATACTGCTTTTTCAAATTCTTTTGCTCTTTTTCTACATACTTTCTCATCAAATTTCATTCTTTGCAGCTTTGTGATCGCTTTTTTCAAAGATTCAGTATGCAACTCATCAAAGAAGAGTCCTGTCTCTCCATCTACCACAGTTTCTTTTACCCCGCCTGATCGATAGGCAATCACTGGTACTCCCTGACCCATCGCCTCGACTGGCGTAATGCCAAAATCTTCATCTTCTGAAGCAAATAAAAATGCTTTTGCACCTCTCATCAATAACAATTTTTCCTCATCACTTACTTCCCCAACAAATTCAATCTGCTCTTGTCCTTTTACAATTGCTCTTAGCTCTTCTCCGTAGCCTGCAAAGGCTTTACCAAAAACTTTGAGTGGAATTTTTAACTCTTTAGCTGCTCTGACAATAAGATCAACATGCTTTGCCCTAGCAAGCCTCCCTCCAGTCAAGAAATACTCTCTTTTCGTTTTTGATTCTGAATTCTGAATTCTGAATTCTGAATTTATTTCAACCGGAGGATAGATAACTACAGCTTCTTTTCGATAAAACTTATTGATGCGAGCTCGAACCTCTTCTGAATTAGCAATATAGACATCAACGTTTTCTGAAACTTTAAAATCAACGATGCGCAAAATGTGATTGACAAGCTCGCCAACTGCTTTCAAAAAAGCGTGTTTCTTCCATTCTCTTGCTGTTGCATAACCATAGAGATAGCGAGGTGGCGTATGGCAATAACAAAAGAGCTTTGCTTTGCCTTTGTTAAGGCTATTAGGAAAATATGCCCCTGTTGAGGAGGTAATAATAACGTCATACGATGAAAAATCAAAAGATCGAAAAACCAAAGGAGACAAAAGTCGAAATGGGCTGATCAACTTTGCTTTAAAAGGAATATATTGCAAAAAAGATGTCCGTATGTTCCACGATGCAAAGCGTTCTCTGTGAGGACCAAGATACGATGGTAAGTAGAGACTCGTATAGACATCTGCCCTTGGGAATGCTTCGTGAAGAGCTTCAAGCACTCTCTCTGCCCCTCCGTACTCTTTAATATAGTCATGCACAAGCGCTACTTTCATACTCAGAGTAAATCAAGTTGGTCACTATTTGTTTTTTTTGATGCTTCTTTTATTTTGTCAGGAACCTTAGCATCAAGTCTTGAAAGAAGACTCTTAAAACTATGCTTCTCAAACCCTTTACGTAGAGACTCAAAATCAAGATTTGCTACCGATGCAGTATTAAGATCCAAATGAACAGGAGCGTCAGTAATAATGGTCGCAAGTTTTTTTGCTAATGCTCCCTGCTCAGCATCGGTTGCCAATTTTAACCCAATTTTTTCTGGAACATCTCCAATTTTCTCATAAAGAGCCTCAAATGTTCCAAACTTTTGCAGCAATCCTGATGCTGTTTTTGGCCCAATACCTGTAATGCCAGGATACCCATCAGACGGATCGCCGATGAGCGCCTTGTAGTCAACAAACTGTGACGATTTGACCCCATATTTTTCCTCTACCATTGCCTCATCAAAAAGCGCTGTTTTGGTCATGCCTGTAATAGTCATCAAAACCTTTGTTCTTTTATCAACTAACTGAAGCATATCCCGATCCCCTGTCACAATAACAACCTCAATTGATGAATCCATCGCTTTTGCCTGATGAGAAAAAGTACCAATTACATCATCTCCTTCATAGCCGTCAGCATGCACAACGCATACTTTTAAATCTGCCAGTAGCTCATCAATCAACACGACCTGATCTGAGAGATCACTTGCCATCGGAGGTCTATGCTCATGATATCCCGCAAACATGCTTTGTCTGATTGTTGGCTTTGAACGGTCAAAGCACACGACAATATAGTCAGGATTTTGCTCTTGAAGAACACCAAGAAACATCGAGAAAAAACCATATACCGCATTTACTACCTGACCGCTACTGTTGGTGAGGCCTGGCATGGCATGGTATGCGCGATGAAGGAGAGCCGAACCATCAATCAAAACGAGCTTACTCATCTTCCAATTGTAGCATAGGGGTTATAAAACTATTCTTTTTTTCTTTGCTAAAACCTTCGGCCCGACGAGCTTGTTGAAATCCTCAGCATCAAGGGTTTCTTTTTTCAAGAGTTCTTCTGCGATCATATCAAGCTTTGTTCTTTTTTGTGTCAGGACACGAACAGCTTTTTTATAGCAAAGATCAATGATTTTTGAAACTTCCTGATCAATCTTAGCAGCCATCTCATCTGATATCTCTGATTGCTCATAGGGAGTTCTTTGATCTGAATCTAGCGTCAAAGGACCAAGATTGCTCATGCCAAATTTTGTCACCATAGCACGAGCAACTTGCGTTGCTTTTTCAATATCATTTGAGGCACCAGTTGTAATCTCACCAAAAATAAGATCCTCAGCCGCTCTTCCACCCATCATGACTGCAATCTGCTCGATAAGTCTTGTCTTTGTTTCATGCACCCGATCAATATTCTCCATCATTGTATGGCCAAGACTCATACCTCGAGATACGATAGAAATTCTATGAACAGGCTCCATCTGAGGCATCTCCCAGGACACTAACGCATGCCCAGCTTCATGATATGCCGTCATTTTTCTGTCATCATCTGACTGAAGACGCTTTTTCTCAGGGCCTAACTTAACTTTGGTAGCAGCTTCTTCAAGATCACTCATGTCGATTGCCTTCTTGCCAAGACGAGCAGCTAAAATTGCTGCTTCATTAAGCATGTTCTCAAGATCTGCTCCTGAAAAACCAACCGTTCTTTTAGCAACTCTTTCCCACTCAACATCTTTGGTAAACGGCTTTCCTTTTGCATGAATTGCTAAAATCTCTTTTCTGCCCTCAACATCAGGCAGTTCAAGGCTCACTCGTCGATCAAATCTACCCGGACGAACAAGCGCTGGATCCAAGACATCAGGTCGATTTGTTGCTGCCATAACAATAATCTGCTCGTTTGGTGTAAATCCATCCATCTCAACTAAAATCTGGTTGAGTGTCTGCTCACGCTCATCATGGCCGCCCATAAAACCATTCCCTCGCTGCCTACCGATTGCATCGATTTCGTCAATAAAAATAATCGCTGGCTGCTGCTTTTTAGCGGTGTTAAAAAGATCTCTCACTCGAGATGCGCCAACCCCAACCAACATTTCCATAAACTCTGACCCCGCCATGCTGAAAAATGCTACATGAGCCTCACCAGCCGTAGCTCTTGCAAGAAGTGTCTTTCCTGTCCCCGCAGGACCAATCATCAAGACTCCTTTTGGCGTTCTTGCTCCCATTGATTTGTATTTCTGGGGATTACGAAGAAAATCGACGATCTCTGAAAGCTCCTGTTTTGCCTCATCAACACCAGCAACATCATTAAAGGTAACCTTTGGTGTGTCTTTACTATAAAGCTTTGCTCGGGATTGACCGAAAGAAAAAATACTTTCCTGAGTACCTCGGGCCTGTCTAAAAATAAAATAAAAGAAGGCAACCATCAAAAGCACTGGTAAAACAGCCCCAATCAAATTAACCCATCCAGACATACTTGAGGTGTCTTTAATAACAACGTTGACGTTCTTATCTTTTAATGAAGCTCCAGCATTATTAAATAGTGAATAAACATCAGCAGATGGTTCTTTAAAAGCGCTTTTTTTCTCCCCGTTCTTATCTGTTGCAATAAGTTTATTGTCCAACACCACAATTTCTTTTACCGATCCCTTTTTTACATCTTGAATGATTTGTGAAACAGACGTTACTTTTGCGTCATCATAGGGAGTTGCGCTAAATGCCCCAAAAAGAAGGATACCAAAGAAAACTAATGAACCATAGATGATGAGGTTTTTCCAAGAAGTTTTCACTTTAAGTCGATTGATATTCTTCTTGCCGTTGGTCCCTGAAGTTTTTTTGCCTGCTGAAGCCATAGAATCATCCGAGTATAGCAAAATATGCTATTGGATGCTAGTCCTCGACCAGCGAGAGCCTTCCCTTTACTTCCCTAATCAAATTTTCATTCATCATCTTTTTTATGATCTTCTCAAGACGAAGGGGATCAATAGGATTATGCTCTAAAAAGTAGTCATAAAAGCCACTCATGCTCATTTTCTTTGCATTGAGAAGTAATTTAACAATCTGTCCCCGATAGTATCTATCAGAGCTTAAAAAGTGTGACTGCTTTGGGACAGGAATCTTTTTGGCTTTCAGAACACTCGCGCTATAGTCCATGAGCGCTTGATTCCAATCGTAAGCCTTGCCTTTTGGGAGTATAAGCAAGGCAACTTCCTGTATTATCTTTTCGCTTTGAAGTTGGCCATCAAAAAACTCATGGGTAATAACTTTTCGAATATTAGTATCAACGACGGGGATTTGGAGATCAAAAGCAAAGCACGCTATTGCTGATGCTGTATATAGCCCTACGCCTGGCAGCTTGAGAAGCTCGTCAACAGTTCTAGAAAAGTTGCCCTGATAATTGGCCTCAAGCATCTGAGCAGCTTCTCGCAATCTCAAACCTCTCCTGTTATATCCAAGACCAGACCACATGCGAAGCACATCTGGTTTTGAAGATAAAGCTAGATCTGAGATCGTTGGGAACTTGTCTAGCCACGCTTCATATTTCGGAATAACACGCGGTAACTGTGTCTGCTGTGACATGACTTCTGATACAAAAATTGCGTAGGGGTCTCTTGTTTTTCTCCAAGGGAGATCGCGTTTATTATGGGTGTACCAAGAAAGAATTTTGGCTTGAAACTTTTGAATAGACGAAGGAGATAGTTCCATCAAGGAAGATTATACTACCATAAAACCCATTTTTTCTCTCACTTCTTTGATCGTTTGTTTTGCAATTTCTTGACATTTTGCAGCATGCTCTAGCAAGAGATTATCAACAATTCGAGGGTTCTCTTCAAAATACTTTCTTTTTTCCTGCATTGGTTTTAGCTCCTGATAAATTACATCCGCTAACTCTTTCTTCATGTCTGAGTATCTTATTGTTTTGTCTTTATAATCAAGAACATATTTGTGATGCATTTCTTTTCCTCCAAGCAGATAAATCAAGCTAAACAATGTCGCAACTCCCCCCTCTTGTGGGATCTGTCCTCCAATTTGTCCACTGTCTGTTGGGACTTTTGCTAACTTTTGCTGAATAGTCTCTAAATCATCAGTAAGGGTAATAAAACTTCCCTCAACTGACTTACTCATCTTACCCTCACCTGTAAGAGATGGGATATATTCTCCCTCAGTTGCAAAACGTTTTGGTTCTGGAAAAACACCTTGCCCTGAGTCTGTCGTAGGATCGCCAAACATCTGATTGAATTTCCTAGCGATCTCACGAGTCACTTCTAAGTGTGGCTCCTGATCAATGCCAACAGGGATCAACTCAGCTTTATACAAAAGAATGTCTGCTGCCATCAAGATGGGATAATACAAAAGCCCCATATTAACGTATCTTGGATGCTGTGTCTTTTTATCTTTATAAGTTGGGAGATCTTCTAGTCGAGATACCGGATAGATAGTACTCAGGTAGTAAGCAAGCTCCATATGCTCAGGAACAAGCGACTGAACTTCAATTAGACACTTTTCAGGATCAAGCCCGACTGATAGGTAATCTAAAACAACATTCCTCGTAGCCTCTGCAAGAGCATTACTCTCATATGGCGTTGTGATCGCATGCAAATCCACGACAGAAAAGACGCAGTCATACTCGTCTTGAAGCTGCAACATACCCTTAACAGCGCCTAGGTAGTTACCTAAATGAAGCCTGCCAGTTGCTCTGATACCTGAATAAACCTTCTTTTTCATATGGTTACTCTTGACATGAAATTTTTAACTTTTTCCATATCAATACGCTGATTATAGCTCTTTATATTAATATTTTCAGCATCAGCTTCACCTTCTTTTAAAGCAGTGCTTACAATAGCACCATCGCATAAAGGCAATAGCTCTTGTATGTTTTGAGCGCTAGCACCACTCCCTATGAGAACTGGAAATGTTCCTACTGCTTTTCTTATGCTCTCTAAGTCTTCTATAGCTGGAGCCTGGCCGGTCCACTTACCAGTAATAATAAGAGCATCCGAGCCTTTTTCTATAGCTTTTTGAGCACTCTCAATTAGCTTCATAGAGCTAAGAAGCGTTGCGTGTTTTACGTGGATATCGGTAAACAACAAGACATCTTCTGCGCCTACTTCCTTTCTGTAACTGATAACCTCTTTAAAAGAAGGCTCAACAATGCCATATGCTGTCTTAACTCGATCGACAAATACAGGTATTCTGATGAATTTCCCCCCTGTCTCTTTTGCTATATCAAGTGCTGATTTATAGTCATTCCACAAAACTGAAACTCCAAATGGTATTGATGGTGCGATCTCTTGTATCAATCTGATCATTATGTTTTTTACTTCTTTAGAAACAATAATGCTATGAGGATAGTCGTAATTGTTCTCAAAGATTAGTGCGTCTACCCCACCTTTAATAAAAGCCTCAGTATCTTTTTTAGCTTTTTCTAACGTGTCTTCAAAACTCAGATGCCCTTTATAGCCCGGAGACGGCATAAAATGTACCGTTCCAATAATCTTTTTCGAATCAAAAAATCTTAGACTATTCATATATGATTAAAGCCATGATGATTTCAGTACTTGAAATGATTCATCAAGAATTGACTCTCTTATTCTCTTCATCACATTCACAATAAAATAAATATTGTGATAGGATCCAAGACGCTGTGCGAGGAGCTCATCTGCTACAAAAAGGTGTCTCAAGTATGCTCTTGTGTAGTTCTGACACGTCATACACTCACACCCAGGATCGATAGGGTTTTCATCAAGTACATACTGCGCATTGGTGATCTGCATTGTAAAATTATTTTCTTTCCTCCCCCCGTTTTGTGGTGAGATATAAAGATTGCCGTGCCTTCCCCGTCTTGTGGGTGCGACACAGTCAAAAAAATCGATTCCTCTTGCTACGCCCTCAAAAAGATCCTGCACCTCACCAATACCCAAAAGATGACGAGGTTTGTCTTCTTGAAAATATGGCACACACCAATCTAAAACACTATAGAGAACTTGTTTTGAGGTGTATGATCCGCCAATCGAGACAGCAGGAAAATATTTATCAGTGAACTGCGCTGAAGCTTTACGCAAATCCTCATACTGCCCACCATGAACCACTCCATACATCAATTGATCTTTCCTTTTTTGAGCAGCTAGACTTGCTAAGGCCCATCTATTTGTCCGCTCAAGTGAGATCTGTGTTGTTTGATAATCCCACAATGGTGATTCATGATCATCAAATGCGACTATCAAGTCTGCCCCCAGCTGTTCTTGCGCTTTAATTGAAACATCGGCATCAAACCAATGCTTTGATCCATCAATATGGGAGTAAAACCATACACCATCCTCGCTGATTTTTGCAGCGCGCAATTTGTTCAACTCTTTTTCCTCTCTTGTTTTGGTTACAGCAGGAAGTAAAACCTGATCGTCAGATGGTTGGATAAAGACAGACTTTGAAAATTTACTGAGCTTTCTTCCTTGCTGGTCTCTTATCTTTACCTTTTTCTGAGCAACACCTAATGAGAAAACCTGAAATCCTCCACTGTCAGTCATAGTCGGACCGTCCCAGCCTTGAAATTTTCCTAGTCCTCCTAATTTCTCAACTACATCAACTCCAGGACGAAGAAATAAATGATACGTATTAGATAAGATCATCTGCGCACCAACGAGAGATAGATCCTGACTTGAAAGAGTTTTTACTGTTGCTTGTGTTCCAACGGGATTAAAATATGGAGTTAATACTTCTCCATGAGGTGTGCTCAATTTTCCTGCACGAGCATTTGATGATCTGTCCTTTGCAAGAGTAGTAAATCTAAACATAGCTGCTATTATACCTCACTTGACACAACTATTGACCAATATTAGAATACAGCTCATGAGAACACTTGAACTCAGAGATGGTGGGACCTATCCAGCTGTCACACCAGTAAGCAACCATGAGCACCGACTTATCATGCAGGCCAATGAACAAAGTCATGCGATACCTAAAACAGCTGGGGCACCAACAGAGAGTTATCCAAAAATTGCCATAGTAGCAACACCTGTTGCAGAAGAACTTCAGAGAGCTTAAAGCGCTCGCACTTCTCTTTTGAATTGATCTCCTCGTTCTTTATAGCTTTTGAACATGTCAAAACTTGCGCAAGCTGGACTCAGAAGCACAACATCTCCACGCTTTGCAATTTTTGCCGCTGCTTGCACTATGGTATGCATATCTTTTGCTCCCTCAAGTAGCAACACATGCTCAGGTAAACCATGCATAGCTTCTTTTATTCTCTTCCATTCTTCTCCTATGCCAATAATTGCTTTAATATTTTTTGCTTCTACTAACGCCTTTCCAAGCTGAGTAAAATCAGAATGTTTGCTTGAGCCACCTAAAATAAGAATTTCAGGACTCGCAAAGGAATCAATCGCTGCGATAGCTGTTTCGGGGGTTGTTGAGAATGAATCATCAAAATACTTCACGCCGTCAACCTCGTCTACTAATTCCAAGCGGTGTTCAAGCCCAGTAAATGAGCTAAGCACATCTACCATATCCGCCTTAGTTGCTCCTGCAAGAGTTGCCGCCATCACTGCAGCAGCTGCATTTTCCCAATTATGCTTTCCAGGAAGTGCTATCTTATCGGTATCAATAATTTTCCACTCAGTGCCTTTCATTCGTATCCAAAGCGCACCATCTTTCACAAAGGATCCCTGCTCTGTTGATGACCTCTCTCGACTCACCCAAAAAACTTGGCCTTCTGTATAGATGTCAGACTCATTGCTTGCAATGTAATCTCTGTTAATGACAGCAAAGTCCTCTGCTGTCTGAAATCTAACAATATTTCGTTTTGCCTCAATATACTCTGAGACATCTTTATGATAATCCAAATGCTCAGGCACAATCATCAGTATTACAGCAATATGTGGGCTTCTTGTAAGATCTTGAAGCTGAAAAGAAGATAATTCTAGAACAACAACCGAGCTTTCCGTTAGGTTGCCTAGGAACGTTAGTGGGGAAACTCCGATATTACCTCCTAGGTAGGCATCTCTTCCGCTTTTTTTGAGCATTTCATAGATCAGTGTTGAGGTCGTTCCTTTTCCTTTCGTTCCCGTTACACCAACAATACTACATGGAGATAGATCAAAAAATAAATTGGTTTGGGAAGTAATAGTTACCCCTTTTTCTCTGGCTTTTAACAAAAATTCCTGGCCAAGCCTAAACCCCGGACTTCTTACGACAACATCAAATCCAGATAGATCTTTATATGATTCTCTCCCAAGAGAAACTTTCCCCATTGATTCTGCTTTCTGCAAAACATCAGCATCAAACAAAGATCTCTCTTTTTGATCAAAAAATGTTATTGCTGGGTTAACTAAAGATAAAAATTCGGCTGTCGCTAAACCTTCTAAACCAATGCCAAGTATGCCAATTTTTTTACCTGTATATTTACTGAGTTCTTCTCTTGATTTCACCCCCGTATTGTATCAAACAGAGCAAATAATATCTTGCAAATCATCAAAATTCCCATATGATAAAGGTGTGCTTGCCAAAGTATCTTCAGCGGCTGTGGTTGGGCTTGATGCTGTCCCTATTGAGGTTGAGGTTGATATTGCATCACAAGGGTTACCAAACTTTACCATCGTTGGACTTCCCGATAAATCAGTTGAGGAGGCGAAAGAAAGAGTCAGATCAGCAATCCGAAATAGTGGCGCTGACTTTCCTGCGCGAAGAATTACTGTCAACCTAGCACCAGCTGATCTCCCCAAAGAAGGCCCTTCCTATGATCTACCTATTGCCATAGGTATCTTACTGGCCTCAGGGCAACTCACCGCTGATCTAAGCAATATTCTTATCACAGGCGAGCTCTCACTTGATGGCAGGGTTCGTGGAGTTTCAGGAGTTCTTTCTCAAGCATTACTTGCAATAAAAAATCACTACGACGCATTTTTTGTTCCTGAGGATAACCAGGATGAAGCCGGAGTAATCGAAGATCTCACCGTGTACCCCGTCTCGACGTTAACTCAACTTTTTCAACATCTTGCAAAACAGCGTGAGATCCTACCTACTCCTTATCTACCTCATAAAGACACCGAGGATACCTTTGAGTTTGATATGAAAGACATCAAAGGACAACATCAGGCAAAAAGAGCTTTAGAAATCGCAGCAGCTGGAGGACATAATATACTCATGAAAGGACCTCCTGGTGCTGGCAAAACACTCCTCGCCCGAACATTGCCTTCTATACTTCCCTCCCTTACCTTTACAGAGGCTGTGGAAGTTACAAAAATTTATAGCATAGCAGGCAACTTAGAGACAAAAGGGTTGATGAACAAAAGGCCATTTCGCTCACCGCACCATACAACATCTCTTGTTGGGCTCATTGGAGGAAGCAGCAATCCTCGCCCAGGCGAAATTACTCTTGCTCATAGAGGTGTACTTTTTCTCGATGAATTTCCTGAATTCCCCCGCCATGTTCTTGAAACGCTTCGACAACCGATTGAGGATGGTATGGTCCATATCGCAAGAGCAAATAGCAAAGTAACTTTTCCAGCAAAATGCATGCTTGTTGCCGCACAAAATCCTTGTCCTTGCGGCTATTTCGGCGACCCTCAAAAACACTGCTCCTGCAATCCTTCTCACATTAGTCGTTATCAGAAAAAAATCTCAGGACCTCTTCTTGACCGCATTGACATGCATCTTGATGTACCAGCAATCAAAGTAGAAAAACTTACTGAAAAATCTCAAGATTCGATAGAGCCTTCATCTGTTATTCGATCCAGAGTACAAAAAGCGCGTGATCGCCAAACTAAACGCTATGAAAAGGCTCGCATTACTTGTAATGCAGATCTTACTACTAAAAGCCTTAAGGAATTCTGTGAGCTTTCAGAGGAATGCCTTACGCTTTTAAGGTCTGCTGTTGCTTCACTTAATCTTTCAGGGAGAGGATATCATCGCACAATTAAGGTTGCTAGGACAATTGCTGATCTTGAAGGTAAAGAGGCAATTGAGCCACATCATATTGCAGAAGCACTTCAATATAGACCACCCATACTGATAAATAGTTAAGCTTTGGCTATACTTGAGAGATGGATAGACTGTTAAAAATAGTGTGTGTCGTACTACCATTTCTTGTTCTATTCTTAGGATTTTTTCATCCCACCCAAGCACTTAACCAAGATCTAGGAAGACATATTCTCACAGGGAACATCATTCTCTCCTCATTCTCTATTCCCTCGACAAATCTCTATTCATATACCTATCCGGACTTTCCTTTTATCAATCATCATTGGCTTTCAGAAGTATTCTTTTCGATACTTTTTGCAATAGGAGGATATCAAGCAATCTTTGCGAGCTGCTTATTAACTATCATCCTTTCATGGGGAATTATTTTTTCTTCAGCAAAAAAACATTCCTCATGGCTCACTCTAGCAATAACTTCTATACTTTACCTTGGTATTTTGTTTGAACGGACTGACCTTCGTCCTGAGCTTTTCAGTTTTCTTTTTCTTTCACTTTTTATAGCAATTCTTTATCGCTATCGAGAGAATTACACCAAAAGCATTTTCTTGCTTATTCCTCTTGAATTGCTATGGGTAAATAGCCATATTTATTTCCCTCTTGGAGTTTTTGTGCTAGTTCTTTTTTGTCTTGATGCCGTAGTTTTAAAAAGAAAGAGTCTTAAACAAAAAAAGCCTTTGACCCTCCTCCTAGTAACAATCCTTACCGGCCTTGTGACACTCTGCAATCCCCACTTTATAGCAGGAGCGCTTTACCCTTTTCATGTATTCCAAAACTATGGGTACACTATTGAAGAAAATCAAACTCCCTTTTTTCTACAATCCCTTGGTTTTGTAAAAGCTTCGCTTCCTTTTCTTGAAATAGCAACTATTCTTCTTTTTCTTTCACTTATTCTCACCTTTAAGCGGTCACGACTTATCGATTGGCTTTTAACGATTGCCTTCACCTACATTGCTTTTTCAGCGGTGCGCAACTTCCCTCTCTTTGTCTTTACAACATTACCTGCATTTACTTATTCTTTCTCGACAATCTTTTCATCATTCTCAAAATCATTAACCCATAAGCACATACGTTTCTTCAGATTTTCATCGTGCCTGATCCTTATTATTGCGTCTTTACTTATGATAAGGAGCCTCTCGCAAAAAAACGAATTCTCGTATGGGGTTAAGGAAGACGCGTGGAAAGCAGTAGCATATTTTAAAGACAATAACTTACCCTCTCCTATTTTTAATAACTTTGATATTGGAAGCTATCTTGAATTCAAACTCTACCCAAAAATAAATGTTTTCATTGATGGAAGGCCTGAGGCTTACCCCGCTTCATTTATCCAAAACACCTACATCCCTATGCAGCAGGATCCTCACATATTTGCAGAGGTCGAAAAAAAATATGGTTTTCAAACTATTATTTTTGCTCATAATGACCAAACTTCATGGGCAGAAACATTTAGTAACTTCATAACTCATAACCAAGAGTGGAAAATGGTATATCTTGATCCAACAATGGTTATCCTTGTCAAAGACAGCTCTAGAAACAAAACGCTACTTGAAAAAATCAGGCCTTCAATTGTTGATCCTTCAACGGTCAAGCATGAAAATCCCCTTAGATCGTTAGGGCATTTTTATTCTATTACCTCTAACAAGCCTCAGCTGATCAGATCTCTTCAAGCTCTTCTTACCATCAGGCCCTATGACTGTACCTATCTCCAATCTATGCTTACACTCATTGATCAATCAGATCCAAGCTATCATGTCTATCTCCAAAAATTTCAGGATAATTGCATGTAATTTTGATACAATCATAAAATGTCTCCTTCAGGTCTTTCTGCTCACGAAGCTGAAAGCAGACTAAAAGAATTCGGGCCAAACATCTTACCAATTCAAGAGAGAAAGTCTGCATTCTCACTTCTTATTGAACAATTTCCCTCAGCTATTAACGGGCTGCTTTTTCTTGCTTCGATATTTTCATTTCTTTTTTCAGATCTTATCGATGGTTTTTTTATCTTAGCAACAATCCTCTTTAATGGAATTTTTAGCTTTCTTCAAGAGTACAAAGCAGAAAAATCTCTTGAAAAACTAAATCAAATTTCACCACAAGAGACTAGAGTTCTAAGGGACGGAAAAGAACACATAATACCTGTTGACAATCTTGTTCCAGGAGATATCGTAATACTCCTTGAAGGCGATAGGATACCAGCTGATGCTGTATGTCTTGTAGCCTCAGGGCTTGAAATAAATGAGTCAACATTCACGGGTGAATCACTCCCGGTTGACAAGAAAGACAAAGATCTTTGCTACAGAGGGACATTTGTTACCAAAGGAAAAGCAACAATTCTTATCCAAAAAACCGGCTCTCAGACCCGTCTTGGTCAGCTTGCAACAACTCTTTCAACATTAACTTCAGCAAAGACGCCTTTGGAAAGACAGCTCACAAACCTAGGTAAGCTTCTTACTTTCCTTGCGCTTTTTGTAGGAACGCTCGTAATTAGCGGTGGAGTCTTTCACCAGCAACAGCTTACAACCGTGGTGCTCAGCGGAGTAAGCATTGCGGTAGCCGCAGTACCAGAAGGGCTTCCTTTAGTACTAACTGTTGCACTTGCCTTAGGAACAAGTAGATTGGCAAAAAAACGGGCTCTTATCAGAAAAATGGAGGCTGTTGAAACACTTGGCGCTATTCAAGTTCTTCTTGTAGACAAAACCGGAACCCTTACTAAAAACACTATGCAAGTAAAAAAAGTCTGGGCTAAAAACAAAGAAAGCATTGAAAAAATGCATTTTGCCTCTTTGCTTGGAAATTCAGCATCCCTTGTTAGACACAATGGTAATGATGAGATCGTCGGAGATAAAACAGATGGCGCGGTCTTACAATGGAGCAAAGAGCAAAATCCAAAAGCTCAAGATTTGTTAAAGCAAGGAAAGTTGCTAGATGAATTTGTATTTGATGTAAAAAGCAAAACAATAACAACCATCTGGAGTCATAACAAAGAAACGCTTGTATTCTCTCGAGGAGCCCCTGAGGAGATTCTCTCTCTTTGCTCTCTACCAAAAAAAGATAAAGATGGCCTTAAAAAAGAGTATGAGACACTTGCAAAGGAAGGGTTGAGAGTGATCGGCTATGGATTTAAGTCGCTTAGAAAATACGAAAAAGCATCGAGAAATGAATTTGAGCGAGATCTTACCTTTTTAGGATTTCTTGGCATCTATGATCCTCCTCGAAAAGAAATCACTCAGGTTATACTTCAGGCAAAAAAAGCAGGTATTCGTACCATTATGGTAACAGGAGATAACGAACTTACTGCAAAACACATTGGCGAGGAAGTTGGTCTTCTAGAAAAACAAGGTGTCATTATGACAGGTGAGGACTTCTTTAAGCTTACCGATGAGAAAACAAATCATGTCCTCAAAGATCTTCAAATTATGGCCAGAGCACAACCTGAGGATAAATTAAATCTTGCGATACTACTACAAAAACAGGGCTTTATCGTTGGAGTAACCGGCGATGGTGTAAATGATGCGCTCGTTCTCAAAAAAGCCCATGTTGGCATTGCTATGGGACAAAGTGGCACTGAAGTTGCTAAAGAAGCAAGCGACATCATCATTACTGATGACAACTTCTCAACAATCATAAGAGCAATAGAAGAAGGTAGAACCATTTACCACAATATCCTTAAAGCGATTGTCTATCTCATAACTAGTAACTTATCTGAACTATCCCTGGTAGCTTTTGGATCAATTCTTAACATCCCAACAGTACTCTTGCCCACACAAATTCTCTGGATAAATCTTGTAACAGATGGCTTTCCAGCTCTTGCTCTTGCAACTGACTCAAGCTCACGAGAGGTACTAAAAGATCCACCAAGAAACACGAGGTTGCCACTTATTACCAAAAGACTCGCACTCGTCATGGGGCTAGGGGGAGTTGGCTTAGGCATTGTACTTCTTGTTATTTATCACTTTCTTCTTCAACACCAAACAACTGTTCTTGCGAGAACAATAATTTTTAACTTGCTTGTTTTTTCACACCTAGCTATGATGCTTGTCATCAGAGGGAGAACAAAATCCAAAATTCCCTTTATATTCCCTCTCACAATTATTTTAACTGCAATTCTTCAGATGAGCATCTCATTTTTGCCCTTTTTTCAAGATGTCTTTCATATTGGGCTAAACTAAAGGAGATGCTGTTGGTCTGGTTTTGCAGAAGATATGTGAAGATGATCATACGCTGCCTTTGTGGCGATCCTGCCTCGTGGTGACCTCTTAAGAAAGCCCACCTGCATGAGATATGGCTCAACCATATCCTCAAGTGTTCCCATATCCTCAGAGAGAGTCGATGCTATAGTCTCAATACCAACAGGTCCTCCACCATGTTTTTCTATAACTGCTTTGAGGTACTTCACATCAAGAGGATCAAGTCCTAGTGAGTCTATCTCCAATAGCTCAAGAGCCTTGGAGGTAATTGCTGATGCAATATGACCATCCCCGTGCACCTGAGCGTAGTCTCTTACTCTCTTAAGTAGCTTCAGGGCAATTCGCGGCGTCCCTCGCGCCCTAACTGCTATCTCATGAAGACTATTACTATCAATGCTTACTTGAAGCTTTTCTGCTGCCCTTTGAAGGATCTGCTCTAGGTCCTTAGGTGAATAGAAATTGAGTCTATGAACAACTCCAAACCGATCCCTCAGAGGCGCTGAGATAAGCCCTACGCGCGTTGTTGCGCCAACTATGGTGAATTGTGGAAGATCAAGTCTTAATGTCCTTGCTGATGGTCCCTTGCCTAAAATAATATCAAGAGCATAATCCTCCATAGCTGGATAAAGCGTTTCTTCAACAACCTTGTTAAGTCTGTGAATTTCATCAATAAATAAGATGTCGCCTTTTTGAAGATTGGTAAGGATTGATGCAAGATCCCCAGCTCTTTCAATAGCAGGACCTGACGTTACTCTTATTGAACTATCCATTTCATGTGCAATAAGATGTGAGAGGGTAGTCTTTCCTAAGCCTGGAGGGCCATACAAAAGAACATGTTCAAGTGCTTCTTCACGTTTTCTTGCTGCCTTGATAGCAATACCTAACGACTGCTTAATACTCTGTTGTCCGGTAAATTCCTGCCACGTTCCTGCCCGGAGTGATGTAAGCACCTCTTCTTCTGGTTCTTCTGGCACTAAGTCCTGTACTCTATCGTTTTTCATTACTTTCCAAGCTGTTTTAATGCAACCTTTACCAAATCTTCTGTGGAAGTATAGGTGTCCTTAATCTTTCCGATAGCTGACTCTGCCTCTTGTCTGGTAAAACCAAACGACTGGAGAGCTGTTATTGCTTCAAGCTGCTCACTACTCTCTCCATGCAGATCCAGATCTTCAACGCTTCCTAATTTGTTTTTTAGTTCGATAATGATTTTTTGACCATTCTTCTTTCCCAGTCTAGGCACTGCTGTAAAAAAGCTAACATCACCAGCAACAATTGCGTTGACAATCGCTGCACGAGATCCAACGGAAAAAACTCCCAAGGCAGATTTACATCCGACACCTGAAACACTAATCAACATTTCAAAAAGCCTCAAATCTTCAGGGCTTGTGAAGCCGTAAAGCTCTAATACATCCTCTCTCACATGAGTATATATATAGAGTTGCACCTGCGACCCCAGAGAGAATTCTGCAAAAAGGCTATGTGAAACAAGAACCTTATATCCAACACCATGAACATCAACGATAACAGCAGGGCTATTTTTTATAACGATAGTTCCAGAGAGCATCCCAATCATAGAGGAAAGTTACGTCATTATAGCACCTATAAGCAATGCCTATCTCCTGGTAAACGCATGGGTTAATGCAATCGCAAGAGCATCGGTAGTGTCATCAAGACGAGGAGCTTTTGAAAGTCCAAGAATTACCTTAACCATCTGTGCAATTTGTTTCTTTTCAGCTCTTCCATAGCCAGTTACCGCTACCTTTATCTGTGACGGAGAATAACTAACAACAGCAAGCTGAGCCTGAGCTGCTGTCAAGAGCACGACACCCCTCGCCTGACCGACCATAAAAGCTGTGGTTACATTTCTACTAAAAAATAGCTGCTCCACCACTGCCACCTCAGGCTTATAGAGCGCAATTGCATCACTGAGCTTCTGGTAGATCGTAGCAAGACGTTTTTCCTCTGAAAGACTTTTTGATGTCTCGATGCAATCATAGGCAACTGCTTTTGTCGAAGATCCTTTTACCTCTATAACCCCCCAGCCAAGCCTTCCAAGACCAGGATCTACTCCTAAAATACGCATGGTACCATCATAACAGATGAGTTCTGACCTATAGTTTGACAGCGTTTGCTTTTTTTGCTATACTTTCGTATGATGTGTTTCGTAAGCACATCGCTTATTTATGAAACATCCTATTCTTAACGCCTCACCAAGAACAGTTCTTGGAAAAAAAGTGAAAAAACTTCGTAAAGAAGGCTTCTTGCCCGCAAATGTCTATGGTAAAAATCTCCCTTCTACCTCTCTTCAGGTAGCAATGAAAGACTTCGTACAAACATTTAAAGAAGTTGGAGAAACAGGCCTTATTGATCTTATGGTAGATGGCCAAAAACATCCAGTGCTTGTTAAAAACGTTCAGTTTGAATTCCGTAACCACACTCCCCTCCATGCTGATTTTTACGAAGTAAATCTCAAAGAGAAAGTAAAAACTATGGTTCCTCTTGAGTTAACTGGTGAAGCACTAGCTGTAAAAGAAAACGTGGGGACACTCATCCAACCCGCATCTGAAGTTGAGGTTGAAGCTCTTCCTGAGTCGCTACCTGAAAAAATCGAAGTCAATATCGAAAACTTAGCAGCAATTGACGATCAGCTCACTGTCGCAGATCTTACAGTTCCTGAAGGAGTTACTATTCTTACCGAAGAGGGTCAAGTTGTTGCTAAAATTGCAGAGATTGTTATCGAAGAAGAGCCTGAGCCAGTTGCTGAAGAAGGCGCAGAAGGTGAAGAAGGTGCAGAGTCAACCGAGGGTGACCAAGAGGGATCAGAAGATACATCTACCAATGATCAAGAATCATCTACCGAAGAAAAATCTGAAGACAACTAAAGTCTTACTTTTTTTACGAAATCCCTCGCTTCTTCAAACTCAGGATCAATTTCCAATGCCTTTTGCACATATAACCTAGCCTTGTCTCTCGCTCCAAGCTGATACGAAAGTACTCCAGCCTTAAAATACGCATCTCTATATCCCTCGTGACGCCTAATTACATCCTCCCAGTATGCTCTTTCTGCAATCACAGCATCTCGTTGCCTTGATGTAAATGAAAGAATTTGCACAGACTCAAAAAGCTGGTACATTGCTCCAAGAATGACTACAAGAAGAAAACTGCACACTAAAAGAAAAAGTGAGAGTTTGACCCTCTGGGAAGTTTTTGCTCGTCTAAAATCGGTAATAAATCGGGGAATATTCGGTAATTTCATACTCAGGCTTTTGGCCATGCCTCAATCATAATAGACTCTCCATGCCCAGGCAGCTTCTGGTATATCTCCTCTGTGACAAAAGGCATAAAAGGATGCAAAAGCTTAAGGAGAATAACAAAGCTCGAACTCAGTACCTCAAATGCTTCTTTCTTAGCCTGTTCATCTCCGGTCTGTATCGTTTTCTTTACTTCTTCAATATACACATCAGCAAACTCATGCCACAAATATTCATATAATCTTTCTGAGGCTAAATTGAATTGATAAGTAGTGATATACTTCTCTACTTCTTTAGCAACGCTAGTCAAGCTTGTAGTAATTTTTTGTCCTTCAAATGAGTTCGTGTAATCTTTCTTTTTGAGGTCATCAAGACTTAGATGTTGATATTCGAACTCTGGGTTTTGGGTTTTTTGGAACTCTAAAAATCTTGCCATATTCCAAAGTTTGTTAGTAAATTTCCTAGCAGCATCAAGCTTGGGATATGAAAGACTTTGATCATTACCTGTTGCATTACCATAGACTAAAGCAAATCGAACAGCATCTGCTCCGTATTGCTCAATAAGTTCTAAAGGGTTTACCACATTTCCTTTTGATTTACTCATTTTTTTACCATAAGGGTCATTCACTATGCCATGAAACAACACATTTCTAAATGGCACCTCATCTGTTGTATAGACTCCAAGCATAACCATACGAGAAACCCATGCCCTTAGGATGTCATATGCTGTCTCCAAAACCGCAGTTGGGTAAAACTTTTCAAAGTCTCCAGGCTGTCCTGTTTTAAGAGTCACATATGGCCACTGCCCACTTGAAAACCAGGTATCGAAAGTGTCTGTGTCCTGCTCCCACTCTTCTCCTATTGGCGCCTCCCCTTCAGTAACAACCCATTCTCCAGTGTCTTTGTTTTTCCAAGCAGGAATCCTCATTCCCCAGACTATTTGCCTTGAGATATTCCAATCTTTTAAATT
>CAYWEJ010000003.1:10839-14881 GCA_964457465.1 uncultured Gammaproteobacteria bacterium | reverse complement strand
TGATTCTCAATTCTCCCTCCTGAGTCTTTTACAAAATCCCATATCATCTGATAAAGATCTTCCTGAGAGTAATCAAAACGCGATTTTCCTTGCTCCTGAAGCTTTTTTTCAAAAACAAACTGCGTCTCTATACCTGCATGATCGGTCCCAGGTAACCAAAGCGCACTATCCCCTTTCATGCGATGATAACGAATAAGAATATCTTCAACGACAAACATTGCGTGACCAAAGTGGAGGTCTCCATTGGCGTTTGGAGGTGGGAGTATAATGCAATATGGTTTACCCTGAGGATTAATTTCGGGCTTAAAATATCCTTTTTCTTCCCATATTCTATAATGCTTGTCTTCTACATCCTGATGGTTATACGCTTTATCCATAGTGGTAATTGAAGCTAATTGTAGCAGATAGCTGCCTCCTCGGGAATAGATCGGGATATGCTCGGTAATTAAATGCGTTCTGTGAGCATATATCCCCGTGTACGAATAGTCCTAACCTCATAAGGACTTTCTTGCTTTTTCAACTTTCCTCTCACTCTTGCCATCAATCGATCAATAGACCAATCAGACACTCCAAATTCCTCATTCTCTGGCCATACTCCTTGAATAATCTCGTCACGTTCACAAATCTGCCCGACTTTTTTTTCAAGAAGCGTATAGAGTAAATGCTCTTTTTTGCTAAAAACAAGCTCAGGTTCACTTTTGTGCTTTTTAGCAGCACGAGTTCTCACATATTGTTCAAAAAGAGGACTAAATAGCCTCTCATGATGCTTCTCTACAAAAATAAATCCAGTCTCGTAAATGTACTCAGCAACTTTCCTCTCGTCATCTCTTACCTTATCTCCAGCTATTATCTTTACTATGAGATCTTTTTCTTTTGGGAGTAAACTTTCCCACAATTCTTCTGAGAATAAATTTATTCTCTCATCCTGCAAGAAAAGATCTTGCACTGAAGACCCACTCTTTCCTTGCTCTTTAAGAATAACAAGGCCAAGCTGAAGATACTGCACATTTCCGCCAACGAGTGTAAAAATGTCCTTTACCTGAGTAGCTGAGAAGTCTAGCTTATACCTTTGGTTATATTCCTCAAAAATTGTTCTCATGTCGACAACTGAAGCGGGTTTTACTGAGAGCGTATGACAAAAAGTAGAAACACGTGTTTTGTCAATTGCCTGAGGAGAAAGGTCCTCTAGGTTCCGGAAGCTCGTAAAAACATATGACAACTTACCATGGGTCGAGTCTCGCAGTCCTTCCAAGTTATCAAAAAAAGCGGGGGTTACAACATCTTTAATACGATCAAAGCGAAGAAGAAAAAGCGTAGGCATAATATCCTCATTCACCAAGGCGCTGAGACTTTGTCTAATACCATCAATAAGCAAAAAAAGATCTTTCGTTTGAATAGAATAAAGAAAAAGATCTCCAATTTTTTGCTTTGAACCATCTGAGGCTTCAGATCTTACGATTTCATCTAGTAATCTTTTAAATGTCAAAGCCCAAAACGCATAAAGCTCACGCTCAACAAGATCGTTAAGATCGATTGATATAAAAAGGTGTTTTTCGGTCTTACTGACAAAAGCCTCCTTACTTCCTTTGTGATAAAGAAAAAATCGTAAAAAATTACTGATTCCCACCCTCTTCATACCGGTAAGATCAACAGAGTGCCTATGCTTGAGATGTTCTCCGAGCGCATATGCATCATCTCTACGAAAAGTCAGGGGGTAGCGAGCTTCAATACACGGGAATTCCATGACGCAATTCTAGTAAGTTTTTTCGTTTTTAGCAACAGATCTTATACGTGTCAAAATGCTATACTAAAGTTATCATGCCCGATGCTTATAGCGCCCTTCTGAGCTTAAATCAAAAAATTTCTTCCGTTGTCAACCACCCGGACTCCTCAACAACGCTTGATGTTAACAGGACAAAAAATGAGCTTGTCGACGATCTCATTGAGGTAGCGCTTTTTTCATCAGACGAATCAGTTCGTGATCTAGCCTCAAAAACTCTATATCAATTTGCAGAAATCTCAGGAGTCTACCCATCGTCAATGTACCCTCTTTATCAAGCTTTCGGTCAGGAAAAGGTAAAAGGATTCACTGTTCCTGCAATCAATATTCGTATGCTTACTTTTGACATAGCAAGACATATCTTTAAGCTAATTAAAAAACATCATATTGGAGCTGTAGTCTTTGAGATCTCACGCACAGAAATGACGTATACTGACCAAAGCCCAAAAGAATATGCACTTGCAGTCATTGCAGCTGCTATAAAAGAAGAGTATCAAGGTCCTGTTTTTCTTCAAGGAGATCATTTTCAGGTTAATCCAAAAGCATTTATCGCTGATCAAAAGAAAGAGATACAAGAGCTCAAAGATCTTATTGCAGAGTCCCTTAAGGCAAAATTCTTTAATATTGATCTTGACGCCTCTACCCTTGTTGACCTCAAAGCTCTGGATGTCACAAAACAGCAAGTGCTCAATAGCCACATAACTGCAGAACTTGCTCGATATATAAGATCTATCAAAGAATTTGAGACTCCAATCTCCATTGGCGCAGAAATTGGGCATATTGGCGATAGAAATAGCACGCCTGAAGACCTTGATGCGTTTATGAATCTTTTTCTTGATGAAGCAATTGAGCCTGGCCTGTCCAAGATCAGTGTTCAGACTGGGTCTACTCACGGAGGAACCCCACTTCCAGATGGCACTCTCAAGCAGCCAGAAATTGACTTTACAGTGCTAAAAAATATTAGTAGTCTTGCACGCTCAAAATTTCATATTGGTGGCGCTGTGCAACATGGAGCGTCCACTCTTCCTATCTCTTTGTTTCATCAATTTGCAGAACATCACACTCTTGAAATTCATCTCTCAACAGGACTGCAGAATATTGTTTTTGAAACAATGCCTGAAGAGTTAAAAAAAGAAATATACGCATGGATGGACCAAAACCTAGTGGGTGAAAAAAAAGGACTATCAGATGAGCAGTTCTACTATACATTGCGCAAAAAATCACTAGGACACTTTAAAAAACATCTCTGGGATCTTCTGCCAGAGGAGAAAGATCGTATCGCCACAACCGTTGCAAATCATTTAGAAGAAATATTTCTCAAGCTCAATCTAAAAGATTCACGAGACATCGTTGAACAATTTATTCCATAACTCATGAAGTACATTGACCAAGTCGCTATTGCCAACAAGAAAGTTCTAGTTCGTGTTGATTACAATATTTCATTCTCAAATGAGCATCATATCGCTAATGACATTAGAATCACAAGCACGCTTCCCACAATTAAGCACCTGCTTTCTCACAACAATCAGGTAATTCTTATTTCTCATCTTGGACGACCTCAAAATAAAGAGCGTACCCTTTCATTACTGCCTGTTGTTGATGTGCTCAAACACTATCTTCCAGAAGCAACTATCACGTTCATTCCGGACTTTCTTGCTCTCATTGAACAGCACATACCCCTCCCGCAAGATAAAAATGTAATTCTCTTAGAGAATATTCGCTTTTTTGAAGGAGAAGAAGAAAACTCTCAAACTTTTAGTAAGCAGCTTTCCTCTCTCGGAGACATGTATGTCAATGACGCCTTTAGTGTTTCTCACAGGAAAGCTTCTTCAACAGTCGGTGTCACCCACTTTCTCCCCTCATATGGAGGCCTACAGCTTAAAAAGGAGGTCCAAGCTCTAACAAATGTCTTAACAAAACCACAAAAGCCTTTGGTGAGCGTTCTAGGAGGCGCAAAGGTATCAACAAAAATTCACTTCCTTGAAAAACTCATTGAATTTTCAGATACGATATTGCTTGGGGGTGGGCTTGCAAATACTTTTCTTGCGGCTTTGGGTGAGAATCTCGGGAAAAGTTTTTATGAAAAAGACAAATTGTCTGAGGCAAAAAGATTATTAGACCTTGCTGAAAAAAAGCAGACATCTGTTGTTCTACCAACAGATGTCTTAGTTGGGAGTAAGCATGGAAAACATATAGAGCATACCGCAATCAGCAATCTTCGCCACAATGACATAATTCTTGATATTGGCGAGGAAACAATTA
>CAYWEJ010000003.1:0-10739 GCA_964457465.1 uncultured Gammaproteobacteria bacterium | reverse complement strand
GAAGACATGACTGTAGGAGATGATGTTAAAAAGTTTGACAACCAAGACTTCCTGTATATATTAGCCGCTGATTAATAGTAAACATTCCCTAAGCAGCACTCTGTTCTTTATATGACTCTCCCATCAGCACATTGACCTCACGATGTGTAACTATCCCCTCTTAAAAGTATCGAGGTCTATAACATATAAGATTTTTCCCACTAATCTTATCACCAAAGTCTATAAAATTTATTGAAACTCTTATAAATTAAAGCTCAACTAGATTTTCCTCCACTTTTTCCATATAATAAATGTATGCCTGATTTTCTTAATATTGAACATTTCGTTCAGTCTTCGGGTCAATTTATCGCTCTTATTGTTCTCTTCTCCATTATCTTTGCAGAGACTGGATTATTTATAGGTTTTCTTCTTCCTGGAGACAGTCTCTTATTCACAACAGGCATTCTTGCATCGCAAGGCTATCTCAACATATATCTTCTTGTTCCTGTACTATTCGTAGCTGCTGTAGCTGGTGACAGTGTTGGCTATGCATTTGGGCATCGAGTCGGAAGACGTCTTTTTCAAAGGAAAGATTCTTTCCTTTTTAGAAAAGATCATCTCCTAAAAGCCGAGGTGTTTTATGAAAAACATGGTGGTAAAACAATTATTCTTGCGCGATTCATGCCTCTTATCAGAACCTTTGCTCCAATTGTTGCTGGTATCAGTAAAATGGAGTATAAATCATTTCTTACCTACAATATCATTGGTGCATTTTTATGGGCGATAGGACTGCCCACGCTTGGCTATTTTCTAGGAAAAGTAATCCCCGATATAGACAAATACCTCCTACCTATTATTGGACTTATTGTTCTCGCATCCATTGCGCCACCATTTATTGAAATACTTCGCTCAAAAGAGCAACGGAGAAAAATTAAAGCTTCAATATTGACACATATCCAAAGAGGCCGCAAATAACAAACATTTACTTCCTTGACGAGGCTGGTTTTTGAAGCGTTGATTCTATTGTTTTTAAGCTAATCTTCGATTTATAAAAAAAGTACCCTACAACACCAAACGTTGCGATTGGCGAAAGCCAATGCGGGATGTGAAATCCGAAACTATCTAATATCATTACAGTACCCAAAATTAATATTGAGTACATGGCGCCATTCTTTAAGTACTGGTATCGCTTTATTCGTTCGATATTACTCACAGTCAATTTTCGCAAAATAAGAGCTCCTATGCCGTTTCCCAAAAGAATTAATGGGACAGAAAAAGTAAAAGCAAATGCGCCGACAACACCGTCGATAGAAAATGTTGAGTCAAGCACCTCAAGATAAGCTATCTTGCTTACATCAGACATATTTCCGCTAAGCAATTTTTTTTCCTGCTGTTCAGCAAACTGCCTAAATCCATGGATAATAAAAAATGCAGTTGAACCTAATACAGCTGAAAAGGCTAACATCGGATTTATCTGAAGAGAGTACCAGACGATGACGGTCAGGACAACGGAAACAATTGCAAAAAACCAAGCGCCCTGTTGTTGAAAAAATCTTTCACCTCTCAATCCAAAATTTTTCGGCTCCAAAAATAACCAATTAAAAAATAAGAATACCAAGAAGACTCCCCCACCTAAAAGCAAAAGGGGAGATGATGCCTCAATAGCTTCAGCAATTTTTGGGTCACCACTAAATGCTGCTGTCAAAACACCCAGAGCTCCAATACTTGGGTTCGCAACCCAAACAATAAGGAAAGGCAAAACACCTCTTACAACAAATACTGCAAACAAAAATCCCCACAACAAGAACCACCTTCGAGCTTTCTTGCTCATTCCAGAAAGAACTTCTGCATTAATAATTGCGTTATCAATGCTTGTGATGACTTCAAAAACTACCAAGCCACCAACGATCATTGCCAATGTCAAAATTTCCATAAAGATTATTATAACACGAGAAACCTCTCTTACCTATTGTTTTCGAGAAAAAGAAAAAACATAATCAAGATCCTGAAGAAGTGGTTCTTCAATAACAATTTTCCCTCCTAGATCCGCTGCCTCCCCTGAAAATGAAACAAGCTTACTATTAATTGGATAGTGCACCGTAAGCATATGAGGATCAGCAAGTGTTCCCGGTTGTTTTATTACCTTCAGATTGTATGTCCATTCCTCAAGCTCAACAGGTACAATTTTTCCAAGATCTAGTCTAAAAGTAAAAGCCTTTTTTTGAGACTTTGGAACAGCAATATATACTCCAAATGTTTTTATGCCCCCTATTGTCTCCTCCTGCACCTCAACACCCTCTTTTTCTCTGAAATTCCGTGCGCCATATAGGAGCGGGTTTATAACTGCTGGATGAAGCTGCTGCTCTTTATTATCAATCTTCATACTTAGTAACCTTGCTGAGCTAGGGGCAATCAGACGAAGATATGCCTTATAATCTCCTCCAAACTGAGATGTGTCTGTACTCAAATTACGAAGACTTACGGTGATTGTGCGTTGCAACTCCCCTTCTCCACTAATCTCCACCAGTTGATTAATGTCTCTTTTTAGGTAAAAGTTTGCTTTGTTTTGGCCAATATTTGCTTCGTTAATGCCGATCGTATCAAGAACGTTAGTCTTTTGCTTTTTTCTTGTCTCTAATAACGATGCTGAGATATTATTTACTGAAAATAATTCCTGGAGATGTGTATCTGAAAATGCAAACAAAATATGTTTCTCAAAGACTGCCTGAGTCAGAACAGCCCCAAACTGCTGATAAGAGAAGTTCCCCTTTATCAATGTATTCGTTAATGAACGCTCAAAGGCCCGAAGAAAATCTTTCTTCTGGGTTGATCCGGGAAAAAAATCCTCTTGTACATATTTCTCAGTCAGAATATAAAAATTCTCTTTATGTACAGTCTCATTATAATCAGCAACTTTAACAGGCCCTGTAACACTAAGTAACGCTTCAAGAAGCGAGACGTCAATACCTACTACTCCATCAACCTTCTCCCCTGTTTCAAGCTTTAAAAATGACGCTGCCTGATTTGCACTTGTTGGAAAGTCGATAGAAAAATTGCTATCTCTTAAAAACCAATGCGATGCGCCCATATATCTTTTAAGCGCAAACGGCGGATCAATGTCGGCAGTCAGCTTTCCATCTGCGTCATATACGTCTCTTACCGAAAAAGAGAGTATTTTCCCATTTCTTAGAGATAAAATACCGTAAGACCCGATAAAACCTCCCGTAGGGCGTAGTTCGAAGTTGTTCTGGAAGAGAATGAGGTAGTTCATCTGCCTGTCGTATCCCAAAATTTGTGGGCTAACAGCAATAAGATTTCCAAGAAGCCCCAGAGGCTTCTGAAGTACCGACAGTTTCTCAGCATAAACCTTTGGCAAGGCGTCCTCAGCCTGTAAAGTCTGCAGCGAAAGAATCGCCTGTTTGAGCTCGTTTATCACCTGAAGATACTGTGTTTTTGAAAGTCCTTTTTTACTAGCAAATCCTTCCTGCATTACAGTTGCAGATGAAAGTATCTTTTTTGCTGCTAAAGAAATTTCCTTTCCTGAGCTGATCAACCTTCGTATGTCATCTATTCTCCCCCCAAGGCCAATCAAAGACATTTCTTTCTCTAAGGTCAAGCTTGATTGGTCGGCAACGGAAAAAAATGTTGCCGCGTGCTCGCTAGATGCGAAAGCTTGAGATAATTGCCCCTTATTAAGTGATGATTCTACGCTTCGAAGAGCAAGTCCACCTGCTGATGCAAAGATCACGCTTAGAAGCAAGGGTAGTGAAAGAGTAAAGAAAATAAGTGCTACTGCAAGCACGATAATACGGCTTTTATTCAAAGCTTGCTGTTTTTTCTTTACTTTTTTACCATTTTTGGCTACTGGTCTTTCAGTCGCCTCTGAAAACTGAACTTTCCTTAATCTTTGCTCAAGAGGATAGGAAGCATCAAGAAGAGGGATTGCAGAGCTTGGAAGTATATACGCTTGCTGCCTGATTGGTTTTTGCGCATAATCAACCGCTATATGATGGTGCTTTTGCAAGAGTCGGACGAAAGACAACTGCGTAATAGGGTGGTGAGGTAGTATTGCGTACACAGCTCCATCTTGGAGATTTACTAACAAAGACTCAAAACAATAGATAACATCCTGAAGAAAAACAGGGTAAAGCAAATCCAAACCTTCATTTGTTAGTAAGATTTTTCCTTTCATTGCCTCATGCAAGAGGAGGGGAGTAGGAGTGGACAAAGTTGCATTGTTTTCAGTAAATACATCGCCGATGACAACGACGTGAGTATTTTCATAAAACGATAACAAGCGTCTTGCTAGATCTTCTGTATAGGTAAAAATTGAAACCACAAAAATAATTGGCGCATGCGAGTCCTTTGCTTTAGAAACAAAAGATGGAAGGAATGTGTGTAGCTCCTTTTCTCCTGAGTAAAAGATAATAATTTTTGAGAAGAGATTATCTGGAATTGATGGTATTTTGTGATCTAAAAAAATCGGTACTACATTTTCATTTTGTCCAGGGCTTCTACTAACAAAAAGAACAAGTGACGCTTTTGATAAAGATTTTGCGAGTTCCATTCCAACCAATCCGTGTTTGTCATAGATAAGAACTGGGCGACTCGAGGCAGTTTGGGTCATAGATATTAATATTGTACATCATCTTGCAAAGATTCAGATTGGGTCTGGGATTCGTAAATTTTTCATATCTTGAAGACTCAATGTTTTTCTATCGTTCTGGTGTTCTAAAAATTTTCGCAGTTAGTCAATCCAAACCTTAGAGAAGCAATGCGCCAAATAGAAGGGCAGCAAGAAATTGCCCTTGGTGCAGAGTATAGAAATAGTGGTCAACAAAACCTAGGATGATAAAAATTATAAGGAGTACCATCTTTCCTAATTTGTTTTCACTGTTTGATGCAAAGACTTTTTTAACACTGAACATTAATCCGGCCAGAAAGATCACGAACCCAAAAACTCCTGTCTCTGATAAGAGCATCAGATAAAAAGAGTGGACTGGCTGAAAATAAGAAAACGGATAGGATGCAGGGAGGTAAGTTGCGAGATGTGGCAAAAACTGCTGAATGCCCACCCCAAATACAGGACTGCGCTCAATCATAAACATTGCCTTCTTTGCTAAGTCTTCTCTGATTAAAAATGACTGCTCTTGAACGGAGGAGGTGATAATTCTTTGTCCAAACACAGAGTAGGAAAAGAGTATGAGAAAAAAACAAAAAACGACTATTCCAAAAATCTTGTAGCTTTTTTTTACAATATTGGTAAGCCCATACAGCAAGACGACCAAAACAAAAAGGACGATACTTATCCTGCTAAAACTCAGAACTAACGCCAATGAGCCAAAAATAACACCACACTTTTCAATCAACTGAAAACCAGAAACATGCTTGTGTTTGAAAAACAACAAGAAAACAACTACAACAAGGGCATAGGCTGCTAGAAGGTTTGGGTGTGCAAATGTTGCATAAGAACGAAGGATAAGATTTCCATGTACTGATGCTGTCGCGATTGCTGGAGTCTCTGAAGAAAAAGTTCGCTCACCAAGCCAGTACCAAAACCCACCAACAGAATGTTGATTTACAAATTGCATAAGAGAGAGTAGACCGGTATACACTAAAGAAAGAGCCAAGCCCAAACGAACATATGCATATGATGAATTTTTCTTAAGAAAAAAACCCATAATCAAAGCAAGAGCTATAGACTCCAATAATCTCACCGCTCCAAAAAATGAGGCTTGAGAAAAAAACCCAAAGAACAAAGCAAGTAAACAAAGAGCGCATACTATGCCAAAACCAACAACAACCTTTTTTTGTTTTTTAAAAAAAAGGGGGAGCGTCTCAATAACTAGTAGAAGAAAAAGAATATCGGTAAAAAAAATTGTTGGAGATAGATAGTCAACACGAAGCCCGTGAACAAAAGAATATGATGGCCAAAAATGTCTCCCAAGCTGAGATGGCAAAAAAAGCGCAAGGAGGAAAAGCAGAAGATCTGCCGGGTTATTCGCGAGGTTTGACCACCAAGACGCGGTCTTTACCTTCGCCCATTGATTCTGAAGTAACCTCATCATCTTCTTGTAGTACCAAGTGGACAATTCGTCTTTCCCATGACTTTAATGATGAAAGGGTATGAGCTCTGTTGTCTTGAAGAACTCTCTCTTTTGTTTGAGCAGCAAGCCTCTCTAAGTATTCAGTCCTGTTCTTTTTATAATCTCCAACCTCAAGCGATACTCTCACAAATCTGCCAATCTTTTTTGAACCCATAAGCGACAACAGTAATTGTAGCGCCTCCAAAACCTCACCATGGTAGCCGATAATAAGACCACTCTCTTCAGTCTGGAGAAAAATATCAGCGACATCATCATGTACTGCTACCTCCGCAGTTCCAGATACCTCAAGCTTCTGGAGAAGGTCTTGGGTTATTTCTTCGAATATTTTTTGTTCGTTAGTAACTGCTTTTGCCATATTATTTTTTCTTCTTTTTTGCTTTTTTGACAATCTTGCCTTCAATGACAGCAGGAGAGGGGATGGTTGGTTGCTCTTTCTGCATCAAATATTGCTGTATGATACCAAAAACTGTGAAAGTAATCCAGTATAGAGATAGCCCTGAGGGGAATTGGTAAGAGAAAAACCCGATCATTAGTGGAAAAATATAAAGCGACTGAGTCTGGAACGCCGCTGCAAAATCACCGCCTGATGACTTTGTTTTTTTTGAAGGATCCTGCTTTGGTATCATCATTTTTGACTGAATATACTGTGATGCGCCGGTTAGTATCGGCAAAAGCAAAATTACAGGACCGATCGTACTAATCAGATGCGATGGGTTCTGCCCCAAGGGAATACCAAAAAAGTGGGTGTCCCACAACTGAGAGAGCTTTAATGAATCTGTGTATGCAAGTTTATTAAGTTCAGTAAGCGAGGTCTGCTTTACGGCATGCTGCAAGACAGAATATAACCCCCAGATCACTGGGAGCTGAACGATAACGGGAAGACACCCAGCCGCAGGGTTAATGCCGTGATTCTTATAAAGCAACATTGTTTCTGCCTGAATTCTTTGAGAATCACCTTTATGTTTTTCTTTAACAGCAGCAACATGAGGGGCAATGTCCTGCATCTTCTTTGAAGAACGAAGCTGTGCTCCCATGAGGGGAAAGAGGGCAAAACGAATAGCAACTGTCAAAAGAATGATCGAAAAACCAAGCGCTGAAGGCACATGCAGCAATATAAGCAAGTGATAAATACCAATAAGAAGATTGGTGATAGGCTGTATGATAAATAAGGTAAAGATGTCTCCCATTTTTTTATTTTAAGAAAGGCTGGCAAGATAAAAATCTTATGACTGCCTTTCGCGATCCGTATAGTATACCATAGGTCATAAGCATTCTTCGAGTATAGATCGAGCATGACTCTTCATATCGACAAACAGCTGATGAGCCAACAAGGGTATGAACGATAGGGGAGATAACTAATTTATAGCAATAAAATAAGAGGTTTATGGCAACTTTCATAAGGATATCCTTTTGAGACTGGCTATGATATTTTCTTTGGCTTCCTCTGAAAACTCGCGATAAAAATGTTTTGGTATAGCAACAATATCAAATCCCAAAGGCAAAAAGTCGATATGTTCTTGTATCAGCTGGTAGTAAAGCCTCCTCATGTGATTTCTCTCAACAGCCTTTTTTGATAACTTTTTGCTTGTAACTATCCTAAAGCGTGATGAGGCTGACTGATTTTTTTGAAAATAAAAAGTGAAATGGGCATCGCCCATTCTATGGGGACGTTGCAAACGCACCATCCGGGGAAGTCTTAACTCTCTGGGAAGCATGTTTTTAGATCGTTAATCGCTTTCTACCTTTTGCTCGTCTACTTGCAATAACAGCTCTTCCGTCATGAGTTGCCATCTTTGACAAAAATCCATGCTTTCGCTGTCTTTTGACCTTTTTTAGAGTTATAAACTTTTCCATTGATGTAGTATAGCAGATTTCCCCAGCCATGAAAAGGAGCCTGACAAAAAATGGTATTGACAGAAGTTATCCACATGAGTAGACTGACTCCTACACACCCCTTGCCCCAGAAAATAATTCTGTACCCTAATATGGCAGAGAACACAGCAACGTCATCAGAAGAACTATGGAATGAAATACTTGTGGAGATTAAAAAGCAGGTATCTACAGCAAATTTCCTGACGCTTTTTAGACACACAATGCTTCTTTCGCTGGATGATGGCATTGCCACTATTGCCACTCCATCAATGATGATCTCAGACCTTTTAAAAAAAAGGTTTGGCAAAGAGATTAAAGGCCTTATCGACGCAAAAACAAAAGGGGATAGCGAGCTCTTGTTTATCACAAAACCTCTTGATCGCTCATCTCTATCAGAAGAGAAGGCGGGACCACTTTTCGGAGAAGAGATAGTTGAGAAAAAAAACGATACTCAAAAATCAAATACGCTTAGCATCGGTCATCTGCCAAGGGTTCGCCCTGAATATACTTTTGCTACTTTTGCGGTTTCGGGGAGCAACCAATTAGCATTCACTGCCGCCTCCACCGTATCAAAACATATGGGAACTTTCTATAATCCTCTTTTTATTTATGGGCCTGTGGGAGTCGGAAAAACCCATTTAATGCACGCAGTTGCAAACGAGGTTTATCAAAAGTCTCCAGACAAAAAAATTATCTACATTACCAGTGAAGAGTTCACCAATGAGGTAGTTGACGCGATTCGAACCAACTCAACTGCAAACATGAAGAGGAGATTCAGATCAGCTTCTCTTCTTCTTATTGATGATATTCAGTTCATTGAAGGAAAAGAAAAGGTTCAGGAGGAGTTATTTCACACCTTCAACATCCTTATCGACAACCATGCGCAGATCTGCCTTTCATCAGACAGACCTCCCCACGAAATCAAAAAGCTTGAAAAGAGACTGTCATCAAGATTTGCAGGTGGATTGACAGTTGATGTCGAAACTCCAGATATCGAACTTAAGACGGCAATTCTTCAGATGAAGGCTGAGAAGTTTGGGCATAATCTTCCGACTGAAGTTGCTACTATGCTTGCAGAGAGAGTGGAGGACACAAGAAGCCTTGAAGGACTTTTGCTTCGAGTCATTACTCAGGCATCAGCAAACGGATCGGCAATAACTAGTGAGCTAGCTCAAAAAGCGCTAGGAATCATGAAGGAAGAGAGGTCTTCTCACATTCATGCTGAAGACGTGATCAAGACAGTCTGCGAATACTTTGGCGTAAAGCCAACCCAGATAAAAGGGCCAAAAAGGGATGCTTCTCTTGTAAAAGCACGGCAAGTCACCATGTATCTTTTAAAGGATCAGCTCGGACTCACATTCGTAGAAATAGGCAATCTTTTGGGAGGAAGGGACCATACAACCATCATGCATGGTGTGGAAAAGATCGAAGGCCTTGTGGAAAACAAGGCTAAAATAACCCAGGACATCGTGGGGATAACTAAGACCCTTCGCGGGTAAAACTATTGCATATCATAGGAAGCAAAAGTTATACGATAATAGTCCCCAAATTACTCCCCAATCTTTCCACAAAAAACTAGGCGTAGGACTAAATCACAAACAAAACATTATAGAACGCTCTTAAAAAAGATCGCGAATAAAACAGCTTGAAGAAGTGACGTTTTTATTTTCTCAACAGTTATTATGGGGCTAACTCTAATTGATTTTTTCCACTTTTCCATATACACTACTACGACTACAAATATAAATATATGAAGATAACGTTACTCGCTGAAAACCTTCAAAAGAAGTTAAACTATCTTAATCACGCTATATCTTCAAGGACAGATCTTCCTATACTTCTTAATCTATTAATAGAAACAGGGTCAGGCAATATCTCTCTAAGCGCGACAGATCTTGAAATAGGAATTCAGATTACTGTTCCTGCAGAGATAGAGGAGCAAGGGCAGATAAGTGTTCCAGCAAAATCTTTTATAGAACTTATAAATTCTCTTCCAAATGAAAAGTTAACACTTACTCTTGATGGTAGTATGTTTGTTGTCGCAAGTAAAAAAACAAAAAGCTCGTTTCAGACAGCTCCTGCATCTGATTTCCCTAAGCTTTATGAAGATAAAGGTCTCAAAATTGCTTCAACATCCTTCCCTTTACTTAAGAAAGATGCGTCAGTTGTTGTACTTTCATCAAGCACAGATACAGGACGACCAGCCTTGTCTGGAATGCTCTTTAAAAAAGAGAGTAAAGGATTTTTGCTTGTTGGTACAGATGGCTACCGGCTATCACTTAAACATCATATAGTGACCGAAGGCGATGAGTATGATGAAGTATCTATTATTGTCCCGGCAAGAGTAGTGAGAGAAGTTCTTTCGATGAAGGACGAGGAGGGGATTGTTATCTATGTTGCAAAAGAAAGCAATCAAATTATCTTTGAGCAGAAAGATACGATTCTCATAGGTAGGCTTATCGAGGCAGAGTTTCCTAACTACGAAAGAATTATTCCATCAGACCACAACTCAAAAGTATCTTTTGACAGAGAGGCAATGCTTAAGGCTGTTAAGATATGTTCTATCTTTGCCCGCGAGGCTGCAAATATAATTACGTTTTCATTGAAAAAAAATATGATCTTGGTGTCTTCGCAGACACCATCGCTTGGCGATAACACTGTTGAGGTTGAGGCGCAACTGACTGGGGAGGAGAATGAGATAGCTTTTAACGCTCGCTATCTTCTTGAGATTCTTTCAGGGCTACCTCAAAATGACATAACATTTGAGATGACAGGACCACT
>CAYWEJ010000002.1:0-64263 GCA_964457465.1 uncultured Gammaproteobacteria bacterium | reverse complement strand
ACCTGGTATATGTAAGATATCGACTAAAAATATCTCAATAAAAAGATATCCAAAAATTGCCAAAACTAGACCTGCAATTGAATAAAAGATATAGCTTTTGCCAGCATTGATTTGATTGGGGTTACCACGAGAAGTCAGGATAGTATATCCTCCAAGGATGATAAAAATCAGAGCAACTCCCCCGATCATACTCAACCCTATGCCATAAAAACTGCTCACAAAAAGAACAGGGTCTTTAGGTAGGCATCCAAGTTGCGTCATCGCTGATGTTCTTATATCGCAAGGCTTCACAGCGTCAGCAGCTTGAGCTACTCCAACAAAGAAGAGGGGGGATTTTTTATCAAACCATTGTCGGGCAGAGACAATTTTCATAACAATAAAGCACCAACTAAAGGCGCGATGTAACTAAAGTATACGAACTTAACGTTGAAATTACAATAAAATGGAGAGGAAAAAATCTTAAAACCAACTTTTTTGCCTTTTGGTGTCTGAGTCAAAACTTTCGAGCAATTCTTTTTGTTTTCGTGTTAAATTTTTGGGGATTTCTACCTTAACCTTCACATAATGATCTCCTTTACCACTACTTCTTAACCTGTTAATTCCCTTTTCTCGAAGACGAATTAATGTCTCAGGCTGGGTTCCTGCAGGGACTTTTATCGTCACAGGTCCTTGTACTGTTTCAACTGTTATCTCGCTCCCCAGCGCAACTTGAGGAAATGTAAGTATTTCCTCTGTAATTACGTCTGAACCTTCACGATGAAATCTTTTGTCTGACTTTACATCAAAAACAACATCAAAATTATCAAATCTCATCCTTGTTCCGCTATCAACTCCTGCAGGAACTTTTATCTTTTGCTTTTTACCTTCTATTTCGACCTCTTTTTCAGTGCCTTTTACAGCCTCCATAAAGGTAATAGATAGAGAATAAACAGGACGCCTCTGGCTTCTACCAAATGGTGATGCGCCACCAAAAAATTGCTCAAATATTTCAAATGGGTCTGAGAATCCCCCAAAATCAAACCCTTGCCCATTAGTTGAATAGGTATAACTAAAAGGGCCTTGCTGATTGAATCCACCAAACCCACCAAAAGGCCCTCCAGCACCTGGACCTCCCTGTTCAAAAGCTGCCGAACCGTATTGATCATATGCCTGTCTCTTCTGGACATCAGAAAGCACCTCATAAGCCTTTGTTATTTCCTTGAATTTTTCTTCACCTTCCTTGGTTTTGTTACGATCAGGGTGGTACTGCAGCGCTAATTTGCGATAAGCTTTTTTAATCTCATCTGCACTTGAGGATTTAGTTACACCTAGTAGTGAATAATAATCTTGTGCCATAGTAGTTCATGTAATATTACTTTGTTCTCTCTGTAGTAGATCTTCGCCTTGGACCTCTCCATGTTGGACTTCTATCTCCTCGTGCCTCTTGACCGGTCCTTATATGAAGTGGGCTATAACTTGCAGGAAGACCGTTTCTCAAATTTTCTTCAATTTGTTCTCTAGGCATAATATCCTCTAAATATGGTCCGTCTTTTCTTCTTACTGAAGGCACTTCCTCGCCACGAATTCTAGCAATCTCACGCTGCAAATGGATTGTTGGTTGACCTTGATTTGATAATCTTTCGATTTCTTTTCCTAGCTCGTCCAATCGAGCTTGATCATTTAAATCAAGAATTTTACTCGGTACAGTGTCAACCGGAGATGACACGCTAACAGGGGGTTGCTCCTTATTTGAAGGATTATCAACTATATGAATAGGGGCTTGGACAAATTCAGGTTTAGTTTCGGCCATCGACTACCTCACCTTCAACAGGCTCATTATTATCCTTCGCTTCTTTCTTCTCCTCTGAGCTTGCTTCTGATGAATTAGCGTCCGCAGATGCGGCTTGATCTTTATACATAGCTTCACCAATTTTTTGAAGGTGATCTGAAAGCTCTTTAGTCTTTGTTTCAATTTCCTCTTTTGACCCAGTATCTAAGATATCTTTAAGATTCTTAATTTTCTCTTCAATCTCTTTCTTTACGTCTTCTGAAACCTTATCGCCTGCGTCCTTAAGAGATTTTTCAGCAGTAAAAATAAGAGAGTCCGCCTGATTTCTTGTTTCAACCTGCGCTTTCTTCTCCTCATCTTCTTTTGCGTGAAGCTCAGCCTCTTTTGTCATCTTCTCAACTTCTTCTTTTGATAGGCCAGTAGAGCCTGTGATTTTAATACTTTGTTCTTTGCCAGTAGCTTTATCCTTTGCTTTAACATTCAAAATGCCATTAGCATCGATATCAAAGGTAACCTCTATCTGAGGCATGCCTCGAGGAGCTGGAGGTATACCGTCCAAGATAAATCTACCAAGGGATTTATTATCGGCAGCCATTGGGCGCTCTCCCTGAAGCACATTGATCTCTACTTGCGTTTGATTATCAGCTGCAGTTGAGAAAACTTGAGACTTTGATGTGGGAATAGTTGTATTTCTAGAGATAAGAGGTGTTGCAACACTGCCCATTGTCTCGATACCAAGTGTTAGTGGCGTAACATCAAGAAGCAATACGTCTTTTACATCGCCTGAAAGCACTCCTCCCTGTACTGCAGCACCCACAGCAACAACCTCATCAGGATTTACTGATTTATTAGGCTCTTTACCAAAGAATTTAGAGACAGTCTCCGCAATTTTTGGCATACGAGTCATACCTCCTACCAACACAACTTCATCAACATCACTTGTCTTGATACCAGCGTCCTTAATTGCCTGCTCAACAGGTTTGAGTGTTTTTTGAACCAGGTCGTCAACCAACTGTTCAAGCTTTGCTCTTGTTAGAGTCATAGTGAGATGAAGCGGACCATTTGGTCCTTGGGTAATAAATGGCTGATTAATTTGTGCCTCCTGTGATGACGAGAGCTCAATTTTTGCTTTTTCAGCAGACTCTTTTAATCTCTGGAGTGCTTGAGGATCATTTCGAAGATCAATAGCATTTTCCTTTTTAAATTCATCAGCAAGGTGAGAAATAATTACCTGATCAAAGTCATCTCCTCCGAGATGAGTGTCGCCGTTAGTAGATTTAACTTCATATACCCCATCGCCAAGTTCCAAAATTGAGATATCAAATGTTCCTCCACCAAGATCATAGACTGCGATTGTATGAGCGTTTTTCTTATCCAAACCATAGGAAAGAGCTGCTGCTGTTGGTTCATTGATTATACGCTTTACATCAAGCCCGGCAATCTCACCAGCTTGCTTAGTAGCCTGACGCTGACTATCGTCAAAATATGCAGGAACTGTAATAACTGCCTCAGTAACTTTATCACCCAGATACGCCTCAGCGTCTGATTTAATTTTTTGAAGAATCATCGCAGATATTTCCTGAGGAGTGTAAGTTTTTCCATCAACTTCAACAACTGCCATACCATCTCTTCCTGCCTTAACAGTGTATGGAAGCCATTTCATGTCTTCTTTAACCGAAGCATCAGAAAACTTCTTACCCATCAAGCGCTTAATTGAAAATAAAGTCTCTTTTGGCTTCAGAACCATCTGACGTTTTGCAACATCACCAACAACATGTGTCTTTGGATCAACAACTGACGGAATAACGTTTCGTCCTTCTGCAGAATGAATTACTTTTGGTGATCCACCCTCCATAACCGCAACGCATGAATTTGTTGTACCTAAATCAATACCAATTATTTTTGCCATATTAATTTTTCTCGCCGTTTCCTACTATTACTTGTGCTGGACGAAGCAATCTATCATACAACAAGTAGCCTGGGCGTACTTCTTGTATAACAATTCCTTCATTTCCCTTCGCTGTTGTAACAACCTCCATAGTAGTTGGATCAAATTGTTCCCCGACTGTCTTTATTCTTACTACTCCGTCTGTCTTGAGAACTGCCAAGAATTGATCTTCAACAATTTTTAGATTTTGATTATCCTCGTGTTGCTTTGCAAGTAATACTGTATCTAAAATTGGCAAAAATCTCAAGAGTAATTCTCTATTTGAAGACCGAATTAACTCAACCCTTTCATCACGCACTCTTTTCTCAAGGTTCTGGTAGTCAGCAAGCACTCTTTTATACTTATCTTCCCATTCAGATTCAGAACTACGACTTATTTCTTCTTGTTCCTCAGCCTCTAATACTTCTTCTGTTTTTCTTTTTATTTTTCCATCAGACATATTCTTTTTTACCAACCTTTTGCAATTGATTCAATAAGATCTCCAAAATACCTCACCGTCGGGACAACAACATTGTAATTAAGCCTTACAGGCCCAATTACCCCTATCTCTCCAGCTCCATGCATTGGTGTTTCGTAATGAGTATAGACAAAGCTATATGGCCCCTGAAGCCTAGTTCCAAAATCATCTCCTATAAGGATGTTAATCTCTTCGCCTTCCTGCGTCATTCTTCGACAAAGATCAAAGAGGAATTCTGACTCATCAATTGCTGACAATAGCTCTTTGGTAATATCAATGTCGTAGAACTCAGGCATCTCAAGGATATTAGAATAACCAGATACGAAGACGTCACCATCGTGAGATGTAGCAACAGCTAATGCTCCTGTTTTCTCAGCAAGAGATCTCGTTGCCTCCTTCAGGAAGCGCTGCATTCTCTCTCGATAATCCCATACCTTTTCTTTCAATGCTACTTCTTCAATAGTCGAAAGCACTTTCTCCTTCATCAACTGAGAAACATAAAATTTCATTCCCTCAGGCGTTGGAACACGCCCAGCTGAAGAATGAGGTTTTTTTAAATAACCAAACTCTGAAAGCCTAACCATCTCATTTCGAATAGTTGCAGGAGAAGCGCTTAGACTATATTTTTTTTCAAGGGTCTCAGAACCAACAGGCTCTGCTGTCTCGATATATTCTTCAATAATCGCTTTAAGGATCTCAATTTGTCTTTGAGTCAAGTTATGCATAACTGAAACAATTAGCAGTATAATAACAAGAGTGCTATTTTTTGTCAAGGGGCGTTGCCAGCCTCTTTAAAAAGATTTATGCTTGATATATGAGAAGAAAAAAAAGAAATATTCTCTATCTTATTACTGGCATTATTTCTTTAATTTCCATAATATTTCTTTTTACAACAACTGCACCAACGGCAAATATAAACCTTTTTGTTCCACTGCCTGCGACGTGGACTTTTCTTGTATTGCTTTTATTAGCAGGATATTCTTTTCCAGTTTTTTTTCTTAAAAAGAAAAAGCATGGTATATTTTTTTCTCTATTTCTTGTAGGTTTTTTTCTTTTCCGAGCTCTTAAACTAACTCATCCGCTATTTATTATTCTTCTTATTGGCATACTATTAACACTTGAACTTTTTTTTACTAGCAAGAAGGTTTAAGCTGAAGTTGATTGAGGCTAATTACTCTGGTACAATCCACATACTATGAATAAATTCTATATAACTAACTCTATTCCTTACGTAAATGCTCAGCCACATATTGGTCACGCACTTGAATTTATACAATCAGACGTCGTTAATCGCTATCAACGACTTCTTGGTAACGAGGTTTTCTATCTTTGCGGATCAGACGAAAATGCTATCAAAAATGTCCAGGCAGCTGAAAAAGAAAATAAAGATATTCAATCATTTATTGATGAGCATGCAAAAGAATTCCAAAAATTAGCTGAGGCTTTGCAGATCCATTTTGATGTTTTTCAAAAGGGGAGTAGCAGCAATCATCATGCAGCTAGCCAAGAGTTATGGAAGTTATGCGCAAAAAATGATGACATCTATAAAAAATCGTATAAAGGTCTTTATTGTGTTGGGTGTGAAGAGTTCAAAAGCAAGAGCGAGCTTAACGAAAATGGAGAGTGTTTTGAGCACCCGGGCAAACAGCTTGAAGAAGTTGAAGAGGAAAACTATTTTTTCAAACTTTCAAAATATCAGGACTTTCTTCTGAATCTCATACAAACAAACACCTATGAAATTGTTCCAGAATTCCGTAAAAATGAAATAGTATCTTTTATCAAATCAGGGCTTGAAGATTTCAGTATCTCTCGAAGCAATAAAAGGGCAAAAAATTGGGGAGTACCAGTACCGGGAGATCCTGATCAACGTATTTATGTCTGGTTTGATGCACTCAATATATATCAATCGGGCATTGGATTTAGTAGCAACAACGATACCTATCAAAAATGGTGGCCAGCTGATCTTCATGTGATAGGGAAGGGGATTATTAGATTTCACGCTGTCTACTGGCCAGCTATCCTCCATTCTGCTGGGCTTGAGGTACCAAAAAAACTATTTGTTCATGAGTACTTCACTGTTAATGGCCAAAAGATGTCCAAAACACTTGGCAACGTCGTAAATCCACTGGATATGATAGAAAAATATGGATCTGATGCTCTCAGGTACTACTGTCTTGCAAAAATTTCACCTTTTCAGGATGGTGATTTTTCAGAAGAGAAATTAAAAGAAGCGTACAACTCAGACCTTGCAAACGGCCTTGGCAACCTCGCTGCTCGTGTCGCAAAATTGGCAGAAAATAATAAGCTAACATTTGAAGACACACATCCAAGTCTAGATCCTGACGTAGCTAATTTTATGGAAAAGTTTCAGTTCAATGTCGCTCTTGAATCTCAATGGCAGGAAATAGCGAAAGCAGACAGATTATTGAACGACAAAAAACCATGGAAGCTTTCTTCAGAAGAAGCGAATCCAATCTTGGTTGATATTATTAAAAAGATTAGGACGATCGCTTTTTCTATTCAACCTTTCTTACCCGAAACATCAGAAAAGATTCTTAAGCAATTCTCAGGTGAGATTAAAAGCTCAGCTCCCCTTTTCCCAAGAATTGGCTAGCTATGATTGATGTCCATTGCCATCTTAACTTCCATTCCTTCAAGGATGACTATGACGCTGTTATTAAAAGCGCTCTCTCAAAAGGCGTTACGCGAATTATCAATACAGGGACCAAGCACGACTCCAGTCTGTGGGCAGTTGATTTGGCCAAACAATACCCAGAATTATACGCTATTGTAGGAGTCCACCCGCATCACGCCGACAAAGTAGAGCTTGGAGATAACTGGATAAAAGATCTAGAAATAATTGCAAAGAAGGATAAGGTAATCGGCATTGGAGAGATAGGTCTTGATTACTTTAGCTATAAATCAAATGGTATCGTTGATAACAAAGTACAAAAGGAAGTCTTTGATGCTCAAATTCAGTTAGCGCACATACTCAAGCTCCCTCTTCAAATCCACAATCGCCTGGCAGGGGAGGATGTCATAGCAATGCTTAAGGAAAGAAAGCATTTACTCCAAACAGTTCCCGGCATGTTTCATTGCTTTGCTGGCAGTAAAGAGGTTCTAAAAGACGCCTTAGATCTTGGGTTCTTTATTGGATTTGATGGTAATATAACCTATCCAGGACTAGCCCCAAAAGAAACAGTATCGCTTGCGGAGCTTGCTAGGCTAGCTCCTCTTGAAAGAATCGTTACCGAGACAGATAGCCCCTACCTTTCACCCGTTCCGCATCGTGGAGAAAGAAATATGCCTGAATATGTTATATTGGTAGGAAAATTTTTAAGTGAAATTAAAGGCATTTCTTACGAGAAGATTGTGGAACAAACAACGCAAAACGTCTATACTATATTCAACAAACTTTCTTAAATATGACTCCTTTTTTCAACAAAGTCTTTACCAGATACCCTATTAAGACAAAAAGATTCCTTGAGCTACTCCCAGGACTGGCTTCCTGGACAGTAATTCTCTCTCCGATTTGGGGTTCGCTTTTTGCCCCTACACTTCTAGCTTATTTTATTCTCTTTTTTGACACGTATTGGTTTTATAAATCTTACTCTCTGGTAATTAATGCTTACAGAGGAGCTAGAAAAATTAAAGAGGCTGAAAAAAAGGATTGGCTCAAGATCGCGATGAGTCAGGAAAATTACGACAAAGTTCATCATGTTCTCATTATCCTTAGCTATAAGGAAAACCTAAGCAAGATGAGGACAACTATTGAAAATCTAACTCACCAAACACTTCCTCTTAAGCATCTTCATGTAGTTCTTGCAATGGAAGAGAGAGAAAAAGAGGCACCTGAAAAGGCACAAACAATTATCAATGAATTCAAAGGTAAATTTGGAAGTCTTTTTGCAACATATCATATAGATGCTCCTGGAGAAATTAAGGGTAAATCATCAAATGAGTCCTTTGCAGGGAAAGAGGCTTATCAAAAACTTTTTGTCGATGGAAATTTAGATGTAGACTTTGCAACGATTTCATCTGTCGATGTCGATTCTATGTTTGATAAACAATTTTTTGCTTACCTTACATATGAATTTATCACTGATCCCATGAGATACCACAAATTCTGGCAATCAGCCACCGTCTTTTATAACAACATATGGCAAGTACCAGCACCAATCAGAATTCTTTCATTTTTTGGAAGCTTATGGCGAATTTCTATGCTTGTTCAACACGACAGGCTCATTACGCAATCAACGTATTCCCTCTCAATAAAAATGCTTCGCGATATCGGCTGGTGGGATACCGATGTTATTCCTGAGGACTACCGTGTATTTTTCAAAGCATTTTTCAAGCTCAAAGGACAAGCTTGGACTGATCCAATTTTTCTTAAGACCTCCATGGATGCTGCTTTCTCGCATGGATACATTAATAGTCTAAAAAATAAGTATCATCAGGAGAGGAGATGGTCTTGGGGTGTGTCAGATGATCCTCTTTTTCTTAAGTGGTGGTTCACAGTCCCAGGTGTGCCTTTTGTAAGAAAAACAATTATGATTTACCATGTTCTTCTTGATCACTTCTTGTGGCCCGTAAACTGGTTTGTGATCACAATTGCAGCAAATATTATGCCCTTTATCAATCCTGCTTTTACAAGAACAAATCTAGGGTATAAATTGCCAAGCCTTGCAGGTTTTATTCTCACCTCAACAATTTTAGCAATCTTTGCATTAATGTTTATTGACTACAAAAACCGTCCAGAAAATGTGAAGCTACCTTTTAGAAGAAAGTTATTTTTCCCTTTCGAATTCTTACTCATGCCTATTGTTGGATTTTTTCTATCAGCACTACCAGCGCTTATTTCACACACCCAGCTTATGCTAGGAAAACGCATGGAGTACAAGGTTACAGATAAGGCATGAAAGCTCGCATGCACACATTAGAAAAGTCTCTTCATTTTTGGCTTTTGACGAGCATTCTCACGCTTTTTTTTCTTCTAAGACTCCCTTCACTTTTTGAGCCATATTGGTACGGAGATGAAGGCATATACGAAACGATAGCATACGCACTAAATAACGGCTTTACGCTTTATTCACAAATCTGGGACAATAAACCACCACTTCTTTATCTAACGTATGCTTTTTTTAACGGTGATCAATTCCAAGTGAGACTTCTATCGTTAACAACTGGCATTCTTTCAATAGTAGCTCTATATTTTCTAGCAAATAAACTCTTTGCTGATAAAAAAATAGCGCTTATAGCAACAACATTTTTTGCTGCAATTTTTGCAGTTCCGACATTTGAAGGGAATATCGCAAACGCTGAAAATTTTATGCTACCTCTTAGTATCCTAGCAGGGTTTTTTATATACAAAAACGAAACATATAAAACAACAAAATTATTCGTCCCGGGTTTATTGCTTGGCATATCTTTCTTATACAAAATTGTTGGGGTTTTTGATTTTGCAGCATTTTTCATATTTCTTGCAATAAGCAATTCCCCAGAGGAGGCGACTGTCCGAAAAATAAAAACTTATTTGCTTCATATATGCAAACCACTTCTTGTTTATTGCGTGGGGTTCTTCACTCCCTTTGTTGTCAGTGTTTTTATATTTGCTTTCAAAGGCGCACTTAATGATTATATAAGTGCCATTTTTCTTAGTACTGTTGGATATGTAGGATACAATAATGTGTTTCTGATTCCGCAAGGATTATTAGTTAGCAAATCTATTATCCTCCTCTCTTTTTTATCTATCCTGTTCATTAAAAGAAAAAGGATGAAAAGATCAACACTTTTTATTTTAGTATGGGTAGCATTTTCAATTTTCAATTCTTTTTTTTCACAAAGACCATACACACATTATCTCCTCGTACTACTACCAAGTATCTCACTGCTAGCCGGAGCAATTTTTTATACGAAAAACACAACTAGATACTTATTGCTTGGACTAACACTTATCATCACAACAACAACTCTTATGTACTTTCGTCACTGGAATATCAAAAAGACAATCGGGTATTACCAAAATTTTATTGAGTTTGTTATTGGTAAAAAATCTACTACCGCATATCAGTCATTCTTTGACAAAAATACTACTAGAGACCAAAGTATTGTTACCTACCTTCAGTCAAAAAATATTTCTCGCAATGATCTCCTTGTGTGGGGAAATAGCGCGCAGATCTACTACCTAACTAAAACACTTCCTCCAACTAAATTTACAGTTGCTTATCACATCCAAGGAAATAAGACATATGAACAAGATCTTGAAAAACAGATTAATAAAAAACCACCAAAATTTATTGTAACCATAGGTGATATTCCATCATCTATCCATACCATGTATAATTACAAGCACGTTTTAATGATAAGAAACGCAAATATTTATGAAATCATACATTGATCAACTGTCCACAGATAAAATTATTTGGTGGTCAATAATATTGTCGGGTGTTTTTCTTTTTTTAAGTGTTTTGTTTATCATTTTTACCTACACCCTTCTGCCTCCCGTTGTACCAATTTTTAACCAACTACCATGGGGAACTGAAAGACTAGTGACGAAAATTGGCATTCTTATCCCCGTAGGATTAAGTTTTCTATATGTCGTCATCAACCTCATCATCACCCATGTGATTTATGAAAAATCAGCAATTTTAGGCAGAATGATTAATCTCACTTCACTTCTTATGGCAGTTTTAACAACAATTTTTGTATTCAAAACAATTCAACTTATTTTATAAAATGATTTTTACTATTTTACTGCCGCTATTATTTGCTTTCTTTATCACTGCTATTCTTACTTATTTTTTAATTCCACGTATCAAAAAATTAGGCCTTGTTGATGATCCAAAATTACACAAACATCCTGGGATCATCCACACTAAGGTAATTCCAAGAGGTGGTGGCATTCCATTATTCTTAGGCATACTTCTTGTTAGTTGCTTTTTTATACCCATTACCAAAACAACCGTAGGTATTTTTCTAGCAAGTTTCTTAGCTCTTGTCATTGGGGTTCTTGATGACTATTACAACGCTCGATCAAAAGACGTATCCCCATATCTAAGGTTTGGCATTAATATACTATGTGCTAGTGTGGTCATTTTTAGCGGTGTATCAATTCCTTTTATTACCCACCCACTTGGAGGAATTCTTCATCTTTCAATGCAAGTCCCTTTTCTCCCAATTACGATTGGGGATATTATTGCCGGAATCTGGATTGTTTGGGTTATGAATATGCTCAACTGGAGCAAGGGTATCGATGGTCAGATGCCAGGAATAGTAGCTATCTCAGCGCTCGTAATTGGCATTCTTAGTCTTCGTTTCCCAACCGTTGACAGTAGTGTTCTTATTGACTCGAATCTATCATTTATTATTGCAGGAGCAGCTTTAGGATTTTTGGTTTTTAATTTTTCTCCAGCAAAAATATTTCCTGGATATGGAGCGACTAGTATGTATCTATTATTAGCAGTAGTTTCGATTCTATCGGGAGCAAAATTTGCTACAGCAATTCTTGTTATGGGAATTCCTATAATTGATGCACTTTTTACCATCATAAGAAGAATACTTTCGGGAAAGTCCCCATTTTTACATGACGATAAGCATCTTCACCATATTCTTCTTAAATTCGGGTATAGTCAGAGACAGATCGCATTGTTTTATTGGTGCTTCTCTGCTATAGTTGGCGCAATAGCTCTCACTTTAAAAAGTGAAAGTAAGCCTTTTGCTCTCCTTGTGCTAGTAGTAATAGTAGGAGGAGCATTACTTTTCTTACACTTTAGTGTACGATATAGTCATGAAAAAGACAGCTCGTAATTATCTTAGGCTTCTGAGACCACGACAATGGATTAAAAATTTTGCTGTCTTTGCTGCGATAACTTTCGGAGGTCAACTATTTATCCCTTCAGTATTAACAAACGTTATCTTCGGTTTTATCATTTTTTGCTGCCTATCTTCCTCAATCTACGTCATTAACGATATTTTTGATGTCAAAAAAGATAGACTTCATCCTTTCAAAAGATTTCGGCCACTTGCGAATAAAGATATTTCTCTTGAAGCTGCTATCGCAATCGCTTTTATCCTTGCGTCAACTGCTATCGTTAGCAGCTACTTCATCTCGCAAGCATTCTTTATTGTTGCCCTCGTATACTTTCTTTTGCAGATCTCGTATTCTGTCGTATTCAAAAATATTGCAGTGATAGATATTCTTGCATTAGCAGGAGGGTATATTCTTAGGGTCTATGCAGGAGAATTTCTTACAACCTACCACATTTCTGTTTGGCTTTTGCTTACAGCAATTTCCCTATCTCTTTTTCTAGCAATAGGCAAAAGAAGATCAGAACTTACACTAGTATCTCAAAGTCCTAGCTCTCAAATTGCTGCAATGAGAAAAACTCTGTCCCATTATTCAGAGAGACTTCTAGATGTTTATGCATCTGTTTTTGCTACATCGACATTCATTTCATACTCGTACTTTACATTCCTTGAAAACTCTAGGAGATTCTCAATAACAAACGATCTTTTCTTTCCTGATTATCTACCTGCATTCCTTCAAAGAAAATGGCTTATGATAACAATTGTCCCGGTAGTATATGGATTAATGAGATATCTTCAGGATATTTATGAAAAACATGAGGGTGAAAGCCCTGAAAAAGTACTTCTGTCTGATAAGCCACTTCTTGCTACCGTAATGCTGTGGGCATTTCTTGTTATTGTTATTATCTACGTTATCCAAGCATAGCATTATTGCTTCTTAGCGTAATCACTGCTAACCCATCCCTCTGTTCCATTCTCAAGGACTATTTTATACCACCCATCAACCTCGTCAGTGAACTGATATGTTTTCCCAGGAAGAACACGACCAATCTCACCTGAGGAGACTGAGCTATCTTCGCGAACCCTCAGATAGCCTGTAGGAGTCTGCAGGATCAACACCTTCTGTGAGACAATTGTTGGGGTGGCTGAAGGAGAAGAAATTTTTGTCGGAGTGGGAGAAAGAGTATCTTCAATTGATTCTCCTGAGCCAACTCCTAAATACAACTGTGCAATCAATCTATAGCTATTAGGAGTTCTAATTCTTATTTTTTTATCAGCGTATCCGCTCTTTTTTAAAACCAATTCATGATCTGATTCTGTTATATTCCTTAAAAGAAGGGGCGTAAATCCTGATGAAGAGCTGTCTAAAAATACCTCAGCCTTATCTGGAGTAGAAGTAATAAGCAGCTCTCTTTTACCAGTCGCTATTGATGCAAGCGTTATGATACTCCCTTCAGATGTAGTTTTGTCTCCAAATTTTCTGTCTACTACTGTTAATATAGATTTTGAAATTTTTATTTTTTCTTGAAATTCATTGCCGCTAGCTCCTGAAGGCACTAGTCTTATTGTGTATTCTCCTGTCCTAATCATGTCATTTACATTACATTTACATAACGGTGTTTGTCCTAAATACTTATCGTTTAAATAAACTTTACTTTGAGGAGAAGCGGTTACCTGCAATGCTCCTTTATCATTTCCACCAAGAATAACTGACTGGACAATGAGGAACATGACAAGAGCCAAAGCGAAGGAAGGAATGAGAATAAAAAGCGCTCGCTTCATGTATGAATATTAGATTGATACTATAACATGAAGTAGTCAAACTGACAATCTTACAAAGACGTAAATCGATTTTGAACAAATTCTTTATCGAGAGACAAAATGAGCCAACCTGCTTTTGGTCCCGAAGTTTTTCCTAAAAGAGCAATATATATTGCACCAAACGCATCTTTTGAAGGAAGTCCCATCTCTTTTGCTTTTAGATAAATATCTTTCTGAAAGCTCTCAGCATCAGAGGCATTTTGCAGAAGATCAACAACGCCATGTAGGAAATTCTTTTGTTCACTAGACAAGTCTTTTGCAATCAAGGGAAGCTCTTGCTGGACTAAAAACTTCTCCGAATCTGGTGCAAAACGATCTATCCATACTCGTGCATATTCTGCCCATTCTTCTAAACCCTGGTCCTTGATTGATGATTCCATATTGGGCATTTGCACCCACTGAGCAAGCGTTGAGAAGCGGACGGTTGGAGGTTTTTTTGCCTCACTAACTTGCGATAACTCAAAAATACGGGCTTGATCATTTTTTTCTCCTGAAAAATATTCCCTTGCGTGTTCTTGATATTCATCAAACAATTTTGGGATAGTATCGCCTTCTGCGGGATCAAAATTTGTTTGCTGTTGAATATTCATTTTCACGATAAGAAAGCGCACCAATTCAGGAGGAAGGATCGTCACAATATCAGCTGCTGCAAAACCTCTCCCTTTTGAGGATGACATCTTCCTACCTCCAATAAGCATGAATTCATAGCCAACTGGATAGGGAACTGGATAACCCAAAACACGTTTTGCTATTTGACTAGCAAGGTCATGTGAGCCACCTCGACTCATATGGTCTTTTCCAGCGCCTTCAACAGTCACGCCAATAGCCTGCCATTTGGCTGCCCATTCTACTTTCCAAGGCATCTTCCCTTTCATACCCTCCTCATCGCTAAAGGGGGATGTTTTCCCTTCATGCCCACAACCTTTTGTCCATTCAGTTGCATCAATTGGACAACGATAGTGAACATGCTCTCCATCCCAATCATACACTCTAGTCGTTGAGACCTTACCACATGACTCACAATATACTTGGAAAGGATACCAATCATCGGCTATGTCTTTTTTATACATTTCTTGATAAATCCTGCGAACTTCTTCAGCATTATCCAAAACCTTCCTAATACCCTCATTCATTTTCCCACTTGTATATAAATCTTTAGTCCAGAGTATTTCAGGATGGCTTCCGATCTTATTAAAAGCCTCTTTGAACTCAAAAGCGTAATATTCAGCAAAGTCTTTATATCCCTCAGCTGGAGACGGAATCGCGAAAAGTGGCATGCCTAGATATTTTTCGAACTTTTCTCGAGGTAAATATGATGGGATATCATCCATTGGGTCATGGTTTTCAAAAACATAAGTGTATTTTGCTTCTACTCCAGCATCCTTGAGCGCTCTGAATACTAAATCATGGATGACAACTCCCAACAAAGCGCCTACGTGGACTCTGCCGGATGGTGTTTTCATATCGTCAACCCAATAAGGCTTGTGCTCACCTGAATCAATAATTTGTTTTGCAATTTTATCTGCCCAAAACATAAGCGTATTATACTACGTGAAGCCAAATTGGATAAGAGGCTAAATCTACGAAACAAGCATTACTTCAGGCTCGGGTAAAAATCCAAACACGTCCTCAAACTTATTCTCTATTTCTTTGATAATTACCTGCACATCATGAGCAGTAGCACCGCCAGTATTCACTATATAATTTGTATGTTTTGGCGACACCATTGCACCGCCAATTTTTTTTTCAGAAAAACCCAACCTGTTAATCACATAACCCATTGACACTTTGTTATGCCATTTTCTTTCAGATAAATCCTTAATATCAGGCCATATAGAGACAATTTTTTCTACTTCACTTTTATCAACGATATTCTTAAAGACTGATCCGCATGATGGATACTCCATCGGATGATTTTGGTTGCGATAGGCAATATTTTTTAAATATGTCTCTTTTGCTTGCAAAACGCTGTCTTGATCTGCTTGTGTCAACGTCAAAACTACAGAAACTATAATAAAATTTTGATGTTCTTTAAAAAAACTATTTCTATAGCTGAAATTACATTCATCATATGTATACGCTCTCACCACAAGAGATGGGTCGTTCACATCAAGAGCTGAGACCTCAGCGACACATTTTTTAATCTCAGACCCGAATGCACCTGCATTCCCTCTAACTGCACCTCCAATAGTGCTTGGCAATCCACCAGCCCATTCAAGACCAACTAAATTTTTTCCTAATGAGAAATTGATAAGTGCATCAAGATTTTCCCCAGCGAATGCAGTAATTTTATTACCTTCGCAAGCCATAGACCCATCTTCTTGTAACCATATAATCCCTAAATTTGAACAGTTGTCCGGGAATAACGTATTTGTTCCGAGGCCTAAAATATAAATCCTTACATCTTTTTGTTTTTGAAGAAATATGACCGCCTGTCTGACTTCTTCTATATTATGCACCTTAATAACAAAACGAGCTTTACCGCCAATTCTATAGTAGGTTATTTCAGAAAGTGGAACTGCCTCTTGAATATTCATCTATCCTTGAGTATACGGGTATTAGCTAATGGAGACAATCGTGTAAAGAATTTTTCCTGCGGGAGCAGAAACTTCAACGCTCTCGCCGATTTTCTTTCCTAAAAGCGCTTTTCCAAGAGGAGACTCATGTGAGATTTTTCTTTCTGCAGGATCAGCCTCCCACTCACCAACCACTCTATACACTTCTTTTTTGCCATCAATTTTTAGTGTTACCTCTGACCCAAGCTCAATAGCTGAACCAGCTTTTGATCCATGAACCTCGTTAATAAGAGAGACCTGCTTAAGCAGCTCTTCAAGTTCGTCGATTCTTCCATCAATAAAAGAAAGCTCCTCTCTCGCAGCAACATACTCTGCGTTCTCTGATAAATCCCCTTGATTTCTTGCATCAGACACTCTCGTTACGACCTCTGGACGTTTTACTTTTGCAAGCTCCTCATATTCTTTCTTTAGATCTTCAAGTCCACTTTTTGTAAGGTATATTTTTTTACTATCCATATATTTATAAAACAAAATCTCTCCAGGTTTTTTAGGGAGAGATATATTATTTCAGACAAAGTATAAAGAATATAAAAATAATTGTCAATATTCCTTATTCAATCCTATAAGTAGGAAATTTAATCCTTTTTTATCTATAAATTAGTATTATAGTATTTACTATAGAATGAGATACTTTCAATATATCGCTTAATGATTAGTTCTTCTCTATGATGTGGATAGAATGCTAAAAAGTCATCTACGTTTTTTTTACTTTTTTTACCTCTAAGCATAATGGATAACTGTAGTTTTTTACAGATAAATTCTACCATTGAAAAGATACCTATAAAATGTGTTTTGCTTCTTTTTATTGGGATTTTTCTTTTTATATGAGCATTAGGCATATATGTAGTTATCCACATATTTTGCTTTAATAACTCCGAATAAGTATTTTCGCGATTGAAAAGCGGCTCTATCTGCGCAATCTCTCTAGCTATATAAATATTTTTTCTAGTCGCAAATTCCCCCATCCCATTCTTTGTCATCATTAAATTAAGACAAATTTTATCTTTTGGATTCTCTTCATCTTTTTTTCTTCGCTTACCATATAACTGCAAAAGTAAAAGGCAAATCATGCGTGTAGCAAATAATGTTTTATTTTCCGCTATGACAATAAAATCAATATCATCATTTTGCTTAGCGTTCTTAACTGCAAGACTTCCTGTTATCCCTATAAAACAAACAGTTGGAATATGTGAAAGAGCGCCCGCCATTGAAAGTGCGATTTTATATTTTCTTTCATTCTCCAACCTTAATTTTACTCGATTTCTAATATGCTTCTCAGCGCTAGGTAATGCATATAGTCCATCTTTAAAGATGAGTTTCGTCTTAGTCTTTTTCAGCGATAGATTAAATATCGACCTCTTAATACTTTTATCTGCATGAAGATAAAAATATAACTCTTCATAGGTCAGAGGAAATAAAAACATATTACTATAGATGAGAGTGCGAATAATCGCCTTTTCGTTATCGCCCATACTTTGAGAGAGTTTGACTCACTCCCTGGGCGAGGGTTTCAGATGCAGTCTGAAGAGAGGTAGTGTCCTGGATTGACCTAACTGCATTACCAAGATATGTATTCATTTGAGCATTAATACCGTCGTCGTATGTATCGCTAGCAAAGTATGATGATGTTGCGTAATCTGCTTGTTGAACAACAGATGCCAAATACTGCTGCGACAAGAGACTCTGCGCAAGATCTTTTCTAGGATAAGCCTCGCCAAAAAGCCTTACTTTTGAAGATTCAGCGTAAAATTTTTGCAATGTTTCTTTCTGGGTAAGAAAATTCATGAATTTCATAGCAGCTTGCTGATTTTTACTTTTTGAAGAAACGCCTTCTGCCCAATAACTTGCTAAAGCGAGCTTCCTTCCTGGCAAATTCGGTACAGGGTTTACACTAAATTTAAGATTTGGATTTAGCGCTTTAATACCAAAAATATTCCATGAGTATCCAAAGTACATTGCAAGGTTACCTTTAGCAAAGGCTACTGCAGAGGAATCTAACGTACTATCCCAAACACTTCCCTCATCTTTTGCAAAAGCTGTATAGAATTCTAACGCCTGACTCGCATTGTCTATCGTTGAAGAAAAATCTGAGAAGCTTGTGCCATTTTGAGCCATAAGCAATGCAATGATATCTGGTGCATGATCGATATTGTCAAAGGTTCCCATTGCTGCTCCTGCCGTACGTATCTTCCCATCGCTATCTTTAACCAATCGATCTTTAGCAATTCGAACAAATTCATCCCATGTCTGAGGGACGCTATTCCCCCCCGCCTCAAGCAAGTCTGTGTTAACAAAAAGCGATAACATATCTATTCCCAGAGGGACACCATACAAAGCACCATTTCTTGTTAAATCCTGCTGAACTATTGGATAATAATTATTTTTAAAGTCACTTGGTGCTATAACATCTGAGCTAAGCGGAGACAAGTACTGCTTCATCATGCCAACCCATGAGTTATGAAATCTGAATATATCTGGACCACTTCCATTTTGAATCTGCGTAGTCAAACTTTGCCTATATTGCTTTATGTCTTTCTGCACATAAGTAACTTTTATATTTGGATTTTTTCTCTCAAAATCACTAATAAGAGAGTTCATGACTTGCTGGTTTTCAAAAAGCCCCCAATATACTAAGGTCACTTTTTTATCATCATTCTTATGAGAAAAAAGAGGAAATATGAACTTAAAAACAAGAAAAATAAAAATAACTACTATCCCAACTATGCCAACAATCTTGCCAATACCTCCAAGCATCGACGGACTTTGAGGCTTTGGCAATGGCGACCCTGCAGTAGGGGAGATTGGCGCAGGAGGTGGAGGAGGAGCTGGAGGTGGAGGAGGAGTATTTGATACCTGCCCAGATGCAGGACGTAAAGGTTGCGCAGGAGTATTTTCTTGCTTTTCAGAAAAGGAAGGTTTGGAAAAAATTACGTTTTCGTTCATAATGATACCTCTCGTATAGTATAATACCTGATATAAGTCATAGCAATTCAATATATGAAAATCCAATCTCCCTTATCTGTACTTCGTAGACGAAAAAAATTATTTGCAGTCTTAAGAACACTTTTTTGGTTTTCCTTTGGTGCACTTATTGGATTTTTCTTTTTTAGTAGTTTTATTTATATCTACTATAAACAAACTTTCAATGACAAAGTTTATCCAGGAGTTATTATTGACAACATCGACTTAGGAGGAAAATCTAAAGAGCAAGTTAGGGATTTTTTTAAAGCAAAAAATGAGATTGTTAGCAATAAGCTTGTTGAATTTAAATCAGACACATTAATAGCTACGATTTCAGCAAAAGATCTCGAGCTTGGTTATGACGAAAATCTTCTTTCCTCACAAGCGTATAGCATTGGTAGAAGTGGCAACTTCTTTTCTGACATCTATCTTAGCTTAGAATCTTATCTTCATGGCGTCACATTAACACCCGCCTATCACTACTCCGACTCAACACTTACTAAGCTACTCAAAAATTTTCAGGATAAAATCAATCAAGATCCTATTAATGCACGCTTTGCCTATGAGAACGGTAAGGTTTCTGAGTTTAGAGCTTCAAGGGATGGAAAATCTGTTGACACAGAGATGGTTATTACCACCATCGCTGAAGATGCTGTTCCTCAACTATTAGAAAGTAAGACTCCTCTCAAAATTACTATGCCTGTTAAAACTATAAAACCAGAGATCGAAACAGACGAAGCAAATGATCTTGGTATTACCGAAAGGATAGGCATAGGAACCTCTCTATTCCAGGGCTCAATTCCAAATCGTATATTTAATATACAATTAGCCGCTTCTCGTCTTAATGGTATTTTAATAAAACCTGATGAAGTATTCTCTTTCAATAAAGCTGTTGGTGATATCTCATCGTTAAGTGGATACAAACAAGCTTATGTTATTCAAAATGGGCGAACTCAACTCGGTGATGGCGGGGGAGTCTGTCAAGTCTCAACTACTCTCTTTCGTGCTCTACTTAACGCTGGCATGACGATCTCTGAACGCCACCCGCACGCATATCGTGTTCATTATTATGAGGAGGACTCAGGGCCTGGAGTTGATGCGGCGATCTATACTCCGACTGTAGATCTAAAATTTAAAAATGATACAGGTCATTATATTCTTATCCAGACAGGCGTAGATCTTGCAAGCCTTAGACTAACCTTTGAACTATATGGCACATCCGATGGTCGTGTTGCAACAATCTCAGAACCTGTTATTCTCTCACAGTCACCCGCTCCAGAACCGCTATACCAAGATGACCCAACATTACCTTCTGGACAAATCAAGCAAATTGACTTTGCAGCATCAGGAGCAAGTGTATATTTCATGTACAAAGTCACAAAAGATGGAGAAGAGATAATATCTCAAAAATTTTCTTCAACATACCGACCTTGGCAGGCAGTTTTCTTAAGAGGAACTAAGACTTGATAGATGAAAAAATCAGGCTATCCCAAAAAAATTCTATCTATTCTTGCAGCTCAATCAGAACCAATAATTTTGATCGGAGGATGCTTTGATCTTCTTCATGATGGACATATCTCATTTATCAATGCAGCAAAAAAACTAGGCGGCGTATTGGTAGTGTTATTAGAATCAGACCAGAGCATCAAGCAGACTAAAGGGGAGCATAGGCCGATCCAGAAGCAATCAGAGAGAAGCGAGGCGCTACTCCAAACAACAGTTGATTTCGTGATACTTCTTCCTTATCCATTTCTAGACAGAGACTATGACGACCTTGTATCAAATATCAAACCTGCTATAATCGCAACTACCAAAGGAGATCTAAACCTATCTCACAAGAAAAGACAAGCAGATGTTAATAACGCAAAGCTAATTGAGGTAGTTGATAGACTTGATCAATTTTCAACGTCAAAAAAAATAAACAATGAATAAATATTTATTGGCATGTATCATTTTTATAATACTACTAACCGCAGGTCTATTCGCTCTAAATGGAAAAGGTCAATTTTTTAGCAAAAAAGCAGAAGCAAAAATAAATAACACTACTTTCACTCTAGATGTTGCAGATACTATTAAAAAAAGAGAGCAAGGTCTTTCAGGAAGAAAAAGTCTTGGAGAAAAGCAAGGAATGTTATTTGTATTTGATGCACCAACTATACCTTCTTTTTGGATGAGAGACATGAAGTTTCCCCTCGATATTCTATTTTTGAACAGCAATAAGATTATTACTATTTATGAAAATGTCCAAATACTTGACAAAAAAACCACCCCCCAGGGCGTATTTTACCAACCTACTTCACCATCTGATAAAGTCATCGAGCTCAATGCTGGGTCAGTAAAAAAATATAATATTAAAGTTGGACAAGATGTCACGCTCTCACTATGATAATCCTCGGCATTGAAACTTCTTGTGACGAAACAGGAATTTCGGTAGTTGAAAAGTATTCTTCGAATTCATTCAAGATCCTTTCCAATAACATTTCCTCTTCACTTAACCTTCATGCTATGACAGGTGGGATAATTCCAGAGGTTGCATCTCGCGAGCAACTGAAATACATCCTTAAAGTTGTTGAAAAAACGATATATGATGCTTTTGGTATGTCACTTAGCGATAAAAAGATTCCTCCAATAGATGCGATAGCAGTCACATATGGACCCGGCTTGATTGGCCCACTCTTAATTGGTGTAGAGACGGCAAAAACTATGTCACTGTTGTGGAAAGTGCCTATCATACCAGTCAACCATATGCATGGGCACCTATTAATAAACATGGTGGAGCATGCAAATATTTCTCTTCCTGCAATTGGGCTTGTTGTGTCCGGAGGACATACAGACCTACTTACTATTGATAAGTCACATAGGATCACACCCTTAGGTGGAAACAGAGACGATGCTGCAGGTGAAGCCTTTGATAAAGTAGGGAGACTTTTGTCGCTTCCCTATCCTGCAGGGCCAGTTATTTCTCAGCTTGCAGAAAAAGGTAATAAAAATAAATTTGATCTACCTCGCCCGATGATACATTCTGGTGACTTTGATTTTAGCTTTAGCGGTCTGAAGACTTCTGTTTTAAATCTTATTCGAAAAAATAACTGGGACTTTTCCCGTGGTGATCATAAGCAAATTCTTTACGATCTTTGTGCGAGTACCCAAGAAGCAATTGTTGACGTGCTTGTTAAAAAAACCATGATGGCGTGTGAGAAACACTCATTAAATACAGTAATTATGGGTGGCGGTGTAACTGCAAATAAACAACTACGACTTGCTCTTGATGGAGAGCTGAAAAAAATAAACGGGAAGCTTTTTTCTCCCACTCCTTCCCTATGCACAGATAACGGCGCAATGATTGCAGCTGCAGGATTTTTTTCTACGGCAGTGGATTGGGAAGATGTAAAAGCTTCACCTCAGTTATATTACTAGCAAGTTGCATAGGTATGATACAATACCTACCACTATGCAAGAAATGCTGCCTTTTCTTATAGCTCTCCTTTTAGGATTTGGGGTCATCCTTTTCTACCTCAATAGAAAATTAAACTCACTTCAAAAAAATGCAAGCGACCAAACAATGCTTGAGTGGTTAAAAACAATGCAGGTCTCACTTGAAAATACTAATAAAAATATTAACTCTACCCTCTCTACTAACACAACGCACATGGTCAGAACTCTCCAGGAGAACTCAAGACAGCTTAATGATAGGCTCGACAAAGCAGCGACGGTCATAGCAGGCGTAGGGAAAGAGGTGGGACAAATGAGCGAAATTGGAAGAAGCATGAAGGAGCTGCAAGACTTCTTAAAAAGCCCTAAAATGCGTGGCAATATTGGTGAAGAAATCCTAAAAGATCTTATCGCTCAACTATTCCCAAAAAACTCGTTTTACTTGCAGTATCAATTTAGATCTGGCGAAAGAGTAGATGCTGCTATAAAAACAGATGCAGGAATTCTACCTATTGACTCAAAATTTCCTATGGAAAATTATCAAAAAATGGTAAAAGCTGAAGACGCAAAAACTAAAGAAGATTTCCAAAGAGAATTCCAAAAGGATGTAAAAAGACACATTGATGCAATCAGTAAAAAATATATCTTGCCGGATGAAGGTACCATGGATTTTGCACTGATGTATATTCCAAGCGAATCTATTTTCTATGAATTGTGTAATCTTTCTGAAATTATGAACTATGCCAGAAAACAAAGAGTATATGTTGTATCGCCTAGCACTCTCTATGTCCACCTTCAGACCATACTCCTCTCATTTGAAGGTAAGAAAATAGAGTCAAGATCAAAAGAAATTTTTCGACTTCTTCGTACACTACAACATGAATACGATAAAGTAAATGAGAATATGGGAGTTCTTGGAAAACATCTAGGAAATGCGTCAACACAATTTACAAATGTTGCAGCAGGCTTTGCTCAAATTGGGAACAAGCTAACAACGGGTAAAATGCTTGGAGAAGATCTACAACAAGAGGTCGAACCAAGCACCTCAGGTGAAAAGAATAGCAATCTAATATCCTGAAAATTGCTCGCAAACTATCTCCTTGTCACGGACACCCATTAGTACAACCATCTCCTTCATTGTCTCAACCATTTTTTCTGGACCACAGATAAAAAATACATTGCTCTGATAGTCTGGAACATGCTTTTTGATAATCGATGGTGTTACTCTCCCCACCTCACCTTTCCAATTAAGTTCCTTAGCAGGATTACTGATAGTATAAATAACTTTTAGAGAAGAATTTTCTTTTGACATACTTAAGAGCTCTTCATAGAAAACTGCCTCATCTAAATTTCTGAAGGATACAAACAGGCTTACTATTGTCTTAGAATTAGACTTTGAGAGGAATTTCACCATGCTATAAAACGGAGTTATTCCAATCCCTCCTGCGAGGAAAATCAACGAGCTATCTCTTTTTTCAGGTAGGAAAAAACTTCCCATTGGTCCAAAAATAACTACTTCATCTCCTTTCTCCAATAATAGGAGTTGTTGCTTAAAAATACTTGGACTGTATATAATTTTTGTTGTTATAGCCAATTCCTTCTCAAGCGGTGAAGAGGAGATAGTAAAAAATCTTCTTGGGCCACGAGGATCATTGATCACATATGGTAAAGTAATCTTCATGCATTGCCCCGGAGCATAACTAAAGCCATTCGGTTTTTCAAAGTAAAATGAGTACGTGTCTTTTGCAACTTTTTCTTTTCTAATAAATGTCGTCTTAATATTGCTTGGCTGAACCATAGTATTGGCATGATAACAATTTATAGCATTCATAACAATGCGCATATGATAGAATAGTCTGCATGCCCGATACCACCACTCTAAATCCTGAACAAAAAGATGCTGTTTGCCACGGCGATGGACCTCTAATGATTATCGCAGGAGCAGGCACAGGAAAAACTACAGTAGTAACAAAAAGAATCGAGCACCTTATTTTAGAAAAGAAAGTTAATGCCTCAAATATCTTAGCTCTAACTTTTACTGAAAAAGCAGCAAGTGAGATGGAGAAAAGAGTAGATGAAATCCTACCCTATGGATATACAAACTTGTGGATAGAAACATTCCACGCTTTTTGCGATCGCGTTTTAAGACAAGAAGCAATCCATATTGGACTCACCCCCTCCTACGAACTCATGACTGAAACCGAATCACTTCTTTTTTTGAAAAAAAATCTTTTCGAATTAGATCTTCAATATTTCAGACCTATGGGGAATCCTATGAAATTTATTCAAGGCCTGCTGTCTCATTTTAGCAGACTAAAAGACGATGATATAAATCCAATCCAATATCTCTCTTATGCTGAAAAGCTTAAGACTAAAAATGTTGACATAGATGAAATCCAGAAAACACACGAGCTAGCAAAGGCTTTTGGAACTTATGAGGCATTAAAAATGCAAGCAGGAGTCCTGGATTTTTCTGATCTTATCAGTAATGTACTCACTTTGTTTAGAACTCGCCCACATATCCTGAAACGCTACCAAGAGCAATTTAAATACATACTTGTCGATGAGTTTCAGGATACAAATTATTCTCAAAACGAAATGGCTATCCTACTCAGTGGGTCAAAACAAAATATTACAGTTGTTGGGGATGACGATCAAAGTATCTACAGATGGAGAGGAGCAGCGCTTGCCAACATGCTTCAGTTCAGATCTCATTTCCCAAAGACAAAAATTGTGACTTTAAATAAGAATTATCGCTCAACGCAAGTAATTCTAGAAGCAGCATACAGAATGATTCAACATAACAATCCGGATAGACTAGAAGCAAAAGAGGGTATAGATAAAAAACTTATTGCGACAAGAGATCATAAAGGCAAGAACATTGAATTTTTCCATTACTCACGGGCAGAAGATGAAGCTGAAGGTGTTGCTACATACATTAAAAAAGAAATGAAAAAAAACAATTTGCACTATAACGATTTTGCTATCTTGGTTAGAGCTAATGATCATGCACTCCCTTTTCAAAAAGTATTTGATAGACAAAAAATTCCATGTCAATTTTTAGGACCAAGCCATCTCTATGAACAAAACGAAATTCGCGATCTCATTGCGTATCTTAAAATTCTTACTAACTACGATGACAACGCATCTTTTTATAGAGTTCTTACTATGCCAATTTTTGAGATTGATGCAAAAGATGTTGCTACCCTACTGAATTATGTTAAGAGAAACAACTGCAGTATTCTTGATGCTATTGAGCAAAGCGAAACAATTGGACTATCAAGCGATGGGGTTGAACGAGTAAAACGTTTAGAAAAAATGATAAAAAAGCATCTTTCGCTTATATCTACTGAGAGTGCAGGACAAATTTTGTACTATTTCTTTGAAGATTCAGGGTTACTTGGATATTATCTTGACCCAAAAACCACCAAGACAGAGCATCAGGCGCAAAATGTAGCTAAGTTTTTTACAAAATTACAAACATTTGCCAATAATAAAAAGGATGCCTCTGTTTTTGCAGTAACAGACTGGATTGAGCTATCAATGGAGCTTGGAGAAAGTCCATTAGCTGCAGAGATAGACTGGTCATCAACAGATGCTGTAAATATCCTAACAGTTCACTCAAGCAAAGGTTTGGAATTTCCTGTTGTCTTTGTAGTTAACCTAGTGACGCAAAGATTCCCCAGTAGAGACAGGAAGGAACAAATACCAGTACCAACGGATATCATCAAAGAAGAGCTGCCAACTGGTGATGAAAATCTTGAGGAGGAGAGAAGACTTTTCTATGTTGCAATGACCAGGGCAAGAGACCAACTTGTACTTACAGCCGCAAAATTTTATGGTGAAGGAAAAAAGGAAAGAAAAATATCTCCTTTCGTTGGTGAAGCATTAGGTGAAGAATATATTGAAAAAGTCTTAGCAAATCAAAAATCTACTGACACCAGCCAACAATTATCTCTCTTAGAGTTATTTAATAACAATCATATTGAAGACGAAAAAAGTGAACAAATAGTTCAATCAAGTATTCCTCCTTTGACATATCTTTCATATTCTCAAATTCAAACTTTTGACACTTGCCCGCTCCATTACAAACTAAGATATATTCTAAATGTTCCTACTGCTCCTTCACCAGCACTTAGCTATGGAGTCAGCGTCCATAGTGCTCTAAGAGATTTTTTTCAACTACTAAAAACAAATAATAAAATAACACAAAAAACTATGCACGAATTATTTCTAAAAAATTGGGTGAATGTTGGGTATCTAAGTAAAAATCATGAAGATAAAGCAAAAGTTCAAGCAGATCTTATGCTACAAAACTTTGCAAAAAAAACCTTGGCTGATATCCCTGAGACAATAGCAATTGAGCAACCTTTCAACTTTTGGTTAAACAAGCTAAAAATAGGAGGAAGAATTGACAGAATCGACGCATTGTCAAATGGCAACATTGAAGTTATTGATTACAAAACTGGGTCAAATGTTCCATCAGAAAAAAAGCTCCATGAAGATTTCCAGCTAACCTTCTATGCACTTGCTGCAACAGAAGTTCAAGGTATGATTTTTAATAGAAGACCTGAAGAAGTTGTGTTAAGCCTATTTTATATTGAGGAGGATAAAAAAATATCAACCACCAGGACACGAGATGAGCTAGAGTTGGCTAAACAACAAATACTCAAAAAGGCTGAAGAAATTCAATACAGCAACTTTTCTTGCAGCGGCAGTATCTTATGCAAAAACTGTGAATATAAAATGGTATGTAGTATTTCAAAAGATTGATCTTATAGTATTATTTGTGGTATACTATGTATATCAGGAAGGTGGATCACTAGTCCGGTAAAACGGACAGGAAAGTCCAGACAGATGTTATACCAGGGATGGAGCGTAAGCTCCAACTAGTAATAGCTAGTGTTCATATATTTTCTCCACATATGATATATGAAACAGGTCTTGAAATGACAAGACTTGAGAACAACAGAAACGAGTGGATCTGAAACGGGTAATCCTCCCTGCTGCAACTTCCGAATTCTGCGATATCACTTGTATACAGGAGCAGTAAAGAACGAAGGCATCCCGCCTAAAGCGGGACTACGTGACAAACGTCACCAAGAGATAGATTGTGGTCACTTGCATAATCTTGTTTATGCGAGCAACAGAATCTGGCTTATTACCTTCCTGATCAATATTAACTACTTGCACTAGCATACCCTTTTAGGGCTTTTCTCCAACACCACATACTAAGACTTAGGAATAAGACACTAAAAAACAAACACAAAATAACACCCTCAACAGAAATGATTCCCATAAGCGCATGTGAAGGAATTGTTACTAATGCAGCAATTGGCAGAATATATGTGAACATAAAGCTTATTGGATGAGGATAAACTTTAACTGGAAAACGCCCTAGCTGCAATATCTCCCGTACCATCCAAATTGCATTATCAACCTCAGTTGTTATAACGCCAAGAGACAGGACAAATATGTGCAATGCCAACGCAATAGTTAACCCATTAATTATCAAAATAATATATAAAAGAATATTTATCGCATTTACATTCCCAAGATGAGATATTACATAGGTAAGAAATAACAACAATGGTATAAGCGTAATAAGATCCAATATGTCGCTTCCGCCAAAAAGAGCTCTAAATAAAGGCGAGATGGGCTTTGTTAAGATCATATCAAAATTACCTGTGACGATATAACTTCTGAATCTATACACATCTCTCCATAAAAATTGAGAGATCACGTCAATTATGTTAAATGTAAGAAAAAAGAGAATAATTTGCCAAAGGGTATATCCAGCAAGGGAATTCGTCTTAGAAGTTATTACAAAAAGAAAAAAAACAAATGTTATAAATCTAACTATCTTACCAAACGTAAAGAGTGTAACACCAAGTCTTGAGGCAAATGCTACTTGAGTTGTTTGAATCGTGACCCTAAACCATAATGCAACATATCTTTTCATATTCCTTGCGCAGTATATGTTTTCAACCCTTTTTTCCAAATAAGAAGGGCTACTTTGCTCATAACTATAATCCATATAAGCTCTATTAAAAAACCTTTCATGATATCAGGGAATGTAATTTGGTTAAGGTATAACTTCGTAGGAAAAAATGTTAGATAAGAAAAAGGTAGCAATTGAAAAAAGGAATAAATAGGCTTAGGCAAGATATCAAGAGGCAACAGGCTACCCGAAAAAAATCCTACTGATTGATAGAAAATAAATCTTGGTCCCCATCCCTCATTGCTCCAAAAACCAATAAAGGCAATAATAATGCTTATGAAAAAATAAAGAACAATTCCTAAAATCAAGCTTACTATGAAAAAAAATATCGGTATAAAGTTAAATTGAAAAATTAGTGGCGGGTTAAATAATACATAGAACAAGCTCAGCTCACCAAGTGCAAAAACAATGTTCATTGCCTTATCTCCAAAGTCTCTCCAAAAATGATACTTTAAATATGACATAGGTTTAACCAAAAAATTTGACAGAGCACCTTCGTTTATTTCAGTTGCAATAGCAGTTGTTCTGGTAGAAAAAATAACGTCGTTTACAAATGCACCGATGAAGATATAACTCAGCATTGCAGACTGGGTGTATCCATAAAATGTACTATTTTGAGAAGTTATGTAAAACCAAATAAAGTAAGTAGAAAAAAGCTGGAGCAACTCTCTTGCACGAAACAAAAGAAAACTAGCTCTATAAGCAAGTACTTCAGACCATGTATTTTTAGTAACTCTCCAATATGCTCTCATAGAAGGTAAATGCTACTTGCTTTTGTGCTCTGTAAAAAAACCTGCAATTACGTCTTCTATCTGAGGATCCTCAATAATGATATCCTCTACAGGAAGTTGCTTAAGGATCTTTGATGCTACATTATTTACATTTTTATGATCTATAATGACCTCCCACTCTGGATAAGAATAAGACTTTGTTTCTCCAAAAGATTTTAGCTCTTTCTCATCTATTTTCTTAGACAATATAATCTTTATAATCTTGTGTGGAGCATGTTTTTTTACTAAATCATTTAACAAACCATCATAAAGAATCTTGCCAAAGTTGATAACAATTACCCTCTTACACAAAGCCTCAACATCACCCATATAATGAGATGTCAAAATAATTGTTGCCTTATATGCTTCGTTGTATTCTTTCAAAAACTCTCTGATTGTTTTTTGCATAACTACATCGAGTCCAATTGTCGGCTCATCAAGGAATAGGACCTTAGGTGAGTGGATAAGTGATGCGATTAACTCCATCTTCATTCTTTGACCAAGGGATAACTTCCTCACAGGAACGTGAAGAACATCTTTTACAGCAAGTCTTTCAGAAAGGTCGTTAATTACTTTTTCAAAATTTTCATTCTGAACTCCATAAATCTCTTTATTTAGTAAGAATGTATCCATGGCGGGTAAATCCCACCACAATTGATTTTTCTGTCCCATAACAAGAGATATCTGTTTGAGAAATTTTGGATCTCTGTCAAAAGGGGAGGAGCCTAAAACAGATATTTTCCCTTTTGTCGGATAAAGTAGCCCCGAAAGACACTTTAAAGTGGTTGTTTTACCAGCCCCGTTTGGTCCAATAAACCCTATTACTTCGCCTTCATTTATAGAAAATGAGATATCGTCCACGGCTTTTACAATCTCGTATTTCCTAAAAAAAAGTGACTTTATTGCTCCAACAAGACCAGGTTCTTTCTTATGTATCTGGTAATATTTTGAAAGATGATCAAGAGTAATAATATTCATTTTCTGATTATATAACAAAAAGAGGCAATCCCGCAGTGCGGAACTCCCTCATTTTGAATATAAAAAGCATTATCTTATTGCTTTTTTGAACGTCTTTCCCGGTGTAAATCCAGGAGCTTTTCGTGCTGCTAATGTAATTCTTTCTCCAGTCTTTGGGTTGCGACCCACTCTTTGAGCTCTACTTCGAACACTAAATGTTCCAAATCCGGTAAGTACCACTTTCTCGCCTCTTTTCAAAGAGTCTCTAATAGTATTAAGTGTTGTTTGTACAGAATCGCGAGCAGCTTTGTTTGTAAGGTTTGATTTTTTTGCTACAATTTCAATCAGATCTTTCTTAGTCAGAGAAATCACCTCCCTTTATTTTAAAAAACGGAAAATCGTGTTTAGATCTAAGGTACAGGGAAATCCAAACCTTGTCAAGAGATTATTTTGCTATATCAAGCTAATAGAAGAGTTTAGATTGTATGCTCTGGGTATACTGACCGGAATTCACGGATGGCCGTAACTTTTACCTCGCCTGGCACGGCTAAGGCCCTACTTACTTCTTCCTGAATTTTCTTTGACAAGATTATCGTCTGTGAATCATCAAGCTTTCCAGGATTTATAATGACGCGAAGCTCTCTTCCAGCCTCAAATGCATAAGCATCCTCTACGCCTTCATAACGTTTTGCAATCTCTTCCATCTCTTTAAGCCTCTTCGCGTAGTTTTCTATGTCTTCAAAACGAGCACCGGGACGAGCTCCTGAAATTGCATCTGCGATATGAACAATAACTGACTCTACTGAAGAGAATGGCTTGTCTTCGTGATGCTCTGCTACACAATTAACAACTGTCTCTGGGAGATTAAAGCGATTAAGATACTCAACTCCCAGCTTAACGTGACTTCCTTCCCCTTCAACTACTTTACCGATATCATGAAAAAGACAACCAAGCCTTACAACATTTACATCAGCTCCTATTTCTGAAGCGATTTGAATACCAATCTTTGTTTCTTCGAGAGTATGAACAACAAGATTTTGACCAAAAGAAGTTCTGAATTTAAATCTACCTAAGGTTTGGTAAATTTCTGAAGGAAGATTGTAGACTCCTACTTCTGCTGCGAGTTTCTGACCTTCATCAAGCATAATTTTTTCGAGCTCTTTGCGTGTCTGCTCTACTATTTCTTCAATACGAAATGGCTGAATACGCGTGTCTTTAAGTAATTTTTCCAGTGACTGTCTTGCAACCTCTCTGCGAACACTATCAAATGATGATAATCTTATGACACCTTCTTCGTCCAAGTCCACGTCAACACCCGTTGCTTGCTCGAATGCTCTAATGTTACGCCCTTCTTTACCAATGATTCGCCCCTTCATCTCCTCATCTGCAACTTTTACCACAGAGACCGTATATTCAGCTATATAATCAAGAGCGCCATGACGCATAGAGTCAACAAGAATTTCACGAGATTTTTGATCTGCAGTAGCTTTTGCTTCTTCTTCCTTTTCTTTGATGATCTTAGCAATCATTGCAGAGGCATCTTTTTCTGTTTCTTCAATAAGGATTTTTCTTGCTTCTTCTCGAGTAAGTCCAGAAACGCTCTCAAGTTTTGAGACATAACTTTCTCTCTTTTGCTCGAGCGCATCTTTTTCAGCATCAAGTTGCTCTTGTTTTGCTTCAAGCTTTTCTTGACGTTCTAATAATTTTTTCTCTAATGCAAGTAGATCTTGCTGGTGTGAGTCTGACATATATACTGAAGCAACAGGAGATAAGGCACCTAAGCCCCTTTAGATTACAAATTGTGAGTATGAGCTAATTTTCATATCCACGAATCGCAACAGACTTCCTGCTGTTCTTAGTCTGTATTATAATCTCTTTCAAATACATCGTCAATTGCTTCTCTAATTTCATCCCAACCAAAGCCTCGTCGAGATAAAAAGCCTCCGATTTTATTATCTCTTTCTTTCCCTGAAAGTTTTTCGAATCTTTTTTTATGTTTTTGCAAAAGCATACGTGCCTTATCTTTATCAGCCTTCAACACTTCGCTATCTCTAGAAAATGCAGCTGAGATAATATCATCAGCTACCCCTTTTCCTCGAAGTTCCATCTTAATTACTCTGTCCGCTTTTACTCGAAATCTTGTTCTTTGCTCAATCCACCACCGTGCAAAGTCAAGATCACTTTGAAATTTTTGCTCCCGGAGCTTTGCAAGTATCTGATCAACTACTTCATGAGGTGCTTTTTTCTTGAAAAGATTGTCACGAATTTCTTTGCTTGACCTTGGCCTTCTTGCTAAATAATTGATCGCCGCAGTGTAATATTTCTCAAATGAATCCATGAAGCCTATGGGGTAACTTCGGTTTCTTCACCGTCACTATCTTCATCTTCTTCTACGCCTACCTCAACCGGCATGCCACCATCTTTACTTCTTGCCATAATTTCTTGAACAATCTTTTTTGTTTGGTCTTGATTTTCTTTCAACCAATCAATTGCCGCAGCTTTCCCTTGACCAATCAACTGCTCATTGTATCTGAAAAATGCTCCTGATTTTGTAATAACATTCATCTCAACACCCACATCTAAAATACCACCTTCTCGCGAAATTCCTCCTGCAAAAACATCAAACTCTGCTATTCTAAATGGGGTTGAAACTTTGTTTTTAACAACTTTTACTCTATGGCGAGAACCAATTGCTTTATCGCCATCTTTAATTGTCTCAATTTTTCGAATATCCATACGAACTGATGCATAAAACTTAAGCGCAAGGCCACCTGTCGTTGTTTCTGGATTACCAAACATTACACCGATTTTTTGTCGAAGTTGATTAGTAAAAATCACCACTGTTTTTGATTTTGAAATAACCGCAGTTAACTTTCGAAGCGCTTGCGACATCAGTCTCGCCTGCAGCCCGACAACAGCATCACCCATCTCTCCTTCGATTTCAGCGCGTGGAACGAGTGCTGCAACTGAATCAATTACTAATACGTCTACTCCACCACTTCTCACCAAGCTCTCTGCAATCTCAAGTGCTTGCTCTCCTGTATCAGGTTGAGATATTAACAATTCATCAAGTTTGACTCCAATTCTCTCAGCCCATAATGGATCAAGTGCATGCTCAGCATCGATAAATGCTACGATACCACCGTGTTTTTGAGCCTGAGCGATTGTTGAAAGACAAACCGTTGTTTTGCCTGATGCCTCTGGACCATATATCTCAATAATTCTTCCCCGTGGAAGTCCACCAACTCCAAGCGCAAGATCGAGAGGAAGACACCCTGTTGAAACAACTGATATATCAAGTTTTCCTGCTGCTTCACCAAAACGCATAATCGAACCTCTACCATATTGCTTTTCGATTTGCTCCATTGCTATTCTTATAGATTCTAATTTTTGAGCGCTATCGGCCTGAGGTTTTATTACTGCAGAGGACTTAGCGGTATTTGAGGAACGTGCCATAGTGTGAAACTATAATAAATATCTTTCGTATTTTTTACAAGAAGTCATACTATTGCAATCTGTATCAGCTATCTTTTAACAATGACGACTTATTGGAAATAGTATAATGCTCTGATACAATCATTTGACCAAAAATCCGGGGATTAGTTTAACGGTAGAATGCGCGGATGGGGTCCGTGTGACCGGAGTTCAATTCTCCGATCCCCGACAAAGCATGCTATACTCCACGTATGTCATGGAAAAGACTCAATCGTAAAGTAGTTATCGACACTACATTTCTTAAAGTTTATGAAGATAAAGTAGAACTTCCAAATGGAAGTATTATCCCTGACTATTCAGTTATTGAAAAACCCAGCTTCTCAATGATAGTTGCAATCGACGCAGAAAATAATATTGTAACCATTGATGAATACAAATATGCTATCGATACAACTATCCACACTCTCCCTGCTGGACATATAGAAAAAAATGAGGAACCAATTGAGTCAGCAAAAAGAGAGCTCGCTGAAGAAACAGGCTATACCGGAGGGGACTGGCAATATCTTGGGGAGTATTATGATTATCCCACCAAAGACTCTCACAGAGTTCATTTTATAAAAGCAGTTGGCGTAACTAAAACACAACCAATAAAACTTGAAAGTAATGAGAGTCTTTCGCAACGGGTTATATCTCTTTCAAAATTGAAATCTGAGATTTCTCAAGGAGAATGGCGAGCTAATGCTACGCTGGCAGCTTTTGTAGCAGCGGGATTACTTAGTTGACCATCGGGCAAAAATGCCTGTGGACAGCAGTCGATCTCCTGATTTTTCTCTCAACGCTAGCTCACCAACCTCAACTTCTCCTTCACCTATCCAGTCCCGAAGCACATTTTGAAGCATGAGAGCCGAAGATGATATTGCATAGGCGTTAATAAGAAAAAATAAAGGATCTGACGATAGAATTTGGGAAGATAACTTTACTAACTCAGGAAAACTTTTTAGAAAATCCCAAAGCTCACCCTCTGGTCCATGCCCATAAACGGGAGGATCCATAATAATTGCATCATACTTGTTGCCACGACGTATTTCCCTAGCAACAAATTTAGTTGCATCATCCAAAATCCAACGAATTGGCTTATCTCCTAGGCCAGATGCTGCCTGATTATCTCTCGCCCAAGTGACTGAAGACTTTGAAGCATCAACGTGAGTAACCTTTGCTCCGCCCAGAGCAGCAACCAACGATGCCACACCCGTATAGCCAAATAAATTTAGCACAGAACATCCTTTACGAGCTGTAACTTTTTCTTCTATAAAATCCCAGTTTATGTGCTGTTCAGGAAAAATCCCCGTATGCTTAAAGGGAGTAAGTTTTGCGATAAAAGATAGGTTCTTATAAGAAAGTTTCCATTTTTCAGGAAATAATTTATTTTTCTCCCATGTGTTTGTATTCTTGTTGAAAAAAGCGTCTGATTTTTTCCAATTTTCTTCAGAAAGTTTTCTCTCCCAAATCGCTTGCGGGTCTGGCTTAGCTATAACATAATCCCCAAAGCGCTCTAGTCTATAACCTCTTCCACTATCTAAAAGCTCATAATCCCTCCACCCTTTAGTATCCAAAATCTTCACCTGCATATGATAACATATCTCTACACTTTTTTATTTCTTTCTTGTACAATACAAAAAATGAAAAGGATTATTTATTTCTGCGTAGCAATTCTAATTATATATAGTATAGGACTTGTTGTTATCAACATGCCACGAAAAGAAGCTGGTAAAGATCAGGTATCAATTAACTCCACAAAAGAACCACAAGTTATTATCCAGGAAGAAAAACAAGGAACAGGAATAGAAGCAAAAGCAGGAAGCACAGTGACAGTGCAATACACAGGAACACTTACTGATGGAAAAAAGTTTGATAGTTCATATGACAGAAAACAACCATTTACTTTTAAAATAGGCTCAGGAGAGGTAATTAAAGGCTGGGATCAGGGAGTTGTAGGAATGAAAGAGGGAGGAAAAAGAAAATTAACAATTCCACCAGAACTTGGTTATGGAAATCAAGCAAATGGAGCTATACCTGCAAACTCAACGCTTGTATTTGAAATTGAACTCCTAAGCGTAAACGACTCCTCCCAAAATCAATCACCAAAACCAAATTTATAATATGGAAAAAATTGCTCTATTCCTCATAGAGCTTTCTGTGCTTTTTTTGCTGTCAAGATTCATACAAAAAAAACTGTCATTCGTGCTTTACCAAACGACTAAAAGTCTTCCAATTACAATCCACGTCTTAGCTTTTCTTTTTTTACCAGGAACAGTGGTTCATGAATTATCTCATTATCTGGCTGCACGATTATTATTTGTACATACAGGAAAAATATCACTACTCCCAGAAAGAGAAGACGATTATGTAAAATTAGGGAGTGTTGAGATTGGCAGAACTGATCCTTTAAGAAGGATACTCATCGGATTATCGCCCTTTTTTACAGGAACGTCTCTGATACTTTTCTCTCTTTTCGTTTTTGAAAGTCAGAATCTCTGGAGCACCCCATTCATGAGTGCTCTTCTATTCTATATCCTATTTGAGATTGGCAATACTATGTTCTCAAGTAAAAAAGATCTTGAAGGAGCTACATTTCTTATCGTTCTTATTGTTGTCTTAACAATATTTGGTTATATTGCGGGGGTTAGAATATCAGTCGAAGAAATCTCTCATGCGCTAAGCCCGACATTCATATCGACAATTTCAAAAGGGTGTTACTATCTTCTTTTTCCTATCGGAGCTAATCTTGCTCTCCTTCTCTTCTTATACACAGTCTCTTCATTCTTTAAAAAAGCATCATGATGACACAATCAACTCATATTTTTCCACAAAAATTTTTAATCGCTAGTATTATTCCAAAAACAGTCACTGATGAAGAGGCATTTTACAATCTTAAAGAAACTTCAGAATTGGTTAAATCATATGGAGGTAAAGTTGCTGAATATGTTCTCCAAAAAAGAGAGGTGCATGATAAAGGATTATACCTAGGCACAGGAAAAATAAAAGAAATTAATGACATTATTTTCTCTAAAAAAATCGACGTTGTAATCCTTAATGACATCGTAAAACCTGGTCACATTTTTGATATAAAAAAGTCACTGCATTATAAAAATCCAAAAATTGAGGTATGGGATAGGATAGATCTTATCTTACAAATATTCTTACAACACGCCGACACTACAGAAGCGCGTCTACAAATCGAACTGGCTGCAATGAAGCACATGGGGCCTCGAATCTACGGCATGGGACATGTTCTATCTAGGCAGGGTGGAAGCATCGGTACTCGAGGAATTGGAGAAACAAATACTGAACTTATGAAAAGGCATTGGAGAAAACAAGTTAAAAACTCTGAACAAAAATTACAAAAGATTCACCTAAATAAAATGCTACAAATTGAAAGAAGAAAAAGACTTGGTATCTACACGATCTCACTCGTTGGTTATACCAACGCTGGAAAATCATCTGTATTTACAATGCTTACAGGTAAATCAACATTTATAAAAGACGCCCTCTTTGCTACTCTTGATAGCAAGGCAGGAGAGTATACTTTTGAAAATACAAACAAAAAAATTCTCATAACTGATACTATTGGATTTATTCGCAACCTACCAGCAAGCTTAATTAAGTCATTTAACTCAACCCTATTAGAGTCAATTCATTCAGATCTTTTACTCCATATCGTTGATAGCAGCGATGACGATATGGAGTTCAAAATAAAAACAGTTGACCGTATTATCAACGACCTAACAGGTAAATCAAAGCCAATGTTATTAGTATTTAACAAGCTAGATTTAATATCAAAAAAAAAGCAAATGGAGATTAAAAAATTCTACGCAACAAGAAATCCCATCTTCGTCTCGACAAAAGACAATTACGTATCTGAGGTAGTTTTGTCTATCAAAAAGGAATTACACCTTGTTTCTTTATAGTACATAAAGACGTATAATATCGAGATGAACAACAAACTGCACCTCATTACTGTATATGGGGTGCTTATAAATCCTCATGATGAAATTCTCATTGTTCAGAGAGCACAACATGACACTTTTCCTTTGATGTGGGAATTTCCCGGAGGGTCTGTGGAAATGAACGAAAACCCACTTGATGCAACTGTAAGAGAGGTTTTTGAAGAAATAGGCGTTGAAACATTGCCTCTTTATCCTCTTGCCACAGTATCTGATTTCTCATCTAAAAAAAATGAGCATATGATAAGAATTTCTTATCTTTGTAAATATGTAAAAAAAGATATCATTCTTAGCGAAGAGCACAGGGCTTATCAATGGATACCTATTCATAACGAACCTACTGATAGCTATTCTGATATGCTTATTGCAACACTTAAGGTTTTAAAAAAATATCCAAATTTAATCAATAGATAAAATATTCAAACCCTCCCATATCCACCGGCAGTTCGTCTAAGCACACAGATCCCAGCTTGTTATCAAGTGAAGACCACAAAAAAAATACATCTCCTTCTTCGCATATAACGCTATCACCGAACTTTTCGAGCCTAACATAAAGAATTGCATTTTTGTTGTCAGTTTGAAAACAATAACCCGTTTGTTCAGAAGTTCCACAATATGATACTGGAGCTGTAGTTTTTAAAACGTATTCATATACGCCAGACATCTCATTCTTATCCACCATCTCAGTAACCCAGTCGTAGGTGAGCTCACTGCTATTTTTATCCAAGACAGGAAATTTTCCATAACTAATATAATAGCGAGAAATACTATCAATTAATTTAATAAGTGTTGATTTTCTCCCATCATTTACCCAGGTGTTTTTTGTTGTGACTGCTAGCTTTGAAGCGAAAGCAAATGGATTAGACCATACTTCTTTTATAGAAAAGTTGTTCTGAGGTGGCTGACCTGAACTAGTAAGACCTTCATCTCTTGGCGCATTTGCTGCATTTTGTAAATTATCATAAATATATGATGAGCTTTTGAGAGAAATAATTCCAAAAGAAATATTTTTTTCTGCTATTTTTGGGGTTTGGTTCAATAAGCTATTATTTTCGAATAAATTATCATTCGTGTTTACAGCTATTTCTCTTTTTTTTGTATCTATATCTCCTCCAGTACCAAGAATTGCTGTTGTATATGGATAAAAAATTAAAAAGAGGGAAATGCCAAAGATTGATATTGCGATAAAAAATTTTTGTGATAAAAATCTTCTATTTCTTGGTAGTACAATATCAATCTTTCGTTGCGATTCATTTCTGGCCATAAAAATATTATGACTGAAAATTTATAAAAAAACGAGGTTATTCTTCAGTAGGTTCTGGGGGAAGAAATTCTTCACCTGTACTATCTGATCGAGTATATTCATGAGGCTTTAGCCAGTAAACATAGGGGCACCCTGTTGCTTTACGAGCTGCCTTATCCCATCCGGATGTACTACACTTTTTCATCTTTTTACCTGCACTTGTGGTAAAAAGGACTAATTTTTTACCACATTCAGGACAATCCTCATCAAGTGATTCTGTTATGCCGTTAATCCACTCAATATAGTCACACCCAATTGCTTTTTTTGACTCCTTGTCCCAAGAAGAAGTACTACACTTTTTCATCTTTTTACCAAAACGTGTGACTGCAAGAACAAGAGGAGCGCCACACTTTGGACATTTTTCGTCAAGTATTTCGGGTTCTACTTCGAGCCACTTTACATAATCACATCCAGTATTAGATCGAGATGCGGCGTCCCAGGAAGACGTTGAGCATCGTTGCAATTTCCTTCCTGTTGACGTTGTAATAACTTCACTGAGTGGACTACCACATGTAGGACACTTTTCTATATCGTTTGTCATAGGTAGAAATTAATACTACGTAAAAAGGACAACATAGTCAAGAAGCATTGTCATGGTATACTGTCGTTATGAAAAAAATTCTAACTATTTTTTCATTCATTCTGTTAATTTGCTATCCCAGCAAAGCTAATAGTCAGTCTTCATGGGATATTACTGATTTCCAAAGCGATATCTCAATATTGAAAACAGGTGAGGTAGCAATAACAGAGACTGTATCAGTAGATTTCTTGAGTCTAAAAAAACATGGTATCTATCGCGATATGCCATATGCCTATCAGAATGAGAATGGTGAAAAAAGATACACGCACATCAAGATCCTCAGCGTAAAGAGAGATGGCAACATTGAAAAATATCAGTCAGAATCCAACAGTTCAAATCTAAGGATTAAAATTGGGAATGAAGATAAGACAATATCTGGAAGACATACATACTTGCTTTCATATATTGTCTCAGGTGTCTTAATACCATATTCTTCATACGATGAGCTTTATTGGAATGTTACTGGATCTGAATGGGAAGTTCCAATACGAAAAGCTTCAGCAACCTTAACTCTACCATCTCCCGGACTTATTCAGACTGCATGCTATTCAGGAGTAACTGGATCCAATGTTTCTTGCAACGATTTAAAAAAGTCTGACTCATATGCAGTGTTTTCTAATGATACAATTTATCCTGGAGAAAACTTCACAATCGCTGCGGGTTTCAAAAAAGGATTAGTGCCAATTCTCTCTATCCCTCGTCCTAAAACTTTTTCAGAAAAATTGTTTCAAAAAGAAAATTTGATTTTATTTATTTTGCTAACATTATTTGGTGTTTTACTCATTTTGTGGAAATGGCTGAATAAAGGTAGAGACTTCTGGAGAGGTCAAGGGATCATTGCATTAAAAAATTCGATAAAACCTATAGGAGCACACGAGACAATTGTAGTAGAATTTACTCCACCACAAAACCTTAGACCCGCAGAGATAGGTGCACTGCTTGATGAAAAAGCAGATACACTTGATGTTACTGCAACGCTAATAGACCTTGCCCAAAGAGGATTTATAACTATTAAAGAAATTAAAAAAACTTGGGTATTTGGTAGGAATGATTACATCTTTACAACTACATTAAAAACAAAAGGATTACTAGATTATGAGTTACTTCTTATGGAAAAACTTTTTAAAAATAATGCAACCGTCAAGCTCTCAGAGCTGAAATATACATTTTACCAAGATTTGGCATCAATCAAAAACACATTGTATGAAAGAGTAATTAGTCAAAAATTATTTGTTGAAAATCCTGAAAAAATTAGAAAGAAATATTTTATTTTTGGCATTCTACTTACTACTCTTCCTGGAGGAATATTTTTATCTTTAGGACTACTTTTCCTTTTTCCAAAGCTCCTTGTTATAACACTATCATTATGCATAACAGGAATAGCAACAATGATTCTCTCCCAAAAGATGCCCAGAAGAACAGCTGAAGGTCGAGAATTATACACAAGATCTCTAGGGTATAAAATGTTTATTAATGGGGCGGAAAAATATAGACAACAATTTTTTGAAAACAAAAATCTTTTTAATGAAGTACTTCCATATGCAATCATCTTTGGTTTAACTGAAAAATTTGCAAAAGCAATGAAAGACATAGGCTTAAAACCACAAGAACCAACATGGTACAAAGGAAATACACCTTTTGTTCCAACTGCCTTTGCTCAGTCTATTGGTTCAATGTCAAAATCTCTTTCAACCGCAATAGCAGCAACGCCTTCTAAGAGCGGGTCGTCAAGTGGAGGATTTTCAGGGGGTGGCTCTGGTGGCGGGGGAGGAGGGAGTTGGTAAAAAGCCTTCAAGAATCGATAATATAGATTTTTTAAAAGTATCAACTATTTCAAGATCATAAATGTTGATAGTAAAAATTTCTAGAGAAAATTTTTTGAGAATCTCAATTTTTTCAGACAAATTGTCTTTTGATATTTTATCACTCTTTGTTAACAGGATTATTTGTTTTTTTCTTGAAAGATCACTATTAAATGAACCAAGTTCGTCCATAATTATTTTGTAGCTCTTTTCAACATCCTCGCTTGAAGCATCAATGCAATGAATCAAAAACTCCGTTTTTTCAATATGCTTTAAAAATTTGACCCCAAGACCTTTGCCCTCACTTGCCCCTTCTATCAATCCAGGGATATCAGCAAGCATATATTTACCTAACATGCCGACGTTTGGCTCAAGTGTTGTAAAAGGATAGTCTCCAATCTTAGGATTTGCGTTAGTAAGATGAGCCAAAAGCGTGCTTTTACCAGCGTTTGGCAAGCCTATTATCCCAACCTGAGCGATTAATTTTAACTCAAGCTGCAGTTCGAGCTCATCCCCTTTTTCGCCTTTCTCTGCGTATTTTGGGGTCTGGTTTGTTGCAGATTTAAACTCATTATTACCCCTACCTCCCTTTCCTCCTTTTGCAAGGAGAATTTTTATACTCTCTTTGTTAATATCTGCAACAAGCTTACCATCTCCATCTGTAATGAGTGTTCCAACTGGAACTAATATTGTGAGATCATTTGCATTTTTTCCAAAAAGATTCTTTCTTTTTCCAGCGACACCATCATCAGCCTTCCATTTTTTTTTGTATTGAAATTGAGACAATGCAGTTAAATCATTAACTCCCTGAACATAAACATCTCCACCATCTCCACCATTTCCGCCGTCTGGACCTCCGAAGGGATTACCCTCATTCCTTCTAAATGAAACAGCTCCATTACCACCATCTCCAGCTTTAACTGTTATTGTTACTTTATCTACTAACATAGATGGATTATATCATTAATTGATTTTCCTGTTGAAGATTTTATCTAAGATCGTTAGTATGTGTAAAGTGAAAATCATCAAAGGACTAGCTTTTTTTTCCTCTCTATTTTTTTTACTACTTGCAGGTTCGACTATACTCTTTTCACTAATAGTAAAAGAAAAAAATTCTCATGCACTTGCTTCTCCGCTTGTGCAGGGGATTAATGATCATAATCAAAATACTAACTCGCTTTTTGCAACAGGACTAGACAAAGAAGTTAAACGTGAATTAGATTCTTTAACAGGTTCTTACAGTTTTATAGTCATCAATCTAGCTACAGGTGAAAGCTATCGTCATAACCCTGATCGAATATACTATTCCGCAAGTCTTTATAAGTTGTGGCTTATGGTAGTTGTTTATGATCAAATTGAAAAAGGTAACCTAACGCTTGAAGCAAAACTTTCGTCAACTGTCCCTAAGCTTAACGACGAATTCAATATTGCTTCTGAAGAAGCTGAGTTGTCTGAAGGAGATATCGAGTACACGGTTAAACAAGCTCTAGAAAAAGCAATTACAGTCTCTGATAACTATGCAGCTCTTCTTTTAACAGAGACGGTGGGCATAAGTAAGCTAAAAGAGTTTTTGAATCTACAAGGTCTCTTGTCTTCAAAGGTTGGTAGTCCACCAAAAACAACAGCTGAAGATATGTCGACATTTTTTCTAAAACTGTATAGAAAGGAACTTGTAAATGAAGGAAGTAGCAATGAAATGCTATCACTGCTTAAAAGACAGGTGATAAATGATCGAATACCAAAGTATCTCCCAACCAAAGTTAAGGTTGCGCATAAGACCGGTGAGCTTTATGGATACAAGCACGATGTGGGGATTGTTTTCAACAATACAGGAGACTATATTTTTATAGGCATGAGTGAAACAAAAGACCCAGCGGAAGCAGCGGAAGCAATTGCAAGAATATCAGAAATAACTTATCAATATTTTACGACCTATGATTCTAATTGAGGATTTATAGAAATTTCTTCTCTATTTAGAGCATAGTCAACAACCGCAAGCAATAAAAGATTTACAAGAAGTCCAACGATAGCAGAAAGCTGTTCCTGGTAAAATAAAAATGGTTGTGTAATAAAAATTGAAATTAAAATAGAAACTTTAAAAAAAAGGTATGATGTATGTTTATTTGCTGTAAAGAGTATCACGCCCAAGATTACAAAAATACCAGAAGTAATAGTAGAGAGAATAATTCCATAATTGATAATACTCATCTCCTGCAAGTTAGTAAACTCTCGCGATACAAGAGATAAACTAACTACCAACTGAAGTATCAACATAAAAATAAGTAATTTTCTCACAACTTTAGATCTCGTGAACTGATAATATTTTTCTGAGACATAATGCCTACCTTCAGACCACAAGGATCTGTCTGATACCTTTATTGTCTGAGCATTACCCAGAAAAGACTTTAAAATTTTTACCAATGGGTCTTCTTGATCGCTTTTCAAAAGATACTCCATTGCTTTTTTCTTTTCAAAACTATCTAAGTCGTTCAGTGCAAATTCCTTAATCATATCAATGGCATTAATGAGATATTCTTGCTTTGAGATATTTTTTCTCTGAGATAAAAATCTAGAAGTTATATATAAAGAAATAAAGATAATGTAAATAATTGCAATTGTTGGCTGAAAAAAATAGTTATTATCTCTAGTAATAAATTTTCCCAACTCATCAATAAAGGCACCAAAACCAACTCCTGCAACTACTGAACTCAAGCTCATTGCTCCTCTGCTTAAGAATGAAAAAATTAGTAAAAAACTAACGAGCATGAAAAATCCACCCCAAAGTAAATGGGCAATATGAAAGGTCGATGAACCAATTTGAGGATAGTTAGTAAGTTTTAAGAAAAATCTAATGATGAGTATTGTGCCAAGTGAAGATATTAGAAAATTTTCTCTTAACAAAAACGAGTCTATATTTTGAATAAAAATATTTTTAGGAAAAATTCTCATACATATATTATAAAACAATTAAACGACAGCTGCTTGATTTTCTCAAGAAATTTATGCTTAATATAGTAGTATCATGAAAAATCTGCCAAAGAATGAAGAAGGACAAGCATATATAGTAGTGCAAAGAATTTGGGAAGAAATAATCACTTCAATGGATCAGTATACACATGACAGCGTAAGTTCTAAGTTCTATCTGCCAGAAGGTATACTAACCCATTGCAAAAAGGCCTCCGCAGTATTTGCACAAACATTATACAGACCAATCCCAACCAGTAAAGAGGTTAAGAGATCTAAGATATATGGGCTTCTATATTTATCAATGGCATGCGGTGTCCAAATCTTTCTTAAGGAGCGCTCGCTTGAGAAAGGGTATTTACCATATAAAATAGTTGACGATGCATCATCCATAAGGAATGCTCGAATGAAGATAGGAAGTATGCTTTCAGAAGGTGTAAAAGTAAAATCTCCAGTAAGTCAGGTTATGGATCTTTTTCTCTTCCATCTAGATACAAAGCAATATATTAAAAAATTAAGTATCAAGAAAAGAGAGTTTAATGCTGAGAAATTTGAGGATTTATTGCCAGCTGCAATTATGTGGGGCTATCTCACAGCGAAAGAACTAACAGTAGACATACAATAGCTATTTTTTTGTCCTCAAAAGCGAATTAAGAAATGAAGATATTATAGATATTACCAAACTAAAAAGTAGTGCCCACAAAAATCCATCTACAACAAATCCAGGAATAGCATTACTAACAAGCAGGACCAATAGTGCATTAACAATAAATGCAAAAAACCCAAATGTAACAATAGTAATTGGTAAAGTGAGAAGGAGAATCAAAGGTTTTACAAATGTATTAACAGCCCCCAAAAAAACTGCAATAATAATCGCAGTAAGGTAAGAAGAGACATGAACGCCTGTTAAGACCTGGGCTGCAATAAAAATAGCAAAACTATTAATAAGAAGATACGTTATCAATCCCACACTCCCAAGCTAACACAAGAAATAATTCGAGTCAACAAGCATTTGGGGATCTGAGGTTATCGCTTTGGTGATTGCTTAGCTCGTCTAGCTTTTCCACCGGTACCTACTTTTCGTCGTTCACGAATACGTGAATCTCTGGTAAGAAACCCTTTTTTCTTAAGTGCTGCTCTATAGTCTTCTTTATTAGCTAAAGATAGTGCGTTTGACAACCCAGCTACTACAGCCTGTAATTGCCCTGCGCTTCCCCCGCCAACAACACGTATTGTAATAGTATATTTATTTTGTGCGTTTGCAACTCTAAGCGGCTCAGTATATGCGAATCGATTAATTTCTCCAGGAAAATATTCTGAGGCCATTTTTTCGTTAACAACGATATCGCCTTTTTTTATCTCAGTTACACCCCATTGAAACTTATCCTTCAACTTCTCATAAAGCCTAACTCTTGCAACTGCCTCTTTTCGTCTGCCAACTGCAAAAATATAATCTTTTTTTGTGACTGCTTTTTTCTCTATTAATGGTGCTTTAGTTGCCATAATTATTTTTGTACAAATTTATCTTGATACGTATGATCATTTTCCGAGAAAACAAACAAGCGCTTGAGCATTCTATCACGAAGCCTATTCTGAGGCAACATCCCCCTAACTGCATGCCTAATTATTTCCTCAGGTTTTCTTGCTCGCAACTCTTTAAGTGTCTCACTCTTATAGCCGCCCGGATATCCTGAATGACGTGCATATGTTTTTTTCTCTTCTTTTTTACCAGAAACACTTACGTCTTTTGCATTAATTACAACTACATAATCTCCACAATCAAGATTTCTTACAAAATTAGTTTTTGATTTTCCCATGAGATGTGTTGCAATTTTTGTAGACACTCTTCCAAGGTTCTGCCCAGAGACATCTATGAGATGCCACTCGTGTGAAATTTCTGATTGTTTTACTGACTTTGTTTGTTTCATTATTTATCTTCCTTTCCTGCTGTCTTAGTCTTTTTAACTGATTTTACAACCTTAGCATCTGCCTGGACCTTTGCCACTTTCTTTTTAACAACTTTCTTTGGTGCGTCAACAGCCTTAACATCAGCAATAGTTTTTGCACCTTTTTCTACCCATTCTATAAAAACCATTGATGCATTATCAGAGAAACGATTACCTTTCTTAATAATTCTTGTGTACCCTCCTGGCCTATCTGAAAAACGAGGAGCGATATCGGACATTAGCTTAACCAACGCCTCATGCGAAAGGTGCGCTCTTAAAAGATCTGCTGTATGGTTTGAATTATTTTTCTTAACCTTTGTAACCATTTTTTCAACCTGGCCTTTAATTGCTTTTGCTTTTTCTTCTGTAGTCTCTATTCGCTCATGAAGCACCAATGAAGAAGCAAGCGACTTAAATAAAGCCTTTCGCTCATTTGTATCTCTTTTAAGATGTCTTCCAAAAACTTGTTTTCTCATAATACAAAAAATCAGTTGTCAGTTCGTGGTTTTCTGTTCTCGCATTCAGGCCTATCGGTATATCTGTTCATCCGATTCTTTGACTGAAAACTGATTAACAAAAATCTGAAAACTGATAACTGAAACAGATAACAGGCAGACTAATTTATGCTGGGAATGAAATACCTTTTTCTTGCAATTTCTCTTCTATAACTGATATTGACTTACCACCCATGTTTCTCATTGAGATTAGATCTTTTCTTGGGGTCTGAAGCAGCTGCTCAACTGTTTCAATCCCACCGTTTCGAAGACTATTGTAAATTCTTGTTGGTAAATCAAGTTCATCAACAGTCATTTTAGCAACTCCTGATGGGAGATTCCCAGTTGATACTCCTTCTTCGACAGCGGCATCAGACACCTGAGGGTCAAAAACCTGGGTAAATGAATTTGCGAGTATTCTTGCAGCTTTTTCAAGAGATTCTTTTGGATCAACTGTTCCATTTGTCCAAATCTTAAGAGTAAGCTTATCAAGATTTGTCTGACGACCAACTCGAGTCGCTTCTACTGAATAAGTTACTCTACGAATAGGAGAAAATATTGCATCTGTTGGAATACTTCCTATTTCTGTTGACCTTCTCTCTTCAGCAAGAGAATAGCCCATACCTCTTTCAACTTGAAGCTCCATCTCTAATTTTGATCCTTTACCAGAAAGTGATCCAATATAGTGATCTTTATTAACAACTTCAACTCCGTCTGAAGCTTCAAAATCAGCAGCTGTAATCTCTGCTGGACCTTTGACTGAAAGACTGAGCGTACCTGAATCTTTATCACCAGCCAACTTAAGATTAAGTTCTTTGATGTTAAGAAGAAGATCGATAACATTTTCTTTAAGTCCGTCTACTGTTGAGAACTTGTGCTTTACTGATCCAATTTTTATAGAAGTTACTGCAGCTCCAGAGATAGAAGAATATAGCACTCTTCGAAGAGCATTTCCTATCGTATAACCAAATCCTGGCTCTAAGGGCTCAATAACGAATTCTCCAAACCCATCTGCATTTACTATTTCTTTAATTGTAAAAAATAAGTTGTTATTCATAATTTCCACAAGACAATGATCTATTGTATCATTATCTGGAATAATATTCAATAATCTGCTGAGTATTGAACGGAACTACTATATCGTCACGTTTTGGCATACGAACAAGCTTTCCCTTGTTGCCTTTTTTCTCAATGAATGAAACTGTCTCTGAAGTCTCAGAAAATAACTTTGTAATATCAGGAGTTTTGAGTATCTTATCGTCTAGCTCTATGACATCATCTACCCTCACTTGATATGAAGGGATAGAAAGTCTTTTACTATTTACCTTGATATGACCATGTGAAACAAATTGCCTAGCTTGAAATCGAGTTTTAGCAAAACCAAGACGATACACCATATTATCAAGTCGCGTCTCAAGAAGAGATAACATCAGTTCACTTGTATCGCCCTTCTGCTTTTCAAGATGAGTAACGAGTCTTTTGAACTGTTTCTCCAGCAGTCCGTACATTGCTTTTGCTTTTTGCTTTTCTCTTAATTGCTGACCATACTCAGACAGTCTTCTTTTTGGTTTTTTACCATGAACCCCTGGTGGAACATTAAGACGACGCGCAAGAGAATTTGATGTCTTATCAAGAATATTTATTCCCTCTCGTCTTGCTAATCTATGCTTTGGTCCTGTATATCTTGCCATAATATATTATACTCTCCTCTTTTTCTTTGCTCTTGGCCCGTTATGCGGGATAGGTGTAACATCAGCTATTGAAGTTATTGAAAAACCAGCGCTTTTAATTGCCCGAAGAGATGAGTCTCTACCAGACCCAGGACCTTTAATAAATACGTCCACTGATTTAAGACCTAGGGAAAGAGCCTTCTTTGCTGCATTCTCAACAGCAAGTGAAGCTGCATATGGGGTAGACTTTCTTGTACCTTTGAATCCTGAATTGCCGGCTGAGCTCCAGGATATAAGATCACCATTATCATTAGTGATACTAACCAATGAATTATTAAATGTTGCAGTTACATAAATTCTACCGTGCTCACCTACAACGAGATGAGATTTTTTCTTAGATGTTTTTACTTGTTTTTTTGCTGCCATATATTTATAAATTATTTACTCGCTTTCGCAGATGCTTCCATCTTTGCTGCCATTTCCTTCTTGATTGCTCCGATAGTCATTCTTTTGCCACGCTTTGTTCGAGCATTTGATTTTGTTCTTTGCCCTCGCGCAGGAAGATTCTTACTATGACGCATACCTCTATATGCACCAGCATCTCTTAGTCTTCTGATATTCCCAGAGACCTCTGTCCTAAGATCTCCTTCAACCTTAATAGTCTCAAGAGCTTTTGTGATTCTTTTTTGATCATCTTCTGAGAGATCTTTGACTCGAACAGAACCGTCAAGATTTGCTGCCTTAAGCACATTCTTGACATTGCTTCTTCCTATGCCGTAAAGATAGGTAAGTGCAATATCTACTCTTTTTTCAACTGGTATGGTAATTCCTGCTATACGCATATTTTATCCTTGACGCTGCTTATGTTTTGGCGTTTCACAAATAACAAAAACAACGCCTTTTCTGCGAATTATTTTACATTTATTGCATCTTTTTTTTACACTTGCTTGTACTTTCATTGTGTTAACCTCTATAGATTATTCGCCCTTTTCCTTTATCATAAGGCGTCATCTCAATTTTAACTCTATCTCCAGGTAAAATTTTGATAAAATGGATTCGCATCTTACCTGACAAATGACAAAGAACCACAGATTTATCCTCTAGCTCAACTCGAAATAACGTGTTGGGCAAAGCTTCTTTAACAATTCCATCTTTCTCTATTGATCCTTGATGAGCCATAAGTTGCCTTTAAGGCAAAAAACCACATACCCCTAGGGAGAAGGGAATATGCATTTATTCAGCTACACTAAGCAGCGTGAAGTAATTATAGCAAACTAGCCTCAAAAGAGCAACCTATTGCGTAAGCACCTCAGGTTTAGATGATGTAACTAAAACTGTACGCTCAAAAACAGCAGAGAGGCTTCCATCTTCAGTCTTAATTGTCCACCCATCATCATTTGCATACACTACATCTGGCCCACCCATTGTGTATATCACTTCAATTGCTATCGTCATTCCCTCTTTCAATATTGGTGTTTTCTCAAGTGCTCCATGTAAATATCCTGGTATCTCTGGCTCCTCATGCAGTTCTCTCCCAACACCATGCCCAATCAGCGTCCTCACCACTGAGTACCCTTCTTTCTCAACAATCTGCTGAATGGCTCGCGATATGTGCCCAACACGATTTCCTTCTTTTGCCTGTGCTATGCCTGCAGCAAGAGCTTTTTTCCCTGTGTTTAAAAATTTTTCAACGCCTTCAGGAGCTTCTTTTGCTCCTCCAACTACAACAGTCTCGGCCATGTCGGTATGAAGATTATCAAAAAATACTCCTGCGTCAATACAAATAACATCACCCTTCTTGAGACGATAATCTCCTGGGATGCCATGGACAATAACATCATTTGTAGCCGTACAAATAGCATGATGGTACCCTGGTACTTTTTTAAATCCCGCCTCAGCCCCATGCTCGATGATGACTCTCTCAGTAATGGAATCAAGCTCTTTTTCGGTGACGCCCTCTTTAACAGCTTCTAATGCTGTAAACAGAGCCTGAGCAAGAATTGCTCCTCCTTTTTTCATACTTTCAATTTCTTTGTTATTTTTTATATGAATCATAGTTGTAATGTTTTGATATGATCTAAAATAATATTTTTTGTTTGCTGCTCATCAAGAGTAGAGCTATCAAGAAAAAAATAGCCATCTTTTTCAGGATCTGAGGAAAGAGGATGGAGTGTCCTTGTCCAATCTTGCCGATCGCGAGTTTTTATTTCCTCAAGCATTGCATCAATCGACTTATGAAGCCCTTGTTTTTCATACTGTCTCTGTCGTCTTTTTGCTCTGACTTCTTGAGATGCAGTTAAAAAAACTTTCACTTCTGCATCAGGACAAACATACAGTGCAATATCTTGACCATCAAGAATAGCTACCCTTTTATCGCTAACTAGCCTTTTCACTAATGCTTGTTGACGCGAAACAATCTCCTGCCTTACGCCTGGCACTTGGACGACTTTCCCAGCTCCAATTGCGGCATCAGGCGTTTTAATTTCTTCGGTAACATTTTCTCCATTGAGATATATTGTTGCTACGACTGATAATTCAGCATCTTTACCTAGGCTGATTTCTGATGATGACAATAATGCTAAAACTCCCTCATGATCATCAAAACTGATTTTTTTTCTCATACATGCAAGAGCTAATGCGCGATACATGCCCCCTGTATAAATATTTACGCCGTGGAAATACTCTGTAAGAAGTTGAACTATCGTTCCTTTTCCTGAAGCAGCGGGTCCGTCAATAGCGATAATAAATCCTCCCATATTAACTCTTGCGAGTATTCTGCTCGCTATCTTTAATATGGTCCATTATGACACGATGAATCTTCTCAATTGGTTCTTCGCCATCAACTTCTACCAGCTTTTGGTGCTTCCTGTAGTATTCAATCACAGGCTTCGTGTGTTCATGAAAAAGTTCAATTCTTTTTCTTATCGCGGAGAGTGTTTCATCCTCTCTTCCATCTGCCTCAGGGCCAGTTCTGTATGACAAGCGCCATAAAGCTTCACGATCTGAAACCTTAAGATAAAACACATGATCTACTCCATTCTCAAACTTTTCTGCCTGATGACTTGTGCGAGGAAAACCATCCAAGATATAACCGTCGCTGTATTCAGGACGGTGTAAATACTCTGTAACGATATCCATAACCTTTGTATCAGGTATGAGAAATCCTGCGTTCATAGTTTCTTTAATATATCGACCAAGAGGTGTGTGTTCTTTTGCTAATTCACGAAAGATATGTCCTGTAGACAAATATGGAATTTTCAATTTTTCAGACAATAATTTTCCTTGTGTTGATTTTCCGGCACCTTGAATACCTATTAATATAATTTTCATCTTCTTAAAAACCCTTCATAATTTCTCATTACCAACTGTGCCTCAATCGCCTTGTAGGTTTCAAGAATAACGCTTACGACGATAAGAATTCCTGTTCCTCCAAGAATAAGCGTCTCAACGCCCGTAATACTACGAATAAGGGAAGGTAGAATTGCAATGATACCTAAGAATGCTGCCCCTACAAGGGTTAGTCTTGTAAGTATGTAATTAAGATATGTTGCTGTTTGAGACCCGGGACGAATTCCTGGAATAAAACCACCATGCTTCTGCATCTCTTCGGAGATCTTTTTTGGATTAAAGACAACTGCAGTATAAAAGAAAGTAAAACCAACAACCAAAACAAAATAAGAAAAATTATAAACAAACCCATTAGGATTAAACCAATACGTTAAGAACTGTCCAATAGAGATAAGCTGAGGGGTTTTTGATGTAATCATGAAGTTGGCTAAAAGAGAAGGTAGTAACACTAATGAAACAGCAAATATAATTGGAATTACACCTGACTGATTAAGACGGAGTGGTAAGTGAGTCGACTGGCCTCCGAACATTTTACTTCCCCGCATTCTCTTTGCGTAATGAACCGGAAGCTGTCTTGTTGCTTCGTTGACAAGAATAACTGAAACAATTACTAAAAATCCAAGCGCCAAAAATGAGAGAACACCTATCAAACTATCTGATGTTGTAGTAGCAGCCGTTCGTCCAATAACTGCAGGTAAATTTCCAATAATTCCAGCGAAGATAAGAACTGAAATACCATTTCCTACACCTCTTTCAGTAATCAATTCCCCAAGCCATACAGCAAACATAGTTCCAGCAGTCATGGTGAGTAAAAATGTTACCAGCTCAAAAGGAGACAATGTTGTTATAATCCCCTGACTTCTTAAAAGCGCGTACATACCAATTGACTGCAGAACAGCAAGGGGAACTGTCAAAAATCTTGTGTATTGATTGATCTTTTGCCTGCCCTGCTCTCCCTCTTTTTGCATCTCTTCAAGCTTTGGAAATACCATCGTTAAAACCTGAAGAATAATAGATGCATTAATATAAGGATTAAGACCGAGAGCTAATACTGAAAAATTTCGAAGAGTCCCCCCTGAAAAAATATCAAGAAGCCCTAAGAATTGATTTTGAGCAAAAAGATTTTTAAGACTTGCCACATCAACTCCAGCAACAGGAATATGAGCAAAAATTCTAAATACTAAGAAGATAACTGCGGTATAAATAAGTTTTCGACGAACCTCTGGTGTTCGAAGTGCTGATGAAAGGGTAGCAAAAAATTTATTCATGCAACTGTGACGTCAGTTGATTGCGGCTCAACTTTGCCTCCTGCCTTAACAATCTTATCTTCAGCAAGTTTTGAGACTATTAATTTTACAGTAAGAGGGTGCGTTATTTCTCCTTGTCCCAAGACTTTGATGCCTTGCCTAAGAGCAGAAGCCTCATCTACAATATTATGTTTTGCCAGGAATTCTAGCGTTACCACGCTATTTTTTGGCAAAGACTCCAAATCGCTGACACTAATAACAAGAGGTTTTTCATACCTGCTTGCATTGCGACCTTTTCCTCTTAAAAAAGGTAGACGCTTAATAAGAGGTAATGCCCCTCCTTCAAAATCAAGAGGGATGTCATATCTAGCCTTCTGGCCTTTAGTTCCTCTTCCAGCTGTTTTCATTCTACCAGAACCATGACCTTGTCCAAGGCGTCTTTTTCTCTTATAGCTAATACTTTGTAGTTGATGTAATTCCATATTTATTTACTTTTTGTTTTTAATGCTTCTTTTTTCTCTTGAATTACAGACAGCTCACGGAGCGCTTCAAGCGTTGCAGTTACGTTACCTTGCTGATTATTACTGCCAAGAACCTTCGATGAAATATTTGTAATTCCTGCTGCTGCAACAACGCTACGAACTGCTCCGCCCGCGATAATTCCGCTTCCAGGAGGTGCTGGCTTAAGCATAATCTTTGCCGCTCCGACCTTGACATCCACTCGAGTCGGAATTGTTCCATTTATTAGAGGGACCGTGATCATATGTTTTTTAGCAAGCAGAATTCCTTTTCTAACAGCGCCTGAAACATCAGGAGCTTTTCCAAGACCAACGCCCACTTTTCCTTTTCCATCTCCAACAACAGTTAGAGCAGAAAATCCAACCTTATTTCCTCCTTTAGTCTTTTTTGAAACACGGCTGATTTTTACAACCTGCTCAATAAATTCACTTTTTCCTTGTGATCTTGTATCAAACCGTGCCATATTAGAAAACCAACCCTCCTTCTCTTGCGCCCTCGGCGAGCGCTTTTACTCTTCCGTGATAAGCATATGAACCTTTATCAAAAACTACCTGCTTTATTTTCTTATCTGCTGCCAGCCTTGCAAGAGCTTGACCAAGTACTTTTGCCCTTTCTGTCTTGTTTCCCTTTGCTGCTTTATCCTCACAAACTCCAATAAGAGTTTTTTGTGCCTTATCATCGATAATTTGGGCATAGATAAGCTTATTTGATCGATAAACAGATAGCCTTGGATATGCAGAAACTGCCCGAATATGAGCTCTGATTCTATCTTGTCTTGCGATGATACGTTTTCTTTTAGTATTCATGTTATTTTGCTCCAACAGCTTTTGCTGCTTTACCTGCTTTTCTTCGAACCTGTTCTCCTACATAACGAATTCCTTTGCCTTTATATGGCTCTGGCTCTTTTACTGCCCTGATCTTGGCAGCAGTCTCACCAACAAGCATCTTATCAACTCCAGAAATACTGATGATGTTCTCAGCAACAGCAATCTTTATTCCATCTTTTGGAACAAATTTTACCGGATGAGAAAATCCAAGACTTAGTACCAAATCATTGCCCTGCATTTGAGCTCTATATCCTACCCCTTGTAGTTCTAACTTTTTCTCAAATCCTTTTGAAACTCCTTCTACTAGATTAGCAACCTGAGCTCGCGCTAGACCCCAAAGAGCATATGAAACAGTATCCATATCTTTTGGTTCAATGACAATTAGGCCCTCATCTTGCTTTGCAATTACATCGCTTGGAAGCGCGTATGACGCTTCTCCTTTAAGACCAGTTGCCTTAACACTATTGCCATCGATAGTAACAGTTACTCCTTCTGCAATACTAATAGGTAATTTTCCAATTTTTGACATATTATCCAATCTTGAAGAGAAGTTCTCCTCCAAGTCCTTTCTTCAACGCTTCTTTTGCAGTCATAATTCCCTGACTTGTTGAAACAACCATAGTAAGGGATTTCTTTCGTTGTTCATTTTTGAGCTCACTACTAGAAAAATACAAACGGAGAGATGGCTTTGATAAAATTTCTACCTCGCTTACAACAGGTTTTCGACGAACATAGCGGATACCAACATTAACTGTCTTTTTTCCGTCTTGCTCAGCATCACGAACATCAGCAAGAAATCCTTCTTTCACCAAAAGCTTCGCAATTGCTTTTACGATCTTTGAATATGGCATGACAACTTCCTTACGATGCGCATATGATGCATTTTTAACTCTAATAACAAAATCTGCTACGCTATACATATCTTACTTACCAACTCGCTTTTACGACTCCTGGAAGTTCTCCTTTCTGCGCTCTCTCTCTAAAACAGAGCCTACAAAGTCCAAATCGTCTAAGATATGCTCTTGATCTTCCACAAAGTGCACATCGATTAACGTGTCGAACGTCAAACTTTTGTTTCTTTTGAAATTTTACGATATCAGATGTTTTTGCCATAGCCTCTCATTATAAGTGTTTTAGCCTCAGAAAACAAGCTTACAGTGATGCTCCTTTCTCAAATGGAGCCCCTAATGACTCCAGTAGTGCTAATGCATTTTGATCATTTCCAGCAGAAGTTACTATGACGATCTCAAGACCTTGGACTTTATCAACCGTTGATGGATCAATCTCAGGAAAAACTGTATATTCCGAAAGACCAAGCGTATAGTTTCCTAGTCCATCAAAACTACTTCTTCGAATTCCATGAAAATCTTTAATACGTGGAAGAACAATCGAATTCAATTTTTCAAAAAAGTCATACATTCTTTTTCCACGAAGTGTTACCATAACGCCAATTGGTTCTCCTTCACGAAGCTTAAATGACGCGATAGATTTTTTTGCCTTTGCAACACGAGCTTTTTGACCAGTTATCTGAGAAAGTGCGTTGCCAGCTTTTTCAACATTCTTTTTATCAGCCACAGCATCTTTTACACCCATATTTACGACGATCTTAACCAAATGAGGTGTTGCCATAGGATTTTTAATGCCTAACGACTTCTGAAGGTCTTGCTTAATTGTTTTTGTATATCTTATTTGTAAGTTATCCATAGTTAAATTTCTCCTTTACATTTACTACAAATTCTTTGTTTTGTATCTTTAGTAACTTGATAAGCCACTCTAGTCTGCTTCTTGCATTTTGGGCAAACTAATGCAACATTGCCCACTGAAAGAGGCTTTGAGATAGTTACAATTTCTGACTTCTGTCCTTGCGCTCTAGCTTTAATATGTCTTTTGTATAGATTAAGTCCTTCGACCAAAACCTTTGAATCTGAAGCAAAAATCTTCTCAACTTTTCCTGTTTTTCCTTTTTCTTTTCCTGCTGTTACTATAACTAAATCGTTTTTATGCAATTTCATATATTCTCCTTAAATAACCTCCACTGCCATACTGGCAATTTTATTAAAACCAAGATCTTTAACTTCGCGAGCAATCGGACCAAAGATACGGGTACCTCTTGGATTCTTATCCTTAAGTGAATCAATGAGTACTCCAGCATTATCAGTAAACCGTATGTAAGAACCGTCATTTCTACCATATTCTTTTCGTGTCCTCACAATAACTGCCTTCACAATTTCTCCCTCTTTTACGTTTCCATGAGGAGCAGCCTGCTTCACAACAGCGTTCACAACAGATCCAATTGTCCCTTTTCGTCTTGTAGATCCACCAAAAATATGGATCACTTGAATAATTTTTGCTCCTGAATTATCAGCTACGGATAGCATTGTTCTATGTTGAATCATTCGTGTTTTGCCTCCTTTACACTAGTAATTACTGAAGCAAACTTAAAATACTTATCCTTTGATAGTGGCTTTGTTTCTTCAATTGCTACAAAGTCACCAACTGAAAGTGAAGCATCGCCTGTTTCAATCTTGTACTTTTTACTTCGTTTTAATAATTTTTTGTACAAAGGATGAGGCACTTGTCGAAATACCTCAACAACTGCTGTATTTTTCATACCAACTGATGTAACAAATCCCTTAAGCGTTTTCGCCATGTTGCGTCTCCTTTTCTTTCAAGATGGTAAGCATTACTGCTATTTCTTTTCTCATATGAGTTAACGATCTAACATTTTTCAACTTAAATTGCTTATGATCAAGAGTTGCCCCAGAAAGACTTTTTCTTGCTTCAGCAATTTTTTTCTGTAACTCGTCAATTGAACTATTTCTTATTTCTTGTTTTACTTTTAATTTCATAGTTATCTTCCTTTTTTACTAATAAACTTTGTTTTTACTGGCAATTTGTGTGATGCCAAACGCAAAGCTTCCTGAGCAATATCACCAGTCACTCCTGCCATTTCAAAAAGTACTCTTCCTGGTAATACAGGCGCCACATGCTCTTCGACATCTCCCTTTCCTCCGCCCATTCGGACCTCTGGCGGCTTTTTAGTAACAGGCTTATCTGGAAAAATTCTGATCCATGTCCTTCCACCACGTTGCGTATAATGAGCGATAGCACGTCGAGCTGACTCTATTTGTCTACTTGAAATCCATCCTTGTGACTCAGTAACCAAGCCAAACTCACCAAAGGCAAGCGTTGTGCCACGATAAGCATCCCCCTTCATCCTGCCTCTCATTTGTTTTCGGTACTTAACTCTTCTTGGTACTAACATAGTTATTTCTCCTCTGGTCTATTAATCCAGACCTTGACTCCGATATACCCTTTCTTTGTAAGAGCTGGGTACTCTGCATAATCAATGTTTGCTCTAATTGTTGACAATGGCACGGTACCAACCTGAATCTTCTCTCTTCGTCCGATCTCAGAACCATTAATTCTTCCTGATAACACTACTCGCACGCCTAACGCTCCTGAATTCATAACTCTATCTGCAGTCTGCGCTAAGACCCTCTTGAAAGAGAGTCTTCTAATAAGTCCCTCTGAGATATTCTTCGCGACAAGGTATGAATTGAGATTTGGATCTTTTACCTGTTCGACTCGAAGGTCAAATCGAGGCATCATTTTACCAGTTTTTCCCTGTTTAATAAAGAACTGTTGAAGCATTTTTTTAAGCTCCTCGATTCCTGAACCGCCTCGGCCAATTACAATTCCTGGACGAGCAACGTGCACGATTATTTTTACATTGTTAATTGATCTCTCAATCTCAACAAGACTGATACCAGCCAGCTTAAGCTTATCCATCAAAAGCGTTCTGAGAGCATAGTCTTCAAGCAATACCTCTTTATAGTTTTTTTCATTAAACCATCGACTACTCCAGTCATGAACAGTTTTAAGTCTAATAAGATGCGGATTTACTTTTTGTCCCATTATTTTTTAACCTCCTCTAATACAATTTTTACGTTACTACTTCTCTTTTTATACGGATGAATTCTTCCCCTTGTTGATGCATGATATCTTTTCAAAGCTGGTCCTTCACTAACAACGATCTCAGCAATATGGAGACTTTCTCTCTGTAGCTTTGCGTTATTTACTGCGTTTGCAACTGCGCTTGCTAAAGTTTTTTCAAGAATACTAGCTCCACGCTTTCTAGTAACGCTTAATGATGCAAAGGCATCTTCTAAAGAAAGACTGCGAATACTATCTGCTACCAATCTTACTTTTCTTGGACTAATTCTAACTTGATTTGATGTTGCTGTTATTTTCATAGTTATATCATTATGTCTTTGAGATCTCTCGAGCCACAACTCGTCCATGACCTCTAAATGTTCTTGTTGGAGCAAACTCGCCAAGCCTATGGCCTACCATTGATTCGCTAACAAGAACACTGACAAAGATTCTTCCGTTATGAACTGCAAAGGTATGTCCAACAAACTCTGGTGGGATTTGACAAGCTCGTGACCAGGTTTTGATAGCGGTTTTTTGTCCACCGTCTTTTTGAGCCATAACTTTTTTAAATAATTTTTCGTCCAATAATGGACCTTTTTTAAGTGATCGTGCCATAATTATTTCTTTCTCCTTTGCAAAATATATTTATCTGAATATTTATTTGGTCTTCGTGTCTTTCCAACAGCTTTTCGTCCAGCATATGTTTTTGGGCTCGGCATACCAATACCAGATCTTCCTTCTCCTCCTCCATGAGGGTGGGATCGTGGATTCATCGCAACTCCTCGAACTGATGGCCTGATACCCATATGTCGAGATCTACCTGCTTTTCCAATAATTTCATTTTTCCAGTCAATATTACCTACTTGCCCTACAGTTGCAAACCCTTTCTCAGATACCCGACGCAACTCTCCTGAGGGCATCTTTAAATGAATAAACCCTGCCTCACGAGCTGTAATCATAGCAGCAGCTCCAGCGCCTCTTGCGAGCTGCCCACCTTTTCCAGGCGTAAGCTCGACATTATGAACAACCGTACCCAAGGGCATTCTTTCCATTGGAAGTGCATTTCCAAGCTTAATATCTGCTTTCGGACCAGCTTTAATCTTAGCTCCAACTTTTAACCCTTCAGGAGCAAGAATAAAACGCTTCTCGCCGTCTGTATATTGAACAAGCGCAATGTCACATGTTCTGTTTGGATCGTACTCAATTGCCACAACTTTACCTTCAATATTAGTCTTATCTCGTTTAAAGTCGATCAAACGGAGGTATCTTTTGTGCTGACCACCTTGATGACGGACAACAACCTGGCCTGATGAGCCTCTTCCTGAATGTTTCTTTTTAATTTGTAATAAATGTCTCATATTTCTTCTCCTTCAAAACAGAAGGCACAATCTTATACTCCAAGATCAAAAATGTCAATTTTTTGCCCCTCTTTTAGTGAGACAACTGCCTTTTTTGTCGCCTGAAGACTTTTTTCAGCTCTTCTCATACCAACTCTTTTTGTTTTTCCTTTTTGCACTGATGTCTCAATCGAAGTCACATCTACACCAAAGGTACTATTTACAGCTTTTTTAATAGCCTCCTTGTCCGCCTGAGACGAAACAAGAAAAGAAAATTTACCTCTCTTCACCATCGCCATAGATCTCTCAGTTATAATTGGGGAGATAAGAATATGCCTCATACTGTCTCTCCTTTCTTTGGTATAAAGGTTTTTTCAATGGTATCGATAGCAGATTTCAAAATAACAATTGATCGACTGTTAAGAACTTCATACGTATTAAGCTGGTTAGCCAGAATAAAATGAACTCCCTCAACATTTCGTGATGCTTTCTGTACGTTCTCAAGCTTTCCTGGAAGCACCAAAAGCACCTTTCGCTTCTTCTCTTCAATACCCAATTTTGTCAATGCTGTAACAAATCCTTTTGTCTTAAGAGGCAATTTTTCATAGCCGTCAACAATTCTGACACTATCGCTTGAAAGCTTGCTTGAAAGTGCTGACGAAAGCGCGCTTCTTCGCATCTTCTGAGGCAAATCCATAGCGTGACTTCGTGGTTTTGGACCAAGTGCAACTCCTCCTCCAACAAAAATTGGAGCAGTTATACCACCGTGACGAGCTCTACCTGTACCTTTTTGACGATAAATTTTTCTTGTCGAACCAGTGACCTCTCCTCGAGTTTTAGTAGACTGTGTTCCCAAGCGCTGATTTGCTAGATAGACACGAACTGCCTGAGTCATAAGAGCTGGATTTACCTTTGCTCCAAAAATCTCCTTTGGAAGCTCTGTTTTGCCAATTACTTTACCTGCAATATCAAAAGTATCAACACTGAGACCTTTTGCTGATGGTGTTACTGTTTTGACAGTGCTCTTTACCACTTCAGTTGTCTTTTTGGCTTTAGTTACTTTTTTTGTTTGTGCTTTATCCATTGTTTTCCTCCTTTACCTCTTCTGCTTTTTGTTCTTCTTCTTTTGGAGACTCTTCAACTGCGACTTCTTCTACCTTTGCCTCTTCTACAGCAGCCGCTTCAGCAACTACTTCTTGAGGTTCAACCTGCTCTTGCACTTCTTCAACTGAAGCCTCGTCTGTTGGAGTTTCTGAAGTTGCTTTATAAAGAGGAACAAAATTTTTCTCTTTTACTTCGCCAACCTTAGTCACAACCACTGTTCCGCCGATGATTCCTGGAACAAGCCCTTTGATAAGAAGGGTGCTTTTTGCAGTATCAACATCGATAACAACGAGATTTTTAACAGTAACAGTGTCATTTCCCATGTTTCCTGCCATTCTTTTACCTTTATACACTCTTCCTGGTGTAGTACCTGACCCAATTGATCCTGGAGCGCGATGTCTATCAGATTGTCCGTGTGTTTTTGGACCACCTCGGAAGTTGTATCGCTTTACTCCCCCAGCAAATCCTTTTCCTTTTGAAGTGCCTTGTACATCTACGATATCTCCAGGCTTAAATACTTCATCCACCGCTACTACCTTTCCAGCTTCAAAACTACTTACATCATCTACTTTTACCTCTTTGAGAGATCTTGGAGCGTAGGAAAGCCCTGCTTTCTTTGCTTGACCAAAAAGAGCTTTGGTTGATTTTTTTGTTTTACCAAAGCCCAGTGTTATTGCGTTATATTTTTCCTTGTCAGTGGTCTTCTGCGAAATTATCACGTTTTCTGAAGCCACAACAAGCGTAAGCGGGACGCGTGTTCCGTTTTCTAGAAATCCTTGCATTTGTTGTGTTTTTGTACCTAATAATGTATTCATATTCTCAAAAAAAAAGTAGCCCCTAGGCTACCTCTACTCATTTTATCATTTGAGCCTCGTTTAGGCTTTGTTTACCTCATATTTAATTATTCTTGATTTGGGCATGCGATTCTTAGTTGTGTAGAAACTACATCTTAATCTCAACATCTACACCTGCTGGTAACTCTAGATGAGTTAGGCTGTCTATTGTTTTGTCAGTTGGAGAGATAATATCTACCAAACGCTTATGAACCTTTATCTGAAAGTGGTCTCGAGCATTTTTATCAACAAATGGGGATTTGTTAACAACATAAACGCTTCGCTGCGATGGAAGAGGTACGGGACCAACAATCTTAGCTCCGGTCCTAATTGCCGTATCTAAAATTTGCTGACAACATGAGTCAATGACTCGTGCATCGTAACTTTTTAATCGAACGCGAATTCTTCCTTTTGGCATATACCTCCATACAGACAGTCAATGTGCAACTTATTTAAGTATCTTAGTAATTACACCTGCTCCGACTGTTCTTCCGCCTTCGCGGATAGCAAATCGAAGTCCTTCTTCAAGGGCTACAGGTACAATAAGTTTTACTGTCATTTTTGTGCTGTCTCCAGGCATAACCATCTCTACGCCATCTGGGAGTACTGTCTCACCAGTTACATCAGTTGTTCTGATGTAGAACTGAGGTCTATATCCTTTGAAGAATGGTGTGTGTCGTCCGCCTTCTTCTTTAGTAAGAATGTATGCTTCTGCTTCAAAATCAGTATGAGGAGTAATTGACCCTGGTTTTGCAAGAACTTGTCCACGCTCTACATCATCTTTTTCAACGCCTCGAAGAAGAAGACCAACATTGTCTCCTGCCTGGCCTTGATCAAGCTGCTTTCTAAACATCTCAACTCCAGTAACAACACTCTGCGTTGTAGCTTTCATACCAACAATCTCAATAGGTTCGTTAACTTTAACAACTCCACGCTCAACTCTTCCTGTAACAACAGTTCCTCGACCCTTGATTGAGAAAACGTCCTCAACAGGCATCAAGAATGGCTTATCAAGATCTCGAGTTGGTGTTGAAATATATTCATCAACGGTATTCATAAGCTCCATGATCTTATCTTCATAAGCTGCATCTCCTTCAAGAGCTTTAAGAGATGATCCTCGAATAATAGGAGTTGTGTCACCTGGGTATTTGTATTTAGTAAGAAGTTCGCGAATTTCCATTTCAACAAGGTCAAGAAGCTCTTCATCCTGAACCATGTCGCACTTATTAAGATATACAACGATTGCTGGAACGCCAACCTGATATGCAAGAAGGATGTGTTCTCGTGTTTGAGGCATTGGACCATCAGGAGCTGAAACAACTAGGATTGCTCCGTCCATCTGAGCTGCACCAGTAATCATGTTTTTGATGTAGTCTGCATGACCCGGAGCATCGATGTGAGCATAATGTCTTTTTTCTGTCTCGTATTCAATGTGAGAAATATTAATGGTGACTCCACGAGCTTTCTCTTCTGGGGCGTTATCAATATCTTCATACTTCTTTGCTTCAGCCATGCCCTTTTTAGCAAGTACTGTTGCAATAGCAGCAGTTGTTGTTGTTTTACCGTGATCGACGTGGCCGATCGTTCCGATATTGATATGTGGTTTGTTGCGATTAAATGTTGCCATATGTTTTTAGTCCTAAAGAAAAAAAGAACCTCATTTCTTTCAATGAGATTATGTGTATGATACTACATTTCCCCACGAGCGTCAATACCCTTTTCAAGAGTGATTTCATATTCCTTTGAGGCTAAGTTTTAAAAAATTATCTAGCGTCAAAAAATTGTATGAATAAAATACAACCATCAATATACATAACAAGAACAAACAAAAACTACTATAGGAATTTTTGTGTTATAATACCGAACGAATTTCATTCCGATAATTTTTATCTGAAATAAGAAATTTTTCGTTCTTTAACAAAGTACCGAAAAATCATGTCAGCAGGTGGCATCCTATTTATTACTAATAGTAGATAAGATGCTGCCTACTGGCAGAAAGACTTAAGAAAGGAGAAATTGGTGACAAGCACTGCTGATCCATTTCAGATTCTTGGCGTTTTACCCAATGCTGATCCTGCTGCCATCGAGGGAGCATGGAGAGGTTTGGCAAAAAAGTACCACCCTGACAAAGGTGGTGATCCTGAAGTCCTCGTACAAATCAATACGGCATACGAAGTCATTAGTGATCCAGATAAACTCGCTCGCTATATGCGAGAGAGAGATCGAAAAGACAACATGGTTGTCGGAGGATATCAAATTCTTGAAAAAATTGCTGATGGCGGCTTTGGCCCCACCTACAAGGCAGTACATCTGATCACAGGCGAACCAGTCTGCATCAAGCTCTGCACTAAGGTATCCGTTGTTCGCAATCAAATTCTGATCAACGAAGCAAAATCGATCTGGGATCTTCGTCACTA
>CAYWEJ010000001.1:107884-132783 GCA_964457465.1 uncultured Gammaproteobacteria bacterium | reverse complement strand
TTGCAATGCTATTTTGAGGAAAAAACTTATAGATAAATGAAAGTGAAAAAATTGCCCTCAAAGGCGTTAAGACTGACATTCCTTGCAGCTTAAATATTTTGTTGTTGGGATGAAATAATTGTGGAGCAACGAGTCCTACACTTCTATTTTTTTTCAAGAAATCATAAAGATTTTTAACACAGTTGCCTAAAACCTTTGTATCAGGATTGAGAAAAAAGAGATATTTACCACGAGCATTTTCGGAACCTAGATTGTTTCCTGCACCAAATCCTGTATTTTTATTATCAATTATCTTAATCGATGGAAAATCTTTTTTGAATGAAGAAGACAATCGTTGCTCTTCATCGTTATCAACAACAATTATTTCATATGATATATTCTTTACAGATTTTATAATTGAAGTAATACATTCTCTTAGCCTGTTTTCTACTCTGTAGTGAACAATAACAATTGATATAGCTATATTATTTTTTTCCATGAGATGAAATTTCTGAAAAAGTTTTGTTAAGATAAAATAACCCAATTGGTATCTCAGCAATTACTGAAAAAAGCGCTGAAAAACTCGTTCCGTATAATCCCCACTCTTTTGTAAGTGGATAAACTAACACAGCAAGAACAGCTACTCTTACAAAAGTCATTTTTGCCACAATACTTTGCTTTTTTAAGGCCAAGAGAAATGAGACCGTTGTACCCAAGATACCTCTGAAAAGTCCATAAAGTGCCAATATCTTTAATATTGGATACACATCACCCCATTTGTTTCCAAGTACTAAAATTATGATTTCCTTAGGAAGAAAAAATAAAACAAAACTAAATAAAACAACAACAATAGAGACAAAAAGCATTATTCTTGTAAATATACCTCTTAATTTTTTAGCATCATTTCGTACTTTTACATAAAGTGGAAAAACTACTTTGTTTACCACATCTGAAACTTCACTTATTGGAAGCGTCGAAACATTGTATCCCATCTCATAAATTCCTAAACTTCCCGTTCCCATTACACGTCCTACAATAATATTGTCACCTTTCTGGGCAGCGTAATTGAAAATTCCAAAAAGAGTAACCCACTTACCAGAATGAAGTATCTTTTTAACATGTATAGTGTTTCTTGTAAAATGAGGCCTTGGCTTGATAAAAACAAATGATAAAATTACCTCCAAAATTGCACCAGCAATTAGTCCCCAAACAAAGCTTGAAGCTTCTTTTGTTATAAATCCTAATGTTATCGCAACCAATGAGTCAAAGAGAAAGATTATAATTCGATAATAGAATTCTTTATTAAATTGAAAGTTTTTTTGAAATTTTACAATTGATGGGTTTATGAAGCCTCGGATAAAAGGCACTATGCTAATTAAAAGCAAAAGTGGAAGTGCCATGGGAGCGTTAAAAAAACCTACAATTAATGGTGAGAGTAATAGAATTGCACATGAAATCACAATTCCTCTAATAATAGAAATGAGCCAAGCATTATCAATGTAACGATCAATTTCATCTTCCTCTTGAACTAAAAACACATTAATTCCTGTTTCAGTAATAATTTCTAAAAAGGCAAGCACTAATGTTGCAATGCCAAACAATCCAAATTGAGCTGGTGATAAAATTCTAGCTAAAACAATTATCCTTATGAATGTAATACCTCTGCTAATAATCCTAAAACCACTCGTCCAAGAAAGTGCAATTACTGTTTTTTTAAGATAGCTCATATGTAGCCGTGCATGAGACAATTATACACGAGTAATAGGTATGATCTTGTTATCTTGAGATAATGACCGCTCAGCAGCATCAAGTATATGTGCAACAAGCAACCCTTGCTTAATATCAGTTAGTGGGTCTTTTTTTGTACGAATACTATTAATAAAAGCATTAATTTGTTCTGTGAGAGGAGAAACATCACTATACTTTATGGATGATTGCTCAACTAACCGAGAGTCATCTTTTTTCAAGAAAGTAATTTTCTTACTAGAAATATCGTCAAAAACAAATACTCCTCTTGAACCAAGGATTGTAGTCCTTCTTATTTTTTGAGGGTACTTCCAACTACACGACAGCAGCACTGATATATTTTGAGGATACAATAACTTTATGGATAAAAAATCAAATTTTGGGAACTTATCCGAAAATGCCTGAACTGAGATAGGGCTTTTTTTCAAAAGCTGGTTTACCATGACAACATCATGAACCATCCAGTCCCAAAGAATGGTTGTATCCTTCCTTACCGGCCCCCAGTTGCCAGCCTGCGCATCTATGTGCTCAATTTTCCCAATCTTTTTGATATTTTCAGTTGTTGCAACGAATGCTGGATTGTAAAGATAAATATGGCCAATAAAAACAATTCCCTTTTCCCTCTTCCAACATAAATAGAGATTTTGTGCATCCTGAAGTGAAGTGGTGAAAGGTTTTTCAATAAGAACAGGTATTTTTCTTTCAATGAAACTACGAGCAATCTCTGCATGCGTTGAAGCTGGCGTTGCTATAATTACTCCATCAATCTCTTGCATACTAAGTAACTTTCGATAATCTGTGAGTAATATATACTTATCTGCGATATCTGCATGCTTTCTACTATGCTTCACACAAACATGAGTCACTCTCACACCCTTCATTGTACTGATTGTTCTAATGTAGTTGGTGCCGAACCTGCCTGCTCCGATTACTGCAAGATTTATCATACTTTGTTCAAGAAAGAAGACTACACAATCCTTGGCTTTGGAAACGGAATTATAAATTTTCCTCCCTTACTTTTAAATTCTTTATACCTATCCATGATCGACTCTGAAAAATTCCATGCTAAGATTAAAAGATAATCAGGAGTGTTATTTTTCATGTACTCTGGTGACACTACTGGAATTTTTTTTCCTGGGGAAAATAAACCTTGCTTATATGGACTATCGTCGACAATATAGTCTATCGTTTCATTGCCAATACTAAAAAAATTAAGAAGTGTATTACCTTTCGCTGGGGCTCCGTATCCTGCAATTTTTTTGTTTTTTGATTTTATTTTTGCCAACAGGCTTAAAAGTTGAATTTTACTTTTCTGAACTGAAGATGCGAAATCAATATAGGTACTTTTTATTCCAACACGATTTTTTTTCTCAAGTTCGAGAAACCTTTTAACTGTCTTATCAACAACATGACTGCTTTTATTCAAAGCAACATACACTCTAACAGTACCACCATGCACAGAAACTTTTTCAACATTAATAACCTTCATGTCAAATCTGTTAAATAACTTAATCAATGAATTGATTGACCAGTAGGATAAATGTTCATGATAAACCAAGTCAAAATATTTCTTTTTTAAAAAATCAACGATATAAGGTGCTTCGATAATAAATACCCCATCATCTTTTAAGATGATCTTTAAGCCTTTAATTATTTCGTCTAAGTCATGGATATGTGCAAATGTGTTAGTGGCCGTAACAACATCAGCTCTACCAAATTTTTTAAATATACTTTTTGCAACCGTTGTATCAAAAAATCTAATCATGGTTGGAATTCCATCTTTTATTGCCTTTTGACCAATGAGCACAGCCGGATCTACACCAAGTATTTTTATGTTCATTTCCCTAAACGGTTTCAAAAGGATTCCGTCATTGCTACCAATATCAACTACAAAAGAGCTAGTACTTAAAGCAAAGTTTTTTGTAATTTTTTTTGCGAAGTTTTGGAAATGTTCAACGAAAACTGGAGATGTTGATGATGCATATACATAATCTTTGAACAGCGTTTGAGGGCTTACAACGTGACCAAGCTGAAGAAAGCCACAGGCATTGCAGAAATAAAGATCAAGAGGGTAATAGTATTCTGGGGAATTTACTTCTTCTTTTTTTAGAAAAGCATTCGCTAAAGGAGTAGGGCCAAAAGAAGCTACTTTAGTCAGATTTTCACTTTTACAAACTCTACAATGCGTAAGAAGAAAAACTGTTTTGTTCTTCATTCAACCAATGTAATCCTCACAGTATCTTTCTCATACTGTTTATGATCTCTTGCTTCAGTTGTTAACGCAATAAAAACTGATTTTTCCAAAAACTTCATAGCATGAACAGTATTTGGGGGCGTGCATACCATATCACCTTTTTTAACTAAAATTGTTTTTTTTTTGGAGTCATCAGCGCCGACTGGTTTGTATGTATACTCCATGCTTCCTTCAAGCATATAAGAATAATGTGTATCTTTTTTATGCCAGTGATTTGCGCGAATAGAGCCCTTTTTACAAGTTATTAGGACTGCGCTTGAAAATTTTTCGTCTCCTTCTAAAAGATGCGACATCTCTCCTCTGCTATCTGAAAAGAAAGGTTTGATTGTAGTAACAGGGCTTTTCACAATAGAAAAAATGATACCAGAGATACTATGCCTGGTCAAGTTGATTCTTAGAAATAAATTTTTCGAGTTCTTTTTCAAATAACTTACCTCTTTTATCCCATGACCAATCTCGAACCATAATTTCTCTTGCCTTTTCTCCAATTAATTTTCTTTTTTTATCGTCCCCTAAAAGACTAGTTAGTAATTTTTTAATTTCTATCGAATTTCGGGGAACAAGATATCCTGTAATACCGTTGATTATGGTTTCTCTATGACCCGCTTCATTTACTGCTATAACTACACAGCCACAAGACATGCCTTCCATAGGAACTGCACCAAGGCCCTCTTTTCTAGCAGGACAAAAAATAATTTTTGATCTTCTGTATATCTCTCTTAATTCAAAATCGTCTGATATCCACTGGTCTTCAACGAGAATTTTTTTTACCTTTGTTGCTTTCGGAAGAAGCTTGACCACATTATCTAAGAGATCTACCCCATCAATTTTGTTCCGTGAACCTATATAGAGAATATCGATATCTTTTGCTCTACTTGAAGGAGAAAAAAAAACAGTATCAACTCCATATAAAAGCGGGAGGCTTCTCTGTTGATATGTCTCTACAAATTTTTTTGCTATATAAGATGAAGGAGCGAGACAAAATTTTGCGTATTTTATATTTTCCTTATCTATACTCTTATAGACTTTTCTCTTTAAAACCTCATACGTATATTTTACTATCCCTAAGCTCTTACTAGGCTTAAGTAATTCGTCGTAGACATATCTATAGTTTGGATCAGATGCGTAAAAAACAAAAGGTTGTTTGAGGAATCTCATTATGAAAGGTGATTCAATAAAACGAGAAGCGCTAACAATTGTTATGTCATATTTTTTGTCATTAATTATTTTTGCTATTTTTTTAGTTATTATAAAAAGTAAAAATATTTCAAAAAAATCTTTATACAATTTTACAAGGGGTGATTTCCCAACCCATTCTTTTGTCTTAAAAGTATAGACGAATGTTCTTGAAAAAAAACTTTTTTCATCAATTTTATCTACATCTAAGACGTAGAGATCTACAATATTATTTTTTTTTAGTACTTTAGAGAACTCGTTAATAGCCCTTCTTGCGCCACCTTTTGGAAGCTCATGGTAAATTGCAATTTTCATTTTTTACGTAGTAACTTTTTTGTTTTTACTATTAACACAATAAAAATAATAGATGTATAATATCATGAATTCAAAGATATGAAAAAGATTTTTATCATAATTCCAATATTCAATGAGGCCCAGGTAATCAATACCTTACTATCTGAATTAAAAAGGAAAAAATATAAAAATATTATTGTTGTAGATGATGGATCAACCGATAACACAAGGCAAATTATTATCAAAAGTGGAATGGTTTACTTAAGGCACTCAATCAATAGGGGGAAAGGTGCAGCTATCAAAACTGGTCTAGAAGCAGCAAAAATGCTTAATGCTTCCGGTGTTATCACTATGGACGGTGACGGTCAGCATGAAGTTAAAGACATACCAAATTTGCTAAAAATGCTCAGTAAAAACTATGACGTTGTATTAGGTTATCGAACATTTGATAAAAAATTTATGCCAAGTGTGAAAATACTTCAAAATGTTGTTGCGAATTTGATTGTTTGGTTTTTCTATGGGATTTTAGTGAAAGATAGTCAGTGCGGATACAGAGCATACTCAGCAAAAGCAATAGATATTATACAGACTAACTCAGATTTCTATGAGTTTGACAGCGAAGTTATAAAAGAGATTAAGAGCAGACATTTGCGCTATGCAGAAGTCAAAGTCTCAACAAAATATACAAAGTACTCAAAACAGAAGAAAAATAAACAACGTCCTATTAATGGGATAAAGATGATATATGGCATGATTAAATCACTCTAACTATGCTTACACCATACAAATTAATAATATTACTAACCTGTACTGTGTTTATTCTGGACAGAATTAGAAAAAGACTAAACAATGAACCCAGACAGTCTACGCTTAAGCTTCTTGCAACCATTATTGTTTGGGGGGGTCTTATTGTTATTACAATCGTTCCATCACTCTATACTCAGATGATAAAATTTTTAGGTGCAGAAAACGACAAAAACTCGCTGATGATTTTTGGATTTTTTATACTATTAATTCTTATTTATAAAATTTTATCAATAATTGAAAGGATCGAAAAAAATATAACTGACCTTGTCAGAGATGACTCTCTAAGAGATATAATAAAAAAGAAATGAGATATAGAAAAAGATCAAAATTGAGATTCGCTCTCGACTTCATCACATTTCCCATCAGGGCACTCACGCTTTTTGAGGATGATTTTTTGTTATTATCATCCCTTCGCTCAGAAAGATTTTTTTATGTTTCAAAGGAAGTAAAAAAAACATGTCTTGATGTTGGTTGCGGGAGAGACAATCTTTTTATAAAAGATTTCAGAAACAACAATGGAAAAGGTATTGATGTTTATCAATACAAAGGCTTAGATAAATCGCAGGTTTATAAAAATCTAAAAAAGTTTCCATGCATGTCAGAGACATTTTACACTGTAACTTTCATTGCAACGATCAATCATATACCAAAAAGCGAAAGGTTACTTGAATTGATGGAGGCAAATAGATGTTTAAAGACGAAAGGTAGAATAATTATTACCATGGGAAATCCTCTTGCAGAGATCCTAGTGCACAAATTAGTGCATATTCTAGACAAATTTTTCAAAACAAATTTCGATATTGATGGAGAAAGAGGAATGCATCAAGATGAAAATTATTTTTTATATGATCAAGAAATAATAACCTTGCTACAAAAGGCGAAATTTACAAAGATTAGAAAGAAATATTTTATTTCACAGTGGGGTTTGAATCATATGTTCATTGCTGAGAAAAATTAGCTTTCTGATATACCTCTATTGCAGTTGGCATTGGGATCAGATTCGCAATAACAAACTCTCTCCTTTTTGCTACAAGATCAAAATAAGTAAAATTGGGAGTAAAACTTTTTATTAATTGATAGTTTTCTTTTTTTAATCTATTCAATATACGTTGTTTGTCTGAATTTTTTAAATATAAATTAATACTATCACCACCTGAAATTATAATATATTTAGGAAATTTCTTTGATTTGGAATCTATAACATGCAGCCGGTAGTATTTACTGATTGACTCAGAATAAAAATCTTTAACAATAATATCTGGAAGCATTTGGTAAATTGGTATATTCTCGATTCCTATCTCACTTCCTTGTTTGAGATTGCTCTTAATCCATATAGATGAAACAGCTCTTGGATCAGGTTTGAAACGTGTACTCACCCACCCGCCTAGTTGAAACAACTGACTAACCATTAACAAGATCAAGAAAGTCTTTATTAATTTGCTTTTTGTATATTTTGAAAAAGTCACTAACATAATCAAACACATAAAAGGAAGCAGTACTAAAGCGCGATTGGTACCAGCTCCAAGCCCTAATGGAATGAGACTAATCATATAAAAGATGAAACTCATCAGTAAATATACTTCAACTTTAATGTTTGAGTAATTACGAATATTACTAACTACTTTTAATATGAGATAAAAAAGAGAAATTAAGAAAATGATATAAAATCCAACTCCAAAAATAGATGGATACTCATATTTTAGAAGATATCCCCACTGTGAGCCTGAAAGTAAGTAATTTTCCATTGCCCGAGGGCCATCGACCGTATTCAAATGAATAAGATTATAATAGTCCTGAAAATGCGAACTAATATCGGGCATTCCAAAAACTAAGAGAACAAAACAAAATATTGCAATTGATACCAATATATCCTTAATGCTTCTCAGAGCTTTAGGAATAAAGAGGAAATAGCTAAAGGCTAATATGGGAATTACTGGCACTGCACTAACCTTTATACTTAATGTTAAAGATGAAATAGCTGTTAAGTAAAAAAACGTAGCTCTTGATGGGTTACTGATAAGACTTAGACTAAAATATATTGATAATAAAATCCAAAAAACAACAGCAATATCATATTTGAAGAGCACGCTAAGAGTGATCCAAATCGGTGTTAGAACAAATAGCATAACTAGCCACCAGTTATCTTTCTTATGAATATTTCTCACAATCTGCCTAAAAAGAACTATGCTCATACATCCATATAGAATGGTACTCAACCTTAAAACAACAGAAAGTTTTTCCTGCATTTCCAAAGATCCGACAGAGGATACTATTTGAAAGGGATCAATTAGATGGAATGCGTAAAAAGGCACAAGAAACAATCCAGAAAGAAAGAAGAAAAACGCCATACCGTATGCAGCTCCAGGAACGTTAACGGTACCTTCAGAGAAGAAATGCCTAACTGATTGTAGTGTATGCCATTCATCCATTTGATAAAAAAATGGATGACTAGGGTTTGGAACTCCCCAAGCAATAAAGGGAACTGTTGCTAACAAATAGAAAAAAACAATTAGCAAAAGCCATGCGTTGTTTTTAAGAGAGAAATTCTTTAGACCATAATAATATCGCTTACATAAGCCAACAACTGACCCCAACATAACAGAAAAATCAGATGTTATCTGAATTAACGGGAGTATAAGTAGACTTTTTCTTATAGAAACATATTTTCGATTTTTCCAGTATATGTACAGTAGATAAGAAACAAAGAGGATTACACAAAAAGAAAAATAAAAAAGAGAGCTTGATACTTTTGCATAAAAAGCTAAATATATAAATAGCAAATATCTGACAAAAATGAGGATAACCTTTGGTCTAATAATTCCAGATTCCATATCACCTAGTGCAAATCTATAGAACATATTTGCTGATGACTTGATATCGTTTCTTGGCATCCAATAAACAATTGCTCTTTTTTCGAAAACAATTTTTTTCTTACTTTTCACTAATGAATGTGCAAACACATAATCCTCGTTGTGGGAATATCTTATATCAAAACCCTTCATCTCCTTCCAAACTTGCTTTTTAATTCCCATTGATCTTGTTGCTGGAAGAAAGTTTTTTTTATCTACCTTGTCAGGCATTACGAAGACGTATGGCAAAAGGGCTTTTTGGAATAGACTTTTTGCTTTCCCGGAGTAGTAACCTGCAACAACGTCAGCATTTGTTTTTTGGAATGCACTCTTCATCATCTCAACCCATTTCTTATGCAACAAGCAGCCTGCATCAGTAATAAGAATATGTTCTGAGGACGATTTTTTTATAGCTTCATTTCTTCCAACTGACCTATTCCCTCTTTTTATATAAATCTTAAATGCAATTTTCCCTACATCTTTTATGTATGTCTTAATTTTTTCAATAGTATTATCAGTTGACCCACCATCAACAATAACAACTTCGTCTGGGAGCACTGTCTGGGAAATTACAGAATCAAGAAATTGTTCAATAGTTTTTTCTTCGTTGTAAACCGTTAAAATAATTGCAGTCTTATTCATGTTAATATGAATACTTGAATTTCGAAAATTTATATTGCAATTATAACAATTCTTCATCTATAATTGTTTAGATCTATATGACGGGAAAAATTGCATCTATAACAAAGTGTCGTTCCTGTAAGTCATCAAAACTTTCTACCATACTTTCACTTGGCAATATAGCGCTATCTGATTTTGTTGATGATGATACAAAGGCTCCTAAATATCCACTGGTTTTAGTACTTTGCACAAAGTGCTACCTCTTGCAACTCAAACACACAACGCCTTCATCGCTTCTTTATACAGAGCATTACGGTTACAAATCAGGAATCAATCAAACGATGAGAGATGAATTAAAGGGTATAGCTGAAGATTCCATCAAGATACTTGATTCATCAGTAAAAAAAATAATTGCAATTGACATTGGAGCAAATGATGGGACGTTATTAAAGCACTACCCTGATAACGTTAAAAAAATCGGCGTTGAGCCTGTTAAGAAACTAGCAAAAGAGTGCAGTAAATTTGCAGACGTTGTTGTTAACGATTTCTTCCATTACAAATCAGTTAGTAAATCTTTAGGAAATAAGAAGGCTGATATCATTTCTGCTATTTCATGTTTTTACGACATGGAAGACCCAAATGAGTTTGTTGATGATGTTGTTAAATGCCTAAAAGATGATGGAATTTTTATAATTCAGCAAAACTACCTCGTAAAGATGTTAACGCAAAATGCCTTCGATAACATTGTGCATGAACATATTGAGTACTATTCCTTAATTTCTCTGCAAAATCTTTTGGAAAGACATGGACTTGAAGTATTTCATCTTGAACTTAGAGAACTAAACGGGGGAAGTTTTCGAACATACATCGCAAAAAAAGGTTCGAGACCGATCTCCACCACAGTGTATGAGCAGCTTGAGCTCGAAAAGTTGATAAATCTCAATAGAAAAAAAATATATGTAGATTTTTCAAAAAGAATAAAGCACAATCGAAAGCAGATACAAAAATTTCTCAAAGAGCAGATAAAAAATAAAAAGAACATCTATCTCTATGGTGCATCTACGCGCGGAAATACTCTTCTGCAATACTTCAAAATAGACAAAAAACAGATTCCGTTTGCTGTTGAAAGAAATCCCGAGAAGTGGGGTAAAAAAATTGCGTCTACTGGAATTGAGATTATTTCAGAAGATCAGGCGAGAAAAGAAAAACCTGACTACATGCTTGTGCTTCCATGGTTTTTTAAAACAGAATTCCTTAAAAGAGAAGCAAAGTATTTGGAAAATGGAGGACATTTTATATTCCCTCTTCCAATATTAGAAGTTGTATAGTCGAATTGTAATCTATTCGCTAAACTATAAGTATCTTATATGCTTGACCCATACAGAATGATTGTCGTTAATTGTATAGCGATAATTAGTCTCTTCATTGGCATTGTTGTCTACAAATTCATATACCCAAAAAAAAATATCAATCTTTTGGTCGTGGTTGTGCTTTTGAGTTCAATTTTATCAATAAGTATTTTCAGAAAAGGAATTTATGAAAGTGGCGATTTTACTATTCATCTTTATAGAACAATTTCTTTTTATCACTCACTAGCTGAGGGTCATTTTCTTCCTTCATGGGCTTCTGAGCTAAACGCCACATATGGGTATCCATTATTTATATTCAATTATACACTCCCATACTATCTTCTTGGCTTTATACATTGGCTTGGATTTTCTTTTATTACAAGTATGAAAATATTTCTATCTCTTAACATTATTTTCTCAGGAGTATTTATGTATAAGTTTGCCAAAAAAATTTTTAACAACGATCTAGCTGCCTTTACTACCTCTGTATTTTATTTATTTGCGCCTTATCACCTAGTAGATGTGCATTTTAAAATAGTTATCGGTGAAATAATTTTTTTTACACTCCTTCCCTTGTACTTTCTGTTCTTTGAAAGATTACTTGAAAAAAAGAAAGTTCATATTTTGACAACAGGACTTACTCTTAGCCTCCTAATTATGAGCCACATAGTTATTGCCTTATTTATTGTTTTTCTTTCGGGAGCATATTGCATTTATAGAATTTACAAAAAACCGTCTTGGACTTCTTATTGCAGATATTTTATAGTTTCTGTAATACTAGGAAGTTTATCAACAGTCTACATATGGCTTCCTCCTTTTATCCTTACAAAATTCACAATCTATCAAAAAGCTATAGAAAACCATGTTTTGTCACTTCCTATCGTCGATCTACTCTACTCACCATGGAGATTTGGATTTCTTTTTCAAGGTCCATACGGGGAAATATCGAACCTAATAGGATACTCACAACTAGCAATTTTATTTATATTCATATGGTTATTTTTAAAAAGAAAGATTTCAAAAAAATATAATACAGCTGCTCGATTCTGGTTTATCGCTACAATAATATTGTTATTTCTAATTACACCGTATGCAGACATCTTTTGGTATACGGTTCCATTCATAAGAAATGTAGGTAATCACCGCTTATTACTGATTGTAGCGTTTACATTTTCAGTACTAGCAGGATATTTGTCACTAATAAATAAAAGAAAGTATCTATTATATATATTTATTACATTTACAATCGTTTCAACCATATTAAACTGGGGACAAAGAAGAGTAATTCCATTTATCACCGACAAAGACATTCAAAAGTCTCTTCCTCAAAGCACAGCCCATGGAGAGGGACATTATTATGCAAATTCCTTATGGGTAGATCAGAATCACCCATGGCGTGAGATTTCTCCAAATGAACAACTGAGTGTAATTTCAGGTTCAGTAACTGTAAAAAATGTAAAGAGAGACTCAACTTCTCATACATATGTTATAAACTCAAGGAGTATTGCTACTCTCCAAGACAACACACTATATTTTCCGGGGTGGAGTGTTAAGGTTGATGGTAGGAAAGTTAACATTGATTATGAGACAAACTCACTGATTAAGTTCAATGTTCAAAGTGGCCTGCATTATGTTGAAGTTTCGTATGAAGATATTGGGCTTTATAAAATTAGTAAATATATAAGTGTAGTAGTTTTTTTTGGAACGTTTTTTTTACTTTTCTTCGCTTATTTTAAAAAAGCAAGAATTCTCATGATAAAGTAATCAGAACAGTCTGAAAAACAATAATTTGAAAGAGCTGAAAAGCTGCAATATACAACATTTGATTTTTCGTCAAACTTGCGAGCTCAGCACGGGCTACAATTATAAATAAAAATGGTACAAATGGAATCCAAACTCTTGCTGTCTCACCTCTTGTTGCTCCACTAAAATTGAGGATAGTCATCATGGATAGAAATGAGAATATAAATATGCTTTCGCTAGTAAATGCTCTTTTACTTATAATGCTATGAAGATATTTATTACATGAGCGAAAAAAAAGTAACGAAAAAGGTACGCCGAAAAAAAGAAGAAAATCGTAAACGTTATAAAAGAACCATATGAAGTAACCTCTACCATTTCTTGCTATTTCATGATATTTCATAATTTTTTGTATCATTAACAATGAATCGAACTGATAAAAAAGAAACAGAATAAATGGAATAAGCAAAGCTCCAGTTATAAAATAGAGAAAGCGATTTAGTGTCAAATAGAATTTTTCATTGTTAGTTAGATAACTAAGTAAAAAATACGTTATAAAAAAAATAAATAGAGGAATAAATGTAAGAGTAAAATAAATAGAAATAGCATAAAAAATACCAGACAGCACAAAGTAAACATTCTTCTTTTTTTCAATTCCAACGAAAAATAGTAAAAGCAGCAAAATTGTTAGTAGATGAAACATCGCGTCATTAAGAGGGTTGAATGACAGCAGTGAAGGAATAAGCATGTAGAAAGGTATTGCACTAAATGCAGTCTTTACGTCATAGAGCAACTTTAAGAGATAGTATAGCGGAATTATAGAAAGTGATGATAAAAAAGGAATTGCTATTGATGAAAAAAGTGCTGAAAGTTTTTGATATCCCTGCAAACCGTTCCAAATATATGCAACATCGCTGTGAGTTGGATAAAAATTAGAAAGATAGGATGACAAAAAACTTATATGAGAAAAAATAACTGAAGGAATCCATAATAATAAGATTGACGAAGGGGGATGAAACCTCGCAAACATTGGGTAATTACCTACGTTCTCATTAAAATTTCTTATAAATGAGTCAAAAGATGTAATACTTAGTGATGAAGTAAAGTAACCATTTATGTCCTGATTTATAATTCTGTGCACTATAACCGATAAACCTGCTTGATTGAAATATAGGAGAGACATCTGGAAAACAAAAAAAAGTAATGAAAAAATAACAAGCAGAAATACAATTTTTTTGTTACTAAGCTTTGTTGTCAACTTCTCAAATTTAAAGAATAAAAGTAAACAAGCAGTGTAGGAAAAAATAGGAACCCATATTTTTTGCAAATTTAACCCTACATGGTATGTCCATCTCCAATCAGGATAGTAAGGAGCTGGGCCTCTCAGAAGAGGGGTCGCGTCAATAGCGATAGCTAAGCATAAGATAAAAGTAATAATTCCAACAAAAATCAAAAGCTTGGAGATATTTTTTTCTTTTTTTGTAAAGAAAATGCTATAAGGGTTTTTTAGCAATGATGAGTAGGTTTGTACCTTCTTTTTCATCTTCAACTACGTACTTTAAGAACTTAGATACTAGTAAGTCTTCAACAATTTTTGGTCTAAACACTATTCTTTTCCCTATAATTGGTCTAAAAAGTTGTGAAGGCCATGCAAAAATAAGAAGAATATCAAACATTTTGTTAACCTTTGGGGATATGATGTCTTTTGATTCCTTAATAATAAATCCAGCTTTCTCAACCTTAGCTTTCCAGTCTTCTTTTGGCAATAGTGTATGTCGATGAAAAATATCATTGTACATATCTGTTGTGAGGTTTCTTAACCACGTTAAACCGATTTTCTGAAAAAGAGGTCTGTAAAAAGTCGCACCATCAACCTCATCTGTCTCCAAAGTAAGAAAGAGGACTCCCCCTGGCTTTAATACTCTAAACGCTTCTTTTAAAACTTTGTCCGGATTCTCAATATGCTCAAGGGTGCTTATTGAAAAAATTGAAGCATATGAATTGTTTGAAAACGGAAGATCACGAGCATCTGCCAGAGTTAAATTTTTATACATGTTTGTTTTTGATGCTATATACAAATCTTTACTACAATTATCTATCCCCATATCAATTGGCTCATTATATGCAATTGCAAACTCACCAAAACCACAACCAATATCAAGTATTGGTTTTTTTAGTACAGTATTCCCAAGATGTTTTGCTTCAACAGACCTCCACAATGCAAGACCCAAAGGCCCTATGCGCAAATATCTCCTAAAATAGCCTTCAATTTTTCTTCTTGAGCTTACTTTATTTTTTATAATTTTTTTTGCCATGTATTCTAAGTAAAATTAATGTCCTCAGTGCTTCTTTTATAACAGCTATATCAAGATTTGATTTTACCGTCGAATCAAAATAAAAATCAATAGGTATTTCTGAAAATCTCATTTTATTTACGTAACAGACGTACGCAATCTCAGAAAGAACTACATATCCTTTTGAAATTATCTTACTTGAAAGAATAAGATCTATTGCTCTTTGCGAATAGCATCGAAATCCGTCAGTATAATCTGTAATTGGTATTCCTAAGCAAAATCTTGCGAACATATTCATTGAAAGGCTCATAATCTTTCTTTTTAATGTCCAACCAATAATTCTAGAATCAGGTAAATATCTTGAGGCAACAACTACGTCTGATCTTTGACAACTTTTTATCAACTCAGGAATATATTTAGGGTTATGGCATAGATCAGCATCCATCTCAATAAAATAACAAATATTTTTATTCTTTCTTGCTTCATAAAATCCTGCTAGCACAGCTGAACCTCTCCCGCCCTTTCTCCCTCTAAGCAAGAGGTGAATTTTCTTATTTTTAACCATCATTGATCTTACGACTGAAGATGTTCCGTCAGGAGAATTGTCATCGACAATAAATACATATGCATCTTTGGAAAAAGAAAAGATGCTCTCAATCGTTTTTTTAACATGAGGTCTCGCATTGTAAGTTGGGATAATAATAGCAACTTTTTCTTCCATATCTACAACTTATATACCAAAAGCTTAATCAGCATAACCCCACAAAATTCTATACTGCATCGCCACATTTGCCCAAGTCATTTCCTCAGACAATTTATGTCCTTTTTTAATTCGACTATCATCTCTTTCTTTATGCAAGACATGTTCTGCAAGCTGCTTTGGTGTTCTGCATATATTAATATAAGGTGCAAAAATAGACTGTTTGAGATAGTCTTTCTTAACAGGATTATCATAGAGAGCAAAAACTTCTCTTTGGTATGAAAGTGATTCAAGTATAGAAAGATATCGAGACATGAAGGCATACTCAAATTGTGGAATAAAGTCATCTGCATTCGGAACATTTCCCATAACAATTACTCCTTCTTGGTTAATTTTGCTTCTCAGCTCCCCATCCCCAAATACGGTAAGTGTAAATTTAGGATTAAATTTCCTAATAAGTGCAACGGCCTCCAAATAATCAAGAATACCCGTATGCTCATCAAGTCTACCAATAAATATTGCGGAGTCTTTTTTATATTTAATATATTGTTTTTTTCTATTAACCCCTCCATAACATACAACTGATGGCCTTGCGTGATACCATTTCCTCATAAAATCACCTATACATATTGTTTTATTAGACATATACTCAAAAATTTTTCTATATATTATTGCCTTATTTTTTATTGGGTACTGCTCATACCCATGGAATGTTGTATAAACATTTTTTAAAGGGTAAAGACACGCCAAATGTATATACCAGAAAAAAACATCATGGCAATGAATAATGTCTGCATCTCTAAACAGTTCCTTTTGGTCCCACATCCATTTCCATATGTGAAATTTCAAGAACCAATTTCTATTCTTGATAGGTATTCGTATTATCTGAACATGAGGAAGATCAAAATCAAAGCTTTTCTTTTCATTAGTGTTAGTGGACTCAGTGATTATTAGAATTTTATATTTATTTTTATCAAGATTTCTACATACTTCATAAATATGTTTTTCAACCCCACCTATATTAGGATAATAAGATCTTGTTAAAAAAATTATTTTCTTTGGCATGATATAAATATCTTGATTATCTTGTCATTATAATCAATTTATTATTTTTTTTCTTTGTTAATTTTTTAATCTGATATAATATTTCAGTGCCAGAGAGGACTAAAATAATCATTACAGAAGATCAGTTAGAAAAACATGCTGCTCTCTATGTTAGAAACACTGAAGATCTTGCTCCATACTTTGAAGCAATCAGACACTTCCCTCGTAATACTAGCCTTGATTTCTTTCTTAGCGGGACTGCATATAGTGGTAGAGTTGACAGGCCCGTATATACCCAAGGTGTTGTCTTTGGGCTCTCTATAACTCAGGAAGCGCTCGGAAAAAAATCATCAGAAATTACTTTTGATCCTTCAGACTATGATAGTGAAATCAAGCTAAGAAATGCCATACTAAAAGGCTTATTACCATCGACTGACGAATGGGAGGAGATTATTGCTTATCCTCACCAAGAATCTCTTCCTTTCTCTGATCTTTTACTTGACTTGTATGATTGCAATCCATTAATTTATAGCTCTGTAAAAGACCAAATGAAGGTTTTTCAAAATGATTGGCAAAGAAAAAATTTTTTGGCAGGAATTTCAGATACTCTCCTCATGTTTTATAGAAAGACAAAAACTCCTTCGGGAATAGGTGTACACCCGGAAGAACTCCTGATGCAGATAACCTGCCCCACAAGCCACTTATCCAGCGCAGTTCCTTCGTCAGTAAGCTTTACCGAGCTGATGACAGCACCCTCAATTGTGCCACCACACAACGAAAGCTATTCTCAGGCTTTAGAAGCTAGAAATAAAGCAGAGGCAAGTATCTGGGGTAAAATTGAACCACCTCTTCACACAGCAAGTTACAACGAGAGTTAAGAACCATATTCTACTCGGGATCCCGCATCGATACTTCTCGTTGACAAACGTTAATATTTAAAGAATAATAATCTGATTCATGGAAAGCGATCTTGCTAAACAAAAATCTCCCGGGTGGTTTTCAGATACTCTTCAAACTCTTGTAATGGCTCTTGCCATCTTTTCAGTAATATATTTCTTTATTGCTAGACCATTCCAGGTTAGTGGAGAGTCAATGTTCCCTACCTACAAAGACAAGGAGTATATTTTCACTAATATTCTTGGACTTAAGCTGGGAGACCTAAAGAGAGGAGATGTCGTAGTTTTTAAGGCACCAACTGACCACTCAAGAGATTTTATCAAGAGAGTAATCGGACTTGAAGGAGAAACAATTCAACTTCAGGACGGCTTTGTGCTAATTAATGGAAAGAAACTCGATGAGAAACCTTACCTTTCCTCAGATATTAAGACATATGGAGGATCATTTCTTAATGACAAAGAAAAGATTACAGTTCCAAAAGGATATATTTTTGTCATGGGTGACAATAGGCAATCAAGCTCAGATAGTAGAGAATGGGGATTTCTTAAACAAGAAGAAGTTATTGGAAAAACTTTTTTAGTGTACTGGCCTATCGCTGAAGCACATATTGTGACTAATCCTTTTTAGATTATTGAGAAATTAACTGCTCAGAAGACTCTGGGTTATTTGCTGACTCACCCTCAGGAACAGAAGCACCTTGAAGAATTTCATGTAGCTGTTTTAGTTTTTTGGTAGTAACATCGACTTCACCTTTTATTACAATTGTCATACGAGCAAGCTTACTTGACTGAAAAATTTTAACATCATCAACATGATATTTCTCAAGAATTTGCTGTGCCATAGTATCCTGCTCGGGCACCCAAAGCCTGTCTTTCTTGTTCATTGGTTCTCTTTGCTGAACTTCACCTTTTACTTTTCTAGATATCTCCTCAGTTTGACGAACTGTCAAATTGTCACGAAGTATTCTTTTGAACAATTCAAGCATTAATTTTGGATCACCAAGAGAGATGAGTGGTCGCACATGACCTTCTGTGATAACACCAGCAACTAAAGCATCTTTTATCGCATCAGGAAGCGAAAGAAGCCTAATAGTGTTTGATACAGCAGGTGCGCTTTTACCAACTCTTTTTGCAACTTCATTGGTTCCAAGACCAAACTCATCTATAAGCCTTTTGTAAGCCAACGCTCTTTCAATGGGATTAAGGTCTTCACGCTGAACGTTTTCAACAATAGACATCTCAAGCATCCCTTGTGGAGTAGTCTCTTTAATTACTACAGGAACTGTAGGTAGACCAAGAATCTTAGCAGCTCTCCACCTTCTCTCACCTGCTATAATTTGATACCCTGCTGGGGTTCTTGCGACCACAATTGGTTCTAATATGCCTTGTTCCCTAATTGACTCAACAAGATCAGTGAGAGAGTCTTGAAGAATTACACCACGCGGCTGAAGGGGGTTTGATTGAAGCTGTGCTGTTTCGAGTTCGGTTAATTCGGCTGCTTGTCTATTATCCATGAATTACTTCGACAATTTTTTTACCCAAACGAGTTTTAAAGTTAACTATGCCCTCTTCTACTGCAAAAAGCGTGAAATCCTTACCCATCTGGACGCCTTTTCCTGCGTTAAAAGTAGATCCTTTTTGTCTAACAATAATATTCCCAGGAATTACACTGCCACCGCCGTAGATTTTAACACCTAGACGTTTTGCGACTGAATCTCTATTTCCCTTTACTGCTCCTTGTGACTTTGTATGTGCCATATTTCGTAAAAATTATGTAATTGTGAAAACACTCATATAATAATTCTTGTTTTCACAGATGTCAATAGTTATTTTTCAGTGGTTTTTTTTGCTTTAGTCGTAACTTTCTTTGGCGCCTCTTTAACCACTGCCTTATCCCCTATAGAAGAAATTTCTACTCTTGAAAGAAGCTGTCTATGACCTGTGACTCTTCGATATCGAGCTTTAGCTTTGTACTTTGCAACTCTGATCTTATCACCCTTAAGATGCTCTAATACCTTACCAACAACGGTCATCCCAGAAATAAAAGGCTCTCCAAAAACTGCCTTTTCTCCGTCTGTAACCAAAAGCACCTCGTTGAACACAATTTGGCCATTTACATCCTGAGCAACTCTTTCAACAGAAATAACATCGCCTTGGGATACTTTGTATTGCTTTCCGCCTGTTTTGATAACTGCGTAGTTCATAGTCATGGTATTATAGCAGATTTCCTACTTAATTTCCAGAACCTTCCTCTTAGAATAGGCCGAGGAAAGAGAAGATAAAATTCCCAACATAACAAAATTTGAGAGGAGAGAATTACCACCATACGAAACAAAAGGTAATGTTACTCCCACAATTGGCAAAAGACCTACATTCATGCCTATATTTACAAAAAAATGCACTAAAATAAACCCAAATGTTGCAACAGCAAATAATCTTGCAAAAGGATTTTCCATATGGGAAAAAATAAGATATATTTTCACACAAAGAATAACAAAACATAAAACAACAACAAGTGATCCAATAAAACCAAGTCCCTCCGATAACGTAGCGAATATAAAATCTGTATGCCTCTCTGGTAAAAAACGAAGGCCTGACTGCGTACCTTGGCTAAGACCTTTGCCTAAAAATTTTCCAGAACCAACTGCAATAATTGCCTGGATAACATTGTATGATGACCCCAATGGATCACTCGTTGGATTAATAAATGTTATAATTCTTTTTCTTTGATAATCATGTAAAAGCCCCCAAATAAATGGAGATGCAAAAACAAATGGTAGAAACAAATATGTAAAAAACTTCAATGGAAATCCGTACACTAATAGAATAATCATTGTGACCGCTGCGTAGATTAGCGCATTACCGAGATCAGGCTGAAATGCAATGAGTAAAAAAATCGGCAAAAGAAGCACAAGTGACGTAATAAAAGTACGAAGTGATGTATTGTCCTTTTTAGTAAGGTATGCAGCAAAAGCAAGTGAAAGAAAAGGCTTTAATACTTCTGAAAACTGGATAGGGAACCCAAAAACAGAGATCCACCTGATAGCACCATGACTCTCGTAGCCAATAATAAGAACGGTCAGTAGCAACCCTATAGAAATAAAATAAATTGGCTTGTACAATTGCTGAAAAGTCTCAGCTCTAAATTTGGAAACTACAAAAAAACTTATAACACCAAGAGAAAGGGTAAATGCTTGATTTAAAAAAAGACTCTTATTAAGGGAAAGAAGTGTTACCATTCCAATAGTAACTAACGCAAACACGGGAACTAAAAGCCAATAGTCGATATTGAGCAGAGTTCGTCTCTTCATGAATTTCGAGAAACAGTAAATGTGCCTTTGGAGAGCTGTTGTGTAAATGTTTTTCTCTTAATTTCTTCTTCAAATTCTTCTGGCCAATCCTCAAGGGCTACATTAACCAGTTCAGTAGGATTAGTCTCTAACCTCTTTCTTTCATCCTGAATCATACGAATGATATCGCGCGCTTTACCCTCAGCCTCCAACGTTTCTGAAGAAACATTTACTTCCTGTTTTGGATATTTCACCTTACTATTTATCACCAAGTTTTTAATATTTAGTTCTTGCAATACAATATCCCATATCTGATCAGAAACCTTAGAATAATCACCTGGTAATATAAGGAGCTGTTTTAATAATGGCGTTCTCACTCGCTGATTATTTTCTTTTCTCTTTGCATGCCCTGCCTCAACTACAGCTCTAGCTAATTGCATCTGATCCTCGAGCTCTTTGTTGATTTTTGCCTTATCAAATTCAGGCCAGTCACTTAAATGTACCGACTCTTCATCGGTTAAGTTTTTGAATATCGACTCAGCAATAAATGGTGTTATTGGAGCAATTAATTTACAAATGGTAACCAAGGATGTGTAGGTTGTGGCATAAAACGCATCCCGATCGCCAGTGTCATCAGCCATTGGTCCAACGCGATCACGAGAGCGACGTAGATACCAAGTCGAAAAATTATCAATAAATGCTTTAATTTTATCGATGGCGACCACCGTGTCATAACTATCAAGTGCAGTTGTGACGTTTTTGACCAAATCATTTAGTAACGATTCAAGCCAGAAATCCAGAACATTTGCTGACTCTACCTTCTTATCTGGAGTCCAGCGATCAATAGTCGCATTCTGAATAAAAAAATTGTAAACATTCCACAAAATAAGCATCATGCCTCGAACTTGGTTGCGATATTGCTCCTCGCTGATTAAGATATCTTCCCCATGCATGACAGGACTTCCCATGAGATACAACCGGAGTGCATCACCACCGAATTTCTCAAGCATCTCCTTCGGATCTGGATAATTCTTGAAATTCTTACTCATCTTACGACCATCGCTGCCTAAAATGACTCCAGTGACTGAGACATTTTTAAAAGCTTGCGAGTCATAAAGTGCCCCACCAATGACGTGTAAAACATAAAACCAGGCTCTGATCTGACCTGTGTACTCAGCAATAAAGTCTGGTGGGAAGAAATCTTCTAATTTTTCTGACTGATTAAATGGAAAATGGCGCTCTGCAAAGGAGGCACTGCCAGCCTCGATCCAACTATCGAGGACCTCAGGAACACGCCGAGCTTTTTTGCCACACTTCTGGCAAGTTACTTCAACCTCGTCTATCTCTGGTTTGTGCAGATCTTTTACCTCTTGACCTGAGGCCTCCTCTAATTCCTTTATCGAGCCAGGGACAAATCGCTCTCCACATTCACACTCCCAGACAGGCACAGGGCTACCCCAATAACGATTACGAGATATATTCCAATCAGGTGCATTTTCAAGGCTTTTAAGAAAACGCCCATTTTTGAAATGCTTGGGGAACCAATTTACTGCTTCATTGGTCTTCTTGAGTAGATCCTTCATATCTTTCACATTGACATACCAAGCATCAATTGGCGCGTAGTAAAGACGAGTATGACATCGCCAACAAAGGGGCACATTGTGTGGCACCTCTTCGTCTTTATAAATCAAACCTCGACTAGCAAGATCTTCATTAACAGCCTTATTGGCTTTGAGGTAGTACATGCCCCCAAACTTCGGCACATCCGACTTGATAGTTCCCTCTTCATCTACATGAAGTTCTATATGGATGTTATGCTCTTTCATTGCTTTCAAATCTTCCTCTCCGTAAGCAGCGATAGTCACAACACCTGTGCCTTCATCAGCTGTAACGAAGTCTCCAGGGATAACTTCAAAAGCCTTTTCGTCAGGTTTTATTTCGTAATAATCATAATGAGGAACGAATGTTAGTCCTACCAAGTCTGAACCTTTCATAGTCTCAACAATTTCGTACTCATCGACCAGTATTTTCAGTGTCGGCTTAGCTAAAATATAAAATTCATTATTTTGTCTTACCTTTACATACTCTAGATCTGGGTTAACTGCCAGTGCAGGGGTAACTATCTTGTTCCAAGGAGTTGTGGACCAGGCTAAAATAAACGTTTTATCTTGCCCTATTACTTCATATTTATAAGTTGTCGCGGCGTCAAGAATTTCTTTATAGTTATCAGCGTCCATTGCTACTTCAAAATTGGATATTGGTGTTGCGCAGTGTGGACAATAAAGAGTTACTTTTAAGCCTTTGTAGATATGGCCTTTATCATACATTTGCTTAAATACCCACATGACAGACTCCATATATGGCATATCCCAGGTCTTGTAAGCATGCTTAAAATCCACCCATCGACCAATATGATCGACATACCATTCCCATTCTCCTGAGATCTCTTCAACATATTTTTTACACTCTTCTATGAACTTTTTAACTCCTACGACATCTTCAATCTCTTTTTTATGTTTAATTTCTAATTTTCCCTCAACTTTGTTTTCAATTGGTAGACCATGCCCATCCCACCCCCAAACACGTCTGACCTGATAACCTTTCATAGTCCAATACCTGCCGAACAGATCTTTAGGGATACTTGAAAGTAGTGAGCCGTAATGAGGCATACCTGTAACAAAAGGAGGTCCATCAAGAAAAGTCCATTTCTTATCTTCTGGACGCGAAGTTATAGACTTTTGAAAAATATCGTGTTCTCTCCAGAACTTCTGTATTTCTTCTTCTAACTCAGGAAAGACAATTTTAGGAGAAACAGGCTTGAACATATGCCTCATTGTAGCTGAAATGGGGGAAATCTTCAATTATTGTCCAGGAGCTATATTAATAAAAGGAAGAGATCCTGCTCCCCAGTATTGAGGAAAATGGCCATCCCATTTTTCAAGAGCTCTTTGCTGTAGAATTTGTGGAGTGATAGAGTTCTGCTTGATGCTGTTTGCCTCTGCCTCACTTTTTGCTTTTTCTACGAGAAATTTTGCCTGTTCAGCTTGTTGTTGCGCTATTTGCTTATCCTCAATTGCCTTATTAAACTCTCTAGAAAAAGCGACATTTGTTATTGAGACGTCATCCAAAATAATATTGTATCTTCTTAGCCTTTTTGAAAGAGCGCTATCAATATCACCTTTGAGCTCAGGTCGTTTTGCCAAAATTTCACTTGCAGTTTTTTGAGCAGTTGCGGCCTTTACGACCTCATTGACGGCTGGAGCAAGTATTCTGTCTTCAACAGCCTGCTCGTTCCCAACTTCTTGATAAATTTTGTTAACTTTCTGCGCATCCATATGCCAGTTCACAACAACGTCTGTATTTACTGTCTGAAGATCTTTGGATGCTGCCTCTGCTTTGACATCAGTTTTTTGAACTCTTACTGAGACTTTTGTAATCGTCTGAATAAGTGGTATTCGAAAATGAATTCCTTCATATAAAATCCTGTTCTCAATTCCTGTAGTATTGTTAAAAACAACGCCTCTTTGACCAGCACCAACTATAACAATAGGAGAAAGGATAAGTATTATTAACACAATTACAACAAGGACAATAATACTACTGAGGAAGCGAACGAGAGACTGTTGTTGCATATAGAGCTTATAGCACTGTTTTTGATAGTAAGCAAGAGTAAAAACTATATCATGCTACAAAACGAGAGAATTACTGTAGATAATTTACCTATCAGCAAGTATACTGTGACAATGAAGATAGAATTCTTAGGGGCAAGTAGCGGTGAGGTTACTGGGTCAAACTATCTTCTTACCCTTGATGACACCAACCAGGTCATCGTTGACTTTGGTATGTTTCAAGGGCCTCCA
>CAYWEJ010000001.1:0-107784 GCA_964457465.1 uncultured Gammaproteobacteria bacterium | reverse complement strand
CCTTGATGACACCAACCAGGTCATCGTTGACTTTGGTATGTTTCAAGGGCCTCCAAATATTGAAAAGCTCAATTTTAATCCTCTATCTTTTAACCCTTCAACACTGCAAGCTGTTTTTGTTACCCATGCTCATCTTGATCATTGCGGAAGGCTACCACTTCTTATATTCGGAGGATTTAAAGGGAAAATATATATGACCAAGCCTACTGCCTCTCTTGTACAGGTAATTTTAGAAGACGCTGCAAGAATTGCTGAAAAGGATCGTGACAAAACCCCACTTTATACGTCTGACGAGGTATGGAAAGTGATGCAGATGATAGATATTGTCTCTTATGATAAGCCTATCCAAACCCAAAGTGTTACAGCAGTATTTAAAGATGCGGGACATATTTTGGGATCTGCAAGTATTAAAATCACTGATAATGAATCAAAAAAAACAGTAATTTTCAGCGGAGATCTAGGCAATACTCCACAATCCATCGTAAAACCAACAGAGTACTTTGATGCATCTGATTATGTAGTTATGGAATCAACCTATGGAGACTCAACACATCCCAATGAAGACGCTTCTCAGGTAATCCAAGAGGAAATAAATGCGGTTGAAGCAAAACCTGGAACGCTTCTTATCCCTGCGTTTGCTCTTGAAAGAACCCAAGAGCTGCTTCATATTATTCACCACCTTAAAAAAGACAGAAAGATACGACCAGAAACCAAAGTCTTTCTCGACACTCCGATGGGAATTGATGCAACTACAATTTATATAGACTTTAAAGAGTTCTACAATACAGAGCTCCAGTCGCACACCGATATCCCTTTTAACTTTGAAGGAGCTGTGGTCACAAGTGAATCAAAAGAGAGCAGGAACATTATTCACGAACCAGATCCAAAAGTTATTATTGCTGGATCAGGAATGATGTCAGGTGGAAGAATCCTCAGGCATGCTACTGATTTTTTACCGAGAGCATCAACAAGAGTGCTTTTTGTAGGATATCAGTCAGAAGAGACGGTTGGTAGAAAAATCCTCGAAGGAGCAAAAAATGTGAGAATTGAAAAACAAACAGTTGAGGTAAGAGCTCATATTAGAGAGATCAAGACTCTAAGCTCTCATGCAGATCAGCCAAGACTTATCAATTGGCTTAGCCATATTAAAGGTGTTAAAAAAGTATTTCTTACACATGGAGAACTGCCTCAGCAACAAGCATTAAACGAGCAGATTAAAACCCTTGCTGGTCAAGCAATAATTCCCAAACTTTCTGAGACATTTGACCTCTAACTATATGTTAAGTAACCTACCGTGATCTTTTAGCCATTTTATCTGCTGCTTATATGATGGAGAATACAGCCTCACAATGCTCCAGAAAGCTCTGGAATGGTTTTTTTCAATGGTATGTGCAAGTTCATGAATCACAACATACCGGAGCGTTAAAGGAGGAGCCATCACCAATTTCCAACTGAATTGAAGTCTATTATCATGAGTACACCTCCCCCACTGAGATTTTGTGTCAGAGAAAGCAATATCATTATATGAAGTCTTCATTTTTTTTGAAAAGTTGTTGACTTCGCTGGTAATTATTTCTCTTGCTCTACGAATATAAAAATTTGTTAATTCTTTTTTTATCCTAAATTTTAAAATTTTTGGGAAATACAACTTTCCAAAGCGCACATGTATCTGGCTAAAATCTCCTATTTCAAGAAATATCTCCTCTCCTAGATACCAAAAGATATCACCACTCTCATAGGTGTGTTTAGCTTTCCTGGAATTCGATTGTATTTTTTTGACATGATCATCAATCCATTTTTCCTGTTTTTTAACAAATGCTTTGATAAGGATATCTGGCATAAATCTAGGAGCTCGGACAATGACCTCGCCATGAGGAGTAATCTGAAGACTTATACTACTTCGGGAGGATTTAACAATTTGGATTGGATGCATGAGGAAGTATTGTCTATTGTATAGGGAAGAATTGATCTGTCAATATCTTACTTCAAAAATAGTGTAACCGCTAATTTGAAAAACAATTTTTTGTTTTTGAATAAACTCTGAGAGCTTTGAGTCATTAAAATAATTTCCAGATGCGATAATATATTTTGTTTTCTTTGTAAGAATTTCATTAATGATCACATCATCGTCATAAAAATGCCAGTAGCGAAGAAAATAAATGGGATCTCGTGATGGGTTTTTTCGATCAAGCATAAAATAAAATAAAGGTTCGTGAGGGTAAGAAAATATATAATCATCTTTTGCTGTATGAGCTTGAATATACTTTCCAGTCTGAGTAATGGTTTTTGCATTAGTAACATCAAGAGTTACTCCTCTTACTCTTTCAAAAGGTAATGTTGTGCTTTTTTCAAAATAATAACTCTCATATCGATATGCTTTTGTAAAAAAAGTTAAGTAAAAGCCAATAGTAATCGAGATAAAAACAATTGGGATACCAACAAGCCTCCATGTGGATTGATATGACATAAGAAGTATTGAGATAAGAACAAGTCCAAAGAATGGATAGCAATGAATTAAGTCGCTTTGTGGATACACCGAGACTAAAAAGCATCCAGTTGAAATGAGTGAAAACAGAAAAATCGAACTGTTAAAAGTTTTTTTAACAATACCTATTGTAAGGATTGGCAAAAGGGTAATTGGAAGATAATAAGGAAGTAATTTAAAAAACCCTAGAGGCTGCAATAGAAGAGTTAGCGACGGGTAACTAAACATCACTTTTTGTGAGAAGGTCTTACTAAAGACATAAAAATCTCTCATACCTTGCATGTTTCCATATAGAAAGAAAAAGTAAACCCAAGTAAGTGTTGATAAAAGTAATACACCGGTTATGACAAGTGAGCTTTTAATTTTTTCTGAAAAAGAATATTTTGTTACGCAGAAAAGATAGGGAATCATTATTATTACTAATAACAAGCCAAAGTTTTGCTTGAATGACAGACATAGGGCTAGAGATAAGCCTAGCAATACTTCAAAGGCTACTTTTCTTTTTTTAGATATTAAAATAGAGATTGCAGCATAAAGAGAGATAACAACAGAAAGAACACTCGCCCATATAAGATGAGTGATATTGATGAGAGGGTAACCAAATGAAATCAGTGACAAGAATGAAAGTATCCATATTTTTTTATTGACAATCTCTAACTTTCGTAAAATTGCAAAAATAATATAGATGATTACAACACAAATAATGATGTTGAGTATTCTTCCTACAATAAGATGTGTTCCAAAAATTTTATAAAGTCCTGCGAGAAAATAAATGTATGTTGGACCATATTGCAATGAAAAATCTCTATACGCAATTTCACCATGTGATGCCCTTTCAGCTAGATGAACAAAATATCCTTCATCAAACAGCGAAATAATTTTATGTGAAAAGAAGAAATAATAAGCAAATGTTAAAAATAAGAAAACAAATTCGATAAAACGGTACTTTCGAGATGAATTCAGCATGATTGTGATCAATGCATAATAACACGAGCGCAGAGAGAATTAAATGATTATCGAAAATGTATTCCTAGCTCGATATTAGGGTTGTGAGGAATTTTTTGCTCATGGTCTGATAATACATATTTTTCAATCATGTAACCGTTTTCAAATATTTTTTTCTCTGTAGGTTTTTTTGAAATATTTGCTTTGTTTTTTATCCACCACTCATGTGTCATATATGGATTATCATTTGGAGGAGCTGAAACTATGACATAGGTCGTAGATTTTTTGACATATTCACCAGCCTTAGCATGGGCGTTATGAAAATAATATGTCATAGCATACCGTTGCTGATAAGCAAATGCGTCAGGAGAATAGACATAATATCCAAATTCTTTTCCATTCTGCATATCCACAATATGCTTTGCTACTTGCTTTAGAGAGAGCCAAGAGTCCTGTGATTTACCTAATCCTGTATGAACATCAGACAATATTTTATTATTAACTACAAAGAAATTTGCCCCAATAATAACTACAATTAATGCAATAGAAAGAGTTTTGTGGGTTCCTTTGGCAAGAGTCAATAGCCACATTACTGCAACTGGGGTAAGGAGAATTATATGATCAAGAAGAATTATCCCTTTATTAAAATATGTCAAAAAAAAGTAGCTGAAATAGAAAAAGACTATAATAGATAAAAGAGTGTTCCTTTTCTTTTTTTTAAGCTCCGAAAAACTTATTATCATAACAATTAAAAAAATAAAAACAACCTTGCTTTGGTTAAGATAAGGTAGAAGCTGAAGAGATGTTATATTTTCAATTCTATTTACGATCCATTGATCAAAAGGTATGATAAAACTCGAAGACCTGCCCAGTCCTACCAACCCCTTGGTCATTGAAAAATGGTACTTAACTTCAAATAACAAAAAATTGACAAGAGATGCTGGCAGAATAAAAAAAGCTAAGCTGTGTTTGGCTAATTTATTTTTTAAAATAAACCAACCACACAATATAGCTGTCAATAATGCTACAAGTCCTCCGACTCCTATGTTACTTTGCATAATAAATCCAAGAATTATTAGATGGCAAATGAGATAAGGCGCTCTTTTTGTTTGAAAATATCTATACAAAGTAAAAATAAATGCTGGCATGAAGTAAAAGGCCATAACCTGACCAAGAAGACTATTTGCCATTTGCGCAGTAAATACTGCAAGCATTATTACTCCAAGAAGAGCAAGTATTCTTCCAAACAACTTTGAAAATATAATGTAACTTGAGACGAGATATACAATTGATAAAAATATCCAAAACCAAGCTACTACAACAGGGTCTCCATGACCAATAACATATGCTGGATAATTAAGATAAGTCCATAAAACTCCATGAAATACTCCTTGAATATTTGTTCTAGGGCCAATTAGAACGATCTTTTTTTGATCAAGTTCTTGAAGAAGCAAAAAATCTCGACCTATATCGTTGGTTAAATGAACCTCTCCATGCAACACAGGAAGTAAGGCAAGGTAAAGATTGTAGGAGATAAAAATGATAGCAACAACGACAAAAAATTGCTTACTTTTAGCTAACATACAGTTATTATTCCATATCAGTATGATAATTCAAAATATGCCGATTGCTACCATCGATATCTGCTAAAATAGCCTTATACGAAATGAAACGATTATATAAAATTAGTTTTTCTATAGCCGACATCCCGCTAAACATACCACATGAAGCACTCTTTAGACTCGCTAAAGAAACTCACGTTGACGGTATTGAAGTTGTTTTGGGATATCAATCAAAAATTGGCGACTTATTTTCACTTTCAAAAAGATATCAGATTCCGATTCTATCATTACACCAACCAATATCTATTGAGAAAATTTTTTACAAAACTGAGTCCATGTTCGAACTTGCAAGTAAATTGAAAGCAAAACTTGTCATCCATCCGCTAAAAAAATACTCAATGACATCAATCACTCAACAAGAATATCTAAAAAAAATGTCTCATTTTAGTAAAAAATATCATGTAGATATGCTTCTTGAAAACATGTCACCAAGATCAACCCTCCCATTCTATAAATATGTATCTAGATCAGACCCTAGCACGAGAAGTCTCAGTGACTTAAGAGTAGCTTGTAAAAAGTATGAATATTCTTTAACCTTTGATACAAGCCATTACCAATCTTTAGATCTGAAAAATGATCGAGAATTTCTCGCGTCATTTAATCTAATAAAAAATATCCACCTGAGTGATTTTGACGACTCTCATCAACATCTCCCCCTTGGAGATGGCAATCTAGACAGCAGTTCTCTTCTGCAGTTACTAAGAGATAAAAAGTACAGTGAGATTGTCACTTTGGAGCTAGCACCACACGCATATTATTCACAATCAAAATATCTAGACGGGATCAGAAAATCAATCAAAAAACTATCCTAAGTCAACCAGTTGATTTATTCTTGAGAAAAGCAGAAAGAGTATTAGTAATTTTCTCAGACACTTCCACCTGATCCATTCGTGTTGTATCGATCTCATAGATTTTAGTTGAAGATTTTTTTGCTATAGTGTCAAACGCATTGTAATATTCAGCTTGAAGCATGCCTAAATTCTGTTGAGTTTCATGTATGTGTCTCCATTTTTTTCTTCCATTCTTAGATCTCTTTCTAGATTCAGACTCAATTCTTTGCTCAATCCTTTCTATGGCAATCTCTGGAGGTACAGTAAGAAAAAAAATTACGTCTCTGAATTCCAATCCAGTTATGTCTTGCATATGATCAATTCGATCTGTCATGCTCATTTTTGCCAAAGTAGGCGAATAAAACATTGCATAAACCGAAGGATCGACAATGTAGTCACGTGAACCTAAAACTAGCTCAGGGTTATTAGCATAAATCATATGTGGCTCTATCATTCTTCCCTGCATAATAACATTAAGCGCATTAGTAGCCATAATAGCCCCTCGCATCTGAGTAACGTCCGCAAGTTCATGTAATCTGTCTAGCAAACCAAGCATAGCCTGATAGTGGTCTCGCTTCTCTCCTTCAACAATTGAATATGCTGGTCGAGATACTCTTACGACATTACACTCTGTACCTATTGCTCCCGCGACCAAATCCGTAGCCGTGCTTTTTCCTGCACCATCGATGCCTGTAATTGATGCTTTCAAGGGTGTTAATACTTCAGTTTTCATTACTAAAGTATTATAGGATTAAAACTAAAAAAATTCAATCGTGCAGCTACATTCAGAAAAAAAGGAGGGGGCACAGACTTCAAGAATCACCAGTTTAATAACTTACTCTTTCTTTCAGATACTTACCGAAATCAAAAGTATGTGTAAGAGAGTGTTTTTTAGACCAACCAATCAAAGACTCATAGACCATCAATCTATTAACATTATTATAATCCATCATTTCTTTTTTTGATTTTTTATCAATATCAATTAGAGGTACATCAGCAACTTTAGTGAAAAAATTACATTCTTTTCCTGAGACACATCCAACTAAAATTTTTTTACCATTAGGAGACTGAATTTTTTTACTACTCATTATCAGACTCAGGGGAAGACTCATTCCAGTAAACTGCCCTTTATTGTCATAAACGGAAAATGCTTGATTTGGATATCGCTTTTGTAACTCTGCTATTGTATTTTCATATAAAGCAATGTTACTTTTTTGAGTATAAAACAATTGGAAAATAGCAATAAAATTAGATATAACTAAAATTCCAATAATCATGTAACTTGTATAGGTAAAAATTTTTCTTTTCGATAAGTTAAGAAAAAATTCAAAACTTAAGCATGAAAAAAATAAAATAAAAGGTAATAAATAAAGAAGATAAACTTCAGATCTCTGCCCATGGTAATACCTATTTAGAAACAACATAAGAGAAAAAATACCGGCAATTAGATATACTTCCTGTTTATTTTTTTTTGTCTTTATATTATATATACCTATTAAGAAAGCCAAAGCTATTAACAGCATGGTAAAAAAACCTAACTGCTTTGATCCCCCTACAACTTTCCCGAAAAAAACAGGCATGTCATTAAGTAGAAAAATTGTCCAGCTATTTGGAACATATATTCTATACTGACCGACTAAGAAATAATCAATAATATTATGAAAATTTGAGAAGCCCTGATGGGAGTCCCAAATAATAAGTGGTAGCAGAGGGATAACAGAACCAAATAAGAAAAAAAGTATCGATTTAATTCTCATTTTCCATGAAACACCTCTAATAAAAAGTAATGCAGGTAGAAAAATTAAAAGATTGAGAGCCTGGTAATGCATATTTAACGCAAGTCCAAGAGCCAATCCACCAAAAAATGCATACATTATTTTTTTCTTCTGAATATATAAAATAAAATTCAAAAGTAAAAAAGTTATCCAAATTATTACAAGAGTAGGATTACCAACATTTAGATGAATACTTACTAATTCAAGAGATGAGGCAGAAAGTAATCCAAATATTATCGCAAGTCTCTTGCCTGCAATCAGATGACCTATCTTAATGAACATAAGAAGAGTTATCATGCTAATGATAAAAAAGAAGTACCAGGCACTATAAATACCAAATGGCAAAAGGAGATTGCCCAACATTAATGTCCAAAAATATAATGGCCCTGTAACAAATGGTCCAGCTGAGCTAAAGGGACCAATCATAGGCAATTCACCTTTTTGAATAGCAACTTGCGATATCATCACATCTCTAGAATTATCTCCAGCAAGAATGATATTTTGTAAAAAAATAAACCTTAAAAAAACGCCAACAGTTATAATTAAAATAAGCGCTAAGGAAAAATGGCTATAAACTATTTTAAAATGCTTATTAAACTTCTCTCGCATAGTGTTCTTATCAAAGATTACAGTATATATTTTTTAAATGCAATCTAGCCACGACATAGATCAGTTTTCTAAGCTTAGGTACAAAAAATAGAAAATGAAATTAAAAAAGAGGGTTAATTTCTCTGTCTCAGAAATGCGGGGATGTCCCATTCGTCTTCTTCTGTCTCTTTTTTCACTGGCTGATTTTCAACGAGGGGGGTATCGTCCTGAGATTGCTCTTGCTGTGCTTGATATGCATTATTTGCAGTAAATGGGCTATTGTACTCTTTTACCTCGGGCTGGGTCCTCTGAAAATGAGGCGCAACAAATTGTTGGAGACGCTGTTTGGTCTGATCAAATCCTGTTGCGACAACAGTTATTCTGATCTGATCATGCATCGATTCATCAATAGTTGCTCCAAAAATAATATTTGCATCTGGATCTGCTGAACTACTGATAATTTTTGCTGCCTCATCAACTTCAGTCATGGTAAGATCGTTGCCTCCAACGATGTTAAAGAGCACTCCTCGTGCTCCATCCATTGTAACTTCAAGAAGAGGTGATGCAATTGCAGCTCGAGCCGCTGCCTGTGCTCTGTTTTCACCAATACCTGTTCCGATACCCATAAGTGCAGATCCAGCATTTGACATGATAGTTCTGACGTCTGCAAAGTCTACGTTAATAAGACCTGGCATTGTGATGATCTCAGAGATGCCCTGAACGCCTTGCGAGAGCACAGAATCCGCAACTTTAAAAGCTTCAAGGAGAGATAATTTTCGATCAACCACATCCATTATTCTCTGATTTGGGATGACGATAAGTGTATCGACTTTGTCCTTGAGGCTCTCAATCCCCTCCTCAGCTACAACCATACGTCGTGTTCCTTCAAAAGAAAAAGGCTTGGTAACAACAGCAATGGTTAAAGCACCGACTTCTTTGGCAACCTTAGCAACGATTGGTGTTGCGCCTGTCCCCGATCCTCCACCCATACCACAAGTCAAAAACACCATATCAGATCCCTCTAACATATCCTTAATTTTTTCTGCTGATTCCTCAGCTGCTTGTCTTCCTATTTCTGGATCGCCACCTGAACCAAGTCCTTTGGTAAGATTTTCTCCAATTTGAACTTTAGTCATTGCAGGATTACGAAGGAGAGCTTGAGCATCAGTATTAATAGCAACAAAATCAACACCCTGGATATTATTATGGGTGATCATCGAAGAAATAGCATTACACCCTCCACCACCTACACCAATTACTCTTATTTTAGCGAAATTTGTAGTCTGAGGCCGAATGAGCATTGTGGGTAAATCCTAGCAGATGGTACTATTATTTGCAAGGGACAGAGAAATACTATGGAATAAAAGATTTGATTAAATCAAAAATCTTTTTTAGCATCTTATTCGATGATCCTGGAATCTTTGGCATTGAGAATCCAAATGATCCTGACTTAGAGCTTGTATCATTTTTTGCTCCATACATCAAAAGACCTACCACGCTTGCGTAAGAGGGAGTCTGCACCTCGTCGACTATGCCTTTAAGATCTGTTGGCACACCTACCCGAACTGGCATAGCAAGCATTCTCTTTGCTGCATCTTTAATTCCAACAGTAAGAGCACCACCCCCTGTAATGACAAGTCCTGCTGGAGTTTGACCTCCATAGCCACTTTTTTTAATCTCAATCCCAACCATCGTAAAAATTTCGTTCATACGTGGCCTGATGATGCCATCGACAAGTGTTTTGTATGATACTTTTCTAACCTCCTCTGGAAGATTAAGAGGAGAAAGATCAATTTCATCAGAGGGCTTTGAATCTTTTTCCTTATCATCATCCTCAGGACGAAGAATTTTTCGACTCGCCTGGCGTGAGAGAAAAATTTTAATTTTTTCTGCACTTTCTAATGAAATACGAAGACCAATCGCAAGATCATTTGTAATATGACGTGCCCCTATTGCCAAAACAGATGAATAAGCAACTGATCCTTCGGTGTAAATAGAGATATCGGTTGTCCCAGCACCAATATCAACTAAAACAACACCCAACTCTCTTTCAGTATCAGACAGTACTGCTAGTGAGCTTGCGTAACCGTTAAAAACATAGCTACTAACATCAACACCAACCTCTGAGAACGCTTTATCAAGATTTCTTACAGCAATACTGTTGGCTGTAATAATATGAGTGTCTACCTCAAGCCTCACTCCTGACATGCCGATTGGATCTTTTATTCCCTCTTGCCCATCAACCGTATAATTTCGAGGTAAAACGTGGATAATTTCACGAGTTGAAGGCAGAGAAATTGCCTTAGCAGCATCAATAACACGACTCAAATCCCCATCGGTAATTTCTCCCTGTGGTGTAGAGATAGCAACAACTCCACGGGAATTTTGACTATCTATCTGGTTGCCGCCGATTGAAGCAAAAACATGAGAGACAGAATACCCTGCCATACGCTCGCTTGCTTCAATTGAAGTATTAATGGCATTTACTGCCTCTTCTATATCAACGATCTGACCTTTTCTGATTCCTGCAGATTTTACCTCTGAGACTCCAAGAATATTAACTGCTTCGTCAATTTTGGCAATAAGAGTCACAATTTTTGATGTACCTACGTCAATACCAACAATAATTCTTCCTTCTGTAGCTGATTGTTTCATTGCAATACAATAACGGGCTTGTCAAAGCGGAGATCAAGCCTTACGAACTTCTTACCTTCCATTGTAAGGCGAGAGAGGATTCTTTGTAAAGAGGTTAATTGCTCAGACAAATCACGATTTGAAGTCATGACAACAACTCCCGACGAGGTCTGCAATACGAAGTCGGAGGAACCGCTTTGTTGTAACTTTTCATATGAAATCTGATTTTTTGAAAGGAAATTTTCTATTTTTGCTTTTTCTTCATTCTTGTCAGTACTAGCCCCAAATGTCCTTAAAAGAGGTAAAGGACTCGTAAAAACTGGTTCTTTTGAAAGCACAACGACCCCACCAATAATTAAGATGACTCCAGTCAATCCGCAAAGAATACTGATAGATAGAACCTTTTTTTTATTGTAATGTCTTTTCTCTTTTTTAAGAAGTCTTTTTGTTGACCACATAGGACAGCTGATTCAAAATATTTTTTGCAGCATCGATATCAACAAGTTCGTATGCTTTTTTAGCATTTTTTTTGTAATTACCTATAGACGAAAGCATATGAGAAATCTTGTCAAAAAATAAACCTGAAGTTGCATCATTTTGCATAAGAATCTCTCCTGTGCCTTGGGAAACAAAAAATTTTGCATTGAATAATTGCTCATTTTTTTGACCAGTCTGCAAAGGGATCAAAAGCGCAGGTGTTTGAAAGTAGAAAAGCTCAGTAATAGTATTAATACCAGAACGGCTGACCACAAGATCTGCTTTCTGCATTAATTTTCCAACAACATCAGGCTTGATAAATTTTTCAATAACATATCTGTTTTGCTCTTTTTTTGATAAGGAATTTCTTAGCTGAGTTAACCTAGTATAATCGTCAAACTCTTCAGCGTCTCCTGTTTGATGAACAATTCTCACATTCTTTACAAGCTTTCCTAAGACGCTTTCAACAAGCACATTAATTGCATGCGATCCACTGCTCCCCCCTGTGATGTACACAAGGGGCAATTTTTCATCAGCTGCTGAAAAGGTGTATGGAAAATTTTTATTGTCAAATTTTCGTATAGGATTACCAGTAAGCACTGTCTTGTCAGGTGGAAAAAAAGCTTTTGATGAATTCCATGAAATGCAAATTTTTGAAGCAACACCGGAAAGCATTTTATTTGCCAAACCTCCCTGAAGAGTCTGCTCATGAATGACAACAGGGATACGAAGTATTTTAGCAGCAAACCCTACTGGAATCGAAAGATAACCTCCAAATGACAAAATCACATCAGGATTTTCTTTCCTGAGATATGAAAAAGCTTGGTAAAAACCTAATGGAAGCTTTGAAAGTGACGGCAGAGTATGCTTGGTCAGTGATCTTTGTATTCTCGCTGTTGTTAATACGAAAAATGGAATTCCACGAGAGGTTATTTCTTTATATTCAAGAGACTGTGTCTGATCTCCTTCAAAAACTATTTTTCGCCCAACAAACCTTACCTGAACTTCAGCGGTTAAAGCGTCAATAACAGCAAGAGCAGGAGCCAGATGTCCTCCAACAATTACAATTTTCATATCTAATGTTGTTTTGAAATATTTAACACAATTCCAATCGCTGCAAGGTCAACAATAAGTGCCGAACCTCCATAGGAAATAAAAGGTAAAGGTACACCTGTTAATGGAATAAGAGCAGTCATGGCAGAAAAGTTGATAACCGCTTGAACACCCAAAAAACAGATAATCCCTGCTGAAAGCAATTTGCCAAAAGTATCTTTTGCATGAGATGAAATAACAAATCCTCTCCACATAATAACAACAAATAATATAATAAGTCCAAAAGATCCAATAAAACCAAACTCTTCAGCGATAATAGCAAAAATTGAATCAGTAACGTTTTCGGGAAGATACGCAAATTTCTGAAGTGAATTTCCGGCTCCCACCCCAAAAAGTCCACCAGAACCAAGTGCAATGAGAATTTGTTTGACATGATAGGAAGTTCCCTCGAGATTTTCTCCAGCATGAAGAAATGATGTAAGCCTAGCAAGACGATATGGAGCAATAAGAATCAGAATGGTACCACCAAGTCCTAAAACAGGAATCAGCATTACAAAATGAGAGATTGTTGCTCCAGAAAGAAAATACAGAAGAATTGCTTCAAACATGATAATTGAAGCTGTCCCCATGTCAGGCTGAGCCATAACAAGAAGAAGTACAAAACCCATCAGAAGGCCAAACGCAGGGAGTCTTCCCCGTTCTTTAGTTGAGAACCATGCTGAAAGATAAATAGCTAGACTTAACTTTACAAATTCTGCTGGTTGCAAAACTGTAAGCCCTAAATTTATCCATCGATGTGCGCCAAGAGCGTAGATACCTATCCCTGGTATAAAAACTGCAATAAGCATACCAATTGCAATAATTAAAATTGGCACAGAGAGATTGTAAAGTTTTTTATAATCAAAGAAGGTAAAAAATCCTAAAGCAAATACTCCTAAAATAGCGTTGATGCATTGCTCTTTAATATAATGATACTTATCTCCAAAATCACGGAATGCAATAACAGAAGACGCATCATAAATCATAAAAAGACCGAAAATAGTTAAAAAAATAATTGTAGATAAAAGAATAAGATCAATTCTACGCATGTATATCTATTGTATAGTAAAAAAAGCGGCGTTGCGAGGAACTAAGTAAGAAATGCAAGATACACTCCAAGAACTGCAAAGAATATACCAACTAACCATGCTCTCATGACAATTTTTGGCTCTTCCCAACCTCGTAGCTGAAGATACAGATGGAATGGAGCTGCAGGAAAAAGTTTACGGTTGAAATATTTTTTACTAAGTATCTGAAGAAGCGATGACGCTATCTCTATAATAAATACACCACCAATAACGGCGAGAGTCAATGTTTTACCTGTAAGTAGCCCAATTACTGCTAATGCAGCTCCTAAAGAAAGGGCTCCAACATCTCCAATCCAAAGCCTTGCTTTATATATATTAAAGTAGAGGAATGCCATTACGGATCCGAGAAGTACAGCAGTAAAAACTCCAAGTGATTTGTCAATCTGTGTTGCATTAATCGCTAAAAAACCAAACAAACATATTACTAACAATCCAGATGCTAATCCATCAAGTCCATCTGCAATATTTACAGCATTAACAAATGAAACGATGACAAACGCTGCGAATGGAATAAAAAAGGCGCCAACCCCAACAAGCCCAATGCCATGAATGTATAAAAATGAATAACCTAGTTGGAAATAAAATACAGATGCAATTATAAAAGCTAAAATCCACTGAATAACAAACTTATGCCTAAATCTGAGTCCAAAAAAAACATTCTCTTTCGAAGAAATTGAGAGTTTTTTCCAATCATCAAAAAATCCTAACGCTCCGAAGCCAATAAAAGAAAAGAAGATAACGAAAAGCTCCCACGCTTTAACAGGAATTGATAGAATGCCATAAGACCACCATGTCAATATAGTCGTTATAATAATAACTAATATCCCTCCTCCAACAGGTGTACCTACCTTCCATTTATGGTATTTATCAAACATTGGCGTATGTTGATTAAACATATCTTTTGTTACCTGATGTTGCCTTCGCAATTTTGCTCTATACAAAAAATCAATAAAAGGAATAAGGAGAATGATTGAGATAAAGAACGACATGATTGTCAGACCAAGTAGAAACGCCATAAAAGATATTATACTCCCCTGTCCACAGTAGTTCAATCGACAGCTTACTCAGCCGCGTGATGCTGTTTAAAGTATGATTTAATTTTACTATCTGAAATTCCCATCTCATCTGATACGTAAATAGCAGGCAAGATCACAGTGCTCATAGATTCATCTGCTGAGAGGTATTGAATTTGTAGCTTTCTCGTATCTATTTCGACCTCATAGCCACGCAGAGAATTTTTCTTTGAGGCAATACAAACAACTTCCGATTTTGTCTGATTATTTTTTTGCGATTTTAGAGAATAAACTAATCTTTCAATCTTAAAATCTTTGCCATAGATAAAAATACTTAACTTTCTTTTTTCTAATTCATCAACAAAATTTGTAAATATTCTTCCTTTTTGAAAAGTGTTATGATGAAAAAATATTTTCCATGGACGCAACGTCTCGATGAGAAGTCTTAAATCTTCATCTGAGATATGACTAATTGAGACTAATAAAATTTCAGTATGTAAATTTACCCGAGAAAGAATAGTGTCAAAAACCTCAGCGCTTTGGGAAGTTGTGTTGATAGACAAGACATTAAAATCTTTTTTAAGAATTGAAGTTGCAACAGATACAATTTCAGATGATTTTTCACCTATAAAAATACATGAAGATATATGCTTTATCCTTTTAACCTTTTTTGTAACCTTTGTTGCTCTAAAATCAAGATAAATATCTGATGGAAAAAGTGTTACCACAATCGCCACAATAATAAAAAAAAATAGTACTCTATCTACTAATAATAACCAGACAAATCGTTCTGTAAGTGGAAACATGAATACGACTGAAAGGAGAAAAAGATACATAAGAACAACAGCGCTCCTTCTCCATGAATTGGATATCGCTGATGCAAGCGTTGTCTTTTCTTTATATAAAACGCTGAGGCCTTTACCGATGAAGAGAAGACTAATGAGTAATTCTGAAAAAATAGGTTGTATGTCATTGATAAGAAAAAGTAATATGAGAATAATTATAATAAAGGAAAAAATAGCAGAAAAAGAAAATAGCACTTTGATGAAAGTTTTTAAAAATTGTCTAAAAGACAATCGATAGGAAGTATGTCGATCCCAAAAATCTACCCAGTAAAAAGCAGATCTAATCGACCAGATAATAAAACCAATTGCAGCAAGAACGTAAAGAAATTCAGAAAACATTTTTTTAAAAGAGCTTACTTAACTGTGACACTTTTTGCCAAATTTCTTGGCTTGTCTGGATCGAGATTTCGTTTTAGTGCAAGTGCATAGGCAAGATATTGCATAGGTACTATATGAGAAATAACAGATGCATCACCACAATCTTTAACTTCTATCCAGAAATCAAAAACTTCCTCATTTTTTGCCCCTACACCAATAATATAACCCCCTCGTGCTTTAATTTCCATAGCATTTGAGATGATGGCATCGTATGTTTCATCACTTGGCGCAATAATGATGCATGGAGTTCCTTTTGATATCAAAGCAATTGGACCATGTTTTAATTCTCCACCTGCCATTCCTTCTGCGTGAATATACGTAATTTCTTTTATCTTAAGAGCCGATTCCAAAGCTGTCGCATATGATTTTCCTCTCCCAACAATGTAAATATGATCAACGCTCATTAATTTTTCAGCAAGAATTTGTATTTGAGTTGTGCTGTCTAAAATTCTTCTAATCTCCTTAACAGCTGTAAGAAGCAGGTTCTTTCCTTTTTCGACATCTCCAACAAGAGCATACGCCAAAAGAATGAGAATGCTCAATTTTGCTGTGTAAGATTTTGTTGATGCAACTGCCTTTTCCGGACCTGCCCCTAATAGAATTTTTTGATCTGACATTCGGTAAATTGAAGATCCTAGAACATTCACCAAAGATGCAATTGTTCCTCCTTTTTCTCTTGCTCTATTGAGAGGTTCTATCACATCTATTGTCTCTCCTGATTGAGAAAGGGCGATAATCAAACTTTTTTTTGTTATAAAATCCTCAAGATAATTAAACTCTGAAGCTGGAGCGGTATTTACATGTTTATGAGCAATTTTTGAAAAGAGATAGGCACCTGCTAAAGTTGCATAGTGAGCAGTCCCAGCACCTATAAAAAATGTGCCAAACGCTTTGTCTATTAATGCTGCCATGATGCTAATCTGATCATCATAATTTGTCACAATATTTTGAATAATTTTTGGCTGCTCATAGATTTCCTTAATCATGAAATGAGGAAATTTTCCTTTGCTTGAAGCCTCAATTTTCCAATCAACGACTTCAATATCGTATTTTTTTTCTTTTCCAGTCTCAAGTGAGTAAAGACTAATTTTGTTATCTAATAAAATTGCCTCTCCATCTTTAATAAAGATTAGATTATTTGTATGCTCTATTATTCCTGATGCATCAGAAGCTATAAAATATTCCTCATTTCCAATACCTACAATAAGTGGAGACCCAGTCTTTGCAGCAGCAATCTGATTACCCTCAGCATCAAGAGCTACAATAGCGTTAAGCCCCTTACATTCAAGGAAAGCTTTTCTAAATGCTCCAAAAAAAGTTTTTTCTGTTTTTAGATACTCTTCAATAAGATGAGGAACCACCTCGGTGTCTGTTTCTGATAAGAAAACATGTTTTTTCTTTACAAGCTTTTCTTTGATCTGTTGATAATTTTCAATAATACCATTATGAATAACGGCTATAGTATTTTTACAGTCATGATGTGGGTGAGCATTTTTCTGAGTTACGCCACCATGTGTAGCCCATCTTGTATGGCCAATCCCTATAGTACCTTTCTTTAGATGTAAAGTATTGTGGCCTATTTTTCCTACTTTTTTTTCAGTAACAATTTTTTTTTCGGAAGACACTGCAACACCCCACGAATCATAACCTCTATACTCAAGCAATTTAAGCCCAGAAAGAATCATATCTGGAGCAGTGTTTTTTTTCCCTATATATCCAAAAATTCCACACATATTGTTTTATCTAGTGATATCTAAAATCTCTATCAATGAATTTATTTCAAAATCTGGCTTAAAATTTTTAATGTCATTGGTTGTTTCATGGGTTGTAGGTGTTCTTTTTAGTATTGTTGTAATGTTTGGATCTATTTGCTTAGCTAAATACAGCACTTCAGGGAGATCGTCAACAATAAATATTTTATAGTCCTGATACTTTTGTAAAACTTCGCTAAGGAAATTTTTTTTATTTGGGAAAATATGATGGTAATCATTAGGTATATAAGCAATCAATGATTCTATTTTTGCTAACTGATGTTTTGTGTCACCTGTTGATAATAACCCGATGTTAATATGATTTTTTTTAAGAGTTTCAAATACAATTTTACTTGAAGTATCAACAACATTTGCATACATTATTTTGTTCCAAAATATTTCTTCTAACTTTTCACTACTGCTATTCTTTGTTGATAACAATAAAATTTTTTTAAGAAAAAAACTTGGACTAAAATGTCCATATGTATCTTTCATTTCTGGCTCAATTTCTAAACGAAATTTCCTAAGACTTTTCTCATCTATTCCTAATTCTTCTGCAAGTCTGGGGTATAAAATTTGACGATACGCGTCAGTATCGAAAAGAGTATAGTCTATATCAAAAAGGACGATCTTTTTAGACTTCTCCATAATCAAATATTTGTCTGTAAACATTAGTCTCTCTTTTTACAAAACCAAATTTTTCATATAAGTTATTTCCCTCTTCACGACGAGGTCGAGACGAAAAATCTAAATATGCTGCTCCTTTTTCTTTTGCAGTATCTACAACCTTTTGAAGAAGTGCCGACCCAACACCTTTTCCTCTATATTTTTCTTCAACTACAAGATCATCAAAATATGCTTTACGAACATAAGGAATACGATAAACAAGAAGTAAGACCATACCAACAATACTACTGGTCTCTACATCTCTTGCTACAAAAAAAAATGTATTCTTTGATTCAATAATCTCTTGAAGATCAGAATCAGTTAAGTGCTTATAATTACGGCCAATTATTTGAGCTAACTCTCTTATCTTATCTGCTTCTTCTTTTGTAAATGTTTTTAGATCTTCTATGATAATATCCATAATTATTATTTAGGCATAAGCTTTTCTGCCATCGCCAATTCTTCTTGGGTATTAACGCCTCTCCAAGGAATTGCACCTCCTCGTATTGCTTCAACTTTTTCTCCACTCTCTAATGCAATATCAATAAGACTTGTGAGGTAATACTCACCTGTTACGTCACTTTTTTTAATTTCACGCAAATATTTTTTGAGAAAATCAACACTGAATACAAAACTCCCTGGATTTATTTCGGTAATCTGCTTCTGCTTTTCTGTTGCGTCTTTTTCCTCCACTATTCCTTCCACTCTACCCTCAACATTCCTCAATATTCGACCAAGTCCAAAAGGGTTGTCTTGTTCTATGGTCAAAAATGTCACAGAGGTATGATTTTGTATATGGCTAGTAATAAGATCTGAAAACATCACTTTGTTACTATCTGTATAAAGCACTGCATCATCTCCATAAACCACAACTACATCTGTAATGTCAGATCTAAGTGAAGATAGTGCAACTCTTAAAGCATCACCTGTTCCTAGCCGTTCAACCTGCTCAGCATATGTTACATCATATGACTGCAGCGACTTTTCAACAGAATCTCTCGCATGACCAACAACAACGATAATTTGATCAATTGCTATCCTATTCATAAATTCAACAATATGCACTATCATTGGCTTTCCTGCTAGGTTGGAGGTCACTTTATTAACACCATGCTGGCTATGCATTCTTTTACCCTCACCAGCGGCTAATATAACGGCAGCGATTTTTCTATGATCAGTATTATTCATCTTCTCTACTAATTTTTGCCCCTAAATGTCTGAGTCTTTCTTCAAAACCCTCGTATCCTCGATCGATCAGCTCAATACCATGAATCGCAGTCTCACCTGTTGCTGCTAAAGCTGCAAGAACAAGCGATGCACCTGCTCGCAAATCAGAAATATGAACAATTGCATCATGCAGTGGTGATGGACCATCAATCACAATAGCGTGAGGAGATTTTTCATTTGCATCTATATCAAAATTGTAAAATGATGCTTCATCTTTTACTTCAGGTTGATAAAAATTAATTTTAGCTCCCATTTTCCGTAACTCTTTTACATAGCCAAATCTATTTGCAAAAACTGCTTCGTGAATAGAAGACTTTCCCTCACAGCAAGTCATAAGAACTGCCCAAGGAGCTTGCCAGTCTGTCATGAAGCCTGGGAAAGGAGCTGTAACAACATCTACTGCTTTTAGAGAACCACTGTAATAAAATTTTATACCTTTCTCATGTTCTTCATACTTTGCTCCGACCTCGTCAAGCTTATCTAAAAAATCAGCAATATCTTTTCTTTGTGCTCCTAATACAAAAATATCTCCTTTTGTTACATATGCTGCAATTGCAAAAGTAACAACCTCATTCCTATCAGGAGAGATAGTGAAAGTTGTTCCATGCAATTTTTCAACGCCTTCAACTTCGATAACTCGATCACTAAGTCTTTTAATCGACGCACCCATGGTATTAAGAAGAAGGATGAGCTCATCAATTTCAGGCTCTTGAGCTGCATTTTCAAGAACAGTTTTACCTTTTGCGCAAACAGCTGCCAGAATCAGAGTCTCAGTACCAGTATGGGTATTCTTTTTAAATCGATACTGTATCCCATTAAGAGTATCTGCCTTCGCATGAAAATATCCGTCTAAGCTTTCGTAGTCTATCTCTGCCCCCATCTGCTTAAGCCCTTCTATTGTCCAGTCAATTGGCCTTGCACCAATACGACAACCACCCGGATTTGGAATAATTGCGCTATGATTTCTCGCCAGAAGAGGCGCTAAAAACATAGATGAAGTTCTAATATGGGATGCCCTATCAAGGGTAATCGTGTCTGTTTCAAAATTTCCCATGCGAATTCGAGCTGTATGATCTTCAAGTATGACCTCTCCTCCCAATTCTTTGATAATATCAAGCATCACCATCACATCAGAAATAAGTGGAATATTGTGAATTACTACTTCCTCATCGGTCAAGCAAGCTGCTACGAGAGCTTTTAAGCTTACATTTTTAGCCCCAGACACATTTGTTTCTCCACTAAGCTTATTGCCTCCATTAATAACAAATTTTTTCATGCGTATATTATACTTGATTTCTCAATCATCTCAAAACTATGAAATCATTGGCAGGTCATCAATAATTTTATAGATATCTCCTGCCCCCATGACAACTACAACAGTATTGTCCTTAAGACGTTGATGAGAGAGTATGGAAGGTATCAAATGCATGTCTGACACGAAAATAGATGATGGGTGTCTCTGAGACAGCCTTTTAGCAAGAAGCTCTGAGCTGATGCTTGGATCTTTTTCCTCACGAGCTGACGAAAAAATGTCTACGAACATTATACTCGTGGCGTCATCAAAACAAGATACAAATTCATCAAGAAGCACTTTTGTTCTCGAATAAGTATGTGGCTGAAAAACTGCAATAATTGCGTGTCCCGGGTAGCGCTTTTTAAGCGCTTGGAGCGTCATCTTTATTTCTGTTGGGTGATGTGCATAATCATCAAAAACGTAGGCACCTGTTACCAGCTGTCCTTTATATTCCAGTCTTCTTTTTGATCCCTCAAATTGCCCCAGGTGATTTTTTATTTTTTCAAGAGAAATGCCAGACTCAAGAGCAACGACAATAGTAGCCAAAGCATTCATAGCATTATGCTGACCACTAACTGAGAGCCTGAATTCACCAAGATCAATCCCTTTTGACATAACGTGGAAAAAAGTTTGATGACCAGAAATATGAACTCTTTTTAAGACATAATCATTTTTTTCAGAAAATCCAAATGTTATCGCTTTGCCTATCTGTCTTGAAAGAATCCTCACAACTCTAACGTCATCACCATTCCCAATAATTTTCCCTGTGGAGCTAATATTGGTACTAAATTTTTCAAAAGCTTTTACAACATCGTCAAGTGTAGGGTAAAGATCAGGATGATCATGCTCGATATTGGTAAGCACGATCATATCAGGTTTAAGCCATAAAAATTGAGGCGTATGATCACTCTGTGGATCAGTTGCGTACTCATCAGATTCAGCAATGAAATGTTTTCCCTTTCCTAAACGACCTGGTGGCATATCTCTCCCGATAGAACCTGTCCCAATTGTATAAGTAGGATCAAGGCCACATTGAGTAAATAACGTGGCTATCATGGCTGTTGTCGTTGTTTTTCCATGTGATCCAGCAACTGCAATACCTGAAAACGATCTCCCAATAAGACTTCCTTTCATGAACTCTCCAACAGCTTGACCTTTTGTCAAAACAGGAATATGACGCTTTTTAGCCTCCACTACTTCAACGTTACTGAGCCCTCCATGCGCTCCTGTAGTAATGACAAGATCGATATACTCAGTTATATGATCTGGTGAGAACCCTATCAGTGGACTAATACCTGCCTGTTCAAGCGACTTGCTCGTAATAAAATCCTCACCCACATCGCTTCCTGTTACTTTTATCCCTGCTTGTTTTGCAATAAGGGCTAAAGGAGTTAGCCCCACTCCTTTAATACCAACAAAATGAATTGATCTAACTTTTTCCATTGTTTTTTAACCCAAGAGCTACAAGCGCATCATCAACCGCCTTATGCTCACTCCATGGCTTCTCGCCATTACCATAATTCATAGATTTTTCATGACCTTTCCCGGTGATAACGATAAAATCATTCTTTTTTGCAAGTGAAATAGCCTTCTCAATTGCTTTGTATCTGTCTGGCTCCTTATAGATAATTTTTCCTTGAGGAATTCCCCGTGCAATAGCATCGCTTATTTGGTCAATCGACTCTGATCGAGGATCCTCAGCGGTTAGAATAATAATATCGGCGAACTTCCCAGATGCTTCCCCCATGAGGGTTCTTTTTCCTTTATCCCGTTCTCCAGCGCTCCCAAAGACATGAACAATCCTTCCGCTACCTTTTTCAGCGTTAATTGCTGAAAGGATATTTTCAATCGCTTGAGGAGTATGTGCAAAATCAACTATCACTGTAAACCCATCACGATATACAATTTCTGCTCTCCCTTCAGGAAGCTCAAAGCCCTCAACTGCCTTTATCGCCTTTGCCTGATCTACCCCAAGTTGATCACACACAGCAAGAGCAGCAAGTGAGTTATAGGTATTAAATAGTCCAAGATGTTTCTGTTTAAAGGGGTGATTTTTTGGAGTCACATCCGCATCGCTAAGTCCATATGTAACAACTGTATGCCCTGCTAATCGCTGCTTCAGAAATGAATATGAGCTGTCATCTCTATTGATGATAGCCTTTTGAGATTTCATAAGTAATTTTGCCTTTGTGAGCATATATTTTTCCATTGATTTATGGTAGTCAAGATGCTCTCGCGAGATATTAGTAATAACTCCTATCTCAAAAGGAATACCATAAATTCTGTGCTGATCAATTGCATGCGATGTAACTTCAATAACAAGATGTGTTATTCCCTTCTTTTTTGCCATTTCAAAATATGATTGAAGCTGAGAATTGTTTGGTGTTGAAACATGAAACCCAGTATCCAATTTTTTTTCACCAATATAAGCAGCTATTGTTGAAATCAATGCAGCTTTGTAACCTGTCTTTGTTAATATGTGGTAAATAAGGCTTGAGGTTGTCGTTTTGCCATCCGTTCCTGTCACGCCAATAATCTCCATCCCTAAAGCATGATTGCCATGTCTTGAAATTGACGTAACGCCTCGTATGAGATGGTAATAATTTTTTAATGCCTGTAACATGTCATCATTATACTATTGTTATGATAAGTGACGAAGCACATTTAGAATTTCCTTATATTTGAAATAATAGATACAAAAGGTGATAAAAAGCAGCACAGGAAAGACAAACGACTTTTCCACCAAACCACCTGTTTTTATTCTTAAAAAGCTAATCGGCGGAATTCCTACCTTAAAAGGAATAGGAAAAAATAGCGGAATACCATCATGTGTAAATAAATCCATAATAAGATGTGAGATAAAACCTATCATAAATGCCCACCAGACAATATCTATATCAACCAAAAGAACACCGCTGATAATCTGCAAAAATATTCTAGCTATAATTCCTGCAATAAATATTCCTATAAGTGAATGTGATAAAAATCGATGCCCACCAAGGAGTGGAGATATAATTTTCCCAATAATACTTCCTCCTCTTATTCTACGCCAAAGATTGGCTGTAGGTTGATCAAGATCAGGAGCTAGTCCGCCAACCATATTTGCGGTAAAAGCAACTATTGCTGTTGCAAGAGTAATTTCTCTAAACGGAGTCGTAACCATTACATAACTAAGTGCAGTAAAGGCAGCTAAATCGTGTGTTCTACCAGTCATAAATATCAGTATAGCAAATAAACCCATACGTGCTGTGCTATAATTGACGAATGAAGCCACAGATCAACAAAGAACAGTTTGAAGCGATGGATCTTAGAGTCGGAAAGGTTGTTAATGCTGAAAAGAAAGAAGGTGCAGACAAGCTTATTAGGCTTACTGTAGACTTTGGAGATGAAGGGACAAAAAATATCCTGACAAGTCTTTTTCCTATATATCAGCCTGAGGATTTTATCAACAAAAAATTTATTTTTATCGTTAATTTGGAACCAAGAAAGTTTTTAGGAGAAGAATCTCAAGGAATGATACTTTGCGCATCGGGAGAAAAACCGATCCCACTTACAACACTAGAAGACTCTCAAGAAGGATCCACAATCACCTAATCTTCGTTCTCAGTTGGTGCAATATCGTAGTGCGCAAAAGCTTTTTTTGCTATTTTAAAAAAAATTGGAGCTGCTGTTTCTGCACCGTAAATTGATTTTGTAGGCCTATCCACAATAACAAGCATCACGAATTTTGGATCCTCAGCTGGGGCATACCCTATAAAAGACGCTATTGTAAGATTTGGGTCATAGTGACCAGCAACCGGAATTTGAGCAGTTCCTGTCTTACCAGCTACTCGATAACCTTTGGGTTTGGCGAACTTTGCTTCTCCTTTGTTAACTGCGTTAACCAGAACTTCAGTCATTATTTTTGCAGTTTTTTCAGAAATAGGTTGATTTATCTTTTTAGGAGGAATCTCGATAGTCTCTCCGCTTGGCGTTTCGATAGATGACACTATATGCGGCTCCATCCTTACTCCTTTATTTGCAAGCGAGGAAAATGCACTAAGTAGCTCTATGGGGGTCACTGATATACCTTGACCAAAACCTGATGTCGCAAGATCAATTGGATACCAGGCATTGCGCGGGCGAAGACTTGGAGCAACCTCTCCCTGTAAATCGATCCCTGTAAGAGTACCGATTCCATACTTGTTAATATACCCAAGCATTCGATCCAGTCCCAATTTCTGGGCGATAAATACCATGCCTGTGTTGTCAGAGTGTTGAATAACCTCGGTCATAGTAAGATTTGGCTGATATTTATTGTTCCATGTTCTGATTTCATATCCTCCTATCTCAACTGGTCCTGAACAAATAGTACATTTGGTTTCAGGTTTTATGAGACCTTCATTAATTGCAGCTGCCATAACAAGTGGCTTAAAAGTAGATCCTGGTTCATAAGTATCAGTAATAAAACCGTTCTTAAAATCCTGATCTGAGTACTCATAGTACGATCTTGGATCGAAGGTCGGAAATGATGCCATTGCTAAAATCCCTCCTGTCTTTGGATCCATCATTGCCGCCATACCACCATGAGCTCCGTATCTTTCAATACCATCCTTTAATTCTTGCTCGAGTGAGAACTGTAAAACTCTATCAACGTACAAGGTAAGATTCCTTCCATTTACTTCGCCTGATGACTTGTTGAGTTTTGCGAGAATCGGCCTCCCTAGCGCGTCATGAACCTGCGTTGCAATTCCTGTCTTACCCCTGAGTTGACGATCATAATAACCTTCAAGACCCAAATATCCTTTGTCGTCCCCTTTCTCATCTTTGCCAACAAACCCTAAAAGCTTTGCGCCTACCGATGCTTCAGGATAAAAACGTATTGATAGATCATCAAACCCAATTCCAGCGAGATTATATTTTTCAATCTGTGATTTCACATCAGGATCGACTCGCGACTTCAAAGCAATCCAGTATCTATTAAGAAGCAGTAAGGCAGATATGCTGGCAGTATCCTCATGCAAAAGTGGCGACAGAAGCTGAACAGTTTTTTCTTTATCTTTTACTTCTTTAGGATTGGCAAAGACCAAATAATTGATCTTATTTGATGCTAAGGCGAAACCATCTGAAGTTTTGATTTCACCTCTTGTAGGATTTATTTTAATATTTTGTCCATACTGAGATTCACCAAGGGCTGATAGTTCGCTAGACTTAAACCCTTGCCAATAAAAGAGCCTCAGTGAAATGAGGATAAAAAGTCCGGTAAAAAAGAGCAGTACAAATTGGTAACGCCATGTCATCTTCGTGCGAGAGGAAGTGGTGAGGATATAACTAATGGTGATTTTTCTTCCTCAAATCCCATACTTGATGCTATTGATGCAATTGATGTTAGCGATGATGCAGTCAGTATCTGCTCATGAAGCATAGCATTTGATCTTTTTAATTCACCAATCTGCTGCTGCACCTTACTCAACTCAATTCCTGATGTTGAAATACCATTTGCAACGACGACCTGAACTATTGAAAGTCCGACAATAATCGCAATATTGATAACTATAAAAATAACTGGTTTTTTCATATTTTTTCAAAAACACGCAGCTTTGCGCTTCTCGCTCTTTTATTAAAAAGTACTTCTTCTTCTGATGCTTGAACTGGTTTTTTAGTGACTATTTTTCCTTTATTCTCTTGTTCGAGTTGTTCGAACGATTTTTTAACGATTCTATCTTCTAAAGAATGGAATGAGATGATAACCAATCTCCCCCCAGGCTTGAGAAGTGATACCATCTTTGGAATTGTCTCTTCAAGAATATTCAATTCATCATTTACCGCTATTCTTAAAGCCTGAAAAATTCGAGTTGCAGGATGAATATCATGCTCAGAACGAAAGACTGATCCCTTGATAAGATTTGCAAGCTCTTCTGTTGTCTCAATTTGGCCCTCTTTCCTTTTCTCGACTATTACTTTCGCAATTTTCTTTGCAAATCGCTCTTCTCCCAGTTTTTCAAAAAGATGTCTTAATTCTTTTTCTGTCAAACCATTCACTAAGTCTTTTGCCCGAACTTGCAGTCTTTGATCCATCCGCATATCAAGCGGCCCGTTCGCAAAGCTAAATCCCCTGTTCTTTTCGTCAAACTGATGGCTGGAGACACCAAGATCTATTAAGATTCCCGCTACTTTGCTTATTCCTTTTTGTTGTGCAATGTCAACAGCATGTAAAAAATTTTCTCTGACTATATCAACGCGCAACGACTTCTCAATCAGCTTCTCAACATGATCTATAGCATCTTGATCTACATCAAGTGATAAAACTCTTCCCCCAAGCTTTGCTATTGCAATAGTATGACCTCCTCCACCCAGGGTGCAGTCAATATAATCTTCACCTTTCGTTACTTTCAGGTATTGAAGTACTTCTTGTAAAAGAACTGATATATGATAATTATTCATGTCCTTTAGTTTTGGACAGATTTATAGTGAGTAACTCAATGCTATTTGCTATGCTTTTTTGATGACTTTCCCATAAATTCAAATCCCAAATCTCAACATATCTTTGAACTCCAACAAATACTATTTCTCGTGACATATTTGCATATACTCTTAAATACTCAGGCATAAAAAACCTTCCTTGTTTGTCTATTTTTATTACATCAGCACTTCCAAAAAGATATCTTTGCAGTTCTCTTGTCGCTTTATCAAGAAATGGCATCTCTCTTGTCCCCTCTAATAATGTTTCCCAATTTTGTTCAGACACAGCAAGTAAGCACTTGTCTATCCCTTTCGTGATAATAATTCTGTTTCCGAGTTCATCCCTAAATTTTTTTGGGAATGCCGTCTGGAATTGCTGACTAAGCTTTGACTCGACTTGACCTAAAAGCATAACTTGTAAATGAGCAGACGTGATTACAGAATTCACTACAAATCACTAATAATCACTATTTAGTAATCATGACTGAATTTTACTGACTTGTCAAGCCAAAATAATACGAAAAAATAAATTAGGAAAGGAAAAAATGAGGACTATTCGAGGCTGATAGAATCTTCCACTTGGTAGTTCTTACCATCAGTCTTCACCATTTTAAGAACAAAATGTATCTCTTCAACACCTGTATCAAACCTACAACGGCCACTTGAGCATGTGCCAATCTCACGGTACTGTGACTCATATGATGACTTACCAGCAACATCGACAGGCTCACTGCTACCAAATCTTTGTGTCACCTTGCCCGAGCCACCCTCCTCTTGGTATTCTGGCGGAATATCTGCATCATAGGTAAAATCCCACTCTATGGTCTTAACGTCTTTCAAAGCGCTAACTGAGAATTTTATCTCTCTTTTGTTGTTCTTTGTTGTTAACTTCAAACCAACTTCCTCAGGAGAAACGCTTATCGCATCTTCTTCAAAAGTCTGGGTATTTTCTACCTCATCATCTTGATGAGAATTTCGAACAAAAAAGAATCCTCCTCCTACGACTAAAAGGAGTACTACAACTCCTACGATAAGCAATTGTTTGTTCTTCACTACAAAATTATCGTCATATTTGTTACATTTTGTCAATACCGCTTGCAATCACCGCACGCATCTTGTATGGTTGGTATGCTGAGAAATGTCAGAATCTGAGAGATCGCAATATGTAGAAGATGAGCCGGTTCAAGAAGCATGCGGTCTCGTAGCACTCTACCTCCCAAGCATTGACACTCCTCACGCAGTTAGACTTGGTCTGCAGGCAGCAACCGGCGTACAACATCGTGGTCAACTTGGTGCAGGCATCGCATATCCAACTTTTGAGGGATACAGACATTATGTTGGTTCAGGACTACTAAGAGATGTTTTTACTAACCAGACAGTCTCAACCTTTACTGAAGACAACCCTCAAGGATGGTTCTTGATCCATACACGCTATGGCACAAATGGTGGCTACAATCCTATAAACTTTCAGCCTGCTATAGTTCATGAAAAGGGGACGAAAAATCCTATTACCATAATTCATAACGGGCAATTTGTTGCAACTGATGGCTTGAGAGAAAAGATAGAGAACCAGACAGGTGAAACATTTCCTGAAGATATTAGTGATACCCTTCTCTACGCTCACTATCTTGCAGGGATTAATGGAGAAACAATGGATGAAAAGATAGTTAGATCACTTGACGAGCTAGATGGAGCCAACGGTGCTTACAGCCTGGCGATTGGCTATCAAGACAAACTGTACCTAGCTAGAGACAGCTTTGGTATTAGACCATTTGTGCTTGGGAAACTCCAAGATGGATGGATTGCCACTTCTGAAACTCGTGCATTAAAAAAAATAGGATCCACACCTGAAAGAGAAATCTTACGAAATGAGATCTTACGAATAGATAAAACAGGCATCACGACGCTTAGAGAGGGGCTAGAGGGACAAGGAAATTTTTGCAGTTTTGAAGTAAGCTATTTTGGTGACCCAACCTCTCAATCGCCCACATTTGAGGCTCCAGATGACAGTTATCATCCTGAAAGATGGTTATCAAATTACGAAGCAAGAGAGAGGGCAGGAATCGCTGTTGCAAAAGGCAATCCTGACTTTCAGAAAGCAGACTATGTCATTGGAATTCCTGACTCTGGTGTGCCATTTGCAGCAGGTGTTGCGATAGGTGCAGGAATTCCATACAGACCTCTTATTATTAGAGATCATTATGATCAAGAATCAGATAGAAGACTTTTCCAGGGAGATGACGATATGGAAAGCATAGAAAGAAAAGTTCTTGTCAAACTATCACTTGTTCCTGGAGAAGCTTTTAAAGAAAAAAAGATCATATTAGGCGATGACACTATTGTTAGATCAAAGGTAGCAAAAGCAATTACTAAAGCTCTTTTTGCTGTTGGAGCAGCAGAAGTACACTGGGCTGTTGGTTTTCCACCAGTTCAACATACATGCCATTTAGGTGTTAGTATGAGAACAAGAGAGGAGCTAATTGCTGCTATGTGTGGCGGTGATCCAATTAAAATTGCAGAAGCAATAGGAGCAGATAGTGTTACTTTTATTACCCCTCATGATTTTATAAAAGCTAGAAAGGAAAGTGGCGAAATAATAACTCCAAAAGATGTAAGAGAGATATTTCTCCACAATGGAGAATGTGGAGGATGTATTACTGGAAAATATCCAATATCTGCAGATGGCGTTATTTATCAACGTGGGGTTAACTAATTTTATCCTGAATAATCCTTGAAAGGTCTGATATTTTTATTCTCTCCTGTTGCGCTGTATCTCTATCGCGAAGAGTAACTGTATCATCGTTTAATGAATCAAAATCAACTGTAACACAGAAAGGTGTACCAATCTCATCTTGCGATAAATATCTCTTGCCGATATTTCCTCTATCATCCCATACAACCACTCCATCAATCTGATCTTTCAAGTGAGTGTATACTTGTTTTGCTTTCTGGACAAGTTCAAGCTTGTTTTTAAGTAGTGGAAAAACTGCAACCTTGTATGGAGCAAGACGAGGAGCTAGCTTCAAAACCACTCTTTCACCTTCTACAGAGTAGGCATCAGCCAATACCATGAGAAATAGTCTGTTAATGCCTACAGCAGGCTCGATAACATGAGGCTTTATCTTTTGATTGGTCTCAGGATCGGTTATGGTGAGCTCTTTACCAGAATACTCCTCATGCTGACTAAGGTCATAATCCGTTCTATATGCAAGCCCCCAAAGCTCTTTGAATCCAAAAGGGAAATTGTACTCCATATCTTCTGTCCTTTTGCTATAAAATGATCGCTCCTCGTCACTATGCTCCCTCCAACGCAAATTGTCTTCTTTTACTCCGAGCTGTTGCGTGATAAACTTCCACATTAAGTCTTTCCACTGAGTAAATAACTCTTCCCAATTATTTTTAGTATGGTCGAAGAAATATTCGATCTCAGCTTGCTCAAATTCAATGGTTCGAAAAACAGAGTTGCCAAGCGTTATTTCATTTCGAAAACTTTTTCCAACCTGTGCAATACCAAAAGGCAATCTGACTCGCGTTGAGTTAACGATATTATCAAAAGCTACAAACATACCTTGTGCCGTCTCTCCTCGGAGAAATGCCATCCCTTGTTCTCCTTCGATAATACCCAATTGAACAGGAAAAAGCTGGTTAAACCTCCGAACATCTGTCCAAGCAAACTCCGAACAGTTGGGACACGGAATACTAAACATTTTGATTAATGCGTTTAACTGCTGAACAGAAAGCCCTTCAACTTTTCCTGTTTCTGTAACCTTCTCGATCAAGTCTACTGTTAAGGGATCTTCAATATAATCAGACCTGCGAGCGCTTCCTACTAATTCATCCTTATGTGAATCAATATACTCTTCAATCAAATGATCAGCTCTTATTCTTGTTCTACAGCTCTTGCAATCAACTAAGGCATCCGCAAATCCTGCCACATGACCCGATGCTTCCCACACTCTATGATGAGATATTAGACTTGCATCTAACCCAACAATATCATCTCTTTTTTGGACAAAATACTTCCACCATAGATTTTTGATATTACGAAGTAGCTCTGTGCCTACTGGTCCATAGTCATAGGTGTTGGCAACGCCACCATACAACTCAGATCCAGGATACACAAAACCTCGTCTTTTAAACAGTGCTTGAAGCAAATCCATTTTATTCTCACTCATGAGGCAATAATAGCAGAAATTTGATGAGGCGTGAAGAGAGTTAGCTTAATTTTGCAAAGATTTTATGACTTTTCAATTTTCTCTCCAAAATTCCTTCGATAAATTCTAGCGTATCAATATCTGAAAAATCTTTTGCATCTTTGTGCCAATAACCAAGAAGTGAAAGGAGTTCAACCTCAAAATTATGAGTGATAACAACAAGTTCTTCCTTTTTTGCCGCAGCAATATCATTTAATACATTTTTGAGAAGTTCAAAAACTGACTGCTGCTCCTGCCCTTCAGGACAGAGCCCATCAACAAGTTCACAAATGTGGTAAGCAAGTCCTGTTTTGTAGAGATCATCTTTGATATGTGAAAAACTATTCACCATCTGAGCCTCGGTGAGTACAGGTGTATGTGAACCTTTGTAAAAAGAAATTTGTGCATAATTAAGCAGCTCGATGTGGGAACTTCTTCTACTGGTAATACGCCTAACACCCTTAGCCTTAAGAACTATTTTACCAAAATCTTTCGTGTATGCAGTTATAACTCTATCTGCTTCACCCGCGTTGCGCCTCTTGATAACTATTCCAGGAGTGGTAATATTTCTTACCATTAGACTCGGAGCTTAATTTCTTTATCTGTTGTAAGATCGAATTTTTCAACGGTTCTTCCATTAACTTTAACTACGTAGGGAAATCCTGCTGGTCCAGGCTGCTTCTGAATGAGAACTGGCAACTGAGAATTTTTTACCTTAAATGGAAGTGTATAGGTGATGGTAAATGTTTTTTTCCCTAAAGGTCTGACTGTCAAAAATCCTTCAAAAACAGTTTTACCAAATTCTTCAGAGGTTGTCATCTTTACCTCAGAACCACTACTGTCTTTTAAAACACTTCCTTTAGGAACGTAAATACGAATCCAGTCTCGAAGCTCTGCATTAAGACATAGTCCACCACGCTCTAAATTACAATCCGATGGTGGCTGAGGGTTGTTGTAATTAATAGTAACCGTCTTGGTAATTGTGCCATCAGACTTTGTCACATACGAATTCTCAACGGCTTCATCAACAAACAGATTTGATTTAGCTCCTCCAAAATTTGCTTCATTAATATGAAGATAGTCTCCATCGAACTTTTCTATTCTCCCTGCAGCTTTTAATGCTTCTATGCCACTTTGAGCATCCTCATCAAAAAGATAAAATAATACATGCTTTTCATGAGTTTGGCTTAGGAATGACTGAAACAGAGGACCCCAGTAAATTTTTGGAGATGATGACAAAGCTTTACTCATGAGCGCTGAGAGCATATCCCCCAATAACCCTTTCCTATCTGTCTTGACATAATTTACAGGTCGAGAGATGCTATTTTCAAGTTCATAAATCACTTGTGCACATCCCCCACATCTACTATCAGGCTTTGTAGTGAATGTTTGGCCACCTACCACAATTTGATCATCGAGTATTTTAATAGTCGAGGTCAGAACATTAGTGTCGATAGCAATGATACCATCAACATCAGCTCGTCCAGATGCCTTATTGTACATCTGATTGAAAGTTTTCATAGACTCAATAAAATCAGGAGAAAGATTGCTATCCCTTAAATTGAATGAGTACACTTTTGGGAGATATTTTCTAATAGGAGCAGGAGCTGCAGGCTTGTTTGGAATTGAATCATCAAGTGGATAAATATCATTTGAAGAATCAAGATGAATTACACCTTTATCAAGCCTAAATACAGCATATGCGGTAATAAAACCACCTGTTGGCCTCAATTCTTTATCATTCTGGAAAAGAACAAGGTATCTTTTTTCCTCGTTCTCGCCGAGGAGCTCTGGAAATACCTTAACTAAAGGCCGAGCTTCATCAACAAATGAAACTCCTTGATCAGTTAACTCTTTTAGTTGATTTATTTGATTACGCAACTTCTTTCCGAAAAGAAAAGCAGGATAGTGCCGTGCGTCAATCTTGTCAACCTCTGCCCTCACTTTGATAAGTCGATCAGCAATTTCATCAATTTTTGGCGTAATATGCCCCATTGATAAAACGGCAGTTTTAATTCGTTCCTCTGCAGATCCTCCAACAAAAGTCCCTTGCCCCTTTAAACCTAATACATCTGCATATGGCTTAAGTGACTCGATGACTGTTGAACCAGCCTTAAGACCTTCTTCTCCAGCATTAACAATGTGAATTGCGTCGTTGTAATAAAAATTAACAACTGGGATAAAATGAAAATAAAATATCATTCCCATCTTCTTTTTAGTATCCTGGAGAGCTGCCTGTGTCTTAACAAGCTCAGTAGATGCCGCCTCTATGTTTTGTTGCTTAATTGCAAGAGAAAGCAATTTTGACTGAAGATATGTTTTCTTTGCTGACTTAGCAACAGAAATAACAGGTAGAATAACCCCAATAAAAATTACCAATAACACCACGGCAGAGATAATCGCTGGTTTTTTTATATTTTTCAAATGAAATTTTTTTGAAGATTTTTTTGGCATAGGCTCTCCTGGTGTTGTTGTATCATTTTTGAGATCCAAATCTATTTTTTCGAACCCTGACATTAACTTATGATACGTGAGGATACTATTTATTGTCAACTTGACAGAAAATGTTACCTTGCACCTTTTCCTGTTAGCATCGCACCAGGAGTAAGAAAAATAATCATCAAATCGTAAAGTATTGATCTTTTTCTTACATAGTCGGCATCCATCTCAATTCTCTTGTCAAAATTAATCTCACTTCTCCCAGAAACCTGCCAGTATCCTGTAATTCCTGGCCTTACTGATAGCACTATCTTAACTGCATCCTGTGTGTCCGGATACTTTTTTTGTTGCTCACGAAGCTCATCAGGATAATAAGCTCTTGGCCCAACAATACTCATATCCCCCCTGAGAACATTAATAAACTGAGGCACTTCATCTAATGAGTGCTTTCTGATAAATCGACCTACCCTGGTAATTCGTGGGTCATTTTTTAGTTTATAGCTACCTTTCTTATATTGATCATAGAGGGCTGCAAACTGAGGATCTTTTCGTAAAATTTCGTGTGCATTAGGTATCATTGAACGAAATTTAAACATTTTAAAAAGTCTTCCATTCTTGCCAACTCTTTCTGGAGTGTCTGCTAATACAGGGCCTTGAGAATCAACTTTTATTGCAACTGCAACTGCTATGATAATCGGAAGAAATAACAACAGAATTACGAGGGCTGCAGCTATATCAATAAACCTCTTCGCAAACTCATGCCACTTACTTTTTTTAATTTCTACGTATGGCATAGCTATGCTAAATGTTCATGAGAAGTACCTTTCAAATTCTCAACTAACTTCTTTATTTTCGGAACTGAACTTTTTGGACAAACCAATAATACATCATCAGTATTAATAACTAACATTTCTGCAAGATCTATACCTACTGATAGCTGGTCAGTATAATTAAAAACAAGGGAATCTCTTGTGTCCTCCAAAAGCACTTTACCTTTTGTGATATTTTCCTCAGAAGATTCTGCTAATGCCTCTTTAAGCGCATCCCAAGCTCCAATATCGCTCCAGCCAAGATCAGTAGAAATAACAAACACATTTCTTGATGACATCTTGACCAGAATCGCATCGTCAAAGCTAATTTTTTCAAGGGTAGGGTATATATCTTGAACAACAGACTCAAATTCGGGTGTCTGATATGCCTGCTGAATCTCTAGTAATCTTTCGTACATTTCCGGTGCATGTTCTTGAAATAACGAGACTAAAAATCGTGGTGTAGTTACGAAGTAGCCTAAGTTCCATACATAATTTTCAGAGGAGAAATAATCTTCAGCTTGTTCAAGTTTCGGCCTATAAAGAAGCTTATTGAATTCGTAAATTTCAGCACCATTCTCCTCCTTAATCTTTTCTCCAAGCTGAATCCATCCTAAATTTTGATTTGCAAATCGTGGCTCCTGTCCTATAAAAACAAAATTTGCATCATATTTCGTAATACTTTCCTCAGCCAGCCTCAGTACATGTCGAAACATAACGTGATTTTTTACCATATGATCACTCCAAAGAATTGCAATAGGTTCGTCAGGATGCAATTTGGCAAGTAAAAATGCATTGAGACCGATTGCCGGACCGACATCCCTCATAGTAGGTTCAAAAATAAAATTTTCCTCCGGAATTTTGTTAAGCTGAGCAGTAACAGTATCTTTATATTGAATACCTGTTGCAATATAAATATCTTCTGGACTAAATTCAGGACTTAATCTATCAATCGTCTGTTGAAGAGTGGATTTATCACCAATTATTTGGCCAAACTGCTTAGGTGTGTTTTTTCTCGACAAAGGCCAAAGTCTTGAGCCAACTCCACCGGCAAAAATAAGAATTTTCATAAATCCATTATTATTATAATCTCTTTGATGAGTTTTGCAATCTGTCGTTGACAAGTTTTAAGATTTTTTTAAAAAAAATTTCTTTCTTAAATCGGAATGCATCTTTATATAAATCTGATCTTTTGAAATTCGATTTTTTGAATTCTCCAATAGCTTGCGACAATGATCTACTTGTTTGATCTGAGAAGAGAATACCTGATTTTTTATGAGTGACAATATCTTTTGCCCCACCTTTGTTATAGGCGATTACTGGTGTACCATGACCAAGCGCCTCAACCATAACTATCCCAAAATCTTCAAAGCCAGGGAAAAGAAGTGCTTGTGCCTCCTCATATAGCAGTCTTAACTTCTCGTCAGATACTTCTCCTAAAAACTCTATCGTAGGACCTGCCTTCTTTCTCAAGGCATGATACTGACTTCCTACACCAACTATCTTTAGAGGAATCTTTAGCTGATTGCATGAATCTATCGCAATATCAATTCTTTTATAAGAGACGAGCCTAGAAACTACTAAAAAATAATTCTTTTTTTGCACTGTCTTTTTCTGCTGTCTATGTAAAAATAGATCTACAGGAGGATGAATAATTTCTGATTCTAACTGGTAATAGGTTTTTATTCTTCTATTGACCTCTTCTGAAATTGCAACAAAGACATCAGGTCTTTTTGAGGCAATTTTATCCCATTTTCTCAAATACCATGTAGCCGGATACGAAAGAAACCTAATAACTTTTTTATTAAAATATTCTTCATACCCACTCCATAAATATCGAGTAGGAGTTAGACAATAGCAAATGTGAATTGTGTGAGGTTTTGTAATAATCCCTTTTGCAGATTCGCTGGTTACTGAAATAACGACATCAAAATCATCAAGATTAAACTGCTCAAATGCTGCAGGCATTAAAAGAGGATAAAGTTCATGAGCATCTTTTGCGAACGGAAAGTCCTGAAGAAAAGATGGGGTAATTGATAAATCTCTAATCCACTTGGCTTTCTTCTTATTATGAACCGAGGTAAAAAGCGGAGCATCGGGAAATAATTCATGCAAGGCAAGAAGCACTCTCTCAGCTCCTCCCCATTTATTAATCCGATCGTATACCAAGGCAACTTTCATATATTTCTAGTGTTTGTTTACCCATATCTTCCCATGAGTATGATTTTGCAATTTTTTGACCTTTTTCTTTAAGTGATGTAAAAGAGTTTTTTTCAGCATAAGCAATGCTTCGAATCTTATCAGAAATTTCCTCTATATTGAAAGGATCAATATACACCGCACCATCCTTAGCGATCTCCTTTAAGGAAGGGACATTCGAGGCAATTACAAGAGAATTATTTGCCATAGCTTCAAGAACAGGCAAACCAAAGCCTTCCATGAGAGATGGCACGATTGTTGCAATAGCATTTCTGTAAAGTAACGCAAGGTCTTTATCTTCAACAAAACCTAAAAACTGTATGTTCTTTACTCCTATCCTGCTGACTTTTTTCTCTAATTTCTTCATAAAGTAATCTTTTTTTCCAACAAATAATAAATCAACATCATGTAAGTCTGCGCGAATAAATGCATCAATGAGACGATCTATATTCTTGTGAGGGTATACATTGCCAACATGAAGTAAAAACTTCTTAGAGTTTTTTTTATCTTGGTTGGGCGTGATCAAAGCATCGTCAACTCCTTCATAAATTACCGATATTTTTTCAGGACTTATCGACAAATGATCAACTATTTCATCCTTTGTTGCTTGTGAAACAGTTATAATCTTCCTAGATTTCTTTGCTACCTTTGCAATGATATATTTATATGCTAATAACTTAGCTCTATATAATGGTATCGGCAACGTTGTAGCCTCGCCTGTTGAAAAATGATGCAGGATGAGATCGTGAATGGTAATGATAAATGGCCTTGTATAAAATAGCGGGACCGAAAAATAAGGAAAATGCATAAGATCAAGTTTTTCTTTATCAATAATCTTTGAGAACTGGTACTGCTCTCTAAATGAATGCCATGGAACAGCAGCACTTTTTATTTCAAAACGTGGACTATTAATTACGCTCTTAATTCCTTCAAAGTTCTTTGGCAAGGTGAAAATAACATAGGAATTGTTCTTATCAATTTTTTCCAAAACAAGAATCAAGTTTTTAATATACCTGCCAACTCCTGTTTCGTTCCAAAATCTCGCATCAATTCCGATTCTCATAATGATTTTTTTACTACAGATTGATAGACTTTATCCATCTGATTTGCAATTACGTGCCAGTCATACTTTTTCTCAATGGCTCTTCTGCCATTTCTTGAAAGCTCTACATATTGTTTTTTTTGCCTTAGCACTCTGACTGTCTCTTTCGCTAAATTTTCAGGCTTATCCTCAACGATAATTTCTTCATTTTTTACAATATCTAACCCTTCAAGCCCAAATGAATTTGTAACTACCGGTGTGCCAACAGCAAGTGACTCAATAATTTTGTAACTTGTACCTCCTCCAACACGCTTAGGTGCCAAAAGTATATCAGCCTTTGTAAAGATTTCTGCTGCAGTATCAGGATTAGTATCATCAAAAAAAATATCATGATCGTTCTTAGCCAAATCCTTAAACCCTGCTGGCATATTTTTTCCAACAATCCAAAGAGTGCAAGCAAGTTCTTTTTTAATATGAGGCCAAATTTCCTTAATAATATAAGCTACTGCGTCTCGATTCTGAATCCATGTATAGTCTCCTATATAAAGAATTTTCTTTTTTTCATCTTCTTTGCCTTCCTGAATTTTTTTTAAAGTAAAAGTTTTTGTATCAACTCCGTTTGGAACAACAAAACTACACTTCTCTCCTATTATTTTTTTTTCGTTTTCAGATACTGCCACTACAACATCTGCTCTTTTCCATGCTGCAATTTCGGCATATTTAATTTTTTGAACATCTATCTTTAATAAAGGTTTCATAAGTGAGAATGCTTTTTCCCTAAATCTTTCATAAACAAGATATTCAACATTATGCTCAACAAGAACGACAGGGATAGATGTGTTCGGAATGTTTTGAAAAACATAAAATGTTTCAACATGGATCGCATCAAATGTTTCATGAGCTAACAACTCATGAATAATGCTAGACATTTCATCAAGTTTGTGTCCGGTTATAAGAAAAGAATCAAAAGAGAAACCTGTCTTGAGTATATTGCTTGCAGACCACTGCTTTTTACGATCAACTGTAAAAACCTTATAACAAACTTTTTCGACTTCCTTTATATCGCTTATATTTTGTGATGGTCTTTTCTCACAGACAAGAGTGATCTCGTGATTTTTTTGAAGAAATTTCAGAAGATTATAGAGACGAATATTCCCACCATTTATTAAAGGGTAAGGTAGATATGAAGAAACAACAAGTATTTTCATGGTTTCTGATGAAGATCGTATATTATGTAGTTTTTTTTCTGCTCTACAATTTTATATTCTGAAGCGAAATTTAACTCTGATTCATTTGGATTTGCGAAAACAAGATAGTCTGCCCCCTTCTTGATCAGCTCTGGGATTGAATTTTGAAAACTAGCCCATCCGCTTCTATTTGTATGGTATAAAAATGAGGTATCGCCATTATAACTAGCAATTATCAATGAGTTTTTTGGAGTTAGCCTATCGACTGCACGCCCAGCCTCAACGATAGATGGGTTATTTATGTAATAATATTCTTTGACCTCTTCCCAAGCAAAGAAGAAAGAGAATATTGTAATAATAACTGCAAGTAACCATCCAAGTGCCAACCGCTGCAAAGCTCTTAAGGATGTTAACGCTGAGAAACCCAATCCTAACAATATTGCAATCGAAGGCATAATGACAATTTGATAATAATCGTGCTGTACATTTCCAGTTGCAACAACAATAAGATACATAAAGGCACTAAGAATAAATGATGAGTATAATTGGATTTTCTTTTCTCTTAAGACTTCATAAATTCCTTTAATTAAAAAAACTACACCGGCAAAACCACAAATAAGCTTCACTAATCTTTCATAAACAATCCAACGAAAATAAGATGGCTTGAATCGAATGCCGTTCCCGTTAAAAAGCCAATTACTTGCAGGAATACCTTCCGGGTACTGAAGCATCCACAATCTCCAAAACAGAAATGGTGCAATTACAGTTGCTCCAAAAATAAGGAGTTTTTTATTCTTTAGTATTTCCAATTGTTTAGAAGCTGTTATTGAGAAAAACACAAAAATATAAAAAAGTGCATAGGGTTTTATTAAAATTGCCGCACCTGTAAACACAGCTGCTAGAATAAAAAATAATATACTTTTAGTTTTAGAATCTACCCAAAGACCAAAAAAATAAATTCCTCCTAAGATAGCCATTACCATTGAGGGGTCGGGAAGGATTGTCCGACTATAATAGATATTAAACGGAACAAATAGATAAAAAAACAAAACTGATAATCCAATCCGCTCACCAGAATACTTCTTAACGATAAGATAAAGGAAATATCCTGCAAATAGTGACGAAAAAATACTAACTAATCTTCCCCACTCTTCAAGTGTGAAATGTCCCAAAACATTAAATAAAGTGGCTTGAAAAAGGTTATAGATAGGAAACTCAACAAAGCGATAACCGTTCGGATTATCTCTCCCTGATGGAACGTTTGATATATCACCAAAAGTAGGATGGAGCATATCAACACCTTTCTCAGTAAAATTCCTTGATACAGATGCTGTATCTGCCTGCCTCCAACTATGCCAGTCAGCGATAGGTTTATGGAATTCATAAAGCCTTACAAAAAGACCAAAGAAAAGCATTAGTATCAACAAAAAGAACTTACTATTATTTCGCATAAGAATTTACCGTTGTTACGGTGGTAGTAGTAGGTATTGGTAGATTTATCTCAACCAAAGAGCCGTCCTTTTGGAACTTAAATGCCTTTATACGAACAGGATCATTCTTTACCATTAAAAGAGCCTCTTTCTCTGATGAAGCGTTTTTAATTTGAGGAGCTGTGTTCTGGAATGAGAACCACAAAGGATCCTCTAATCCTTGAGGAAATACCCAAGCATCAGCGTACTTAATTGGAACGTCAACAAAGTAAAACGTTGAACCTGGTTGCAATGTGCTATTCACTACATATGCATAGTTGATACCAACAAGTGCACTATTTGTAATTTCTCCAGCCTTCCTCCATTCGTTGTTACTCTTGTCTAATTGTTTTATATGAAAAAGAATGAAAAGTGAACTGATAATAACAAGTCCACCTACGAGAACTTTTCTTCTTTTAGTTTTTGTCATAAGTAGTCCTTTCATTAAGTAAGCCAAAATGAATACTACTCCGATTGATCCTGTATAAGCATATCGAGGACTGAGGTTTCCAAGACCCAAAAACGGAGAGAGAGGAATAATAAATAACGCTGCACCTAGAAATAGCGATTTCCATGATGTCTTTGAAATTTTCTCTTTATTTCTATAACCAATAAAAGCAAGAGCGATGCAAAGAGCAAGTGCTACAATAACACTCGCTCCAATATGCTGCCCACTGTAAAGACGAATTGCAGAATATGATGGGATAAAAACAGGTCCTAAGATGCTAGTAATAAGATAGCCGATACTGTTGCCTAGCACATTTAAAGGTAGCATGGAAAAATTGTATGAATAATCTCCTTGAAACCATACGCTTGATGCCTGAGTCCTCAAGACATAGTACATTACCACAGGAAGAATCAAGAGAAGGTAGTACCATTTTCTAAAAAGATTTTTGACTGATGGTGTAAGATAAATCAAATCATAAGCAATCAAAAGAAATGATCCTATTGTTCCAAATTCATGAAAAAATGTTGCGATCATTACCGCAAATGAAGAAAAAATAAAAAGGAATTTCTTTTTAGTCTCAACCCAATACATAAAGAAAAGGAATGACATGAATATAAAATTAGTTGCAATCAAATGTCCTGTTACTGATATCCAATAAACTGCCTCTGCATGAATACTTAAAAATAGAAAAAATATAGCTCCGACAAAACCAAGAAGCGTATGTTGCAATAACTTTTTAAGAATAAAAAATACAAAAAGAGTCGCCGATAGATGAAGCAGTAAAGATATAACATGGAATGGTAAAGGGAAAAGCTCAAAGACAGGATAAGCCAAAAGAAAATACGACCTTGTCCCTGGACGATAGAAAAATCCCTCAGAATGAGAAAAATAATGACTAATAGTACTAAAAATTGACGAACACTGCTCAGTAGAACTTAATAACCGATGGCAATCAGCTGCCCACCTAAGCCATGTAAAATCATCGCCTGCAAAATAATTTGAAAGAGATCGTGAAAAAAACAAAAACCCAGCAACAACAATAATTACAATCAAAGCAGGAGTTGAGGTAAAAATCCTCTTCATTTCTACAAAATACTTAATATCTTTCTTCTGATATAGTTTTGCAAGACCAAGAGTTGCACCAACAACAGTCCATAATACAAATGCAACCTTTGATGCTTCATATACATCAATAAGAATGGCATTTAATGCAAGACCAAACGATCCTGCTAACACACCATATACAAGCGCTCTAATTCTTTTGTCATCGATATCATCAACAATTCTAAATAGATAGATTGCAATAAAGATAAAAATAAGAACAAAAGAGAAAAATCCAAGGAGCCCCGTTTCGCCAAGCATTCTTAAAAAGCTATTGTCTGTTGCAAGGCTAATCGACCCATACCCACTCCCCAGTAAAATATTTCTCTTAAACGCCTCTATTGCTCTTGGCCACTCACCTTGAAAACGAGTTGTAAAAGATACATCATATGCAAATGCTTTCTTAACTATTACTTTTCCAGCTTTAGTAATTATCTCCTCTCCCTCTCCACCAGGTTTGAGTTTTTTATAGACAATTTGGGAGTCCAGCTGCTGTCCTTGTGAAGATGGAAAGTTAATATATTTTGATCCCGCTGGAAGGTTTTCACCTGTCGACTGCTTGTCTTCAATAGTAATCGAATCTCCTCCGATTTCTGATGCTATTCCAATGGCTTTTCCTGTACGAGAATCAACAATAAGATCAACTTGGGTAAATGTTTGAGAAAAACGCTGAGAAAGACCGGTAAAAGACTTCAACAATAAAATACTAAGAATAAATACAGGAATAATATATTTTTTTTGTTTTTGCAAAATAAGAAGAAACGCTACAGATACAAGATAAACAGCAAATGAGACCCTAGATGCAGTCATAAGAAGTAAAATAAGACCACCTACTCCTAGCAAAAAGAAAATTATTTTGAGATACCATTTTTTATAACCAAAAATCATACTTCCCATGATAGGAATAAGAAGGATAAGATACGCAGCAAGATCGTAATGCCCAGCAAAAGTTGATGGTATCCTTGCAAGTGCTGATAAGCGAAGAGGAATTCCTTTTGCGAATTCTTCATTCATTGTCAAAAACGCAGGAAAACCCCACATTCTTTGCCCAATGCCATAAATAAAAACAGCCGATAATGTCAAGGAAAGAGTTGTGACGATAGGATTAATAGCATTTTTATTCTTAATGGATGAAAACGCTAGAAAAAAGAGGGAAAGATACTCAACTCGTCTTAAAAAACTTAAAAATGCCAAATTTGGAAAAACCCCTTCAAGACGTGGAAAAATAAATATAACCCCGCTTAGAGTTGCCAATGCGCCAATCGCCCAAAACACAGCTATCGGTAATGTTAAAGGCGTCTTAAGGGTAGCTTTTCTACGGAAATAGGAGACAAAGAAGACACCCCACGCAAATGCAACGAGCACATCTTCGATACGAATATAGACCCATGTATGTTTGATGTCTAAAAGAGGAAGCTTTGGATATAAAGGTATGAAAGCCAAAAAGAAAAGCGTCAATAACAATAGAAAATTATTTTTGATATATGAAATTATTTTCATAATGTCCTAAGTGCTCCGATGTACGTACGAATAAGATACTTATTGAAAGTAAGAACCCCTATCACAAGCGATAGCATACCTTTGATGGCAAGCATGCATTTTACTAAGTAATATTCAAAGGTACTGCGCTGTTGTTTATAAAAAATTTGCAGACCTTTATAAATGTGTACAATTGCAAATGTCTTATTGCTACTACCTTGCCCTAAATGCTCAACTTTTGCATTGGGATTGACATATATTTTTGAACCTATTTTCTTAATTCTATAACATAAATCCATATCTTCTATATACATGAAATATGATTCGTTAAACCCTTTAACCTTATCAAACACATCTTTTCTGACCATCATAAAACCACCACTCACCCAATCTACCTCAAGAACTGTGGTACTTTTATATTTTTCAAGTTCACCTTTTTCTCCTTGAAATAGCATTCTAAAAACATTTTTAAGGAAATAAAATCCACCGAAAGAACGTTGCAGAGTATGATCATGATTAAGAAGAAGTCCCCCTACAACAGCAGCTTCAGGATATTGCTCAAATGTTCTTAAGAGATCTGGTAGTGGATCGTCAATAACTGATGCGTCGCTATTGAGAAATAATAAAAAATTACCTTTAGCTTGCTTTGCACCTAAATTACAACCTTTTGCAAACCCAGAATTTTCATTATTTTCAATAAGATTAACCTTCTTAAAATTTCTTTTGACAACTGCAACACTATCGTCTTTTGAAGCGTTGTCAACTACAATTACCTCAAAATCAGTCTTGATATCTTTATATAATGATGCAAGGCAAGCACTTAATAGATCACTCCTGTTATACGAAAGTATTATTATCGAAACCATGCAGCCCTCCCTAACGTATAAGAAGGTTCTTTATTACTTCTCTCGCCTATCTCTTTAGCAGGTACGCCTGCTACAATTGAAAATGGTTTTACATCTTTTGTAACGACAGCCCCTGCCCCAATAACTGCTCCTTTTCCTACAGTCACACCAGGTAAAATAATTGCACGAGGACCTATAAATACATAATCTTCAATAACAACTTTCTCTTTTACAACGCCGTCCTTACCAGCAAAATCCTCCGCATGGATATTATGTTCAGAGTTATAAATCATTACTTCTGATGCTATATCAACATGATTCCCAATATGAAGTTCTGCTCTCCCATCAAGCACTGCACCCTCTCCAATAATAGTATCTTTACCAACAACAATATGGGATGAGTCATACACTCTCATACCCATATGAATACTTGATCCACTCCCAATCTCCATACCTCCCAAACGGTAAAAAAATCGTCGAAGGTGATGAGAAGGGATCATACCTATTATATGAAGTACGAAATTGGTCGCCTCAAGTGAGATAGCTGACATTCTATTAGCTCCTCTCCTTATTGCCTCATTTGCAGACAATGCTGTGCCACTCTTATCTTTCATACTATCTATTATGAGCGACTTCCCGCAGAACTTCCAGAGTCTTCTTTGCAGCATGATCCCAACTAAATTTCTTAATATGCTTATTTCCTTTTTCTATCATATGTAATCTCAACTTCTTATCAGAAAGTACTTTTTGAATCTTTTTGGCAATATCGTCCACGTCCATAGGATCAACATATAACGCTGCATCACCACCCGCCTCAGGCATACTGCTTATATTACTTGTAATAACAGGGCAATTATTTTGCATTGCTTCAAGAATAGGAAGACCAAAACCCTCGTAGAGACTAGGCCAGACAAAAATCTGTGCATTTTTATAGAGTAAAACCAAATTACTATCATCAACAAAATCAAGAAATTTTACTCTATCTTCAACGCCAAATTTTCGAGGTGCGTTTAAAATCTCTTCATATTTCCAACCTTTCTTGCCAACAACAACAAGTTGCAACTCAGTACTCACACCTTCCTTTGCCACAACTTTTGAGAATGCCTCTATTAAACGAGCAATATTCTTTCGTGGCTGCAGAGTGCCAACAAAAAGGAGATAGTTCTTGGAAATATTATATCTGCTTTGTAATTCTTCCATAGAATAAATATGTGGATCTAAAGATTTAACTTCTTTAATTCCTGGATAGACAACGTGAATTTTTTCTTTATTAATGTGATACAAACTGATTATATCATTTTTAGACGCTTCACTTATCGTAATAATAGCCTTTGCTTGTTTAACTGAATAATTTGTCCATCTATGTAGTTGGGTAAGATCCTTTTTTGTAAAATAATCAGGAAAATGAAAAAAAGCGAGATCCATAATGGATATTACTGTTGGGACTGGCGAAATTCTTGGAGCATAATGTGCTGGAGAGAAGAAAATATCAGGTTTTTTTCTATGAGTAAAAAGTTTTAATGGAAGAGCAAATTGTGTCCAAAGTTTCTTAGGTCCAAATATCTTGTAAGTCCAATAAGCTGATGTTTGTGGGAACCCGATTGGTTGATCTTTTAGATATATTATGAAATTATCATTGGATGATGCTAGTGGATATAATTTTAATAATAGCTCATAGACATACTCACTAATTCCCACTTTTTTTTCGACATTTGCCTCATTTGCATCAATACCTATCTTCATATTTTGAATCCTGGATGAATAACGTGGAGTTTGTCTCTGCTTATTTTTAAAATTTCTATAGCATCTTTCATTGTCGCATCAGAAATACAAAAAATAGCATTTGACTCTTTCTTAACCCACGAGAGCTTCCTCTTTTGGGTTAGAACAATTTTTTCTGTTGACTCCTCAGGGAAGAGGTATATGATCAAATCATATAGAATGGTTGCCTTTAGGGCTTTGCGGGCTGGAGGCTCTGTCCAGTCTGAAGTAAGGAAAATATCAACATTTCCAATAAATGTCTCTATCGGAAAAATATGCAATTTGTTCCATATAAGATCAAGGAGTAATGGAGGAATTTTAAACTTTTTGATAGTAACATTAGGCAGATCCAATTTTTTTTCAAAAACTGGAGAAAGATTTCCTCTTAATGAAGAGTAAAACAGCACATATTCATTTCCATCCTTATCCTTAATCAATGCTGAGAGCAAGCCTTCAAGATATTTTGCAACACCTGTATGCTGATACGTAAGTTGTGAGATGTCTATTCCAATCTTCATAATACTATTTCTTTTTTTGAAGAAATATAACTGAGATAACGATGCAAATTGCAGAATACAACACCATGCGCTCTGCAGTAAAAAATTTCCAGAATTCAAAAAGAGGTATAGCAATTATCAACAACCCAATAGCAAGTGCAGCAAATATTTTGTGATTTTTACTAAAAAGCAATAATAACATAATACTTAAAAAAATAAGGTCTTGTGGTTTCATTAAACGTTTTTATTCACCATCTTTTGAACTGTCATATGATATCGGAAAATGCACAGAATCTTTTCTATGAGTAATACTAATTAACAGTTCTGCAAGAAATCCTGTAAAGAAAATTTGTATTCCTGCGAGAAATAATAAAATACCAAATAAGAAAAGCGGCCGTGTTCCTATCTTCTCTCCGAAAAACCTAAGAACTGATAGATAGCCTAAGATAATAAAACCAGATACTATTAACAGCCCTCCAATCGTTCCAAAAAAATGCAAAGGTTGCTTCATGTATTTCACTAAAAACATCATCGTGAACATATCTGGAACATCCTTAAAAATTTTAGAGAATCCGTACTTCGATTTCCCAAACTCTCTTGGTTTGTGATCTACAACTACCTCAGTTACACTAAATCCTTGCTCGTGTGCTAAAATCGGTATAAATCTATGAAGCCCACCATATAGCCTTAGACTTTTCGCGGCTTCACTTGAATAGAGTTTCAGACCACAATTGTAATCATGGATTTTTACTTCAAAAATCGTACCTACAAGCAGATTAAATAGTTTGGAAATAATTTTCATTCTTGATTTGTCTTTTCTGTTTTTTCTCCATCCGCAAACAACATCAAATCCTTGTCTAAAAACAGATAGCAGATTTTTTATTTCGCTCGGTTGGTCTTGAAGATCAGCATCTAGAGTCACAATAATATCTCCTTTAGCCTTAAGAAAACCTAATGATAAAGCCTCAGCTTTGCCAACGTTTCTTCTTAAGGAAAAAAGTGAAACTTTTTTATTCTTTTTAACAATGTTACTTAAAATCTCAAACGATCTATCTTTAGACCCATCGTCAATAAACAATATCTCAAAATCCTCTTTGATTTTTTGCAATTCTGTAATTAAGGCCTCAAAAAAGTGCTCAACACTTTCTTCTTCATTGTAAACGGGCACAACTACACTAATCATTTCTTTATTTTACCATGTACGTTCGGGGAATCCAAATAAACTACTTCTTTCGAAAGCTACGTATCTTTAGCTTTGGGAATTGGAGAGAAAGAACTACATAAAGGAATAGAAGAAAAATTATAGAGTTGCTAGCAATTATCGTTTTCTGAACAACGTTTTGAAGCCTATATGAAATTACTATTTCATAATTACCCTCTTTATTAAGAGTAAATTTATTATATTGATTTCTATAGGGACTAGAGCGGAATGATATGCCGTTAACAATCATCTCCCAATTTGGATCATAGGTTTCAGTGAAAATAATAGTACTTTCTTTTTTGACATTGCTTACCAAAAGTTTGTGTTCACTCTGTGAAGCAGATAATGTTCGTATCAATAAATCTTTATTATCACTCCAAAAATGTGCTTTGCCATCAGAAAAGCTATATACTCGTAAATCGTCGAAGGATGTTACATGTCTAAGCCATGGAGTTGAGTCAAGATATTTTCTATTTTCTTCGTACTGAAGAATCTCCCTAGCAGGGTTTGTCTTAAGACTACTATCGTTTTTTGATAAAATCACATATTTAACAGATAGATTTGCCAAATCATCACGAGTAGGCAGGATGGATTGCTGATTTATTTTCACGTCTTTCTTGTCAAAAAATTCGCTCATTCCCAAAGCTGGAGTCTTATTTGAGAAATAGCCATACTTCTCCCATTCTGGTACCCAATAAGTTCGAGAAAAACCCTTCGTTGACAATAGAAAATTTTTAAGAAGTACATATTTTTCTGGTATTTTCTTTGGTACAAAATTTTCAAATCCGTTTCCAAGATAAAAAGTTGAAAATGGAAGTAAAACCCAAAAACTAACTATTAATAAAACTATGAATGTCCTTTTTTTATTCTGCCAAGCACTTAACTGCTGCATAGCAAATGGGAGGAGCATTGCATATGAAATTGCAGTCAATATGTAGAACTTTGTGGGATCTCTAAATAAAACCATACCAGGGATATGGTGAAAAAGTATTACATTAATTATCCCAAAAGGCTCATTAACTCCTTTTGATATAAATACCCCTATTACAATAAGCAAAATATAGCTTAAAAAAATTCTGCTATTTTTTTTCTGTAAAAAAAGCCCTACTGCTAATAGTATCGGTGAGAAAAGAAATTGTGGCTGAAAAAAATATACCTTTCCAAATATATTTTCTGGCCAATTGGGATGAAGAAGTGAAATTGCCTGCGAAAAACGAGCAAAACTCAAAAAAGTTAGGCTGCTTTGAGTGCTAATTTTTTCAGGAAGAGACGAAGAGGTTGCCAGCAGTAACGGAATGAGCCAATATGCATTGAATACAAAAATAATAACAACTGGGACGATAAAAATAAAAATGACATTCCTAAGGTTGATGCGAAATTTGTTACATATCCCGAAATAGAAAACGATGAGCCCAATCAAACTAATATAGAAAAAACGAGGATCAAATAAAATTTGAAGACTACAAACTAAGGAAAACAAAATGCTTCTAGTAAAGTTTGGTTTTTTATGTAAGAAATAAAAACTTAAAAAAATTAAGGGTAAAATTGAATAGGACAAACCAACCCCCAATTGACCTCCACCCACTATCCCGAGAATATACGTGTTCCATGCATATACCAAACCTGAGAATAAATAATACTTCTTTTCTGCTGAGACTGTTTTTTTAAATAATAGTGCAGAAGCAATAAATGAAACAATGAAGATTGGTAGAATCCAAAAAAAAATTCCGACTACTAACCATGGAATGCCTATCTTTGCGAATACCGCAGTTATATTAAGATAACTTGTTATCCACATCGTTGCGAGTCCAGAAATTCCTAAACCTGAATTAAGACTTGCATCCCATGCTTGTGGAGTCCCAGAAAAAAAATGTATATTTTCAGGCCAAAAAAAACGCCAATCTGCTCCTAGTATATCAATCATGTGTCTAAAAACGAGCTCTTTATCTCATGTATTACGTATGTCATTAAAAGAAAGTAGCATATAGTTCCTAAAAGATCTGCAACAAATTTAATGTTTAACACAATAAAAATATATGACGATAAAAATAAAATAAGCGCTGTTAGTAAAAGAGCATTTTTAGGTGGTTTTAATAAAAATAACAACACCATCAAAGAAAAAACGTGCGGAAAATATCCGAAAAATGCATCAAGAAGATTTATGTAAGGCAATGAAAAAATATATGAAAAAAGAAGAAAAATCCCAATTGAAAATAATATCTTAAAACTATTTTTTTCAATGTAACTAAATACCAAGCTAATTTCTCTAATGATATTTTTCATTTTTTCTTTTTACGAAGTAATACATATGATGTTACCACTAAAAGCGTGACTGATGAAATCAAAAAACCAATTAAAACAGTTCTTTGTGGAGAATACGACACAGCCCCTGATTTGCTCCCTTCCACAAGCCATGCATTACTGTAGCCATTTGCCATAAAATGAATACTCGTTGGAAAATCTGTTTTCCATCTTGGACTGTAAGAATCATTTAAGATGAGGATGTCATTACCAGTAATTGAAGAAACTTCATATTTTGTCTGATCTTTTCTCTCATACACCACTGTTGAGCTGTTGCCTTTTGAAAGTTGACTAACAAAAAATGCCTCAGGGCTTACTAACCTAATTAAGGAAAAGTCTTCAACTTGAAGCGTTGTTACAAAATCTGTATCAGGATTAGCAAATGGTCTGTTGCAAATCTCTAAAACATAAGGTTCATGCGTTTGAAGAACGAAAAGGTTTGTGTATTGAATATTCACAGCAGCAGGCCTAAGTTCATCTTCAGAATCAAGATAATTCCTCTTATCTTTTTCCTTAATAAATTTAACATAAAATGACTGATCGCCTTGAATTGTTTTATAGAGAAAAGATGTCTTTACAACATCACCCACATTTCCAGAGATTGTTTTTGAAATAAAGCACCCTCCTGATGGTTTAGCTACTACAAGATGTTCTCTATCCCCCTCATAGAAATCAATTGACGACTGAAAGACCTCTAGAGTGTTTTTACCCCTAGATAACAGTATATTTTTTTGTGTATACCAATCCTTAGCAGGGTCAATCTGGCTGATCTCACTATTTACACCATTTATTTTTATTTGAATTTTGCTCTTTGCAACCTGATCGTTTAATTTATAAAAAAGATCGAACTTCCCACTTATTTTTGAGTTAACTATAAAACTTTTTGAAGCCTTATTGCTCGTAAGTCCAATAAGACCAATCAGTCTTGTCTTAGCACTAATCACGGAATCAATGTTTGACTGAATAATGCTAAAAACCTGATAATCATTATATCGTCCAGATACATCTTTTATATTTTTCGCAAGGCCCATTTGAACCGATCTCATAACACTAACGAGATCATTTAGCTCATACTCATTGGGTAGTTTTCTATCACTAATCGCTGATGACAACTTTTCTTGAGCCAACTGAATCATTTTCTCCATATCTTTCCCACTGTCAATGATTAACTGTTGATCTTTATCTTCAATTATTAGCCTTGAAAACTGCAAATATTCTCTGTATATCTGATAAAAAACAGTAACCATGTCCTGATTATTCATATCTATGCTATTTTTCTGCTTTGTGTACTGATAAAATAGTGAATCCCTTGTTATTAGCGAAGAATATTTTGCAGGGTCAATATATTTATATTGAAGGTCACACATAAGACAAGCTGGATGAATAATGTAGTCCGCGCTTGCATTAAATACCTTATCTTGATTATCTGAAGGGTCCGACGACGCATAGATAGGTATGCTCACATCAAAACCCGGTACTTCTATCAATTTACCTATGTCTTTCCCTGAGCCGTCAAAATAATGAACTTTTGATGATGAATTTATTTTTTCACCCGAAGTCTCAGATATTGTATATAGATCCCATTCTCCAAAAGACTTCGTTTTTTTAATCTTGCTTTTATGCAAAGCTTGAATATAGGCATCAGGAGACTGTGTCGGAGAGTCAGGAAGATTCCAGGCAAAATCTTTCCTGACAACTACAGAATCTATTCCTAAAATTTTTATAAATTTTGTCCATGAAGGATCATTTTTTCGAATTGCCTCAAACATATCTTGAAGGATCATTTTTTCGTTATCACTGAAGTAGTGACTATCATTAATAATTGATGCGTTGGAATATAATGTGCTTAAGGGTGCAAGGCTCCAGTAGCCCCATGTATATGCCTCAATCTTACTATCTGGATTAGGAGCTGGTAGCATCAATATTCTTTTATTACTATTTTCAGGAGATTGCGTCCATTTTGAAAAATCGAGAACATAATGTGGCAAATTGGTCCTCATTGTCCTAACATTTTTCATGTAATCAAAAAAGCTCCCTGTTAAAAAAGGATAACTATAAAAGATAACACATACGGCAAAGAGAAAATAAAAAAGATAAGAGACATTTACAGATCTTTTTTTCAAAAAAACTGTAAAATAACTTATACTTAAACCGATTAGTATTGAATAAGAAATCCATAAAGCTGGAGAAAATTTATAGAATGGAGTTCTAAATGCTAAGAATCCAGGAATAATTTTTATGAACAAAAGATAGAGCCCACCGAATGGAGGATGTGAACCACCAATAAAGATCATAGAAAAAAGAGCGAGGAAAGAAAAAAACAATACATATTTTTTAATTTTTTTAGCCTTAAAGAGAACTAAAGGCAAAAAAGCAAGTATTGGAAAAACCATGCTAACACCAATGAAAAACACATTGTTAAGATAATCTTTAGCGTATGGGTGCAAAGGGTTTTGATACCACTCCGGAATCCCCTGTAGTCTTAACAAATTAATAAGTGATGTGTTCTCACTGATATATTTAACCCAACTTATGACACCATCAAACCCTCCAAAAAAAACTACAGACTGAGAATATGAACCAAGTAAATAGTCTGCATAGGAAATCAACCAATATGACTGCAAGAGCACACTTATTATTCCAGTAAAAATAATTAATTGTAGTAAGTCTAGAAGTCCTTTAATGGTTAAATTTTCTAAGAAATAAAAAATTACATACACAATCAAGCAAACGAATATACCTCCAAAAAGAGGCAAGCTCGCCATACCGTTTAAAATAAAAAACAAAAGTGAAATATATATACTAGATTTAAGAGTGCCTATATTTTTCTCTTGCCACTTAAAAAGAATTAACAACAGTAGAGGGAGAGCTGCATACAGGGAAAATTTTGTTCTCTCAGCAACAAACCAACCTTGAAGTAAAAAATGATTATACATATATAAAACAGTAGCTGGAAAGGCAAGGTGGGATATCGAAAATTTCTTCTCAAGGTATCTTCCCAAGAAATACATCGTTACCCCTGGAATTAAAAACCAAAAAATAAAAGTAATTTTTTGTTCCCAAAATAATGAAAAGCCAATAGATGAAACTAGAGCTTCAAACCCATGAATAAAAAATCCAGGTAACGCATATGTCTGGTCAGATCCAAATGCATATCTTTCAGTCCATGCAAAAAGTCGATCTTGAAAATGATTTTGAGGATCTATTGGGAGGCCAGCATCATGGCCTAAAATAACCTGAGAATAAGAAAACCATAAAAGAGGAGCAAGTCCTATTATCAGGATAAATAGAATCTCTATGTTCTTAATAGAAAATAATTTTTTAATCATTTTTTGTACCCAATAAAAAATATTGGGCTGTTAACATAAGGTAATGGGATTGCAAAAGGTATGATAATTTGAAAGTGTCTATTAAAACGGTAGAAGAACGGTAGTAGTGTAAACCTATAATACTTTACATTGACAAACCCAGCCTTCCTCATCATGCTCACCCATTCATCTGGATATTTTACATTTATATGAGTAGGGTCTCGGAAATTCCACTTGTATGGATATGGCGTTGAAATAACGGCAACACCACCTCTCTTCAATCCTGCAAAAATATTATTAATGCCTAACTGTGGTTTTTCTAAATGCTCTACAACCTCAAAGGCTATAATAATGTTAAACTTTTTTTTGATGTTTAACTTCTTCTGAATATCAATTGTCAAGAAGTGCGCTTTAGGCGTTAATTTTTTCGCCTTGCTAACAGCATATCTAGATACATCCGAGGCCCAAACATTAAAACCTCTCTCACTAAGAAGGGAAGCAACTGCCCCAATTGAACAACCAACTTCCAGCACATCCCTATTCTTTCCTTGCTGAACATGTACGTAAGTATCTAATTTTTTAAGCCATGCCCAAAACCAATTTTTTGATCTGTTTAGATCACTAACTGTAAAATCACCGACCGCACCTTTATACCATCCTGAAAAATAATTTTTTTCAAATTTTTTCATATAATTATAGTATACCTTTTTAGATTCATTTTTAGATAATTAATTTACTATTTACTCATCAATGTTTGAGAAAAGCCTAATTAAATCTTCAGCAAAATCATCATGCCCATTAAGGATGCTACTCTTATCAAGAACTCGAACTTCCACGATATATCCTGAGCTTATTGTTGGCAAAAAATATTGCATTGAACTACCTTTTAAAGACATCCTAGAAATAATTTTTTCACCATCAATACGCTCAATGTCACGGTAATAAAAATTCTCTCCTATTTCTTCACCATCACTATTATTCAAAAATGCTATATCTTCAAAGATACCCTTATTAACTGTCTTCTTCCAAACTATTATTTGGTACCTCTCAGGGCCTAAGCTTAACATAAGATTATCTTGCTGATTAGTTTCGAGTAAAGGCTTACTGATAACAAAACTTCTTGGAACCATCATTCTAATATTTGACTTTGATAGATAAATTCTATCCCATGAATGATATTTATCATAGCGACTTTTAGCCATATTAAATTTATTTCTTATATCCTCTGAAATATCACTGATTGAATTTGCATTTCCATCCCACGAAAAAGCGTAAATATCATTTTTTGATATTTTTTGATCAAGTAGCTTGTTTATTAATGTTGATTGGTTAATAAAAAATCCAAACTGCCTATCATTATGTTTTAGTATTCCCTCACCTGACAAACCTTTTGAGGTAATACTATAGTCAGTTAAAAATTCCTGTGGCAGCTGCTTTAAAGCAAAATACTGTATAGCCAAAATTTGACTAAGATTTGTTTGGAATGGTGGTATTGGACCAAAGCCATAATAGCCTGTGTTGCTCTGAACTAAAAAGAATGCATCCTTCCTAATCTCTGGGACAGAAGTCAATATTTTACTTATTACTGTTTTTCTTTGCTGTCCTGTAAGAAGCTCTTTGCTTAGTTGGGTCTGAAATAAGAAATATTGCGCGTATATCCATAAAGCGATCAACACAAACCAGATATAAAATAGCATATTGCTATCAATATATTTTTTAATATATTTCGTTATGCTATAAACCAGAGCAGCAAAAATCATTGATCCTCCTATTGATGGAAAATATAAATGCCTCGAATCAATAAATGTAACATAAGCCCATCCTGGTGCATACAAAGCAATGAGAAGAAGGGGTAGCGCTGATAAAAATATTATTGCAAGACCGATAAATACAAGGTTGTATATATTTTTTTTTCTTCTTTGTGAGAACAGTAATAATAAGATTATTAGCACAAAGAACACTCCTGCAGGATATATAAAAAGGTCACTTCCAGGTCCTTGAGTAAATGTTAAAAAATTTATTCCTCTTACAAGCTTTTCTGCGCCATACGTTGGATAACCCAGTGGAGTAATATATTCAATAAGTCTAAGAACAAACTCTTGTGGAATGTACATCTCTACAAGAAGTCTAACTGGATATGTAAACAACCTAAAAATAAACAACTGTGGAGTATAAACACTTAAAAAATTTTGAGAAGAATTTTCATGAAGAACAGCAGGCATACCGAAACGAAAAGCTATATACGAAATTGCTGTTAATACATTAAATAAAACTACTTTTTTAAAAAATTTCCTTTTAAGGAAGTAGACAACGATTGGACTCACAACAAGAATAATAAATGCGGTTTCTTTTGTTAGTAAAGCAAGAACTAGAAAAGTAAAAGTTAAAAGAATATATATTACATTCGATTTATAGCAATACCACTGCAAGAAATATAACGATAAAAGAGAAAAAAGTACCGAGTATACAGTAGGAACATATGCCATAATCCATGTCACCGCTTGAAAATGCTGATATGAACATGCAAAGAAAAACCCAGATAAAAAAGCTATTATAAAATTTTTACAAAACTTTTTTACAATTAAATAAATGAGGAAACTATTTAACGCGTGTACAATTAAACTTGCAACAATATACAAATTCGCATGTAGACCAAAGAACTTATTATGAATATACCAGATTGCTGAATAGACAGGAGTTAAGTGACCACCTCCTGAAATTTCTCCAAAAGAAAATATGCTTTTTGAGATTGCTCCAAATAATCCACCACCATTTTTTGTCAGTGGCAAGTACTGAGAAAAATAATACCATTCATCACCCTGAAAATAACCTAAAAATGCTTTCCTATAAAAAAATGCAACAAGGAGAAAAAGGGAAAATAAAACTAGAGTGTCAATTCTAAATAAAATCTTTTTTGAAAACTTTCTTGCATTAAATTCAAAATTTGGTGTAATCATGAATTATGCTAGGATTGTTTTTTCTTCAGTATAACCAACAAGACTTTTTGCAAATAGGTAATAATAATACTTCAATGTACCACCTTTTTTAATTATTCTCATAATTTCTCTATCTGTTTTTAGTCTTATTCTTTTTTGAACGTGCTCCCTCTTACGAAGAGTTGAAGACATATTTTGTAGGTTCCAAAAAATAGCTTTGTTAATTGCCAAGAAATGCCCGGGTTTTCTCAATAATAAGAATGAAAATGCAGCCAACTCACAGAGCAGTAGATGTTGAGGTAGAATGATAATCAGTTCAATAGCACCTAAATTTTTAATGTATGAATTTATTCTATTTTTGAATGAATGAAATTGAATAAATGCACTTCTCATAGTGTTTGATGTACCGCCAATTTTATGTTGGATAACTGACTTTGGAGCATACTTAATTTTATAACCAGCTAACCAAACTCTATGACAAAAATCTGTTTCCTCAAAATATGCAAAAAAATCATTGTCAAACAAACCCACTTTTTCAATTACTTCTTTTCTTATTAGCATACATGCACCCTTTGCAGTATACAGATAAATTGATTTATCATATTTTTTGATGTTTTTTTGCAAATAACCATAGTGATATAAAAATCCAGTGTTGGTTAAAAATGCACCTACAGAATCAAGTCTCTCATTTTGCTCCATTGATATTAATTTCCCTTGAACAACACCTATCTTTTCGTCCTTGCTAATTTCAGCAACAAGTTCTGTAACAAAATTTTTTGTAACAATTGTGTCGTTGTTTAGTAAAAGAATAAAATCTCCACTTGCGTGTGGCAACCCCTTATTGTTTCCTCCTGCAAAACCTAAGTTTTTTTTACATTTTACAATTTTGATTTTTTTAAAATTATTTTCAATATACTTGACAGATTCATCTTGAGACCCATTATCGACAATGATTACTTCGTAGTTTTTGTAGGTTATTTTATTTAAAGAGGGAAGACACTTTTTCAAATGATTGATACCATTCCAATTGACAATAATTATAGAAACTTTTTTCATTTATCAATTATTTTTTCTGCTCTGATTGCAATCTCAATAAATCCCCTATCTTTATAGTCCAACTCCATTAATTTATCAAGTACTCTATTTCTAGGTTCTGGTCTTTTTAAAACATGTTTAAAAAAATAAAGCAAAAATATATAGCTGGTTGTAAAAAAACCACCATTATACTTTATTTCCTTAACAGAAAATCCTGCTTTTTTTAATAATTTTGTTAACTCTTTCTCAGAATAATGCCTATGGCCTAAGAAGTATGCTGGGTCAAAAAAATTAAACATAAAATTATTATTCATAGTATTCATAAATAACATCCCTGATTTTTTTAACACTCTGTTTATTTGAATTAAAGAAGTTAACTCAGTACCTTTTGGAATATGCTCAATCACCATAAAATAAGCAACAATATCAAATGATTTTTTTTTAAAAGGTAATGGATCTATAATTGATGATCTAAAAAAAGAAAATTTTGGGAATTTTTTTCTTGCAAAACTTAAAGGCTCGTCTTCTATATCAATTCCTGTTACATGGCAATTTATTTTTGAAAACAATTCTTCTAAAGGACCAGTCCAACATCCTATGTCTAAAATTTTTGTATTCTTTTTGACAAAGGGTTTAATCCAATTGAATAAAAAATGATGTCCTGGAACAAGTGAGTTACTATCTCTTTTTTTATTAAATTCCATTCTTGCATTTTTCATATTTTGAGTTTATAGTACTTGAATATTAAAAAACAAGTGGCTGTATGAAGATATTTGTAACAGGCGGTTCAGGATTTATAGGAAGTAAATTGATTGATAGATTAGTAGAGGCAGAGCACGAAGTGGCCGATTTCGATTGCAAACTGCAATTTATTAACAATCCACATTATCATAAAACTGCACTCAAGCATAGAAAACTCCTTTATCGACAACCTACCAAAAACTATAAAGGGGATATTAGAAACAAGCAAGAACTGCAAGACGCACTTGATGATTTTAAACCTGAAATTATTGTTCACCTAGCAGGGTTGCCTATGGCCAGACCACTTCCACAACACGAGAATGAAATGATCCCAATTAACATGCATGGGACATTCAATGTGCTTGAGCTTTTCGAAAAATCTCAGACTGCTCGTCGCCTGATATACACATCATCAAGTATGACTTATGGACACTTTAAACAAACTCCACAAAGTGAAAAAGTTCTTCTTGAACCAATTAACGCTTATGGTGCAACTAAAGCTGCAGGAGAGTATTTTGTTAAGTTAAGTAAAAAGGAGTGGGTGATTATCAGGCCTACGTCTGTTTATGGATACACAGACTGTGCAAATAGAGTTACTCAGTTGCTCTTAGATTCTGCATTTAAGAATAAACCAGCGTGGGTTGTAAAAGGTGAAATGCTGGACTTTTCCTATGTTGATGATGTTGCAAGGGGATTTCATCTATGCATAGAGTCTCATAGCGCATCGCATAAAACATTTAATATTTCAATGGGAGAAGAAAGATCTGCTGAAGAATTTGCAGAAGTATTAAAGAAATATTTTCCAAAGTTTTCTTACGAAGTAAAGGAGCCTGCAAGTACTCAAGTTTTTAGGGGACAACTTGATATCACCCTTGCAAAAAAAATTCTTGGATTTGAGCCAAAATATTCAATTGAAAAGGGTATAGACGAAATTTTATTATTAGCTCAAAAATTTCAATGGAAGAATGAAGCATATGCATAATGTATGTAAATCTAAGATGTCTCCTTGACGCAGAACTATAGATGCTTACCTATATTCTTATTCCATTCATAATACCAATTATTAGCTTTGTTCTTCAGTCTTATCCAAGAATTTTTAATAAATCATTTGGCGTTGATGTTTGGACTAGACTGCTTGAAACAGATCATATTAGAAAAAGTCATCACAGGATTCCAAAAAATAAGTTGACAGGACAATTTATTATTGATGGATATTTTGACTACCCTCCAGTATTCCCAACAATACTTTCGTATTTACCTAAAAAAACACTCCTGAACCTGCAGGGCTTCATTGCTCCGTTCATTGATTCTTTACAAGTGTTACTCGTATTTCATACAGCTTTCTTTCTTACTCATAATTTTTGGCTGGCAATCACTGCACAAGTTATGTACACATTGACCCCAATGATTGCTATTGAAAATAGCTATTTAACTCCTCGCTCTTTGGGATATCTTATCTTTTCACTAACAACGCTTCCATTGATTATTTTTTTTCATAATGGCCAATTCCATTGGTACGTAATAGGAGTATTTTTTACCACAATACTCTTCTTAACACATCGTTTTGCAATTCAATCATTTTTATTTTTGGCTATATTTTTTACCTTTTTCTTTAACACTGCAATATTTATTCAGAGTTTTCTTCTTGGTTTTGTTTTTGCAGTTGTTCTTACAAAAGGATATTATCTACGTGTCCTTAAAGGACATCTATATAACATCTATTTCTGGATTAAAAACCTTGATTACCGTTTCTCTCATCAGGTTAGAGGAAGTGTTAAAAAAGAAACCAAAACTGATTTCGTCAATAGATTGTACAAGTTTCTTTCTATTTTCTCACCGATTGCTCTCTTTGGACTTAATCCTTGGAGCATAAGTGGATTTATTATTATAGGATTTTTTGTGCTAAAACTTTACCCTGTAGAACCAATACTATTCATGTTTGGGATCTGGATTCTCTTCTTTTATTTTCTTGGAGTGGTTGTTCTTAAAACAAAATATTTAATGCCCATAGGTGAAGGTCAAAGATACATGGAAATGGCGACTGTTCCATCAGCAATATTAGCTTCCTGGATTTTTCATTCTTTCTTACCAACTCCAGTCAGATCTCTTGCAATTATTTCTTTTATTTTGTTGTGCGTTATAAACTTAGTGATAATCGTCTTCATTCAAGTCAAAGGCGTTATCAAAGATCGAAATAGAAGTGTTACAAGCGACATGAAAAAAGTTTTTAATTATATCAACAAACAAAAAACACCACTACGAATCATCTGCATTCCACATCAAAATACAACAATGACAATATACCATACAAAAGCTCAGGTGTTAGTTAACGCTGACAATCCAGGACTCATGAAAATTCAGGAAATATATCCAATCTTAGGATTATCTCTTAAAGAGATAGCAAAAAAATATAATATCACGCACATACTGTTAAAAGAGAGCTTTGCTACATTGAAAGAGCTTCATCTTACACAAAAACAGGTGGTTTACGGGTCTGGAGATGTCAAAATTGTAAAAATTTAAATATCGAATTTACATATCAGACCAACGAAGTGTTATAAATGTTCCAAATGGAATAAATCCATATTTAATATATGAACGTAATGCCGAAATATTTGTTGCTTGTGTTTCAATCATCATTTTATCTACATTATTTTTTTTAAAGTGGCATTCTGCTTGTTGTAAGAGTGCGCTAGCTATTCCTTGACCTTGGTATAATTTTGAAACTCCGATTAATGGTATATGCCCATCTTTTTTTAGCGTAATAAAACCACAAAGTGATTTATTTTTTTTATACACATATACCTCGTCAGCATTTTTTCTATTTACTGAGTTCTCTATCCATTTTTTATATAATTTATCGGCCAATGAATTTTTAACTATTGGATCTCGGTAAAGTCTAGTATGATAAAAAAGTCCTCCTTTAACGATTTGCTTCAAAAAAGGTATATCCTCTATAGTTGCAGGCTTGATAGAGGCGTTGTCTTTTTTCTTTTTTTTTAGATCAACGTTTTTCTCCAGCGCTAACATAATATCTACAGTATAAAAACTTCTTTTCGATAACATATCAATCAGTTCAATATTATTAGCTTCAAACCTTACAGTTGCATATTTAACTTTCCTTTTTTTTAGTTCGTTGACAAGATTTGAAATCTCGTTAAGGGAGATGCTTGAAGAGATATTTAAAATTTTTGCTACCTTAAATCCAAAAAGTCTTGTATCAAATTGAGACTCTTCCCAGAGGTAGTTCATTTTCTATTAGAGGAAATTATTTTCTTTAATGTCCTGACAACATAATGTATATCTGTTTTTTTCATTCTAGGGTAAAGGGGTAAGGAAATAATTTTTTCAAAAACTTCCTCGCTTACAGGAAAATCTCCTAACTTATATTTATATGTCTTTTTATAATAAGTGAACAAATGAATAGGGATGAAATAAACACTTGAACCGATATTTGCTTTTTTTAATTCCTCGATCACCTGGTCCCTTGAGATTTTTAAATTGGATGTATCAAGCAAAACTGAGTAAAGGCTATATATGTGATCTTCATTCTTTCCAACATAGGGGGTAGTAATCTCAGGTATGTCAGCAAGTAGTGAATCGTAAATTTTAGCGTAATCTTTTCTTGTTTTTATGAAACTATCAACTTTCTCTAGCTGGCGGATGCCTAATGCTGCACTCAAATCGGTCATATTATATTTATATCCTGGATACTCAATATCATACCTCCATGATCCGTTTGCAGCATGTCTTTTCCATGCATCCCTACTCATACCATGAAGACGAAGCATCATTAACTTTGATGCAGCCTCTTCATTATTAGTTGTTATCATACCTCCATCACCAGTTGACATATTCTTAATCGGATGGAATGAAAAATTAACAAAATCTCCATGCGTGCCAATTTTTCTACCCTTGAATGAGCCACCGGTTCCATGAGCTGCATCTTCTATAACTTTAAGTTTGTACTTTTTTGCCAAAGACATTATCTTATCCATATTTGCTGCTTGCCCACCATAATGAACTGGAATAATAGCTTTAGTTTTCTTTGTTATTTTTTTCTCAATCTTACTTACATCAATATTAAATGTAAGAGGGTCTATGTCAACGAAAACAGGTTTAGCTCCAAGATGGACAACCGGATTTACAGTTGCAACGAAAGACATCGGGGTAGTTATGACCTCATCTCCAGGCTGAATGCCTGCAACAATTAATGATATATGAATTCCAGCTGTACATGACGATACAGCGATTGCAAATTTTGAACCAACATATTTAGCAAATTCCTCTTCAAACTGTCTTGTTCTTGGACCAAGGGTAACCCATCCAGAATCTAAAGCAGAAATAATTTCTTTTTTTTCTTCATGACCAAAAAGAGGTTGAGCAAAATGAATAAATTTTTTCATGATAACTTCATTACTTGTGTGAACTTTTTTGCAGTCTCGTTCCAATCGTATTGTAGACTTTTTTTATATGCTTGTCTACTTAAATTCTCACGTAATTTCACGTCTGAAAAAATTTTAATCACCGCATTTGCAAGATGAAGTGGAGTATTTTTTTTAACAACAATGCCATTTGTATTGTCAACGATATCTCTCAGTCCCGGAGAGTTATAAACAACTGCTGGAGTACCAACGGATCCTGCTTCTGGAATAGTTAATCCGAATCCTTCACGAATAGATGGCGAAATAATTACATGTGATCTAGACATTAACTCAAATTTTTTTTTCTCAGAAATGTATCCCCAAAAAACGATGTTATTATTCAAAGACGACCTCTCAACCAGACTTTTAAGAAAACTGACGTATTGATCATCGCCCTTACCAACAATCCACAACTTAGCGTTTTTAGATTTTGCCACAACATGCTTCCAAGATAGAATTGCATCTTCAACACCCTTCATCTTATTCAGGCGTGCAACAAAAATCGCAGTTGGATGATGTTCTTTATTGTTTTTATCAACCTTGTATCTACTTATACCCATAGGTAAAATGGTTATATTTTTTATTGGTATTCCATAAGTAATTAAATCCTTTTTTGTAGAATCTGAAATAGTTATAAACTTAATTCCTCTATAGCTAAGCAGTGAGAGTCTTTCCACAATTTTTCCGATAATATTCCAAGGGAATGGATACATCCTATCCCAAATATCTTTTGCCACCTCACAGATAAAAGCAATTTTTTTTTCTCTAACGTAAACATTTGTAAAGAAAGGTATGCCGTGTATTTCATCAACGACAAGATCTAATCCTGCTTTTCTAATTTTTCTATAAAAAATGAATGCCTTAAAATATACTGAGTTATGAAGATGTCTAATATCAGGTTTCCCTGCTCTAACAATTTTAATACCACTAATCTCTTCGCTTTGTTTACAGTTTTTGAATGTTGATGCAAACCATATAACAGAATGTCCTTGCTTAACCCATCTCTTTGCGATTTCGTATGTTAAAACTTCGGCTCCGCCCGATTTTGGATTTTGAAAATCTCTCCAATTTAAAATTAATATCTTCATGATTTTCTCTTGCTTCTTTTCTTTTTTCCGACTCTGTTATAATAATTTAGAATTTTTAATCTATAAAAAACAGCTAGGGTATCAATTAACATATAGACAACAACTCTCCAAAAAGATCTATTTGTTATTGAACTCATTTTGTCAAAATTTAATCTAACTGGAGCTTCGTAGATTCTCTTAAATCCCCTACTGTAGGCTACCGCGAGTACTTCAATATCAAAAGCAAATCTTTTTATTAGTAACCTAGGTAAAACGTCTTCTACAACCTTCCTCTTAAAGAGCTTTATTCCTACCTGCGTATCTCTTACGCGTAAACCGAACATAAATCTAATAATATTTCTATAACCCCATGACAAAATTTTTCTAAACAACGGATAATCCACCTGAGAAACAGGATGAAGCTTACTTCCTACAATAATATCTGCATCGTACCAAATCATATGATTTAAAAGCATTGTAAGGCCTTCTGGGTCCACGTCAGTACCTCCATCAATAAATCCTACTATTGATCCTTTCGCCTGCAACATACCTGTTCTGACCGCATGTCCTTTCCCTTGATTAATGGTATATGATATTACTTTTATCTTTTTAGAATTAATTTTGTTAACATTCTCATGAGATTTATCTACAATTCCATCGATAACTACAATTACTTCAAAAGGCAAACCAAGTGAGATTAACGAGGATTCTATTTTTTTTACATTTCTTTGGACTGTTTTTTCTTGTTTATATACCGGGACAACAATAGACAAGGAGGAGTACTCTTTTTCAGTTTTTTGCATACGGGTAGTATAGCAAAAGTGAAATTAACAAAACAAAAGAAGAAATAACTGACATTTGAATCACCTGAGCCAGGGATTCATGAAACAAATATATTAACAAAATTTGCAAAACTGCAAACAAAATTACAAAAAAACTTGCTTTATTTTTTTGCAATGAAAGATAATAATTTGCAAAAAGAACATTACATGAATAAAGAGCAAAAAAGACTGCAATCATTCCAAGCTGTGGCGCAACTATTAAGTAATCCTTTCTTAAAAAGAGACTAATAATTATTTCTGGGTACAAAAAGTAAAAAAATACTAATGGAACCATAATCGTCATCATTCCAACAATACTGAAAAGCAACAGATGGGAATGTTTACCTCCTCTTGCTTTAGCTTCTGAAACTAGTGGGAACATAACAAGGGTAATCGGTGTAACTGCAAAAAAAATAATCTTTCCAACCAATGACAAGAAAGAGTAATATCCAGATTCTTCACCAGAAAAAAATCTCCTGACCAATAGAATGTCTGAAGTAATAAAAGATGTGGTGGCTAAGATTGTGAGCAAAACAGGTATTCCATATTTTATAATAGGTTTATAATCAATTTTCTCATGCATAGTAGCTATATGAGACTTTCTAATAAAAAAGAGTCCAACGCAATATCCAATTAGTCCTGATAGAGCAAAACCAATAAGGCCTCCAATTGCGTTGTACCCAGCGAAAATTAACATTACTGAAATAACAATTTTAGAAGTTACTTCAAAAAAGTTTATTATTGCAAGTGAAAAAAAATTAGTAACCCCTTGAAGAACACTCCTTATAAGATTTGATAGCAAACTTGTCATAAAAGTAAATGCTAACAAAACAGCTATTATTATCGAGGAGAAATGAAAAAGATTAGAGATAGATGATGAAAATGTAATAATTATTAATGAGACACTAATACCAAAGATAAGCAAGCATTTATTGAAAAAACCATATAATGCATTAATCTTATTCGTATTTCCTTTACCTTTTTGTTCTGAAATATACTTTACGATAACAAGTGAAACTGCTTGCAGAGGAACATAAAATATATAAAGTAGTGCAATTGCACTCTCAAGCTCACCAAAAACTCTCGGGGACTTAATTAAGATTATCATGAGAAGATGATAAAGATAATTTCCAACATTAAGAAATCCAGTCGCCACAAACATCCAAAAAGTTGCAAGGAAAATTGGATCTTTTTTCATAATATGAGTAACTTTTTCTTTAAACTTATTCATTGTTTTTGGCTATATGCTTGTAGACCTCAACTGTTTGCTCTGCAGTTTTTTTCCAACTGAACGACATCGCTTGTCTTTTGCCTTTTTGTGAAAGTTCATCCTGAAGTTTTTTTGAAAAAAATACTTTTTTTATACCGTTAGCTATACTTTCTTGCGAATACGCTTCTACATAATAAACAGCATCACTACCGACTTCTGGTATAGACCCCTCTTTGCTCGTAATAACAGGACAACCACATTGCATTGCCTCTATAATTGGGAGCCCAAACCCCTCATAAAGTGAAGGCATAACAAGAGCAGTGGCAGAATTGTACAAAGCTATTAAGTCTTCCGTTGGAATAAAACCTAAAAGATTGAACAAGGAGCTGTTAGCAACAATTTTATTAAAATTTTGTCTATCCTTATTCCAAACATTACTTTTATCATAATCAGTCTCAGAAATTGCTTTACCAACCATTACGATAGGAATACTAGTCTGAATTACTGCTTTTGACAGTAAAGGAAGATTTTTATTCCAAGTAATATCACCTACATACAAAAGAAACTCATCTGGAAGGTTATACTTTTTTCTTAGGTTTTGCGAATCGGTTTTAATTTCCTTAAATTCCTCACCTGCGGCAAGGTAAACTGTTTTGATTCTATCATCAGGCATGCCAATCAACTTTTTAACGTCTTGAGTTGATGAATTGGAATCAGTAATAACCGTTTCAACCTTTCGTAAAAGATACTTATTTGCCTCCCACTTTAAACGCCCTTTTAACCCAGAAGGGAAATGTTGGGGGAACAAAATCGGAATAAGATCGTGAACGGTTACTACTATTGGAATTCTGTGATTAAAAGGTAAGTTAACAAAAAATGGATCAAAATACGGATAATGTACAACATCAAAATTTCCTTGAGGCAATTCTCCCTTAAATGAAATATATGAATTGTTAGGAAAATTTTTTTCTAATGAATCAATTAGATGCTTAAGATAAAATCCAACACCTCGAACGCTATGCCCTGACTCAAGGGGTGAGGTGTCAATAGCAATGATCATAGATCTATTATACGTTGAATGAATACAAAATGAGAAGAGGTTTAGACTATATTACGACTATGCCACTTCCATGCTGAGGAAACGATTGTCTCTAAATCTGAGTATTTTGGCTTAAAAGATAGGTCTTTAAAAATTTTAGTTGGGTCTGCAATAAGCCTGTCTGAATCACCTGGCCTCCTATCCTTTAGGACAATATGCATTTTCTTTTCTGACACCTTCTCAACCATACTAAGAACTTCTTTATTTGAATATCCATTGCCTGTGCCAACGTTATACTGATAGCCTCCAGAATCTCTTGTAATTTTATTCAAAGCTAATATATGTGCCTCAACTAAGTCAAGAACGTGGATATAATCACGAACGCATGTGCCATCTGGAGTATTATAATCAGTACCAAATAAATTAAATTCAGCTCCTTGTATAGCAGCCAGAATTGCATTTGGAATAATATGTGTTTCTGGGTGATGACTTTCACCAATACTACCATCAAGCGCCGCACCTGAGGCATTAAAAAACCGAAGAGCAACATAACGAAGATCATTTGCCATTTGGTACCAATGGAGAATTTTTTCAACAATTAATTTACTATCTCCATATGGGCTTTCTGGATTCTTAGGATGATCTTCTGGAATTGGAATTTGTAAAGGATTACCATATACAGCTGCAGTTGAGGAGAAGATTATTTTCTTAACATCAGCGTTAATCATCTCATCAAGCAAATTTAATGTAGCGACTACATTATTGGTGATATATGCACTTGGCTTTTTAACTGATTCAGCAACAGAAATATATCCTGCAAAATGCATTACAGCAGAAATTTTATAATTGGTGAAAGTATTAATTAAAAATTCTCGGTCAAGCAATGAACCTTTAAGAAAAGTAATTTTTTTATCTAGAACTTCTCCATGACCTCTTTCGAGAGAGTCGATTACGATAACCTCCTCACCATCTTCAAGAATGCGCTGAGTCATAAAGCTTCCGATATATCCAGCACCACCAGTAACTAATATAGCCATAAAAACATTATATCAAATAATACCACTCTTATTTCTAAGAAGCGATAGTACGTTTCACTATGACCTCCTCACCTATTTTCCTTGCTCTGAATGTTTTATACATCTTTATTTCAGAAAGATTATCCTACTCTAGCAAAAAATCACATGTAGTATCATAACAAAAAAAATATTGCCCCTTGCAACAAGCATCAAAGAGTAAGCAGCTGGTGCCAAAACGGATAAGATATGTAATTTTTTTAAGAATATATCTCTCATGATCATTTGTTTAGTTAATTACCCCACCACTCTACAGTACTTGCATATACTGTTGATGGGGAAACATTCACGATATTTTGGTTTTTTAGATCACCTATTGACACTTGAGTCAAATCTTCAATATTGGTTTGCATGGAGTAATTCACTCCTGAAAATTCTCCACATACATCACCTTTTGCAATAAGCAATATTTTTACACCATTATCTCTGAGTATCCTTTTCTCATATAAAAAATATGCGACACCCTCAACTATGTTAATATTTTTTTCACTACAGGAATAAACTGATATATTTTTTCCTTTATATTTATCAATAAGATAGTTAGCAATGCCTCTTGCCTCTGCCTGATCAGCGCGTGGCTGTAGTTTTGAAATATTAATTGGAAGTGCAACTAAAAAAAGAGTGAGCATCGCAAATACTGAAACTAACTTTAATTTTTTGAATTGCATTATATTTCTCAAAAATGTACCGAATATCACAAGGATAAAAGGTAAAAAATAAAACATGTAATAATATTCTCTTTGCCCCTTGAAATACCTTAAGTGTATAAACAAAACTAAACTTATTAATAAAAATAGGTTATATTCTTTTGAAAACTTTTTTTTGTAAAAGAATACTATATGAAAAATCAAAATTATTGCATAAAGCACCGCGATGACTGCTCTATTTATTCCAAAAACTTCTGAGAGATATGATGGCCAGAATTGCGTAAGATACATCGTCCAACTGTTTGGAACATATATTCCTCCTTCACGCATGTATTTAAGCAAACCTTCGATAGATGACCAATGTGTTTGAAAATTAAATATAAAAAATGGGATGAAAGAAGCAAGTAATGATAAAGAAAATAAAATAAAATACCTTTTTTGATCCCTTTTATAAAAAAATCCAACCAGTGGTAATATCAACAAAGGAAGCATTTGATAATGATTATTAATTCCTACTCCCATGATAAACCCCCAAAGAAATGCAGTTTTACTGCTTAACTTATTCTTAAGTAAATAAACAAAAAAGAGGAGTGAAAATACAGCGTGTGCAGGAATAAGATTTGGATTACTTAATCCAATTATTGGACCTAGTTGTGCCGGAGTAAAAGCAGCAAGACCTGCAAAAATAACACCTTCTTTTTTATCCCAAAGCTCTTTACCTAATAGGTACATTCCAAGAATAAACAATAACGAGAATAGTGGTATGTAATAAAATGGTGGGATCATTCCTAATGTAAGTAACCTAAAAATACCTAATTGATAATAATACCAGGGCCCAAAGCTGAAGGATCCTATTCCAGAATGTGGTCCAACCAAAGGGATGCTAAAGGCATCAGCAATGTGCTGGGTTATTAAAGCGTCTCTTGTTGGGTCTTTATCAAATCCAAACTTATCAGGAGTATTTGCGAACCTAAAAAAAATCCCTCCAAAAAAGATAATTACTAAAAGTATGTTCAACGGACTATGTATCCAATGGGAAAATTTCATCTTACTTTCTATTAATGAAAATTGCTTTTATGTAAGAAGCTGGGTACCTAAACGCAGAGAAAAAAGCAAATACAAATCCTTGCCATGAATCATAAAAACCTTTATGTCTAACAAAAATTAAAAGAAACCAATAACATGGCAATACCAATAGATAACTTATTACATTTCTTAGGTTCCATAAGCCTGGCTTGGATCTTAATTGAACTGAAGTCAAACTAACATAACGAACCCATTTTTTAAAATAATGTGTGAAATCTTCATATGGATAATGCAGTAAGTCGCAAGTCATATATTGTGTTTTTCCATCAACAACAGCTTGCTCATGAACATCCTTCTGAGGAAGACTCCCTTTACCTCTTTTATAAAGTCTCAATGTATAGTCAGGATACTGTCCACCTTTTGTTAAAAATCTTCCTAAAAACCAATTCTTTCTTGGAATCCAGTAGCCTGAATATTCATTATTTTCTATATTAGTTTTTTCAAGAATCTCCTTTTTTAAATCAGACGAAACTATTTCATCTGCATCCAACTGAAGAATCCAATCTTTTGTAGCTTTATCAATAGCAATTTGCTTATTAATATGAAAATTTTGCTTATTTTCAACAATAAAAACTTTTGCCCCAAAGGACTTAGCAACTTCTACCGTTCTGTCACTTGAGGTTCCGTCTACAATAATAATTTCGTCTGCAAAGCTTTTAACTGAACTTAAGCATTTAGAGATATTCTTTTCTTCATTAAAAGTTGCCAATGCTACAGAGATTGTTTGCATAGTTTTATTGTAGAGAATTGAACATATTATTTCTAGGAGAGCTAATTGTCAGAAATTTTATATACTAAAGTAGAATTATTTTCAAAAATTGGAATAATTAAATTTTTGTCTGGGTTGAATTTTAACCTTTGCTCAGCTTTTTTCTGTAGATAGAATATTTTTATATCCAACTCATTCGACTTCGCAAAAAAAGTTGGGGAATCAGTTGATGAAAAAAGTGACTGAAGCATCTCACTCCTCTTCTCAATTGGTTGATTATGCGTTATTTGCAACCTTACACCTGACAAATAAGACGGTCTATCAGTAAAAAAAGACACATAGGGAGTATCAGCCTCGACTGGATTTGCAGGATGCGACTGCACGATGTCGCCAATATGAGTATTTTTCTTAATATATTCAAAAGCTTGTACCTCGTCATTTGAGATTAAATGATATTTTTTTGGGTTGACAGATGAATCTGAATATCCAACCAACTCTGATATCGCCCTTGGAACAGTAAGTCCTACAACAAGAATAAAAAAAAGTACTTTAACTATTTTGCTTTTGATCGGGAAAGTATCCACCATCACACCAAGCATAATACTTAATAATACTGTGCTTACTACAAAAAAATTAAAGACATTTAACCCACCAGATGATTGCAGTGTGAATAGACCAAGAATATGAAAAATAAGTATCCCAGGAACAATGAATAAAAACATTGCAAAACCACTTTTTCTTTTAATACTAATAGATGAAAAAATTCCTAAAAGTCTTGTCCCATGGATCGATAGCAACGCTATCAAAATAGCTATACTATCGAGAAATATTATTCCTTTAATATTATGTGCCTGTTCATAGACGAGATGTCTATTCCACCAATCTCCCCAATTAAGTACGTCTGCTCCCAAAAAAATTTTAGGCCACTCTAGAGGGTACCATCCAAGGCCTCCTGACATTTTGTTGGGAGGAAAATATATTAAAAAAGAAATAAAGATAAAGAGGAAATATAGTATAAAAAAATTATCGTGATACAATTCCCAAAATATTTTTTGTATATTTATTTTTTTATTCGCTACTATTTGAATAGCTTTATAAAGTAAAATAAAAGTCATACCGATGAAGACAAAAATTCCGTAGTATATTTTAACTCCAAAAAGACTTGCGAAAATTAAAATAGTTGCTATTCCCCACTTTGGACTTTTTTCTTTAAGCCAAAACAAAAGTGTTATTACCCCAGTTATGAAAATAGGCCTGGCGAATGCATTAGGCATATTTAGGAACTGAGTCACTCCGTTATCAATACCAGGCGTTGAAAAAGATACAGTATGCCTAACAAAAAACATCAAAAGATAGGTTAAATCTCCTCCAAAGAAAAGTAAAAAAACCGAAGCATAACCTGCTTTCGAGGAAAATCCGAGCTTACGAACGAGCTGATAGGCCGCTATTGACGTAAGAGCTGATAAAACTAAAGGGAAAAACTGAAAGAAAATACTGGATACTGGTATTCTCCATATCCTTGCTATTTCAGACATAATTAAATCTGACCAGTAGTGATAATTTGTGAGTGGGTTTGAAAACGATCCAGGCTCAACAGGTGGAAAATAATGCGTCATACTTTGTATAAAAGCTAAATGCATAACCCCATCAGTTGAGTTAACGCCAACAAATCTAACTCCATCATCATATAGCATTCCTGAGCTAAAAATTGGAACCAGCTGTAGCATTATACAAATACCAACGAACAAAACTCCTAGCTTGTTCTTTTTAAGCAAACTATAGATCTCTTTATATCTCTCGGATGTAATTATTTTTTTCCTTAATGATACATAAACAATGATCGCAATATAGACATATGTTAAAAAACGAATATGAAGATAGCCAAAAATATATCCCTGAAAACCCCACAGAACTATACCAATAACTATAGAAAGAAGTACTCTAGTGCAAGGGTCTATTTTTTTATGTCTGAAAAAAAGCTCTCCTGGTAAATAAAAAGAAAAGAAGATTGAAAAACAAAAAATAATTAAATAAATTGGGAAATAAATACTTAAAAATGAAAAATGATCCATATTCTACTCAGGAGAAGCAACTATTAATTTTTGACTAAGCATTTTATTTATAGTCTCTTTTACATTTTCTTTTCTTATATATAGCCTTCCTTCAAGATCAACCCTTCCTGACCTTGGAACTAGCGACCTATATCTTATTCCGTTTTCCTTATAGTCCATAAGTAAAACATAATGTGAATCTAAGTAGTCAAGAAAAAATTGCCCGTACATCTCTGGACTTCTTCCTAAAATAAAAAATGTCTTTTGAAAGTAAACAACTGAAGGCTTGTTCTTCTCGAGTTCTGCTATAAATTTGCTTCTGATTTCAGGAGAATAACCCATTCCTGGAATAAAGATGTGATATTTCGAAGCTGGTTTGCCATGGGTATAGAAAAGTTCCTTAAATTCAAAAGGTCCAATCCATACAGGCTCATTTACAGCCACGATCTTGTTAATAATTGGTGCTATTTCAGGCCTATCATAAATTAATGAAGCATAACCCATATATTTTTCATAGGTTCTATTAAAAAACTTTTGGAAAAGAAAAAGCGAGGAGAACAGAGAATAAAACCCAATAACTATAAAAAGAAGTATAGAAATAATATTTGCACCAAATCTCTTATCGTTATCAAGTTTTCGAAAAATTTCTATAAGAATAAAAGGTATTACTACAAAAGCAATCATAATATAGACTGCAGACTGATAGTCTGTTTCTTTTGAGTGAAGAGGTTCACTTCTTGCATTTGCGTAAGCTAAAAACGTAAAAAAAGTTAATCCAAAGATGTATCTTTTTTTAATAAAACAATATATCACAGTACCAAATGTACCAGAGGCTAATGTGATGTTTAAAGGAAAACCAATATTAAGTGTTTTAACTTGCTCAAGTAAGGTGAAGTAGCTATTATAAAATGTGTTGGCAATTACGATAGCAAATCTAACAGGATTAATTCTTGTTATCCCATCTGGACGTGGGTAATTATATATATAATACTTTTGATTGAATACCCAACCCTGATAGAGATACTCTTTTATACTAGATGATGCAAATAAATATATGAAAAATAGAATGTATGGACCTAAAAAAATTAAGAGAGCTTGTAATGACTTTCTTGAAAAGATATGAATATGGTTACATCGTAAATAATAGTAAAAAGCATAACAATAAATTATGAGGGATAGGAAAAGAAATGTTAAAGAACTTAATACAGTAAGAGATGTTAGAATCGATACGACTATCAAATCTTTTCGAGTTAAGCTAATTTTATAAAAGCTTGTAACAAGAAGGATTGTTATTACAGGAGCAAGAAAATATGCAGAAATTGTATCAGCAAGAAGCATATGTAACCAATAATAATTTCCAGCAAGAGAGATTATCCCAATGAAAGCTAGATAGAACAAACTTCTATCTTTACCAATTTTCTTTCTTATATATACATAAGACCAAAGAAGTTGGGCAAAAATTGCACATGCAAATAAAACACGAAATGCTACAAAAGAATTTCGAGTAAATAATTCGATAATTGCAGAAATTATATATGCTACAGGTCCATGATGGGTAAAAAAACCTTTGTAGATCGGAATACCATGAATAATATACCAACCACCTAAAATATTATCGAATTCATCTGGATACTCCTCATGAAAAGCATTTACCAGGAGGATAGCTAGCACTATAACGAAAAAGAGAGAGAGAATGGCATGATCATTCTTTCCCAACCACCTGTATATTCCCTTAATGAAACGCTTAGCCTTGTTCATCAATAATACATACGATTGTATATGACTTATTTTACAACTTGCAACAGGGTTTCTATTTTTTAAATTGATAAATAGAAAGTGCCACAGTTTTATCGGGAAATAGAATATCATCCCTGCCCTGCATAACTAAGTTAGAAGGTAACGGCTTTGACGAAACAAAATATCCGCTATCAAAATACTTGCTACAATCTCCAAAGTAACTATTTTCTATCTGGTAACAATCTCCTTTTGTTATTTTTGAACCCCCATTTCTTAAATAAGTACTTGGATCTTTCTTTGAATAAAAAAGATAAAAGATATACGCCTGTTCCACGTCAGAAGCAAAAAACACCTTACTATCCTGAACTGAGTTGGCATATTTTACTCCATCTCTATAGCCAAACTGCCAGTATCTGGCATACAGAAGATTTGTATTATCAAAATACTGATGAGCATAATATATTACATTTGATATGTACAAAAGTGAGATAGCTACTAGAACGACTCTTTTCATATTTTCTTTTTTAACACTATAGAAATTCCAAATCCCAAGCGCTACACAAATTTGAATGACAGGTAAAAACATCATGCTCCTAATAGCGTTTGGTGAGTCAATTGCTAATGAAGAAGTGATCGGAGCAATTAATATCCAAATGGTAATTATTTTTGCTTGATGACGATAATTCTTCCACAGATACAGTATGCCGACGATAAGAAAAGGGAAACTTACCAAATACTCAACACCCATATATGGAGCATGATGTCTTGCATTATCACCATTTATAAACAAGAAGGTGGGACTAAAATGTGATAGATAGTTATTTAAAAATGTTTTTGCGTAAACTATTCGACGATTATGCAAAAAAGAGCCAAGTATATCTTCATTGTTCCTATCTTCCAACTCATACTTAATTGGGCTTTCTAACAACTGAGTTTGCTCTGAAGTAAATAAAACGCTCTTTCCTCTAGCTGTTGCGGATGGGTCTATAATCCAAAATAAATTCAAAAAAACAAAGCAGATTATGAATATAACTGCTTTTGACCAACTCTTTAAAAAATATTTATAATGACTAAGAAAAAGAACTCCAATGAGTAATGGTGTAAAAATCTTTTGGCTATGGTAAGTATAAATACTTAAAACAAAAAGCATGTCAGCAACAAGGAGATATCCAAGCTTGTTTCTTCTTACTGCATAAAGAAAGAAAAAAACTCCAGCAATGATAAAACATATGCCAACATTTGCTTCCGAGGCAAATCTACTAAATTGTATAGACCAAGGAGAAAATGCGTACAATATAGCACTAATTAGTGCATAATATTGTTTGCTTTTAGAGTTGTAAAAAAGCTCCTTAACCAGCAGAAAGACGAAGATGATGCTCACAGAACCCAAAAGTGCAGATGGCATTCTTACAGATATCTCATTTAGTCCAAAAAATAAAATTGGAATTGTCGTTAAGTAAATATATACCGGTTGCTTAAAATCACCGAAGGATTGGAATGTAAGCGGGAAAAGCTTTCCATACTCATCTTTTCCGGTGTTTAGAATTGAGAATGCATTGTAGCCAATTGATGCCTCATCCCAATTAAGAGAAGGTGGCACTGAGCCAATATGATAAAACCTTAAGAAAAAACCAAGAAGTATAATAATAGAAAGTAATAAAATGCTTTTTCTCATAAGCCTTTTGCAACAATGAACGCTGGCTCACCGTTTAAAAAATCAACTTCTTTAAGAATCTTAACATTTTCAGGAATTTTTGAAGGTTCCATTATGATAAGCGTCTTTGAAGAAATCTCCTTTGGAGGTTGATTAACAAAATAATACTTTCCAAGTTGTGAAGTATTAAAAAAACCTACAAAATCTTTAGTCATATGAGCCTCTTTCCAGTATTCCTCTGGTTTTATATTGCCATACCATGCAATATATATTGAAGGTCTACCATATATATTGCTGAAATAAATTCTATCGTAATCGTTTTTAATACTTTCTGTGTATTCAACTACTTCCTTGTAGCCATACTGCCAGTCATAAGAATTAATTTTCGGATTATGAATAAAATAATTATGTAAAAAGGAATAAAGAGAAAATAATACAACGCACATAGCTCCTGTTAATAAAGCCGTATAAATTTTTTTCTTCTTTTTAAAATACAAAAAAATAGTTGCTGCTCCAACAGAGGCCACTATTTCAAACACAGGAATAAATGTCTCACTCCTAAGTGCATGTGGCGTCTCTCTTGCTGTGGCCGCAGCCACTGGAGCCAAGAATAACCATGCGACAATAAGAAAGGTTTCTTTACTTCGAAGTACATACAGTGTATATGCTCCGAAACAAAATAGAGGTAAAACCCACAAATATAACTCACCATTAAATTGATCTGAAAATCTTGGGTTAATATCACCAGTAATAAAAAGATATCTAGGATCAAAAAAATCAAAATAATGCTTAAGAAAGGACTGTCCATAAAGCACTCTCCTGTTGTCAATAATTTTCCCAATAAGCGAGCTATTGTGGGCATTAAGATTGTTGGATTGTTGAATTACACCAATATCAGTAAATATATTCACTTCGTTAAATCGGAGCTTACTTTCAGGAGAACGGAAAAAATTTGCAAATGGGAGGAGTAGCATAAAACCAGCAACAATTCCAAAAACAACAATTTTTTTCTTCTCAAGTAAATTCTTCCAATACAACACCCCTAAGAAAATAACAAAAAGCGGAATAAATACTCTATGCGCATTAAAAGAATAAAACGCGATAACAAAACAAAAAATACATGGCAAAATAAACCACATGCTTTTCCTTATAGCTATAAAGAAAAAAGAGAGCGCTGCAATAGTAAAAAATGTTGCAACATTTCCTTCAAATGCTGCTCTTGACAATTGGATATGCCAAGGAGATATGGCAAGCAAAAACGATGCAACAAGTGCAATTATCTCTTTATGTTTGACAGAACTAAAAAGATACTTAACTAACAAAAAAACGAAAGCTATAGATAATGTCCCTAAAAAAGCAGAAGGAAATCTTACTGAGAAATCATTTTTCCCAAAAAATGCTATGGAAACCACAGTAAGATATATGTTTACTGGTGCTTTATAATCACCAAATGCCTGAAATCTGGCAAGCGGCATTCTCTCCTGGTGCTCATCTTTCCCTGTTTCTAATATTGAATATGCATTATATGCTTGAGATACTTCGTCCCAATAAAGGCTTGGGGGGACTTTTGTCAGATTCCAAAATCTTAAGAAAGCTCCAAGACTGAGAATCAACAACAATATCAAAAGATTTTTTCTCATACAATTTCAGTATACCAATAATTAATTTACTTGAGCCAATATAAAAACAACTTCGCCTTTATGGTTTTTTATATTTTTAATCGGTATAACATGACTTACTTGTGTGAGGTATTCAGCAGGAGATAATGCAACAAGTATTTTTTTAGCGTTGTTTGCATAACTTCTAAGATCGACATCGTTCAATTCAGCCCTTCCAACACTTTTGTCCCAGTCAGTTCCACCAAATATATATTTATCAAATGACACTGATGATCCATTTTTTTGATATAGAACAGGATCATATTTTAAATAAAAGAGAAAGTATGCATATGGTTGCCAATAATGTCCAGAAACAACAACTTTATCGTATTTGTCGCTCAAATTTGCAACCTCAACTACAAGCTGCTTGTATCCATCACCCCACTGGTTATTCGCAATTTCTGTGTTTTGAATGTAATAATGTTTAACAAAAAAAGACAAATTAAGAATTATTACAAAAAATAAAACTATCCCAAATAGATATTTATTTCTCTCACTTTTTAAGATTTGGAGTATACAAATTATTCCTCCAGCGGTAAAAACTGCAAATGGAATAACCATTGGTAAAGCTCTCAACGCATGCGGTGTGGGAACAGCAAAACTTGACGAAATTGGAGAGATTGCAAGCCAACCAAACATAATAATACTCAGCTTTCTATCATGTTTCAAAAAATACCAAATACCTATCAAAATGAAGGGCAACTGCCAGTAATATAGGACTCCCATTCCTTTTACCCCATGACGGGGGTTCCCATCCCCTGCAGAGAAAAGAAAATCAGGTTTGAAATGAGAAAAATACCCTGTTAAAAACTGATTTACATATACCATCCTTCTATTAAAAAGAGCTTTTGCAATAAATGAATTACCACTCTCCTGTATCTTCCTTACATTAGTTGCAATTGATTCATTCTGATTGGAAAAAATACTTACTTGCGAAAACCTCTCATCGCCTTTTTGTATGAAATTTAGTCCAAGTGGTAAAAATAATATTGTAGCGAATAGTATCAAAAGAATAATCTTTTTGATATCAATTTTTCTTAAATCTTTATAGAAATAAATTATTAGAAAAAATAGGATACATGATGCAAATAGCAATGAGCTTCTATAGGTATAACATGCCAGAACATAACAAATAACTGACAGCAAAAAATACAAAGATCTATTTAGACCTCTAACAAAAAAATATAAACCTGATAGTAAAAACGTTAAAGCAAAATTAGCCTCAAAACCAGTTCTAGAAAAAATGATATGCCAAGGAGTAATACAAAAAATAAATGCTGATAAGAGTGCAAGATAGTATTTGCTTTTTTCAACTTTATTTGTTAATTCTTTAATAAGAAAAAATAAGAAAACTATTCCAGTAAGGCCAAAAATGGCAGATGGGAATCTAACAGCAAACTCATTTAGGCCAAAAAAGGCAATACTAACTGAGGATAGATAAACAAATAATGGCATTTTCTGGTCATGGTATGACTCAAAAAGAACTGGTAGATAGTTGCCATACTCGTCTTTACCTGTATGTAAAATAGAATATGCATTGTACCCCACTGCAATCTCATCCCAATAAAGTGAAACTGGAACTTGGCTTATTTGATAGAATCGAATAAAAGCAGATAAAGCGAATACAAGAATCAGAAAAAAGTTTGTATTTAAAAATGAAGAAAAACTTTTTTTACTCACTTTAATTGAACTAAGTAAATAGCGAAATAACACCAGCATCAGACACTACAGCCATTTTCTGAACTCTCTTTCTATACTCAAGGATTTTTGGCATCATCTTAATCGTCATCAGAGTACCCAAAATATATGAGGTATCATTATTCTTAATTGCAGCTAAAAAATGCATTGGACAATTAACAAAATAACTATATAGAATATTTTTGTCAGTAGCGTTGAGTAAGGTGAATATGTGTTGATTTCTATTTACGATCTTGCTCACCTTCCCTTTCGATTGACTTTTCTTAATAGACCCTTCTTCGTGTTTATGAACGACTGTACTCTTTTTTTCAAAGAGTATTTTATACCCTGCCTTCAATGCACGATATGAAAGATCAATATCCTCCCAATAGTAAGGTGCATATAACTCACATAGACCTCCAAGCTTGTCCCATTTTTTCCTATCAAACATACTACTTCCTCCACTTGCCCAAAGTGTGTTGTTAGCATCTAAATCACCTAGCTTATGTGCAAGAAAACCTCTTTTCCACGTGCCAACCCCTCTACCTCTCAACACAGTCTTACCATCTTCTATACTTTTATCCATACAAGCAACTGCGAAGACATTCTCATCTTCAAAATGCGCAATTAGAGGGATAAGAAAATCTTCATCTGGTATCACGTCTGAATTAAGTAAAACCACCAAATCACCAGTAGACTTTCTAACCCCAGTATTTACTGTTGGTGAAAAGCCTTTATTTTTCTCATTCACGTGAACAATAACTTCAATGCTCTTTGTTTCATGCTGAAACTCTTTTAGGAATATTACACTCCCATCAGATGAAGCGTCATCCACAATTACTAATTCACCAAGAATCTCATTTTTCTTCTGAGCAAAAACAAGAGCTTTTACTATTGAAGGGAGATTTTCTTTGATCAAACTTTCTCCGTTGTAATTTGGTACAACAATACTTACTTTCATATAAGATTATTCTTGAATTCTACCTTATGATCGCCTTTGGGGACAACCACTCCTCTAAACGTAAAATCTGTAAGAACTATCGTCTGTTTCTTTCCATCGATACTAACTGACCACGAAGGATAATATGCATCTGTCAGAACCAAAAATCCTTCTCCATTGTTTTTAGTTTTAATGACTATTTTGTTCTCAGAATACTTTAAAATAGTCACTTCACCAATTGAAAAATTTGTATCTTGTAGATGCGTATTCTCCACTATCGCAGTTTTATAAAGATCAGATTTATGCTCAAAGAGCATAGTAATTGCTTCATTTTTACTAGACGCTTTTTTAACACTACCTACAAAAAATACTCTTGGAAAAACGTTTACGTTCTCATATACTCTTGTCTCACCTTCTTGATAAACTTTTCGTAGATTCTTTTCCGTTATATCTGTTAACGACAATATATACTTCACACCAAGGAGATTATAAAATGAAGATTCTTTATAATCTTTGTGGACTATTCTGTTAAAGCCAAAAGGTCCACTTATGTCAGGTAGATCTCTATCAACTGCAGTCATAAATTCACCAAATCGCTGCAGATAAAGCGGGTCGTAGCCATCTACGCTTTGTATTCTATAAAAGGTTGATATATTTGGATGTAGAATGCTTCTATCTGTGGTCATTACTCTAAATATATCTTTTTGTGAGGTTAAATAATTAATTATCTTTGTTTTCGGATAAAAATATTCTTTATTCGAAAATACTGTATATTTTTGAGCAAAATACAAAAGGTCAAATACTGTCAAAAAAATTATAAAAATTACAAATATATTGGAATGAATTTTTTTGATGCATTTTTTAACAATTAATACGCTTGTAATTGCAAAAAATAAGATGAAAGGAACTATAAGATTTTTAAACGCGATTCTAAAATTCTCAGCAGAAATTACTTGCAGTTTTACCCCTATAAAACCATAAAGAAATATTCCTAAAAATAATATTGAGAACAAAATAAATGGCTGAAGGATGTTTTTTTTCTCTCTCATAAAATTTTCTAAACCTTTTGCTGCTAAAATACTTAATGCGAGATCTGCTAAAAAAATTAATCGCGTCGGCTGGGTTGAGGCAATAAATGGTAAAGATAGCTGAAAAGGAATATGCGAAATAGGATTGTCATAAGCAAATAGAAAAACAAAGGCAAGTAATACAAACCAAAAAAGATAACCGCTTACTTTTTTCCACAAGGCCAAGATGGCAAAAAGCAATGGCGCAATCCCAACATAACCAACAAATTCACCATAGTTCCATAATCCCCAATAATTTCCTGTTGCTGGATTACCAAAAAAATTTGGTCCTATAAATTGCACTATATTTTGAATTGGGATAAACCATCCTGCTCTATGCCAATCCTGATCTACATTCCTTGCTGATTGAAGAACAAATTGTAGCTGTGGAATCCATAAAACTGCTGTAATAAAAATAAATAATATGATAGATAGAAAAACAGGAAAAATTGAAGTTATTTTTTTATGACAAATAGCCTGGTATATTATATAACCACAAAGAGTCAAGAAAATATAAATGAACGTCTGTAAATGTCCAGCAAGTAATGCGCAAGCAAGAGAAAATACTAAAATCACAAGCCAATAGAGCCTTCTTGATGTAAGAAATCGATCAACGCTTAACAACATAAGTGGAGCCCAGAGCGCTGTGTGTCCAATTGTTCCCCACTCTAACCAAGATATAAAAAAACCTGAAAATGAAAAAGTAATCCCACCAAAAAACGCGGCAGCAGCAGAAAGATTCTGATTTCTCAAGTATAAATACATAAAAATTCCTGCTAACACAACTTCTAAAATTATGTATAGAGACCACGACTCAATAAATGGAAAAATAAAGAAGAAAATATTAAAAATATAGAATGATGCACTTTGAATATTTTGAAATAGTGGGTATCCTGCCATTTGATATGGGTTCCATAAAGGCAACTGTCCGCTTTTGATGAGATCTACAGAGAGGGCTCTCCATGGAATTTGTTGAGTAACAGGATCACTTATAAGTGGGTTCTTATAGGGGACTCCTCTTGGGTATTCAGTTGTATATGAATCCCTTAATGGATAAAAGAAGTTTACTAATACATCAGTAGGGATCGGGACTTTGCTTGAGAGCAAGGGATGAAAAAAAGCTAATACAGCGAATAAAAAAAGAGCAATCCAAATCTTATCTTTTTTCATTGTCTGATTATTTCATTAATATGCTGACAGAATGAGTCAAGTGAATACTTTTGAGCATCTATAATCGACTTTTTTGACAACTTGTCCAAGAGTTCTTGACTCTCCATAAGATCAAGAGTGTATCGCTCTAACTCATCTAGCGTACTCCACAGTATACCATTTACCTGATGATCAACTATTTCTTTTTGACCTCCAGCGCTAAACACAACAGGCACTGCCCCCATTCCCATAGCTTCAACTGTTGAAATGCCGAAATGTTCTGCTCGATCAGGATGTAAGTCGACATCTTCGCCATATCCAGCTCCATGCCAATAAATTTTAGCTTTTCTATAATATTCCCATAATGTATCGTTATCAGGATTAATGACAAAATCCATATTATTTTTTTTATACTTTGTAATAAAATCATCAAGAGCATCTCTATCCTGCTCCAAAGTGCTCATAATAAAAACTAATCTCCAATCTTTCGTGTTATTCTCTTTTGCCATTTTTTCAAAAGCCTGAGCTAAAACGTCTTGTTTCTTGTAGCTTGACCCAGCATGGTTAATTCCGAATCTACCTACATTTAGAATGAGATTCTCTTTTTTATTACTCACTGATCCTTGAAGCAATACCGGCGGATACAAAACAGTGCTATTAACTCCAAATGATTTATCAATGTATTTTTTGGTGAATCTAGAATTGCATATTATATCTTTTGCTTTTTTTAGTTTGAGTCTATTTTTTATACTCCTACCTCGCACCCAAAGCATAGGGGACTGAAAATGAATAATAAGACTACATGCTAAAACTGGGATACTCCCATCACTTAGATAGATAACGACATCATATTCCTTACTTTTTCTATATCTATCAAGCATAGATAATTGTGAGGTGAAAATCGAAGACACAAATGTAAATTCTTCAAGATTATATGAGAATCTTTTTCGTGCAAGAGATACTATCTCATCTTTTGGTGACTTATCCCACATGATTGAGACGTCATGTGCCTCCTTTAAACAAAACGCAAGAGACAACATATACTTCTCTCCTCCCGACATTGTATTCAGATATGGATCGAAAATTGCTATCTTCATATTTCTATTGTAACAAGTTTTGCATTTCTTGAGTACCTATGATAGGATAGCTGTATGCCGTCAGTAAATTATCCGTTCTGGTTTTATATAATTGGACTTTGGTCACTTGTTTGGAAGGGGATTGCACTATGGAGAGCAAGTAAAAATGACCAAAAAATATGGTTTGTTGCAGTTCTTGTGATAAACACAATCGGAATTATTGAAATTATCTATCTTTTTAAATTTGCAAAAAAGAGGTTAACAATTGAAGAGATAAAATCCTGGAAAAAACTACTAAAAAAGTCTTCTAAATAAGCTACTTTTCTCTCTGTTGCAGCTCCCATAATTTAGCGTATGTAACAAACATACTAAAAGCCTGATATATACTTTCTAATAATCCGACCATTCCCGCTTTGTAGCCTTGGCTTCCGATATACGATTGGAAAAATGCGCCTATCATCACACGTGGAAATCTCCACCAACTCATAGGTGGATGATGAGCTTGAAATCTTAACTCAGCTTCCTTTACTGACCAGTCATTTGTCTTTGTCACCATTGAGGAAAAATTCCTATGAGTATAGTGAAGTAATGGATTTCTAAATTCACCTGTTTCTCCCAAAAAAATAGGTGATTCGTGAAGAATCCCTCTCCAACCTTTTAATGCTTCTGTCTTAAACAATCGCTCAAGTCGCTCTTTTTTAGGCCATGGATGGTTGCCAAAATAATAATTTTGACGAAAAAGGTAAAATGCTACAACATCTGTTCCTGATGAGATAGTTCCGAGTATCTCATCTGCAAGCTCTTTTGTTACTCGTTCATCTGCATCTATATAGAGCACATACTCTGTTGATATTTTTTTTAAAGGTGCGCTTCTCAATTCTGAAAGATTATCTGATTTAACAGTAATTATTTTCGCACCCACCTTTTTTGCAATTCCCACTGTATTATCACTAGACGAATTATCAACAACGATGAGAGCATCACAAAATGAGAGAGATCTCAGGCAATCTCCTATCATCTCCTCTTCATTTTTTGCAATTATTACGGCTGTAATCTTATCATTCATAAAGCGAAACTTCCTTTACCAAATTTTCTTTTATAAAAATCTATCACACCTTTTTTTTGCCATTCTCGTCCAGATGCAAGTATTCTCATACTCTCTCGCAGAAGCGCAATTTTTGTTCTTGTTCTCGCAAATTTAGATCCAAAAAGCATACGATTTCTGCTTATAAAATAGTCTTGAAGTTTTGAACCAGACCCTCCCGTTGAACCTGCATTAATGTGCCACAAGACTGCCTTAGGGTTATACCAAACGATATAGCCAAGAGCCTTGAGTCGCTCATTTAGATCAGCATCTTCGTAATACAGAAAATATCTTTCATCAAATCCTTTCGTTTTTCGTAATACCTCAGCGGTAAAAAGCACACAGCATCCAGTAAGGAGCTCGGTCTCTTCTTCAGTGTTGTATTGGCCTCTATCAACTTGATCAACACCACGATGAACACCATTAATGTTATCCCAATCGATATTTCCTCCAGCATACCAAAATACTTTTCCTAGTTCATTTGTTTTGTATGCATCTTTGTGATATTCATGGCCTTTTGCAAAATAGATTTTTGGGACAATTGCACCTCTATTATTATCTTCTTCTGCTGAGCTTACTAACTCTTTAACAAGGTTTTTATCAACAAAGGTATCATTGTTCAGAATAATAACGTAGTCTGCTCCATTTTTCATTGCAAAATCAAAGCCAACATTATGTCCTCCCGCAAAACCCTTATTTTCTTTAGTCTTAATAATATCAACTGTAAGCTTAGGTAATTTCGCAGTCAAAACAAATTTTCCCTCAGGATAGTTATCAATAACAAGAACTCGAAGCGATATATCTGGAAGACTAAGTCCTTCAAGAGATTTTAAACATGCATTTGTCTTGTCTTGCCCGTTATAATCTAATATTGAAATAACAACTTTTTTCATGTTTTTATTCCTTACGATTTGTCTTGACAATCCTAAAAACAACACTTCCATCGCTTCTGGTGATTTCTTTGACAATGTTTTTTTTATCAGACACCCCGCATCTTCCTAAATCTACAGAAAGTATGAGCGGATCAGTATTTTTATGACTTGGGCATTCCTCGGGAACAAAATTATATCGATCAAAACTAATTTTTCCAAAGTCTTCTGTAAGATAATTATGTTTTTGAGTTGTAATAAATTTTTGAAATACTTTCGGATCATATTTTAGGTAAAAAAGAAACATAATAAGTGGAGACGATTCATTTGAAGTAATATTAAAACTCTTGTAGTTTGGAATCTCAATTTGCAAAGACTCTACAAGCTCTTTGTAACCCTGCTGACGATAAATTGGCTTACGAACAAATTGATGAACATAATATTGATGAAGATAATAGCTAAAGAAATATAGTACGACTAAAGAAAAAATGATCCCAAAAGCAGGCAAATATTTCCTGGGGGTAAACCTGAATACATTAATTACTCCATAGCCAATAATAATATGCAGTGCTGGAAAAACAATAATGGTTCTCTGAAGGTTTGGGATATCATCGTAGGTCAAAGACGCACCAATAAAGCCTATTGCAACCCAAGCTAAAGAAAGATACCCAAATTTCTCACGATATCTAAAAATAAAGTATATTCCAGCAATAAGAAATGGTAATTCAAAAATGTAAAGCAAGCCCATGTTTGGAACTCGATACCTGTCTGGAAAGTTTTGGTCTGTAAATAAAAAGTCATACGAAAAATATTTCATATAGCCACTAAATATCTCTGATGCATATCCTGCAACTTTGTTATGAAATAGTCTGACTTCCAGGACTGGACTCTGCCTATGTCCGTCCTCTGTGATTGATTCAAAAAGTAATGCATTTGTTCTAGGGGAATTAAATACAGAAAGCATTTTTAATCTATACGAAAGAGTGTCAGATGAAATTATCAAAAACACAGGAAGAGCTATGCAAAATACATATAGCCCTACCATAATGAGAACTTTTCTCAATGAGACTCTTGGTCTATAAAGTAAAAAGAGAATTGGTAAGAAAAGAGGAAGAAAAGCCCTAGGAGCTTGATAAAAAAAGTATGTCGTTATGAAAAAAACCAATGAAAGAATGATGAACAAATTCTTCTGCTTGTCGACCCATTTAATGTAAAAATAAACACCGCACATTATAAGAAAAACTACGACAACATTCTCTGCTGACGCTCGGGATAGATTGATATGCCAAGGAGAGATAGCAAGGAGCGCACAGACTGCGAGTCCTAAAAGCTTGCTATATTTTAAGCTTTTGCATAGCTTCATGACAAAAAAGTATGAAAAAACCACCGTTGCTATTCCAAAAATTACCCCTGGCAATCTTACTGCAAATGGCGTGAGATCAAAAATATACATACTCGGAATAACAATGTATGAATAGCCTGCTGGGCTATATAAAAATGACTGGAGATGTATGGGTAAAAAATTACCAGTAGCATCTCTTAGCGTCTGAGCAATCGAGTAAGCATTATATCCAAAGTATGCTTCATCAGCGTGGAGCCCAACAGGGATTTGGTCAAGGCTATTCAATCTTAGAAAAGATGCTAATAGAAATAATGCTATTAAGATACCAATCGACCATTCTGTAATAAAATCGAGCACTTTTGACATACTAATTTACGAACCGGTACTTAAAAAGAGTCCACAGAGCGATAAAACCCTCTGGAAATGTTTGTAGTTTTTTTCCTTCGTTATAACCTCGTGGCTTTGTCTTAATTGGTAATTCAACTATCTTATAGCCTGCCTTAATAAGTTTTGCTGTAATTTCTGGCTCAAAATTAAAACCTTCACCTGACAAATTTGCTTTTTCTAAAAAAATACGTGGGAAGATCTTGTAGCATGTCTCCATATCTGTTATCCATTGGAAGTAAAGAATGCTTGTAATCAGACTTAAAAATCTATTTCCAAAAAAGTGTAAAAGGAAACGGGTCTTTGACATTGTTCCATGCCCTTCTAAGTCAGGGATTTCCCTAAGCCTTGTTCCAAAAACTACCTGAGCTTCTCCAGAAACGATTGGTTTTAATAAACTAACAAGATAGCTTGGACTATACTCCATATCTGCATCTTGGATGACCACATAGTCACCAGTTGCTTTTTCAAAACCGGTTCTTACTGCTGCACCCTTTCCTTTATTAATTTCGTGGCTAAAAACTTTAATTGCAGAATTAGTTTTGGCTATTTTTTCCAAAATTTTAGATGTACTGTCGGTTGAGTGATCATTGACTACAATTATTTCTTTATCTACTGAGTCGATTTTGACATTTTGCACCTCTTCCAAAATTGATGTGATTGTCTTTTCCTCGTTATATGCTGGAATAATAATTGATAATTTCACAGTATTTATTATACACAAAATGCAAACATTCTCTATCTATTTTGCACGATTGTCATCTGTACACCAAGAGGGAAAATCGATAAAATTATGTATATGCGCTCGCTTACTCATCTCTCTGATAAGATGCTCGTTCTCATAATTCTTAGCATCTCACTCCTCATGCTCTTGCCTATTTATATACATCCTTTTTTTATCACACACGATGGATTTGTACATATAATAAGAGAAAATGCTTACGTACACGCATTCCTTGCAGGACAGTTCCCGCCAAGATGGGCTGATGAACTAAATTATGGATATGGCTCACCAATTTTTCTTGTTTTTTATCCCCTTGCAGGCTATGCCACAGCAATACTTCATATGCTTGGACTAAGTTTGGAGCAGGCATATATTTTTTTTCTCAGTTTATCCTTTATAATTGGCCCACTATTTTGGTTTATTTGGGCAAAAGAAGTTACAGATAAAAATTTTGCGTTCTTAGCAACAATTTTTTCTACTGTACTTCCGTACCGTTTTTTAACTACTTTTGTCAGAGGGTCAATTGGTGAAATTTTAGCTTTCAGTCTTATCCCTCTATTGCTCTATTCAGTTGACGCTAAAAAGCAAAGGCCGATACTAGGATCACTTACTTTTGGCCTAATCTTACTCTCGCATAATGGAATAAGCCTTATGATCACTCCTGTTTTTATAGTCTACTGTCTACTTAAGAAGTATCCATTATCCTCATGGATCCCGGTAATTATCTTAGGCCTTGGTATTTCATCCTACTTCTGGATACCCTCCTTACTTGAGTCAAAATACACAAGTTTTCTTATTTTTTACAAAGATATGTACAAAGATCACTTTGCTCCATTGTTACACCTTATTTATTCTCCATGGGGATTTGACGACGATATCAACAAAATAGGAGGGCTCTCAGCCCAAATCGGAATTCCTGCAGTGCTCCTCATGATAGTAAGTACTTTTATCTTGATAAAAAAAGGTATTAAAAAGAACGTGCAAATTCTGTTCTGGATCCTTATTTTTATAGGAGGGATATTTCTCAGCGTGCAAGCATCAAATTTTATCTGGGAAAAAAGTGATTTTATCAAAAAATTTCAATTTCCATGGAGATTTATGTTTTATCCGACAATTGCTTCTTGTATGTTGTTTGTACACTTATATAAAAAAATGTCAGTGAAATTTTTCTTTGTTATTACTCTTTTTTCAGCAGCATATGCCCTCCCTTTTATAAAAGTGCTCCCAAGTTCGACACACAGCGACACGTATTACCAATCATATAAAGGAAGTAGTACATTTCGTGCTGAAGCAACTCCTATTTGGTCACCAGGTGACCCAGAAAAGAAATTCAAATCTCCAATTGAAATAATCGAAGGGGAAGGGGAAGTAAGTAATTATCAACGATTATCGACCGTTCATACTTTTGATGTGAAATCATCAACAAAAATAACAGTATTAGACAATACTCTTTATTTCCCAGGTTGGACTGCTTATGTTGACAACGAAAATACACCAATACAATTTCAAGATCCGCATCATCAAGGATTAATTACTTTCAGCATAAATGAAGGGAATCATGCAGTAAAAATTGCATTTAAAGAGACTAAAATTAGAATGATTTCTAATTTTATATCAGTTGCATCACTTTTTATGACAATACTTTTTTTCTTTAAGAAAAAAGTTACAACTGTATAACAAAGGTTTCACAAAATTCCTTATCTTCAATTGTCTCAACATGCAAATTCTTGAGTGGGACTGATGACACAAAACTTTTATGACCAAATGGCTTACATAAGTAATCGTTATAGATTTCAAATGCGGATGCACTATCCCGCAATTGTGCTATTTCAAGAGCAGTTTGTTGTGATTTATGAGTACAGGATGCCTCATAAATCACAACAGCATTCTTTTCATCTACAATGCCTGTGCATTGTACGAACTGAAGATTGTTAAAACTGTAATCTTTATTTCTCAGTTTTTGCTTTATCTCCTGTATGTTAGAATTATTCATTGTGTTTGTATAAAAAAAGTAGTCCCTTACCCATAACTGTGGATTACTGACATGAGCAACAACTTTTTTGTGATGGATAGTTCTTTTAATATATGATGCTGCAGCTCTATTTGGAAACGATAATATATTTCCAACTAACGGATAATGGTAAAAATAAACTTGGGCAAAATGAAGAAAAGATCCAAGATAAAGAATTACCAAAAAAACATATACAATTCTTCTGTGTTTCTTCAAAACTCTTAGATCAGTTAGAAAATATACTCCATATCCTACAAGGATAACAAGAAAAGGTATGAGGAGTGTAATATGAGGTGAAAAATTCCCTGTGCCCTCAGGATCATGAAATATTTGAGGCAGTATACCCACAGCCCCAAGCACAAAAACAACAAGTGCACTAGTTTTGTACTTAGTAAAGAAAAATAAACTACCAACAAGTAAAAATAAGGCATCTATGATATGAAAAAGTCCATACCTTTCAAGCCCATAAAAATAATCTCCATGCTCAAAAAGATATGCAGGTGAAAAAATATTAAAAATATTTGCGATAACAGTTCTGACATACACAGTATATTTATTGTCGACAACAGACGACAGCGGTGAGTCTAGAGATACATGTCTAAAGTAGTCAACATTTTTTGCAACATGAGAATTCCATGGAAGAAAGATTTCACTCACTCTTGACAATTCTGGCTGGCGACTCAGCTGGAAAATAAATAAGCCTACAAGTAGAACTGCAAAAGAAGCGATAATAAGGTATTCTTTCTTATATTTCTTTTTATTAATAACAAAGTATGAATAGGCAATACACACAAAGACGAACGGTAAAAAAATCAACTTTGTTCCAATGTATGAATAAAAAGCAAAAAGCATCACAGGAATACTTAAAAATAAGTATTTTTTAGTAGCTTTTTGAAATATATAAAAAGTTAATAAATAAAAGAATGTAGCAGCCATCATCTCATAGGCACTCCTACTCATCACAATTAGCCATGGATTAATAGCTGCAATCGCAGAAAGAATTACTCCAAATTCCTTATTAATAAAAGACTTTCCAATAAAGTAAAATAATACAACAACCCCAACACCTAAAAATACACTTGCTATTGAGGCGTTTAGCATAGAGAATGCAAACGGTCCAACAGTAAGTAAAGATAGTATATAGGGCAATTCGGCCTGGACTGTCTCGTTGGGTGGATACTGAAAAAGTAAAATATTATATATTGAGCTATTTCCTGCAAGATTTTCACCAGTAGCATACATCGATTTTGCATCAAGTAAGTAATGTAACTGATCGTTGTTTGTTGCTGTTGGAACAGCATTAAGAAAAATTCCTCTTATTAGAAAACTAATAATTAAAATGATAAAAAGGTACCTATATGCAATGATAGTTTTCATAATATAAATTTAGCTATTTTCCTCCGAAACATCAATGTTAGACCCATACATATAAACCCCATTATACTTAGTATATCTGATAGCAAACGTATTTTCGTTTCCGTAAACCTAACCTCAACATCATGCTTTCCTTCTGGTAGTCGATACGTTATTACACCACGGTAGGAGGGATCTTGGAACTCAATATCTATTGGATCTTTATCAGACGTTACCTTCCAGCCAGGAAAATAAAAAGTATAGTCCACGAGTCGAACAGGGGTTGTTGCATTAATTTTATAAAGTCTTTTTGAGTTTGCTACCGTTGAGTCAACTATCTCCCCTTTTCCTTCAATTATTGCAATCTTCTTTTTTTCGATAGAGTACTCTTCGGTTTTGCCAGTCCAAATAGTATTCATCATAACTGAATGAACATTATAAGGAGTGAAGTAATATATACTTTGATCAAGTGCTCTAAAATTTTTGCCATATATTTGAGAAAAGCTTAGTAGCGACATTATACTAACAAATATTATTGTCACAAAAAACTTTTGATACTTTGAGAGAATACACGCAGTAAGAATAGCAGGGAGAAAAATAAACGCTGATAGTATCCTCCATTGAAATTGAATATTTCCTAAAAACTTATTATTTTCAAAAATAGGCGCAACAAATGGGGACATTATAAATAGAAGAAAAATACCGTCAGCAACAGCAAAAAGGAGCAGTGAAGAAAATAAATTTTTCTTTCTTTTCAAGGTCTGCCACAAGACGATGGCGATTCCCACAATTAGACTGAGCGATTCTACAAGTCCTACTTGAACAATATGACCTCGAGTCGCTATTTCTTTGTCAGTAAAATAAGGCCAGAGATAACTGAATAAATTGTTAAGAGACAAAAAACTGTTGGAATTAAAAGGCTGCGTGAGCAGACCAAAATAAAAGTACTTAATTTCTCTAGTTAACGGGATAAGATAGTACGCAGAAGCCAATAAACCAATTATTGAAGCAAAGAAAAGCAAAATGCTTTTTTTGTTAAGCAGCTCTCGCATGATGCTGGAAAACGTAATTTTCTTCCCGGAAAGTAAAAGCCAGATAATATAAGGAACAAAAATAAAAGAATAGATAAAAAGCATCATTGGGTGGTTAAGTGCTAGAAGAAAAACTGAAAACATCACAATGTATAGTCCTAATACTCTACTTCTCTTAAGAAATAAGAAACTACCAGTTAGAATAAGTGGTAGAAAAATCCCGGAAAAAACCTCTGGAAGCGCACCTCTTACATATACATCAAAAATCCGGTAAGACGAGAATGTTAGAACAAAAGTACCTACCAATGAGTGTAATTTTGTAAAATACAAACGCATAAAATAGTAAGATGTTACACCTGAGAAGAAAACTCCAAAAAAATAAAGGAGTTTCAATGAAAACTCAGGAGTTATGTTTAGAAAAAGAAGAAATGCTCCTAAATAGCTAGTTAACTGGTGTGCTACAATGGGAATTGGCAATCCGTAATTTCCAATACCATCGGACCATCGAACTGGAAAATCGCCTGATTTCAAGGAGATAAAAAATTGGGTAACATTAGTAGTATGAAATGGGTTATCAAACGTTGTTGGTAAGCCTGGTGAGATAAAAAGGTCTGATACGAAGATTAAAGAAAATAACAGAATAACCAAGAGCGGTAAGAAATTACCCTTAAGTTTACTCATTCTTTAAAAAGTATATCTGAACAATGAGCAAAATACAAAAGATCAAAGTGGCTTCAGAAAGCTTTCATATTCTTCTTCTACTTCTTGTGATTGTTGTTCTTTTTTTTGTTGCAAATCCAAAAACTTCATCAATTTTAAAACCAATTAGCGAGCGTAGGTGGCAGACTTTCTATCAAGAAGCTGTCAAGAGCAAAATAGATGTTCAATCGTTATGGGAGTTTAGAGAATTTTATTCAAGAGGATATCTTCATAGCATAAACGATGGACAAGATAAAAAAAATTTCTCCTCTATCCTTGAAGAGATTCAAATTAATCCAAATAAAAACTTAACACTTAAACCAATTTTGTATTTTAAATCTAATAAAATACAAAGTATAGATTTTCTTGTAGATGCTAAACAACTTGATGAAATCATACAAGTACCAAAAGAAAAAATTAAATTTTCTAATAACGAACTTATATATCGAAGAGACAACCATATAAAAATTGCTTTCTTGAAATCATTAGAGGAACTTAAAAAAGTAAATGGCTACCTTGATTTTGAAGGAAGAGATAAAAATTTAGGCAAGGATAAGATGTGGCTTGAGCTGACTACGATTAACCTTGAGTAGAATCTTTCTTTAACTTGCTATGGAGATGCCTTCTTTTTAATTTGTAAGAAATTTTTTCAAGATAATTCCCAGATGACTTGATAAAAGATGTCATAAACCAGTATGAAATTTCTTTTTGACTCCTTTGCCATTCTGTAGAAAGACTTTTTAAGAAGCTGTTGTCATTCTCCTCTCTGAAGCCTTGTTTTTCCCACACCTTAGTGATAACTAAAAACATATAAAATCCTTGTAAGACACTCAGGACAAGGCCATGAAACCCATCTTTGTAGCCTTCTTGAAAGAAAAAAGTCTTTAAAAAATCACTAATCGGCATTCTAACAGCTTCAATCCAAGAAAAATGGCTATTTGTTTTGATATAAGAAAGAGCTTCGTTTTCTGTGTAGACATCCATTTTTTGAATATACTGACTTATTGACTGGTAATTTTCATGGATCAAAGGTTCAGTTAGCTTCCCTACTGTACCCTGGACTTGAATATCTTTATGAACTGTCGCCTCGACATACTCTGCTCTACCCTTTCGAAAAAGTCTAATTTGAAAATCTGGCCACCAGATAGAATGCTCAATCCACTTTCCAAAAATAATATTTTTTCTTGGAATTGCATATGCGTCCTGATCTGCATGAGAAATTGTTTCCTTTATCTCTTTTTGTAATGACTCTGGTATTCTCTCGTCAGCATCTATGCTTAGTATCCATTCACTTTTCGCCTTTTTGAATCCAAAGTTTTTTTGAGTATCAATTCCTTTCGGATTGTTTGGTTCTGAAAAAATATGCTTCGTATACTTCTTTGCAACTTTTAGAGTCTCATCTTCTGACTCGTGGTCTACAACGACTATTTCATCAGCCCAAACAGCTGACCTTAGACAGTCATCGAGCACTCTTGAGCTATTATAGGTTGAGACAACAACTGCAATCTTTGTCATGTTATTTTTTAAGATTTTCTCTAATTAAAGCAAAGTCCGAAAGAATTTGTGCTCTTGCAATGATAAATAAACTAAGTCCGTAAACAATACCTCCCATTATCATAACAAGAATAAGCATCGGAAGAGAAGTTATCAATCCTTTACCTAAAAAATAGATAAATAATGACATAACAATCGTAGCAAAAATTGGTGGAGTTATTACTGGAGTAAGAGAAAACGAAATATATTTTTTTGCAACAAAAACAACAGCAAAAATACTAAGAGAAATGATAAGTGAGGCAATCGATACTCCATTAAAGCCGAATAGTCTAATACTTACAGGAATAGTAATCCATGTTGCCAGTGTCCAAAAAATCATCAAGTATAAAGTTACTTTTATTTTTCCTATTGCATTGAGAGCATTAGTTAGTGGTGTTGAAATAGATGAAATTGCAGCGTTTGCAGCAAAAAATCCAAGAGAGAAAAGTACTGGTTCCCATTTTTCATATTTAGGGAATACTTTAATAAAATCAGGCATTACCAAAACCATTCCAGCTGTTGCTGGAAAAATGAAAACTGACACACCAAAAAGTGTTTTTTCAATTGCTTTACCCAAATAATCTGTTTCTGCCAACCTCGAAAATGAAGGAAAAGTAATCCTAATGATGTTATCCATAAAAAGCCTCAACGGGGTGTACGCGAGCTTCTGGGCTACCCCTATATATCCTACCTGAGTAAGTGGGAGCGCCTTACCAAGATAGATAACAAGCAGCTGGTCCTTAAGAAGTGCTAATATGCTGTTTGCCTGAAAAGGAAGACCAAATGATAAGAGTTTCTTTGCTGTTGATTTTGAAAATCCTATCTCTGGTTTCCATGGAGCGATAACATACATTGCAATAAGACCTAAAAGTCCTCTCAAAACAACGGCAACAGTAAAACTAGTCACTCCATATCCTAAAATAACCATAGTCAAAACAGTAATGCTAAAGGCAAATGTCTCAATCAACTCAGGGATAACTAATTTTTGAAATTTCAACTCTCTTTCAAGAAGAATTGAAGGAATTGTTTTTAGGGATGAAAGAAAAAATGCTAAAATAAGAGCCTGGTAAAGCATTTCTCCTGATCCATCCAAGCTGTAAAACTTCCCAACCGTACTTGAAAATAACAAAGCAAGAATCGAAACTGCAATAACTAATCCTTGTTGTATAGTAAATGTGGTTTTTAGATCATCTTTTGTAAGAGGTTCCTTTTTTTGAATTAAAGCCGCAGCAAGTCCAATATCTGAAAAATAACCAAGAAATGCAATTGCTGCTGAAACTATATAAAATACTCCATACTCTGCAGGGAGAAGATAAATTGTCAGAAAGAAACTGACAAGCTGCATAATAATTTGTATAAGAAAAGTTCTTGAAACAAGAGCAAAAACTCCGTGAATAGACCGCTTAGTAATTGTGGCAATATCTATTTCCTGCATTAAAACCTCCTATTTTTTATATCCATAAAAAGAGTTAGACTTTCAAGTACCGCACGTACTACTACAAAAATATTTGCGCCAGTCTGCTCCCCGTAAACTCTAGGAAAATGCTCAACGCCAACCTGAATAATTTTTAGTCTCTTCTTTTTAGCTTTTGCTAATATTTCTGTTGTAATCATTGCCCCTTCAGATCGAAGCGGCCCTATCACTTCAAGACTATGTCTTGTGAACATCTTAAAACCACAATCGATATCCTTAAAATGAAAACCAAAAAGTACAAAATCCCAAATTTTGAGCAAATTCATTAAAAGAAGTCTTTTTACTATTTTTTTATCTTTTCTTCTTCTTCTATATCCTATGACCATGTCAGCCTTTTCTATGCAATCAACAAATTTTGATACCTCATGAAGATCAAATTGCAAATCTCCGTCAGTGAAAACAATATAATTATATTTTGCATTTTCAAGACCAGATTTAATAGCTGCTCCATACCCCCTGTTCGTATTATGACTAATAATTCTAATAAACGGATACTTTGCTACTAGGTCTTCAGCAATTGATAAAGTTTTATCTTTTGATCCATCGTCAATAATAAGGATTTCAAATTTTTCAGCTACTGTTGGCATTACCTCAACAGCGTTCATGATAATTTGGGATATATTTTTTTCTTCATTCCAGAATGGAAAAAAGATTGATAACTCAGAAAGTTTTTTCATTAGAAATATTTTTTCTTCCAGGAATATATTATACCAACACTTAGTAAGAGTATACCTAATAGTGAAATATAATTTGCATATCGCTCAAGTGGCGTTTGGGAAAAAACAAAATTAACTTCATGAACTCCTTTTGCAAATGGCATAGCAAAAAGACCATTTCTTTGGATCTCTCCCTTTTCCTTTTTGCCATCAACTACCATACTCCATGCTGGAAAATAAGTGAGATTAAAAATTACAGTTTTATCTTTCTCTAAATTAAAAAATATTATTTTCTCTTTATTTGTATTTTTACTTATGACAAGCTTATCTATATCACTATTTTCACTAAGGATTGCTAGAGGGATTTGATCGCTATCTTTTGGCTTTATAAAATCACTTGGCAAGTACTCATCTGAAATCTCCGAGATGGTCCACTTAATGTTGTTAAAGTAATCTACTGTGTCTTTTTTATTCCAAAAACTATGAGGATTAAAATAGTGAGCATTGAAAAAAAGCACACAAAGTCCAATAAAGAGAATTCCCCATTTAGCGTTCTTTTTATAATTATCTTCTAAAAACCAAACAAGAAAACCTCCAAGAACTGCTATGCCAAAGGCAACAAACGATAAATATCTCCATGGAAACTGAATATAGGAAGAAAAAGAAATCGTCTTCCATAAAAATGTCGAAAAATCAGTCATTGCAAATAGAGATACCAAAACTACGGCAAATGCAAAATAAGCAACACCTAATAAATCCTTATTTTTTACTTTTCTGGTAAATAAAAGAGCAATTAGACTAGAAGCCATTACAAGAATATGAATCTTACCAATAACAAAAGACATTCCGTCAATACACCCTTTTGCTGAACCAGCATAACCCCAAGGACTTGACCAAAGCTGAGAGATACAAACAAAATGATCCAGAGGATTTGATCCACCACCAAGAACAGATGATATATTTGCATATTTCATTTCAAAGATTGCGGGAATCATATAAAAACAAGCCAGTATAATGCCCATACATAATCCAAAAATTGTGAATAAAATTTCTTTTTTCTCTTTTTTTCTATAGAGACACCAACAAAGAAGTAGAGTTGCAATTGCAAGAAAAGGAAGTAGCATGAGGGTAGTTAGATTGTGAGAAATAATAACCGCAGCAAAACCTAATGAAAAAAGCAGAACATAACGATACTTCCCAGTTTTATAAATTCCCCAAAGACCTAAAAAGCATAATGGTAAAAATGCATAGGCAAACATTTCACCTATAGCTCCTCTTACATAGAGAAGGGATGCATGGTAAGGTGCAAGCATGTAAAGAAGAGACGCAATAATTCCAGCCCTATCCCCAAATAAAAGCTTAACTAGAAAAAACATAGAGAATCCAGCAGTAACCATTCCTACTCCAAACATTATTTTTGTGGCATCAATTGGTACAAAACCTAATAAAACAAACAGTGCTCCTATGTAATAAGATAAGGGTGCGTAAAAATTAAAGAGAGGATAACCATAACCATATCCAAGATCTCCGGCCCATCGAACCGGAAATAATCCGTCGCTTAATGAGATAGCCATTTGGGAGACCCGTGCAACCTGTGTGTTATCGTGCATGGGAAAATAACCTTCATGAAACAGAGGAGCAATACTTACCAAACTAAATATGAATACAAGAAATATAAATAAAAACTTATTCATAAATAACTGACAAAAATGTAATCTTTCTTTTCCAAAAAACATGTATTAACCTTATAAAGAATGCAAAACCAATAAAAGTTATTGCAACAAGACTGATAAGATTAGAAACACTTCTTACGCTCGTGTCTTTAAGCGATATAAAAATACTATGATAGCCTTTAGAAAGCTTTGCATCCATGACTCCAATAGGATTGTTATATGTATAAGAAATCTTTTTTTCATTTTCTATCCATGTCCAATTTGGAAAATAAATTGTGTTAAATCGAATAACAGCGTCTGTATCCAAATCTGCTATAAATGATGCTTTATGCGAAGAATAGACTGTGCTAGAAATGTTACCTCGTCCTTTTATAATTTCTATTTTATTTTTTGGTCTTACAGTTGGGAATTCTTTCACCCATAATGGCATCAGTTCTTTTGAAGATGTTGTAGTTGCATCGTTGGTAAAATAAAATCCATCACCATGATCAACAATTTTATCGGGCTTAGCATATGATATTCCGAAAAGAATAGTAACTATAAGTACTATTCCTACAATTACTTTTTGAAATAGGGACTTTACCAAGGCCACTTTTCCAGAGAGTACGGAACAAAGAAATACTAATGGCAAGAGACAAGTCCATGGATAGTTAATCTCATGAAGTAGGGGTGCATTTTCCCAAATGATTTTTGAGAATGGGAACATCAACAATAAAAAAAGGAGTATTAACCCAGAAAGTAAAAAAGTGAAATTTCTATTCTCATCTTTTCTTTTACGAACAGCTAATACCAGTGCAAAAATAGTTAAAACGACATGTGCAACACCCAATTGATAGGTGAAAGCATCTGGATCAGTTGGGGTACCATAACCCCAACTTGGCAATAATAGTTGTTTTAATGAAACATAATGAAGATTTCTATCGGCAATTGGGATAATTGAAAGTAAAACAAACTTTTTTTCTAATAATGCTGGTACCCAAAAATATGCCGAGAGGAAAAACCCTCCACATACTCCGATAACAACCGCTTTTACTGATCGAATATTTTTTTCAAAAAATAGGTACGTAATAAAACCAAGCATGATGATGAAAAAAAGCACTGCCATGATATTGTGGGTAAGAATTAATCCAGCTACCCCACAAGAAAGTAGTAATATTTTGAAAAATGATGGTCTCTCCCGTAGAAGCACCATAAGAAACAAAATTAATGGGAAAAATACAGAGGCGATAGATTCTCCAAGCGACCCCCTTACATAAAGATCCACAAGACGATACGGAGCATACATGTAAAGTATCCCACTTATTACTCCTGCAACATTAGATTTCCAAATTTTCCGTGATAGAAAAAACATTGATATCCCTGACAAGAAAACAGTTGACGCAAAAAGTAATTTAACACTATTTACTAAACCGATATGTGATAGATATAACGGCAAACCTACATAATAAGGAAGAGGATATGCGTACTGAAAAAGAGGATAACCATACCCTGTATTAAGATTCCCACTAAATCTCGGGGGTATTTGCCCATCTTTCACTTCCCTATACATATCAGCTAGTCGAACAACGGCCCATTCACCATCATGCGTAGTGAAATAGCCTTTTTCAAAGAATGGCAGAATAAGGGGAATACTAAGCAAAAAGAGAGAAACCACCCCTGCAATGAAAAATGATCTTACTTTCATTGTGGAATAATTTTATAGAGAGTAACGTAGGTATTTTTTTCTAACTTTTGAGTCTGGAAAACTTTTTCAAGTGGCCATTCAGATGGAGCTATTCCTATTGCAGAACAACTTGGGCATCCTTGATAAAAAAATACATAAGAATCTTTTTGAGCTGCGTGCTTTTCAATATCTTTTAAGAAAGTGTTATCAACAGGCCAGTACGATTTAATTTCTATATTAGGATTATCAACAAGATATAACTCAAGAGCGTATGGCATAAGTCCAAAAGTACCCTGTGTTCCGACAAAGATTTTCTTATGCTGTGATTCTTTTTTCAAAAATTGTATCGTTTCTTTTACCCCTACTCCTGAAGTCCATGACGTAAGATATTGTCCAAGATCTGATGATGGAATTGGAGCATTCTGAAATTGTGTAAGCACCATATAGGAAGAGATCAACCAATATAGTACAGCAAGAAAACATACGGTAAAAAATGATTTTTGAGATAGCTTGTTGTAAAGAAATACTAGAGTATATGCAGCAAGAGGAATAAGTGAAAGGGTCATGAAAAAAATATATCGTGGATAAAGAGTTTTCCCAGTGAGAGCTAACGCAATAAATGGAAGAAAAAACCATAAAAACAACACAACCTTTTCTTTCATAAATTCTTTGGAAATTAAGAAAGCTCCCAAAATTAAAAGAGTCATAGGTAAGCCAACATAATGAAGATACCAATCAAAAAGCGCTCTGATGTTTGAGACAAAAAAAGTTAGTGGGTGCTTGATCCATTCCTGAAGAGGATAGACAAAAAGTGCGTTCTTTTGCTCAATGATATAGAAAAAAGGTGATAGTCGCAGTATCGCATAGCAGCCATAGGCAATTACCGCAACTACAGCACATAAAAAAAGGAAACGAATAACAACTTTTGGATTTTTCGCATCTTTTATGGGTATAAGAATAAAAAGAAATGGAAGAAGGTATATCACAAAAAAACCGCTCGTTTTGTTAAGAACTGCCGCACCTGCAGTTAGACCCAGAAGCATTGCTGTATCTAGTCTCAAATTTCGAACTAATTTTATTGCTCCAAAGAGTCCCCATACCGCAAATGCACCAACAAGACTGTCATATAGAGCCAGTCTGTCATAAACCAATGCAAAAGGATATATGACATAAGAAAATGATGAAAGGAGTCCTATTTTCTTATTTTTAAATACTTCTGTACCTAAGAAATACAGACCTACCATAGTTGTAAAACCTGAGATAACTGACACTACTCTCCCAGCAACAATCGGGTCTTGAATTACCCTCATGGATAGCATCATCAACCACACAAAAAATGGCTGCTTACCGTCAGTGAGTGAAATAAATCTCCAATTTGCATCGTGAAGCGCAATCTGCGCCCATCTCAAATAAATTGCTTCGTCAGTAAAAATGGGAAGAGAGGTTAGGGTTGATAGTCGCGTAACAAAATAGACAATCCCCATAGCAACACACAGAAAGAGGGCGATTTTGTTTTTTTTAATAAATTCCATCTCAAATAATTATACTACTTGTGAACAGCATGTCGATCTTTTAGATAGAAAGCTATACCACAAGTAATAGCAAGCAATAAAGCCAAAAGATTAATCTGCAATAAGACGGATGGAATTGGAGGATTCCAGTTACCTACATAGAAAAATGGAACATAGTTAAAAAGCGCTCCAACACTAATAATCAGTGAGGGGATAAGGATGTACTTGTTTTTTACTAGTAAAGAAGCAAAAGGTAATACTACAAGCAGATACCAAGGCTGAAAAGATCCTGATCTCAAAATAATTGCTCCAAAAGCAATACCCATGGCTACCAACAGACTCATGAGAGAACTGTTCCACGGAATCTTGATATCTTTACGCTCGAAGAGATAAAGAATAATAAAAAGTGGAATAACAAATCCTGTTGCATACTTTATTCCAGCTGATAATACAAGGAGAAGAAAGCTAATTGCGTATCTTTTTCTGAGAAAAAGATATATTCCATACATCCCTATTCCCATCATAATGATATCGTTATGTCCCGAAACGAGTGATTCAATAAGAACCAAAGGATTGAAAGCAAAAAAAACTATTGATAATTTTTCGTATGATGGGGATATTATCTTTGCTATTCTACTTATCGAATAGATGGTAAGCAAATATCCACCAAGTGCTAATGCCTTAAAAAGAAAATATGTAGGAAGAAAAAATTGCAACCCAACATAAGACAAAGGTATAGTAACTCCTAGCCAAAAAGGGCCATATGGGTATGTTCGATGAGTCCAATGCATAAAAGAAAGCATAGGATCGCCTGGAAAATCCAGAGCTTTGTGGAGATAGGGGTTTTGATGATACAAGGTAACTATCTTTGCATCAAAAATGTAGTTAAAAATGTCATAAGAAAAAGCAGTATAAGACAATGTAAGCAGTCCTCCAACAATAAAAATAGTCCTCCAAAGTATTCTTGAAGAGAGTGCCTGTCTTTTAGTGAGAAAAAGATAGCCATAGTAGACACTTGTTAATGCTATTAATAAGACAATAAATAATAATGTTGATAATGGACGATTAAAATAACCAACATGCTGAAAAGCATGCTGTATGGTTGCTATAAATGAAGCACGTGTCAGAGTAAGTCCCAGATCAACTTGAGTAAATGAATAAAGAAAAAGGAGGAAAGAAAAAAGTATCAAGAGTTTTTCAAAGAGCAACTGTGAGTATGAAGACGTCTTTACTTCTTCTTTAGTGCTCATATCTTTGAGTACTTTCCAGCAATTGCATTTTGTTTGATTTCAATAAGATCTCTTACTCCTTGAAGCGAATCGCGAATTGGATTAACTCTTCTTGTCTCTACATAGAGCCAATGAACCGGAACTTCTTTGATGGTATAGTTCATTTTTTCTGCAATATACAACAGCTCGATATCAAATCCCGAAGTAACGTTAGACCCGCTAATCTTTTTGAATCCATGATGAATTGATTTGATTGCAGCAAACAATTTATCTGCCACATCTCCTTCAAAGATCTTAAATCCACATTGTGTATCTGAGATGTCATGGAGACCCACGATACTCTTTCGCAAAATAACCTGTGCGCGAGAAATAAATTGCCTAATGAGAGGTGAACCTTCTCGCCTGTTACTGCGTGATCCAATGACAATATTAAATCCTTGATCAAAAAAAGGCATAAGATGATCGACCTCCTCAATTGGTGTTGCCTGATCCATATCTGCAAAAAGGCGATATTTTCCTATTGCCTCAAGCATACCTAACGTAACCGCACCTGCTTTTCCCATATGATGACTCTCAATTATTGAAAACTCCTTGTGATCTTTAACAAATTGCCTAATAAATTCCACACTCCCATCAGTAGATCCATCATCGACAATAATAACTTCAAAGGAGTATTTCTTTTTTGAAAGATAAGAATCAACCTTATTGAGTACGCCTTTTCGAAGATTGGCCATTTCGTTATAGCATGGAATGACCACGGAGAGGTTAATATTCTTCACGATATAGTCTATTTTATGACAATTCAAGACTGTGATCAAGTAAATAATTTCTAAAGCGCAATAAAAAAAACCGCCTCTTAAGAATTCCCAAGAGGCGGCAAGTATCATTTCTGTATTTCGAGAATATCTCCAACTCGATTGATCTTCAGAGTCACTTTTTGTCCTTCTCTGAAGGACTGCCAATATGACTCGTCAGAAGTCGAAAAAGATTTCTTCTTTCCATCTCTGTCCAGAAATATCAAAGTATATTTCTGGCTTGTTCCTCCTTTTCTCTGATTTGAGCTGAGAGAAACGTCTCCCCAGAAAGGCGACTGATCTGCACCTTCTGTTTTAACAGCATGGTCTAGATCCCACTGATCATACTCGTACCAATAGTAAAAGTCGTAGATAACAACTGTTACATACACAGGTTCGGACTCTATTTCGGTTCTGTATCTGGTCTCGAATACGTCGCAATAATCATCCTGAATGTATCCGTTGTCTAGATTAGTTGAGCCGCAGTATTCCTCACCGACTTTGACCTCATAAGACACCTGCACTTCGACGTCTTGATAGTGGTCAAAGACAGACTTTGAACCATGAGGCAAGTATGCTGAGTTTTGAACCCTGGCTCCAGTCGGAGGATCCCAACCTTCTCCTTGGTAAGTATTAAGCTGCTCAACATTGATACTTCGTTCCCAGGAGAATCCTGCTACTCTTGCCGGAGAGCTCTTCGTCTGAATGAAGAAAAAGTACACAGAAAAGAGAACTGCCAAGATAAGAGCAGCAGCTCCAACAAGGGGCAATACGCTCTTGATCCCAAACTGAGACGTTGACTTATGAAAAGTCGTCGTTGAGACAGTTACTTCTTCGTCTGTCTCAGGATAAGCAAGTATGCGGCCGGTTGACCGGTGCGGACTTGAGCCACGGGGTGCTGAACAAGTCTTACAGAAATCTGAACGATTTGAATTAGCAGATCCGCAGTGTTCGCAATTCCATTCAGGACCCGACATGGCCTCTTGAAGAATTGTCTTGTCAGTGATCTCAGGTGCATCAGGATTTCGAGAGATTTTTTCTTTCTGATCTCGAGACGCACCGCAGCTTGGGCAAAATTTCTGTCCGCCCGGGATATCTTTTGACCCGCACGACGAGCAGTCCCATTTCCCTTCCCTTATGACGCTTCTACTAACGCCACCAACTCGTCTCATTGTCAGTCCTTTCCTTGCTTGAGAGGAGCTCTCAAAAGCGACAAGTAGATCAAGCTATAAAAGTGCCTCCATGAACAAAAAATTGCCCACAGAAGCTATATTATAGCACAAACAAATTAATATAGGACATTCTAACATATTTCTAAACTAATGCTATAATCCGAGCTATGCCTGAGACCAACAAGAGAAACCCATTTGCAGCAGAGATAATTGCACTACAAGATCCTTTAAGAGCAAAAAGAAAAGTTGACGTCGAAGTGGTCAAAAATATTGCTAAGAAACACGATATTGAATATATTGGACAAGGGAATGACAGTTTTGTATATGCTCATCCACTTAACCCTGAGAAGGTGATCGCTGTTGACTGGGATGATTTCGTGAATCGAGACAGAGCAATGTATTACTTTCGAAACCTATATTCGATGATGTTTCCACACAATTTCCCACGTACGCATGCAGCCTTTTTTTATCCGGACGACGATAAAAATTATTTTTATGAAGCTCAATACATTGTAGGAACAGTGAGGCAAAGAATTGTAGAAGGCTCAGATATTATTTATCCCTTTGGAGATGTTACTCGTGCTTGTAGGGCATATTCTATTCCTCTCAATATTGACCCTGCCCCACAAAATTTTATTATTGGTCGTGATGGCGGTGAATACTACGTAGACCATCTATCAAGACCAGACACTCTAAACCCTGAACCTTTTATGCAGTTTATGAGTGACAACAATCCAGAACAGCAAGGAAAAATATTTACATGGATTAATAGGATCAATACGCTTGGAAGAGGATAAAAAAAAATTCTCGGTAGTCAGCAGATTTTTCTGATGACTACCGAGGAAGATATTTCTACAGGGTTAAAACGCCTGTTTTAAAAATAAGTATATATTTGTCCGTTATTGGCTCCGGTGCAAAACCATACCCCCTACACAGATAGAGATACAGATCGTAAATCGTTTGTTCACTTGCCACAACGACTACGACCTGCTCAGTGAATGCGTCAACCTGACCCAGAATAGTCGCTGATGAAGATCCGTTCGAACCCTCACCGCCAAGAATTCTGAATTGTTGTGCAGGCAATCCTACTAACTGCGGAGACAGTGCGCAAAGAGTTGCAGTCAATCCTGCTGCAGCCTCCATTTCTCTGCTACCAGTAGATGTGACAACTCGAATAGAATCTGATCTCTGAATATCTGCAAGCACAGCTTTTGCAGCTTCCTCTATAGCAGACATTGCCTTCTTTGTAGAAGGCAACAAAAAAAGAACTCGTCTCATCCTATTCTCCTTCTCTTCTTATCTACTCAAAATGAGTAGATAGCAGACTGAGCGCAAAAACTCACTCTGCTACCTACCCAAGAATTACTTTTAACGAGCGAACATATTATTGATTTTTTAATAAATTATCAAAGAAAAAACGGTCCCGATATATCGGGACCGCCGCATCGCAAATCAGCTGTTAGTGTAATGACAGACGTTCTGCCCTGTAAGGATAAGCTTGCCTTGACCAGATCGACCAGTGCCAGGCGTAGACTCATAGGTCCAAACCCCGCAGTTGATCGGCTTCTCGTCTTCATCAAGCCTTGGGAACTCGTGCCACTCGAGTCGCTCAAGATTCATTCGAAGAGCAACGATCACCAAATGATGAGTGACCACGAGGACATCTTGCCCTGCGTGCTCGCGAACGAGCGTCTCTTGAAAATCCTTGAGGCGAAGCCGGACATCAGGCACGCTCTCCCCATTGGGATAGCGATACCAGTATCGCCCATCCCTCTCACGAAGGTCGAGCTGAGCATGATTGAGTGCAAAGAATGCACGCCAATCATTGGTCAGAAGCATGAGTCCATGCTCTTGCTCTCTAATTCGCTCGTCTTGAACGATAGGAACAGAGCCAAGCTCGGGCCACCCTTGAATGAGGCCCTCGAGCGTTCTGTTCGTCCGTTCGTAAGGAGAGACATAAATGATGTCAGGAAGATCTCCAGCGAGAGCACGTCCTGTTTGGATAGCAGTCTCAACTGCTTCTTCGTTGACCTTGGTATTATGATCTCCTCTTGGGAGAGCAAATTTCTTTATGACGCCCAGAGCGAGTTCGCGCGTTCTTCTTGAGCGCGGATTACCTTCATATGACTTGACGAATCGTTGCCAGAGCTTATCCTCAGCTTTTAATGGCCGAAGAATGTTATACTCTGATTCGATATGTCGAATTAGCCTCATCCTACGTGGCCACTTCTGATTTTGAGGCATAGCCTCCTCCTCTCACTAACAACTTTTTAACGTACGTCTGTAGTATATTCTTTTTTCATTCAAAAATCAATCTTATAGGATATATAAGTGTTGGTCAGGAATATTGTATAATCTACAAAGACTGTTCTTTGCCAATCTAGAAAGAGAACAAGATGCCCACAAAAAGAGATACTGCTGCTTCTGCAGTAGGAGGAATTATTCTTTTTTGTTTTGGATGGACTATTATTTCCGTCATATTTCTCATTCTTAATAACATCTTCTTTCATCAACAATATGCTCCTCATAGGAGCAAGCGGAATCTTTTGGCTTATTGTCTATATCCAGCGACTAAAAGCCTATAAATCTTCTGTAATTACAAGAAAAAAAACATACGAAGAGTTTCTCGTTGAACTTCGTCAAAGAATTGAAGAAGATAGGCAAAGATCTAAACAAACATAAGGAACCTATACTTACCCGCAACGCATTCAGCTTGCGGGTTTTTCTATCCTTAGAAGCCGAGTTTTTCGCCAACAATAACAACGTGTATTTTTCGACCCATAAATGAATTCTCTTTATGTAGTATGAGCGTCTTAGCATGCGTAGTGCCCATCCCATGAGCTTTTTTCATTCGCTCATCCTCAAGCGGTACGACATATGTCTCAAGTCTAGTTATTGCATCTTGCAGTGTAGGAGTAATTTTCTGTGATCCCACCACTAGCACGATATTTTGTGAGGTATATACCAGATGAGGCAATTGACTACCTGTATTTGAAGCAATGACAAGCTCTCCTGTCTCTGAAAGTGCGTGAACACTTCCAATATAGTAGTCTGATATTACTGAATCTTGACGAAGTTTTGCCTGCTTTTGAGGATCTTTTTCAGCAAGAATACCATCATGAAGGTTATTCCAAGGATGTTCTCCGCTTTTGAGAAGATCCATAAAACCAATTTCAGAAAGAGTTTGAGAAGATCCATTCATAATAGACACACCATCCGGAATAAGACTTTTTACCTTCTCAAGAGCTTCTTCTTTGTTTTGAACAAAAACGGGGATAAAATTATTTTTCCTTAAAGATGCTAAAGTTTTCTCGACTGACTCTTTTGAAGCTGGATTGTGATAATTTTGAGATGT